>JAWQCY010000009.1:0-5063 GCA_036321795.1 Coriobacteriaceae bacterium CM84B_73 | reverse complement strand
TTGCCGCGCGGCCGAGCCGGGCGGCGGGGCGAACCCTGAGAACCGGATACTGCCGCCCGAGAGGGCGGCGAGGACAGCACAAATTCAAGCGAAACTCGAACAGGTTCTTTACCTTTGAACCCTCGAGTCAATCCTTTGAATCCGACACGGCGCGAAACCGGCCTGGACGGGCCTCCTCACTCACATCCGCGGCCCGCGAGGGCCCGATCTGAACGGAGAGTTCGATCCTGGCTCAGGATGAACGCTGGCGGCGCGCCTAACACATGCAAGTCGAACGGTTAAAGCCCCCTCGGGGGTGCATACAGTGGCGAACGGCTGAGTAACACGTGGGCAACCTGCCCCCCTCCCCGGGATAGCCACGGGAAACCGTGGGTAATACCGGATACTCCGCCACCCCCGCATGGGGGAGGCGGGAAAGCCCCGACGGAGGGGGATGGGCCCGCGGCCTGTTAGCTTGTTGGCGGGGCAACGGCCCACCAAGGCGACGATGGGTAGCCGGGTTGAGAGACCGACCGGCCAGATTGGGACTGAGACACGGCCCAGACTCCTACGGGAGGCAGCAGTGGGGAATCTTGCGCAATGGGGGGAACCCTGACGCAGCGACGCCGCGTGCGGGACGAAGGCCTTCGGGTCGTAAACCGCTTTCAGCAGGGACGAGGCCTCACGGTGACGGTACCTGCAGAAGAAGCCCCGGCTAACTACGTGCCAGCAGCCGCGGTAATACGTAGGGGGCGAGCGTTATCCGGATTCATTGGGCGTAAAGCGCTCGTAGGCGGTCCGTTAGGTCGGGAGTCAAATCCGGGGGCTCAACCCCCGCCCGCTCCCGATACCGGCGGACTTGAGTCTGGCAGGGGAAGGTGGAATTCCCGGTGTAGCGGTGGAATGCGCAGATATCGGGAAGAACACCGGTGGCGAAGGCGGCCTTCTGGGCCACGACTGACGCTGAGGAGCGAAAGCTGGGGGAGCGAACAGGATTAGATACCCTGGTAGTCCCAGCCGTAAACGATGGACGCTAGGTGTGGGGGGACGATCCCTCCGTGCCGCAGCCAACGCATTAAGCGTCCCGCCTGGGGAGTACGGCCGCAAGGCTAAAACTCAAAGGAATTGACGGGGGCCCGCACAAGCAGCGGAGCATGTGGCTTAATTCGAAGCAACGCGAAGAACCTTACCAGGGCTTGACATGTGGGTGAAGCCGGGGAGACCCGGTGGCCGAGAGGAGCCCACACAGGTGGTGCATGGCTGTCGTCAGCTCGTGTCGTGAGATGTTGGGTTAAGTCCCGCAACGAGCGCAACCCCCGTCGCGTGTTGCCAGCGGTTAGGCCGGGCACCCGCGCGAGACCGCCGGCGTCAAGCCGGAGGAAGGTGGGGACGACGTCAAGTCATCATGCCCCTTATGCCCTGGGCTGCACACGTGCTACAATGGCCGGCACAACGGGCTGCGAACCAGCGATGGCGAGCGAATCCCTCAAAGCCGGCCCCAGTTCGGATCGGGGGCTGCAACCCGCCCCCGTGAAGTCGGAGTTGCTAGTAATCGCGGATCAGCACGCCGCGGTGAATGCGTTCCCGGGCCTTGTACACACCGCCCGTCACACCACCCGAGTCGTCTGCACCCGAAGTCGTCGGCCCAACCAGCAATGGGGGGAGGCGCCGAAGGTGTGGAGGGTAAGGGGGGTGAAGTCGTAACAAGGTAGCCGTACCGGAAGGTGCGGCTGGATCACCTCCTTTCTAGGGAGATTCCCTCTTCTAGAGAAGAATGACTTTTTTGAAGGACGGCCCACCCGTCGGTTCCGCTTCCGTGCCCGCTGCCCTCGCAGGACCACAGCGTCCGCAGTGTCCGGTCCCCAGGGCTCAGCCCCGGGGCACCCTGAGAGCCGCATAGCGTGATTACCAAGATCTACTTACATCAAGAAGATCGCATCTGATCGCCCGGGACGCGTGGAGCGTCCCGTGTGGTAGCGCAATTAAGAGACGAGAACGTTACATGGTGCCATCGAGGAAGATGGTAAGGGCACACGGTGGATGCCTTGGCACAGGAAGCCGAAGAAGGACGCGGCAAGCCGCGATAGTCCCCGGGGAGCGGCACACACGCTTCGATCCGGGGGTCTCCGAATGGGAGAACCCGCCAGGACCAACCTCCTGGCAGCCCCCGCCCGAACACATACGGCGGGGGCGGGCAACCGGGGGAACTGAAACATCTAAGTACCCCGAGGAAGAGAAATCAAACGAGATTCCCCTAGTAGCGGCGAGCGAACGGGGACCCACGGCCAAACCGGCGGCAGCGTGCAGCGCGCGGGCGTTGCGCCGCCGGGGTTGTGGGGCGAGCGACGCGGGGGGTCCGCGATTACCCCCCGCGCGGTGACAAAGTGGCTCGGTAGCCGAACGGCATGGGAAGGCCGGCGAGACAGGGTTATGGCCCCGTAGGCGAAACCGAGACACCCGCGCAGTCGCGCGCCCCGAGTACCGCCGGACACGTGAAACCCGGTGGGAAGCAGGGGGGACCACCCTCCAAGCCTGAATACTCTCCTGTGACCGATAGCGCACGAGTACCGTGAGGGAAAGGTGAAAAGCACCCCGGGAGGGGAGTGAAACAGTACCTGAAACCGTGTGCCTACAAGCAGTCGGAGCCCCCCCGGGGGTGACGGCGTGCCTTTTGTAGAATGAGCCAGCGAGTTACGGCGTGCGGCGAGGTTAAGCGTGTGAGCGAGCCGCAGCGAGAGCGAGTCTGAACAGGGCGTCCAGTCGCGCGCCGTAGACGCGAAGCCGGGTGAGCTATCCATGGGCAGGCTGAAACGGGGGTAAGACCCCGCGGAGGGCCGAACCCACTTAGGTTGAAAACTGAGGGGATGACCCGTGGATAGGGGTGAAAGGCCAATCAAACCCGGAGATATCTCGTTCTCCCCGAAATAGCTTTAGGGCTAGCGTCGTGCGTTTACCGCGGGAGGTAGAGCACTGGATGGTCGCGGGGGCCTCACCGCCTACCAACACCAACCAAACTCCGAATGCCCGCGGTCCAGAGCACGGCAGTCAGAACATGTGGGCTAAGCTGTGTGTTCGAGAGGGAAACAGCCCAGACCGCCCGCTAAGGTCCCCAAGTTGACGCTGAGTGGCAAAGGATGTGCGTCCGCCCAGACAACCAGGATGTTGGCTTAGAAGCAGCCACCCATTCAAAGAGTGCGTAACAGCTCACTGGTCGAGTGGACATGCGCCGACAATATACGGGGCTAAGCGTCGCACCGAAGCGGCGGGCTAGATTTTATCTAGCGGTAGGGGAGCTTCCCGTCCGCGGCGAAGCAGGGGGACGACCCCCTGTGGAGCGGCCGGGAGTGAGAATGCTGGCATGAGTAACGAGAGGGGCGTGAAAAACGCCCCCGCCGTAAGTCCGAGGTTTCCTGGGCAAGGCTAATCCCCCCAGGGTCAGTCGGGAGCTAAGGCGAGGCCGGAAGGCGTAGCCGATGCACAGCGGGTCGACATTCCCGCACCTCCCGTGGGGCGCTACGACCGATGGGGTGACGGAGGAGGGTAGCCTGGCGGGGTTCTGGACGTCCCCGTGATGGCGCGTAGGCCGGCGGTCCTGTCAAACGCGGACCGCCACACCAAAGGCCGAGGCGCCGGACGAAGCCGTTTAGGCGAAGCAGGTGAGCCCACGCTCCCCAGAAAAACCCCTAGGCAGCCCCCGGGGGCCCGTACCGCAAACCGACACAGGTGGACGGGTAGAACATACCAAGGCGATCGGGAGAACTATGGTTAAGGAACTCGGCAAAATTGCCCCGTAACTTCGGGAGAAGGGGTGCCGGGAGCGGTGGAGGGGCTCGCCCCCCGAGCCGCGCCCGGCCACAGCGAAGAGGTCCAAACGACTGTTTACCAAAAACACAGGACTCTGCTGAAGTCGTAAGACGACGTATAGGGTCTGACGCCTGCCCGGTGCCGGAAGGTCACGGGGAGCCGTCATCCTTCGGGAGAAGCGGCGAACCTAAGCCCCGGTAAACGGCGGCCGTAACTATAACGGTCCTAAGGTAGCGAAATTCCTTGTCGGGTAAGTTCCGACCTGCACGAAAGGCGTAACGATTTGGACGCTGTCTCAACCATAGACCCGGTGAAATTGCACTAGTCGTGAAGATGCGACTTACCCGCGGAAGGACGGAAAGACCCCGTGAACCTTTACTGCAGCTAGGCATTGGCTGCCGGTCCGTCGTGTAGAGGATAGGTGGGAGACGCTGAAGCAGGGACGCCAGTCCCTGCGGAGTCGCCCTTGGAATACCACCCTCGACGCTCTGGCATCCTAACCCCCGGCCCTGATCGGGCGGGGGGACCGTGCCTGGTGGGTAGTTTGACTGGGGCGGTCGCCTCCCAAAGAGTAACGGAGGCGCACAAAGGTCTGCTCGGGACGGTCGGCAACCGTCCGCTAGAGTGCAAGAGCGCAAGCAGGCTTGACTGCGAGGCCCACGAGCCGAGCAGGTGGGAAACCAGGTTCTAGTGATCCGGCGGCCCGGCGTGGAACGGCCGTCGCTCAACGGATAAAAGGTACTCCGGGGATAACAGGCTGATCTTCCCCAAGAGTCCACATCGACGGGAAGGTTTGGCACCTCGATGTCGGCTCATCGCATCCTGGGGCTGGAGCAGGTCCCAAGGGTATGGCTGTTCGCCATTCAAAGCGGTACGCGAGCTGGGTTCAGAACGTCGTGAGACAGTTCGGTCCCTATCCTCCGTGGGCGTAGGAAGACTGAGGGAGGCTGCCCCTAGTACGAGAGGACCGGGGTGGACGGACCTCCGGTGCACGGGTTGTTCACCAAGAGCACCGCCCGGTAGCTGAGTCCGGTCTGGATAACCGCTGAAGGCATCTAAGCGGGAAGCCAGTCCCGAGATGAGTCTTCCCTTCGGTAAGGGCCCAGGTAGACCACCTGGTTGATAGGCGGCAGGTGCAAGCGCGGCGACGCGCTCAGCCGAGCCGTACTAATCGCCCGAGCTCTTCCCACCCGCACCATGCGCGACCGTCTCGCGCGCGACCTTCTTGTGGTGTGGCCCTTGGTACGCGCTGTGCGGCCCCCAGGGCGCCCCGACGACAG
>JAWQCY010000008.1:0-33263 GCA_036321795.1 Coriobacteriaceae bacterium CM84B_73 | reverse complement strand
GGGGCGGCGCCCCCGGGTGTGGCTAAAAAAAAACTTGGCCTATCCCCCCGGGGGGGGCCCCCCCCCCCCCCCCCCACCCCCTGATCCGTGTGTTTTCGCATGGGCGCTTCTCGGCGGTTAGTGGTGGACGACCACGACCGTGCCCACGTCGCAGAGGTCGTAGAGCTGCTTGGCCTTCTCGAGAGGAAGGTTGACGCAGCCGTGAGAGCCCGCGTAGGTGTAGATGTTGCCGCCGAAGGCACCGCGCCAGCTTGCATCATGGAAGGCGACGAGGTTGTCGATGAAGGGGATCCAGTAGGAGACCTGGCTCTTGTAGTCAGGCTTTCCGTCCTTGTCCTCGTCGAGGCCCAGCAGGGTCTGGTTGGTACCCTTGTTGCCGTTGACCTGGTAGACGCCATCTGGGGTGGGGTTGCCGTCGGCGGTGTTGCCGGTGACGACGTCGGACTCCCATACGAGCTTTCCCTTCTTGTAGAAGCGAGCGTGCTGCTCGGTGATGGAGAGGTCGATGTAGGTATCCCCCCAGTCCTGACCGCCCTTCTTGGTCCATGTCTGCGCCTCCTGCAGGGCGGGAATGTCGATCGCCTCGTTGGAGCCACTCTTGATCTGCTCGCAGACCATCGAGGAGAGCTTGGCGCCGTCGATGCTCCAGCCGTAGTTGCCACCCGAGACGGTGAACTTCTTGCCGTCCGGACGCTTGTATGTGCGCTTGGTGCCAACCGTGTCGAGTTGCTTGGAGAGCTCGCCGCGGGTCCACTTGTTCATCTTGTTCTCGTCGAAGGAGGCGTTGCCCTCATCGTCGACCTTGATCCAGGCGGAAACCTGCTCGTTGCCGATCGTCGCGGCCTTGGTGCCGTTAAAGTTGAGCTCGATGTCTCCGACCAGGAGCTTGTTGGCGTTCTGCGCCCCTGTGGCCAACGTCTTGTCGTCAGACTTCTTGCTGGGTTGAACCAGGCAAGTCTCGTCGGGCTTGATTGTCTCCTCGAGCTGGCCGATCTGCTTGGCGACGAACTCGGTCGTCAACTGCTCGTCGATGAGGGTTCCGTAGACCTCCGGGACGACAACGAAGGCATCCTTGTCCTTGTCGAAGGCGACCTTGGCGTCGGTCGGCTCGGTGCCCTCCTTGTTGATCGCGGAGACGGCCTCGGACAGCTGGTCGGAGAGCTTGTCTTGGTCACAGGACGCGGAGACCTCGCTGGTGACCTTGTGGTCGGCGAGAAGCTCGGTGGGCCATGCCCATGCCAGCTGCTGTTCCTTTGCGGAGGACGCGTAGGCGTCCGCGTCGAGCTTGAGGTCGATGCCGGAGCCCTCGACGGTCACGTCGATGCCGTCTCCGACGACGTGGGCCTCGTATCCCGAAAGCGTTTCCTCGCTGTCCTTGGCCAAGTCGTCTACGGACATGAGGGAGACGTCGCGGCTTCCCAGGGTCGTCTTGGGGAAGAAGTGAAACGAGAAGAACGCGACGCCGGCGAGGTATGCGACAAGGGCGATAAGCACGATGATTCCCAATGCCTTCAGGACGGTCTTGCCCACATTTCCATGGGGCTTATCGTCAGGCGCTTTGTCGTCGAGGGGCCCGATGGTGGAGATCGGGGGGATGATGACGGGCTGGTCGGCGCCTTCGAACTCTGGGACGCCGGAGGTCGAGCGGGCTGACTTGCCCTGCCTCTCCTTCTTGGGGGCCTCGTGCTTGGGGTGCTGCTTCTTGCCGAACTTCATATGACCGTCTGCCAATCCTGGTGTGAGTGATGGGCTGCGTTATTGTGTTCGCCGCGGTGCGTCGCGGCCGAATCCCCATGATAACCTTCTCGGGATAACATATGTGTTTCGTTATGCGCATCACCTGCGTTTAAGCGCTTGATTGAAACGGCTGGACAAGAGGGGAGTTTTTCGGATGGGTGTCGTGCGGGTGTCCGAGCTGTCGGATTCGAGACTGGACGTGTACTGCAGGCTCACGTCACATCAGCTGAGAAACAGAATCGACCCCGAACGTGGTGTCCTGGTGGCTGAGTCCGAGATTGCCATTCGCGTGGCCCTTGCGCACGGCATCGAGCCGATCTCGCTTCTTCTTGACGAGGGTAGGCTCAAGTCGATGGCCGACGTCGTCTCTGCCCTGCCCGATGAGGTTCCCGTGTTCGTGATGCCGCATGACCTTGCGAGCGAGTTGACAGGGTATCGCGTCACGCGTGGGGCCTTGGCGGCCATGCGTCGCCCTGCCGAGCCCGATGCGGCAGACCTCCTTCGTGACGCCCGTCGCGTTTGCGTGCTCGAGGGAATCGTCGACACGACGAACGTCGGTGCCATCTTCCGCTCGGCGGCGGCCCTCGGTGTCGATGCGGTGCTTCTCGCCCCCACGTGCGCTGACCCGCTCTCTCGTCGTTCCGTGCGCGTCTCGATGGGAAACGTGTTCCTGGTCCCGTGGGCCCGCCTTGCGGCTCCCTGGCCCGAGGCGAGCCTGGGCCAGCTTCATGAGGCTGGTTTTACTTGTGCGGCTCTGGCCCTCTCGGACGATTCCGTGAGTCTTTCGGACCCGACCCTTAAGGACGTGGACAGGCTCGCGATGCTCTTTGGCACCGAGGGGGACGGGCTTACGCGGAAGGCAATCGAGGGCTGTGACGTTACGGTGCGCATCCCTATGTCGCACGGCGTCGACTCGCTCAACGTGGCTGCGGCGTCTGCCGTCACGTTCTGGGAGCTTTGTCGCCACGACTCGTAGACGACGCATATACGCACGAGAAAGCGCCTGGCACCATCGTCGGTGCCAGGCGCTTTCCTTGGAGTTGCGAGTTGGCTGCTAGCGGGCCGAGCCGTCCTGCGGCTTGGGCATCACGGGAGCGAAGCCGTCGTCGCGCGTGAAGATGCGCATGAACTCCTCGCCGGTGATGGTCTCCTTCTTCTGCAGGTAGCGAGCAAGCTCGTGGAGCTTGAACTTGTTTGCCTGCAGGGTTGCCAACGCCTTCTTGTGGCCCTTGTCCACCAGGGCGATGACGGCGTCGTCGACGCGCTGGGCGGTACCTTCGGAGCAGTTGAGCGTCGTTCCGTCGTTGAGGTAGCGGTTGCGGACCGAACCGAGCGCGACCATGCCAAACTCGTCGGACATGCCGTACTGTGTGATCATGTTGCGGGCAAGCTCGGTGGCCTTCTCGATGTCGTTGGACGCGCCGGTGGTGACCTGTCCGAAGATCAGCTCCTCGGCGGCGCGGCCGCCGCACAGCACCGCTATCTTGTCCTCGGCCTGTTCGCGGGTGGTGAGGAAGTGCTCGTCTTCCTCCACCTGCATGGTGTAGCCGAGGGCGCCGGAGGTGCGGGGCACGATGGTGATCTTCTGGACGGGGGCGGAGCCCTTCTGGGTCGCCGCAACGATGGCGTGGCCGATCTCGTGGTAGGCGACGACCTGCTTCTCGTGCTCGGAGAGCACGGTGGACTTGCGCTTCTCGCCCGCGATGACGACTTCGACGGATTCCTGCACGTCCTCCTGGGTCACGCGCTGGCGGCCCATGCGCACGGCACGAAGCGCGGCCTCGTTGATGATGTTGGCGAGGTCGGCGCCGGAGGCACCCGGGGTGGAGCGGGCGATGACGTCGAGGTCGATGCCAGGCTCCATGCGGACGTCGTTGGCGTGAAGCTTGAGGATGGCGTTGCGTCCGGCCAAGTCGGGCAGCTCGACGGGGATGCGGCGGTCAAAGCGCCCGGGGCGCAGCAGGGCGGGGTCGAGCGAGTCGGGACGGTTGGTGGCCGCGAGCACGACGATGCCCTTGTGGTTGTCGAATCCGTCCATCTCGGTGAGCAGCTGGTTGAGGGTCTGCTCGCGCTCGTCGTTGGTGGACAGGCCCGCGTCGCGCTTCTTTCCCACCGTATCGATCTCGTCGATGAAGACGATGCACGGGGCCTTCTCGTTTGCCTGCTTGAACAGGTCTCGGACCTTGGCGGCACCGCGACCGACGAACATCTCGACGAACTCGGAGCCGGAGATCGAGAAGAACGGGACCTTGGCCTCGCCCGCGACGGCCTTTGCCAGGAGCGTCTTGCCCGTGCCCGGAGGGCCGACCAGAAGCGCGCCGTGGGGCAGCTTGGCGCCGATGGCGGCATAACGGTCGGGCTTCTCGAGGAAGCTGACGATCTCGGCAAGCGACTCCTTGGCCTCATCCTGGCCGGCGACGTCCTTGAACGTGACGCCGGTCTCCTTTCCGGAGACGACCTTGGCGCCGGACTTGCCCATGCCGTTCATTCCGCCCATGCCGCCCATACCGCCGAAGGTCATCGAGGGACCGTCGTCGCCCATGGCCTTTTTGAGCTTACGGTTGAGGAACCAGCCGCCCAAGAACAGCAAGAGAATCGGCAGCACGTAAGTGAGCAGCATGTAGACGAGCAGGAAGTTGTCGCCTCCTGATTCGGTGACCTGTGCCGAGTAGTCGACACCCTTCTCCTGCAGCTTCTGCACGAGCGTGTCGTCACCGGGGAACTGCGTGGTGACCCACTTCTGCTCGGACTCGCCGGAGCCGGTGACGAAGTAGATCTGGCTGCTGCCGGTGTCGAGCTCTACCTTCTTGACCTTGCCCTTATCCACCATCGTGACGAACTCGCTGTAGCTCGCCTGTTTGGTGGAAGTGCCGTTTCTGTACGGCGCCATGACCGAGTTGATGGCCATGAGCACCGCACATGCGATGATCGCGTACAAGATCATCGACTGGCGCTTCTTCTTGTTGTTCATCTCCATCGGACAAAACTCTCTCTCTTGGGTCGTGCGACCCCGCCGTCGGGGTGCCTTGTGCACTAATACCCGACTGCCAGCGCTTTAGACGCGCATGATGCCCCCGGTAGCCATATGTGGCCTTTCCGCGAGCATGCCGGTGCGGTATGCATCGAGAAGTGCCTCGAGGTCCGAGATCTGCCTGCGGATGTCGACGCCGGTGTCGGTGTCCCCGACGGTGAGGGGAGGGTCCTCGACCTCGAACGCGTCGGTGTCACTTCGGATGTCTGCGTTGTCGTCGAGGGCGGCCTCGACGCTCACGAACGGGCGATGCGCCTTGATGCGCATGCCGTCCGTGCCCGAGATGAGCGTGAATCCCGCGATGCCGGTCTTCTTGTGGTAGGCGCGGCAGAAGCCGCCGTCGATCACGAGGAGACGCCCGTCCGCCTTGATCGGGCTTTCGCCGGAGGAGGTCTTGACGGGGGTGTGCCCGTTGATGATGTGGCAGTGTTCGCCGGCCAGCCCGAACTCTGCCAGGATCCTCTTGCAGACGTTGGGCGAGTTGGTGAGCTCGTAGTATGCGTCTTGGGGCTCGACCCAGGTTGACTTGTCCTCGATCAGCGTGCGCTCGAAGGTCTTGACGACCCTGCCGGAAAGTGGGGAGTACTTGCCGCACCACAGGTACCACATCCAGTCGAGGGCGTCTCGGTCGTGACCGTGCCATGCGCGGCGCGCCATGCGATCGCAGAAGTCCATGTACGCCTTGCCCGCGTAGTGCCTGCCGGCACAGCTCACGGGCCTGAAGGAACCATACATATATAGGGGGATGCAGCCGTGGAACAGGAGGTTGCCGTTGCTCACGAGGTACATGGAACCGTGCTCGTAGAGGAACTCGACCTGCCTGCTTAGCCTCTCGCTGTCGCGAAACGCACGAACCAGGCCATCGACGACGTGCTGCTCGTCATCGCTCAGTCGGTAGGGGTCTTCCGGGTCGATGGTGGGCAGGTCCCGCGTGCGCAGCTCGTGGGTCTTCCCCGCAATCTCCACCGTTCCTCTCGACAGGTCGATCTTGTCGAGGAGCAGCCTGTCCTCCATCTGGAATTCGGGCTGGCGCCTGATGAGCTGGCCCTCGAGCTTGAAGAGGATGACGTTGATGGCCTTGTCGGTGGGGGAGATGACGTCGTCTGAGGTGTAGGTTCGCTCCGCGAACAGGGCGAGCTCGCGAAGCGATATGCCGTAGGCGCTCTCGAGGATGCCGTAGGCACCGTAGCGGACGTTGTTGCGGACGACCGAGGCCACGCAGGCCTCGCTTCCCGCGGAGGCGCCCATCCAACAGATGTCATGGTTTCCCCACTGGAAGTCGAGCGTGTGGTAGGACATGAGCTCGTCGAGGATCTTGTCGGCATGCTGGCCACGGTCGAAGATGTCGCCGACGATGTGGAGGCGGTCGACCGCCAGTCGCTTGACCAGGGAGGCGAGCGACTCGATGAAGTCATCGGCCGAGCCCGTTTCGATGATCGAGTCGATGATGCGCACGTGGTAGTCGTGGCGGCTCTTCTCGCCGACGCCGGAGGCGCGCAGCAGCTCGTCGATGATGTAGGCATATGCCACGGGCATGGCCTTACGCACCTTGGAGCGCGTGTAGAGGCCGGACAGCCACCTGGCCACGCGAACGATGCGGAACAAGTTGTCGTAGTACCACGTGTCGCTCGCAAGGCCCTCCCTGTGGATGCGGGCGAGCTTTGCGCGGGGATAATAGATGAGCGTGCAGAGGTCGGCGCGTTCCGTGTCGCAGAGTTCGTCGGCAAAGATTTTGTCCACAAGCTCGCGTACGACCCCGGAGCAGTTGTTGAGGATGTGTACGAAGGCCTCGTACTCGCCGTGGATGTCGCTCATGTAGTGCTCGGTTGCTTTGGGGAGGTTGAGAATCGCCTTGAGGTTGATGGCCTCGGTGTAGGCCGCCTGGCAGGTGGGAAAGCGATCCGAAAGCAGCCTGAGGTAGCCCAGCCGGCGTTCGCGCGGTTCGGTAGCGGTCTGTGGCATCGCCTGCGCATCCCTTCTGTAAGTGGGATCGTTGACCCTTGCGGGAAGACCCCGTGCGGACATGTCGCCAACTCTATAGCCTTGGAGCGGTCCCGTGCGGTGGCGTGGGCCAAACTTCCCGGCAAGGACAGACCAATCGGGGGCGAGCGCGCGTGCGGCGACCGCCCGCGTGCGCGATCGTACTTCTCGGCATTCTGGTCGTTGCGCGTCGCGAGTGCTATCATCCATACATCAAAGGCTGTGAAGGGGACAGGTACCCTCGGGCAGCGCGGTCATCAGAGAGCGGGGGTGCTGGGATCCCGTGGCCGCGTCCGGGCGGGAGATCACCCCGGAGCCGCGACCCCAAAGCGTGCGTGCGAGCGTGAGTAGGCGTCGACGGGAGTTGGCCGCCGTGACAGGCCAGCCGAGTAACGCGGGCAACCGCACGCTGGGTGGTCTAAAGCGAAGTGTGACGTGAGCGCTTCGTCCCAGCAGCAGGGACGGGCGCTTTTTTGGTGCCCAGAAGGGGGTCACGAGAGTGGCGAACGAGTACAAGAAGACGACGAACCTGCCCCAGACGGGCTTCCCCATGAGGGGCAACCTCGCCGCCAACGAGCCCAAGAGGCTCGCCGAGTGGGAGGCCAACGACGTCTATGGCCAGATGCTCAAGAAGAACGAGGGGCACGACAAGTTCGTCCTGCACGACGGCCCCCCGTACGCCAACGGTCCGATTCACCTTGGCCACGCCCAGAACAAGATCACCAAGGACATCATCAACCGCTACTGGTCGATGCGCGGCTACCAGACGCCGTACGTGCCTGGTTGGGACTGCCACGGCCAGCCCATCGAGCACAAGGTCGAGGAGATGCTCGGCACCGAGAAGTTCAACCAGCTTCCCACCGAGAAGGTCCGCGAGCTGTGCCGCAAGATGGCCGTCGAGCAGGTCGACACGCAGCGCCAGGGCTTCAAGCGCCTCGGCGTTCTCGGTGAGTGGGACAACCCCTACCTCACCTACGTCAACGACTATGACGCCACCGACATCGAGATCTTCAAGGCGATCTTCGACAACGGCGCCATCTATCGTGGCCGCAAGCCCGTCCACTGGTGCTCGCACTGCCACACGGCGCTCGCCGAGGCCGAGATCGAGTACTCCGACGAGGTCAGCCCCGCCATCTTCGTCCGCTTTGAGATGACGACCGTCCCTGCGGGCCTGGAGGCTTGGGCCGGCAAGCTTTGGGTCGACATCTGGACCACGACGCCGTGGACGCTTCCCGCCGACGACGCCGTCATCCTGCACCCCGAGGCCGATTACGTTGCCGTCATCCATGACGGCCAGGCCGAGATCATGGCCGAGGCCCTTGTCGAGAAGGACTGTGCTAAGTTCGGCTACGAGAACGTCGAGCTCGTGCGTGGCGAGGACGGCGAGCCCTGGCGCATGAGCGGTACCGAGCTGTGCCACAACAAGTACAAGCAGCCCATCTTCGGCGACCAGGGCGTCGAGGGCGAGTTCATCTACGCGGACTACGTCACCCTCGACGACGGCACCGGCATCGTCCACACCGCTCCCGGCCACGGCGTCGACGACTACCTTGCCGGCCAGAAGTTCGGCATTCCCGTCGTCATGCCCGTCGACGACGACGGTCGCTTCTACAAGGGCGACACCATGGGCACCGGCGGCCCGTGGTCCGGCATGGAGGTCAACGAGGCCAACCCCAAGATCATCGAGTGGCTTCGCGAGCGTGGCACGCTGATCCTGCACGAGGACATCAACCACAGCTACCCGCACTGCTGGCGCTGCAAGCGCCCGGTCATCTTCCGTGCCACGAGCCAGTGGTTCGTCTCGATGGACAAGACCGGCCTGCGCGAGAAGGCGCTCGAGGAGCTCTCCAAGGTCGACTTCTATCCCTCTCATGCGGTCAAGCGCATCGGCTCGATGGTCGAGGGCCGTCCCGACTGGTGCATCTCGCGCCAGCGCAACTGGGGCGTCCCCATCCCGGCGTTCACCTGTGACGACTGCGGCGAGACCGTCATGAACGACGACACGCTCGACGCCGTCATCAAGCTCTTCCGCGAGAAGGGCTCCGACTGCTGGTTCACCGACGACCCCGCGAGTTACCTCGGCGACGCATGCGTCTGCCCCAAGTGTGGCGGCCACCACCTCAAGGCGAACAAGGACATCCTCGACGTCTGGTGGGACTCCGGCGTCAGCCACACCGCGGTCTGCAAGCACCGTGACAACCTGCACTTCCCGGCCGACATGTACCTCGAGGGTTCCGACCAGCACCGTGGCTGGTTCATGAGCTCGCTGATGACCTCGGTCGGCGCCTACGGCGTGGCCCCGTACAAGTCCGTCGTCTCCCAGGGCTTCACGCTCGATGGCCAGGGCCGCAAGATGTCGAAGTCGCTTGGCAACGTCATCGACCCCAACAAGGTCTGCGACGAGCGTGGCGCCGACGTGCTTCGCCTGTGGCTCGCTTCGGTCGACACCTCCGTCGACGTCCCCTGCGACGACGCCATCCTCGGCCATGTCGGCGAGGCCTATCGTCGCTTCCGCAACACCTACCGCTTCCTGCTCGGCGAGATCGAGGGACAGTTCGACCCCGAGACCGACGCGGTTCCTTTTGACGAGCTCGAGCCCTACGACAAGCTGGTCCTGGCCCGTATGTGCCAGGTTCACGACCAGGTGAGCGAGGCCTACGCCGGCTACCGCTTCAACGTCGTCTACCGTACCCTGTACGATTACGTCATCACCGAGCTTTCCAACGGCTACCTCAATGCCACCAAGGACCGCATGTACTGCGGCGGTGCCGACAGCCACGAGCGTCGCAGTGCCCAGACCGTCTGGGCGCACCTGCTCTCCATGCTCGTCCACGACCTGCAGCCGATCCTGGTCTTCACCTGCGACGAGGTCATGAGCCATCTTCCCGCCTCCATGCGTGACGGCCAGACCTACGCCGCCCTTCTCGACTGGTACAAGGCCCCGCTTGCCGCCTCCGACTACGAGCGCTACCTACCCGCGTACGAGCAGCTGCTCGAGGTCCGTGCCGCCTACACCAAGGCGTACGAGGAGGCCCTCGCCTCCGGCGTCGTCGCAGAGAAGACCACCCAGGCCACTCGCGCCGAGCTTACGCTGCCCAAGGCGACCTACGAGCTTCTGTGCGGCGAGTTCGCCTGCGATCTTGCCGAGCCCCTCGTCTGCTCCTCGGTGTGCGTTGCCGAGGGCGACGAGCTTTCCTGCGAGGTCCTTCCCGCGACTGGCGAGAAGTGCCCGCGCTGCTGGAACTGGCGTGGGCTTGGTCCCGACGGCCTGTGCGGGCGTTGCCACGACGTGCTTGCCGAGTAGGGGGTAGCGCTCGCGTGACCACGAAGACCCGTCCAAACGTCCGTAACGTGGCCCTCCTCGCCGTCGTCGCGTGCGTGGCCGTCGCGTTGGACCAGCTGGTCAAGTCCCTCATGCGGCAGATGCTGGCCGCGGGGCCCCTGGAGTTTATCCCGGGGGTCCTGCGGCTCGTTCTCGTCGAGAACCCGGGTGCCGCGTTCAGCATGGGGGAGGGTGCGAGCGGCCTGTTCGCGTTCGTCGCGACTGGCGTCACCCTTGCGTCGCTCGCGTGGGTCTGGGTCGACGCGGAGATGCCGCTGTCACTCGTGTTGGGCTTGGCCTGCGTGTGCGGCGGTGGTGTCGGCAACCTCATCGACAGGGTCTGCAAGGCGTCGGTCACCGACTTCCTGGCAACCGAGTTCATCGACTTCCCGGTCTTCAACGTTGCCGACTGCTTTATTACCTGCGGCGTCATCATCGCATTCGTAGCGTGGTGTGCTTACGACAAGAGACGTGAGACCGAGGGTGGTGGCATCGATGGCAAGCAGGGTCGTTGACCTTCTGGTCGGTCCCGACGCCGATGGGATGCGCCTCGACGTGTTTCTCGGTTCATCGTCCGACCTTCCCGCGCGCAGCGCCTGCGCAAAGCTTGTCGACCAGGGACTCGTCACCATCAACTCGACGCTTGCCGACTCCAAGAGCGAGCGCGTCTGCCTGGGTGACAGGATCTGCGTTACCTGGACCGCCCCCGACGAGGACGATGGCGTGCTCAGGCCGAATCCCGACATCGACCTCGACGTCCGCTTCGAGGACGAGTGGCTCCTCGTCCTGTCCAAGCAGGCGGGCCTTGTGTGCCACCCGTCGCCAGGGCATGTGGACGACACGTTGGCAAATGCCCTCGTCGCCCGCTGCGGATATTCTCACCTGGGAACCGTTCAGGGTGAGGACCGTCCTGGGATCGTCCACAGGCTCGATATGGAGACCTCCGGCCTCATGGTCGCGGCAAAGGATGACGAGACCCAACGTGCCCTGCAGGGCCTTATTCGCCTTCGGACCCTCGACAGGCGCTACGTGACGCTGGTCCAGGGGTATGTCGCCGCCAACGAGGGCACCATCGAGACCGGCATCGCTCGCTCGACCCGCGATCGCCTGCGCATGACGGTCTCCGACGCGCCGGGCGCGCGCGAGGCGATCACGACATTCCGTACGCTCGAGCGATTCGAGGCGGGTAGGCGTGACGAGGGTTACTCGCTTCTCGAGTGTCACCTCTACACGGGCCGTACGCACCAGATTCGCGTCCACATGCGCCACATTGGCCACCAGCTTGTCGGCGACCCCCTCTACGGGCGTGGCGACGATCGCCTCAACCTGGGTCTTGCCAGGCAGTTCCTGCATTCATGGCACATTCGCTTCGACCATCCCGTAACAGGGGAGACCGTGGAGCTGGCAGACAGGCTGCCTGATGACCTTCTCGATGTACTAGAATCGCTTGATGGACGCTCGCTTGGAAGGACTCCCGCTGGCGAGAAGATCGTCCCCGCGCTGCGCGACCGATAGCCTCGTGCGTTAGCGTGGCACTGCCGTACAGACCCGGATGAGAGGCCCTCGCTCGTGTTCCAGCTCAACCTGGCGGGCATCACGCCCATCGTCATCTTCAACTTCGTGATGTTCCTCTTCTTCACGTTCGCCTACCTGTACCAGTTCATCTTCATCCTCATGGTGCTGCGAAAGGGTGACGTCAAGCTTCCCGAGGCAAAGAGGCAGCATCGCTACGCCTTCTTCATCGCCGCCCACAACGAGGAGGAGGTCATCGGTAACCTCGTGCGCTCCATCAAGGCACAGGACTATCCCGCCGACCTGATCGAGACGTTCGTTGTCGCCGACGCCTGCACCGACAACACCGCCGAGGAGGCTCGCCGCGCGGGCGCTATCGTCTATGAGCGCAACGACCTGGCTCGCAAGGGCAAGAGTTGGGTTATGGACTATGGCTTCAACCGCATCCTTAACGAGTATGGCGACAAGTTCGAGGCCTATTTCGTCTTTGATGCCGACAACATTGTCTCGCCCACCTACGTGACCGAGATGAACAAGGTCTATGACATGGGCTATCTCGTGTCCACGAGCTACCGCAACTCCAAGAACTTCGATTCGAGTTGGGTGTCGGCCGCCTATGCCCTGTGGTTCATTCGCGAGGCGAAGTTCCTTAACAACGCCCGTATGATGGCTGGCACGAGCTGCGCCGTCTCGGGCTCTGGTTGGATGGTTGCCAACAGCATCGTGCGCGGCATGCACGGTTGGGACTTTCACACCCTGACGGAGGACATTCAGTTCTCCACCTTCTGTGCCGCCAACGGAATCAAGATCGGCTATGCCCCGGCCGAGTTCTTCGACGAGCAGCCCGTCACCTTCAAGGCGTCCTGGACCCAGAGGATGCGTTGGTCGAAGGGCTTTTACCAGGTGTTCTTCTCGTATGGCAAGGACCTGTTCCGCGGTATCGGCAAGGGGCTGTTCTCGTCCTATGACATGCTTATGACCGTGGCGCCGGGAACCATCCTTTCGATTCTGTCGTTTTTCGTCAACGTGACCTACCTCGTTGTCGGCACGCTCTCGCATGGTTTTTTGGCCACGCAGTCCGAGCTGGCGATGTGCACGGGGTCAATTGTCGGAATGCTCACCACGACCTATCTGACGTTTTTCACCCTTGCGGTGCTGACCACGGTCACGCAGTACAAGCGCTTTCACACCAAGGACAAAAGGCGCATCATCACCAACCTGTTCACGTTCCCCATCTTCATGATGAGCTACATCCCCATCAACGTCGCGGCCCTCTTCCAGAAGGTTGAGTGGGTTCCCACCAAGCACACCATGGCGGTCACTTTTGACCAGGTCACCGCTGGCGACGGGAGCTCGCCCGCCGCATAGGCTTGGCCGCCTAGGAACCAGGCCCTGGTTGCGCTACAATCAGCGCAATTGTTTGCGACGCGACGTTGAGTCGCGTCGCGTATTGGTAAAACGTCTAACAAAGGGAGTTCATTCATGGCAACGTTCTTCGAGGGGGAGTCCCACACCTTCTCTGAGTACCTACTTGTCCCCGGCTATTCCTCTTCCGAGAACATCCCCGCCAACGTCACGCTGAAGACCCCCTTGGTCAAGTTCAAGCGTGGCGAGGAGTCCGCCATCACCATGAACATCCCCATGGTGTCCGCCATCATGCAGGCGGTCTCCGGTCCGCGCCTTGCCGTCGCCCTCGCTCAGCAGGGCGGCATCTCGTTCATCTATGGCTCCCAGAAGCCCGAGGACGAGGCCGCCATGGTTCGCGAGGTCAAGAGCTATAAGGCGGGCTTTGTCGTCTCCGACTCCACCCTCACCCCCGACATGACGCTCGAGGATGTCCTCGAGATGCGCGATCGCACCGGTCACACCACCATGCCCGTCACCGAGGATGGCACCGCAACCGGCAAGTTCTGCGGCATCGTCACCAGCCGTGACTATCGCGTCTCGCGCGATGACCGCCAGAAGAAGGTCGCCGATTTCATGACCCCGGCGAACGCCTGCGTCACCGCCACGCCCGACACCTCCCTCAAGGTCGCCAATGACATCATCTGGGAGCACAAGGTCAACACCCTGCCCATCGTCGACAACGACGGCAACCTCGTCTCCCTCGTCTTCCGCAAGGACTATGACTCCCACAAGTCGCGTCCGGACGAGCTGCTCGACGAGCACAAGCGCTACATCGTCGGCGCCGGTATCAACACCCGCGACTTTGCCGAGCGCGTCCCGCTGCTCGTCGAGGCCGGCGCTGACGTCTTGTGCATCGACTCCTCCGAGGGCTTCTCCGAGTGGCAGAAGATCACCCTCGAGTGGATTCGCGAGCACTATGGTGACTCCGTCAAGGTTGGCGCTGGCAATGTCGTCGATGCCGAGGGCTTCCGCTTCCTCGCCGACTGTGGCGCCGACTTCGTCAAGGTCGGCATCGGCGGCGGTTCCATCTGCATCACGCGCGAGCAGAAGGGCATCGGCCGTGGTCAGGCCTCCGCTCTCATCGACGTCTGCCGCGCTCGTGACGAGTACTACGAGGAGACTGGCGTCTATGTCCCCGTCTGCTCCGATGGCGGTATCGTCTACGACTACCACATGACCCTTGCCCTGGCCATGGGTGCCGACTTCCTCATGCTGGGCCGCTACTTCGCCCGCTTCGACGAGTCTCCCACGCGCAGGCTTAACGTCAACGGCTCCTATGTTAAGGAGTACTGGGGCGAGGGCTCCGCTCGTGCCCGCAACTGGGCCCGTTACGACCTCGGTGGCTCCAAGAAGCTCTCGTTCGTCGAGGGCGTTGACTCCTACGTCCCGTACGCGGGTCCGCTCAAGGACAACGTCGAGAACTCCCTCACCAAGGTGCGTTCGACCATGTGCAACTGTGGCGCCCTGAACCTATCCGAGCTTCGTGACAAGGCCAAGATCACGCTCGTCTCCGCCACGTCGCTCGTCGAGGGCGGCGCACACGACGTCATGCTCAAGGACTCCAACTCCGACGTCAACTTCCGCTCCTAGCGAGGGGTTTGGCGTGGGTCGCATTGACCCACGCGACCAGCAAAGACTTGACCATCTGCCACCGCACCCGCCCTTCATGGGTGGGTGTTCGGTGGCAGACTCCTGAGAAAGGGAATGCAAGTGAGCGAACCCAACAACGAGATTCCCGCCTACGACGCGCAGGCCATCGAGACGAAGTGGCAGCGCAGGTGGGAGGAGACCCAGCTCTACAAGACCGACGAGGATCCCGCCAAGCCCAAGAAGTACGTTCTCGAGATGTTCCCGTATCCCTCGGGCGACCTGCACATGGGCCACGCGCGCAATTACACCATTGGCGACGCGATGGCTCGCCAGGCGCGCATGCGCGGCTTCGACGTCCTGCACCCCATGGGCTTCGACGCCTTCGGCCTTCCCGCCGAGAACGCCGCCATCAAGCACAACACCCAGGCGGGCGAGTGGACCCACAAAAACATCGGCCAGGCCGTGAGCACCATGAAGCGCATGGGCTTCTCGTACGACTACGACCGTATGTTCAACACCTGCGACCCCGAGTACTACAAGTGGGGTCAGTGGATGTTCCTCAAGATGTGGGAGAAGGGCCTGGCATATCGTGCCACCTCTCCCGTCAACTGGTGTCCCACCTGTCAGACGGTTCTTGCCAACGAGCAGGTCGTCGATGGCAAGTGCTGGCGCTGCGGCTCCGTTCCCGAGAAGCGCGAGCTCTCCCAGTGGTACCTCAAGATCACCGATTACGCGCAGGAGCTGCTTGACGATCTCGACAAGCTCGAGGGTTGGCCCGAGAACGTCAAGGCCCAGCAGCGCAACTGGATCGGCCGCTCCGAGGGTGCCGAGATCGACTTCGCCCTCGCTGCCGAGGACGGCGTGACCCCGACGGACCGCAAGATCACCGTCTTCACCACCCGTGCCGACACGCTGTTCGGTGTCAGCTTCCTGCTCCTGCCGCCCGAGAGCCCGCTTGCCGCCGAGCTTGTCGCCGGCACCGAGTATGAGGATGCCTTCAAGCAGCTCAAGTCTGCGACCGAGAAGGTCTCCTCCGTCGATCGCCAGGGATCCGAGCGCGAGAAGCACGGTATGTTCACGGGCCGCTATGTCATCAACCCGATCAACGGCCGCCCGGCCCCCATCTGGGTTGCCGATTACGTCCTGATGGACTACGGTACCGGTGCCGTCATGGGCGTTCCCTGCGGCGACCAGCGCGACTTCGACTTTGCGAAGAAGTACGACCTTGAGATCGCCCCGATCATCTGCGAGAAGGACGACCCGCTCTACGAGGAGCTCAAGGACGAGAAGGACCTTCGGGTCACGAGCGTCGACTGGGACCGTGCCATGGTTGCGGAGGGCTTCCTCGTCCAGTCCGGCGAGTTCACCGGCCTCAAGGGCGGCAAGCACTCCGAGGCCGTTGACGCCATCCTCGGCTGGCTCTCCGAGCGCGGCCTGGGTCGCGCCAAGGTCCAGTTCCGCCTGCGTGACTGGCTCATCAGCCGCCAGCGCTACTGGGGCAACCCCATCCCGATGATCCACTGCGACTGCTGTGGCGACGTTCCCGTTCCGTATGACCAGCTCCCGGTCACGCTTCCGGAGAACCTCGACCTGGGTGCGGGCGAGACCCTCGCCGAGTACGCGCCCTTCTATGAGACGACGTGCCCCAAGTGCGGCAAGCCGGCCAAGCGTATCACCGACACCATGGACACCTTCACGTGCTCCAGTTGGTACTACCTGCGCTACTGCGATCCCCACAACGAGGAGCTGCCCTTCTCGAAGCAGGCCGTCGACCGTTGGATGCCCGTCGATAACTACATCGGCGGCATCGAGCACGCCATCCTGCACCTCCTCTATAGCCGCTTCTGGACCAAGGTCCTTCGCGACCTCGGCATGATCGACGCCGACGAGCCCTTCACCAACCTGCTCTGCCAGGGCATGGTAAAGGACGAGAACGGCGACACCATGTCCAAGTCCAAGGGCAATGTCGTGCCCCCCTCCAGCGTCATCGATCCCTACGGCGCCGACACCATGCGTCTCGCGATTCTGTTCATCGCCCCTCCCGAGAAGGACTTCGACTGGGACGAGAAGGCTGTCGCCGGTGCCAACCGCTTCATCAAGCGCGCGTGGAACGTCGTTTGGCAGCTTTGCCAGGGTGCCGAGAAGGGCGAGGTCAACCCCGCGAAGCTCTCCTCTTCTGCCGCGGGGATGTTCCGCACCCTCAACGGCATGGGAGTCAAGTGCACCTACGACTTCGATCGCGGGCAGTTCAACACCGCCATCTCGGCCATCATGGAGATGGTCAACGCCGCGATGAAGTACGTAGCCGAGACTTCCCCGGACGAGCGCGACGCCGCTCTCGACTGGCGCGTCGCCCACGACATCGTCACCACCCTCGCTCCCATTTGTCCGCACTGGGCCGAGGAGCTTTTCCACGAGGCCCTGCACCTCGAGGGTTCCGCCTATAACGAGCCGTGGCCCGAGTTCGACCCCGAGCTTGCCAAGTCCGACACCGTCGAGATTGCCGTCCAGATCATGGGTAAGGTGCGCGGTCACGTAGCCGTTGCCGCCGACGCCACCAAGGACGAGCTTCAGGCGGAGGCGCTCAAGGTGGTCGCCAGCCAGCTTGAGGGCAAGAACGTCGTCAGGGTGATCGTCGTTCCCGGCAGGCTTGTCAACATCGTCGCCAAGTAGGAAGCTGTCGTCAGGCCCTCCCCCGGCTGGGGGAGGGCCTCATTCGAAAGGCCACCTATGGAGTGTCCCAACTGTGGATTCGACCTCGGCGAAGGCATGCTGCCCGCGCGTTGCCCCCAATGCGGCAACAACCTCGCCAACGCCTCCGACTCTCCCGGAACGGAAGAGGGCGCCCGTCGTGCCGCCCAATCGCGGGAGAGCGTGCGAGGCCTGTCCGACTTTGGGCGTGAGGCGCCCGCCAAGGCCCGCGAGGGTCGCACGGGGCGCTTCGCCATCGCCATCGCCATCGTCGCGGTGTTTGCCTGTTGCGTTGGACTTCTCTCCTGGAGGCTCCAGCTTTGGGGAGGCTCGACTCCCCCCGATGTCGTTGGGTGGCATATGGAGCGAGCCCAGTCAGCGCTTGAGCGCAGGGGCTTTCAGACCAAGGTCGAACGGGAGCTTTCTGACGAGCGTGAGGGGTTCGTCCTTTCCCAGAGCCCGGAGGCCTCTGCGCGTGTCTCGGCTGGCACCAAGGTAACGATCGTAGTCTCGAAGTCTCGGCGCATGCCCGACCTCAAGGGAAAGACCGTCGATGAGGCGCGTTCGGCCCTTGACGAGATTGGTGTCCCCTGCGAGGTCGAGGAGAAGGCGGACGACGGCAAGGCGGGCATCGTCTTGTCCGCCACGGCGAAAAAGGGCGACGTGCTAACCAGTGAGGACACCGTTGCGCTTCGCGTCTCGCGAAGGCGCAGGGTTCCCAGGGTCGTGGGGGAGCACCAGGAGAAAGCCCAGGAGCTCTTGAAGGCGGAGGGCCTGAAGGTAAAGGTGTCCTTCGTCAACTCCGACAAGAGGGGGTGGTCCGTCGTCTCGTGCGATCCCGTTGAGAACACCGAGATCAAGAAGGGCGCGACAGTCACCATCTGCGTGTCGCAGCCTTACATCAAGAAGATCGAGGGCACGGCGAAAAGCATCATTGGCATCGTCTACGGATCTAATCCCGGGTCCAATGGCGCAGCGATTGGTGGCGCAATTCGTCCCTACCTGTCCAAGACGGCTGCGATCGCGGGCACCAAGGGCGGCGCGGGCGTGAGCGACGCGGCCCTGTACAAGAATCTCGTGAAGGGAAACGCCGCCCTTCCGGCAGGGGTGAACCCCAAGCTCGCCTATCTGCCGCGTTCCGTCGCCTCGATTGACTCGCTCAAGGGCTCGACGGACGGCACGGTGACGGCGACCGTGACGGTGAGGTGGGATTGGTCGCCGCTCGGCAAGGGATACGAGAACGTCGGGTCCACCGACACGCACAAGGTCACCATGCATTTCGACAAGGATGGTGGGCTCACGTCCTTCTCGGATCCCGCGGGCGACATCCCCGCGTACACCGTAGGCTGACATCAAATGACGGCACGCGCGTTGTTGAAGGAAACGTGTGCATTTCACTCGACTTGCATGGTTACGTTGGCATATGTATAGTGTTCTTTGATATGAAGCTTGTATGGAAGGAAGTGGGGTGCACGTCGGCCCCGCTTCCTTTTGTTCTGTAAGGGACCGAAAGGAGGCCACATGGCAAGCGAGCGACTTGTCTCCCAGATCGTGGAGGCGCTCGAGCGCGTCGGCGCAGACCATGGCATCGATGTCGTCGACGTCGAGGTCGTCGGTGCCACGAAGGCGCCCACCGTCCGCGTCCGCATCGACCATGCCGACGAGGATCAGCCGACCATCTCGCTCGACGAGGTGGCGGCGCAAAGCGAGTGGATTGGCGAGGTGCTTGACCTCATCGACCCGTTCCCCGGTGCATATACGCTCGAGGTTTCGTCGCCTGGCCTCTCTAGGCCGCTGCGTCGTCCGCATGACTACGAGAGGTTCGCGGGTTCCGACGTGAGTGTCACGACCAATGCCGTCGAGGGGCGCAAGCGCTTCTCGGGCAGGCTCGTCGGGCTGGTCGACGGTCGTGTCGTCGTCGAATGCGATGGCGAGACCCTCGAGTTTGAGCTCGACCAGATCAGGCGCTGCACTATCAAGCCAAACTTCGACTCTCCGGCGAAGCCCGGAAAGCGCAACTAGGAAAGGGGAGACCATATGGCCTCTACGATGATGGAAGCTCTGATGGAGCTTTGCCAGGAGAAGCACATCGACCAGCTCTATCTTCTCGACAGGCTCGAGGAGTCGCTGGCCGAGAGCTATGCCAAGACCCTGCACCTGCCCTTTGGTGCCAAGGTGACCCTGGATCGCGCCACTGGCAAGATCTACGTCTACGAGCTCGTTCCCAAGGGCGAGCCCGACGAGGAGACAGGCGAGTACACCGAGTTCGACGAAGTCGACGTCACCCCGTCCGACACCAGCCGCTTTGCTGCCCAGCATGCCAAGTCCACGATCAACCAGATTGTCCGCAACGCTGCCCGACAGCAGATCTACGAGGAGTTCTCCGAGAGGATCGGCGACATCATCACGGGCACCGTGCTGCAGATTACCAACGACTTCACCATCGTCAAGATTCGTGAGGGCGTCGAGGCTGAGCTGCCGTACTTCGACCAGCGCAGGTTCCCCGACGAGCGCAACGAGCGTCCCGCGAACGAGCGCTATACCCACAACCAGCGCATCAAGGCGATCATCGTTGACGTCCGCGAGCCCAACACCGACCAGCCGGTCCGCGGCGAGCACGTCCGCCCCTCGATCGTGATCAGCCGCACCCACGCCGACCTCATCCGTAGGCTCTTCGAGCTCGAGGTTCCCGAGATCTACGACGGCATCGTCGAGGTTCGCTCCATCGCCCGCGACCCGGGCGTGCGCTCCAAGGTCGCCGTCTCCTCCCTCGACGAGCGACTCGATCCCGTGGGCGCCTGCGTCGGTCCCAAGGGCAGCCGAGTCCGTACCGTCGTGGGCGAGCTGCGTGGCGAGCGCGTCGACGTCGTCCTGTGGAGCGATGACCCCGCGAAGCGCGTTGCCAACGCCCTGTCCCCGGCGCGCGTCAACCGCGTCCTGGTCGGTCCCGAGCCCAACTACGCGACCGCCATCGTCCCCGACGATCAGCTCTCGCTCGCCATCGGCAAGGAGGGCCAGAACGCTCGCCTTGCCGCCCGACTCACCGGCATGCACATCGACATCAAGACCGAGTCGCTTGCCGCCAGCGTGCTCAAGAGCATCCCGCAGGCCGCCGCGATTGAGGAGACTGACGGCGAGGACGTCGAGCACCGCTGCGAGTACGTCGCGCCCAATGGCGTCCGTTGCCGCAACATGGCGCGTCCCGGCTCCAGGTTCTGCGGCGTCCACGAGAAGATGGCCGAGCTCGATGACGTTGAGGTCTCCGACGACCCCGACTCCCTGGTCTAGGCCATAGGCCGACACCCAAGGAAACGTCGTCTTACTTCAGGAAGGTAGTGCACATGGCAAAGACCCGAGTCAGTGTCCTCGCCAAGGAATATGGCATGACCAGCAAGGAGATGCTCGGTCACCTCAAGGACATGAAGATCCCCGCGACCTCGCCGTCCTCCTCTCTCGAGGACGCGTACGTCAACATGGTCAAGAAGAAGCTCGCCCCGATCCTCGAGGCTCGCGCGGCCGAGATCGAGGCCGCCAAGCAGGCCGAGGCCGAAAAGAAGGCGGCTGAGGAGGCTGAGGCGAAGGCCAAGGCCGAGGAAGAGCGCATCGCTGCCGAGAAGCGCCGCGAGGCCGAGCGTGCCGAGGAGGAGAAGCGCCGCGCCGCCGAGGAGGAGCGCCGCGCCAAGCAGCGTGCCGAGGAGGAGAAGCGCCGCGAGGCTGAGCGCCTTGCCGCCGAGGAGGCCGAGCGCAACCGCGTGAGGGACACCGCCCCCAAGGCAGTCCCCTCCATGGCCAGCCTGCTCGACCAGATTGCCCAGCAGGAGAAGGTCCTCGCGCAGCAGGCCGCCGAGGCCGCCAGTGCAAAGGCTGAGGCCAAGTCGGGCAACTCTCGCGGCGGCCACAACGGCTCCGGCCGTGGCCGCAGGCAGCAGCCTGGCTCCCAGGCAATGGACGTCGCCGGCGAGCAGGCCCGCGCCGAGGGTGCCGGCTCCAAGCGCGGCAAGGGCCACAAGGCTCGTCGCGGCGAGGAGTCCAGCGAGGACCGTTACTCTCGCATGGCTCGTGCCGCGGAGGAGTACAACCGCGAGCACGTCCTCGAGGAGGCTCGTGCCGCCGTCGAGGAGGCCAGCCGTGAGTCGACCGGCCGTCGCAAGAAGCGCAAGGAGCGCCGACAGAAGCAGGCCGAGGAGGCTGCCGAGCAGCAGCGCATCGAGGAGGCCATTGCTAACGACCAGGACCTGTCTCAGCTCGACACGGTCAAGGTCCCGCAGGGCTCCACTGTCGCCGAGCTCGCCGAGCTTCTCGGCGTGCCCGCCAACGACATCATCAAGCGCCTGTTCCTTCTCGGCAACCCGCTGACGCTCACCCAGTCGATGTCCGACGACCTCATCGAGCTCGTCGCCGACGACCTGGGTCGTGAGGTCAAGGTCATGAGCAAAGAGGAGGAGAACTCCTTCACGTTCTACGACGACCCCGCGGACCTGCTGCCGCGCGCCCCGGTCGTTACTGTCATGGGTCACGTCGACCACGGCAAGACCTCGCTGCTCGATGCCATCCGCCACACCGGCGTCGCCGAGGGCGAGGCCGGCGGCATCACGCAGGCCATTGGCGCCTCCCAGGTCAAGATCAACGACCGCATCATCACCTTCATCGACACCCCGGGTCACGAGACGTTCACCGCCATGCGCGCCCGTGGTGCCAAGGTCACCGATATCGTCATCCTGATCGTCGCCGCCGACGATGGCGTCATGCCCCAGACCATCGAGTCGATTAACCACGCGAAGGCCGCAGGCGTGCCCATCATCGTCGCCGTCAACAAGATCGACAAGCCGGGTGCCAACCCCGACAAGGTCCGCCAGGAGCTCACCGAGTACGGCGTCATCCCCGAGGAGTGGGGTGGCCAGAACATGTTCGTGAACATCTCCGCCAAGAAGAAGATCGGCATCGACGACCTTCTCGAGACGGTCCTTCTCCAGGCCGACGTTCTCGAGCTCAAGGGCAATCCGAACACCTTCGCCTCCGGCAACGTCCTCGAGGCCAAGCTCGACAAGGGTCGCGGCTCGGTTGCCACCGTCCTGGTCACCCGCGGCACGCTGCACGTCGGCGATGCGCTGGTCGCCGGCATGGCGTATGGTCGCGTTCGTGCGATGGTCGACCCCAAGGGCCGCTCCGTCACCGAGGCCGGCCCGTCCGACCCCGTCGAGATCCTCGGCCTGCAGTCCGTGCCCATGGCCGGTGACGAGTTCCGCGTCTTCCAGGACGATCGCGACGCTCGTGACCTGGCCGACCAGCGCGCTCTCAAGGCTCGCATCGAGGAGCAGAACCGCGTCAAGCACGTCACGCTCGAGAACCTCTTTGACACCATGGCCGACGCCGACGTCAAGGAGCTCAACCTCATCATCAAGGCCGACGTCCAGGGCTCCATCGAGGCCCTTCAGGACTCGCTGGACAAGATGGACCAGTCCGAGGTTCGCATCAACACGATTCACTCCGCCGTCGGTGCGATCAACGAGACCGACGTCGTCCTGGCCGATGCCTCGAACGCCATCATCATCGGCTTTGGTGTCCGCCCGGACGCCAAGGCCCGTACCGCCGCCGAGCGCGATGGCGTCGAGATTCGTACCTACAGCGTCATCTATAAGGCCATCGAGGAGATTGACGCGGCCCGCATCGGCATGCTCAAGCCGACCGAGCAGGAGGTTGCGACCGGCACCGCCGAGGTTCGCGACACCTTCAAGGTCCCCAAGGTCGGCATCGCCGCTGGCTGCATGATCGTCGAGGGCGAGATCGGTCGCGACGACCAGGTCCGCCTTGTGCGCGACGGCATCGTCGTCTACGAGGGCAAGATTGCTTCGCTGCGTCGTTTCAAGGACGACGTCAAGAGCGTCAAGGCCGGCTTCGAGTGCGGCATTGGCCTCGAGAACTACCAGGACATCCACCCCGGCGACCAGATCGAGGGCTTCAAGATCATCGAGGTCGCCCGTACCGAGTAGGGGAGGGCAAGATGAAGCAGAACAAGGGATCGCGTCGTACCAACGAAATCGCGCGCGAGAAGCTCGCGAGCATCCTGCTGTTCGAGATCTCCGATCCCGACCTGGCGCTCGTTACCCTTACGGGCGTCGAGGTCTCGGTCGACAAGTCATTCATGCGCGCCTATGTCAGCTGCGAGCCCGAGCGGTACGAGTCGGTCTCGGTCGCACTGCAGCGTGCCAAGGGTCGCATTCGCTCCATCCTCGGTAAAAGCCTTGGTTGGCGCGTGACGCCCGAGATCGCCTTCGTCATCGACACCACGACCGACGAGGCCGAGCGTATCGCCATCGCGCTCGAGAACGTTCCTGCGACCATGGCTGTCGAGAAGGACGACGACGGTTATCCCATTTCGCCCGTCGAGGGTGAGGAAGACGGGGGCGTCGAGTAGTGAAGCCTTGCGAACCAATGGACGAGGAGACCTTCTCGTCCCAATCGCAGAAGTTCGACGAGATCGCGGCCCTCATCGAGGGGGCCGCGTCCGTCGCCGTTTGCGCGCACACCAATCCCGACGGTGACGCGCTTGGCTCGGGCCTTGCCCTTGCGAGCATCATTCGCAAGGCTTGGCCCGGCAAGCGAGTCACCAACCTGCTGGCGGATTCCGACCCCGTTCCAAGGCTCTATGCCTTTCTTCCCGGGGCGGATTCTTTCGTCAACGCTGCCGACTATGACGAGAGCCCCGACCTCTTCATCATGGTCGACCTGCCGCATCCCTCTCGCATCAACGAGGCGCAGTCGGTGCTTGCTCGTTCCGCCCATGTAGCGGTGATCGATCATCATCCAAGCTCGGAGCCTGTCGGCGACGTGTTTCTCTCGAGGCCCGAGGCAGCTGCCGCCGGCGTCATCGTCGCCGAGTTCGCGCTCTCGCTTGGGCTCGAGCTCGATGAGGGCCTGGCCACGTGCCTGCTCACTGCCATTGTCACGGACACCGGTAGGTTCCAGTACCAAAACGCCGACGCCGAGGCGTTCGAGGTCGCAAGCCTTCTCGTCGACTCAGGCGCCGACCCGTCGGCCATTTCGCTGAACGTGTATCAGAGCTTCAGGGTCGAGTTTCTTCACCTCAAGGCCATCGTGATGGGTAGAATCGCGACCTTCGACCATGGTCGAATCGCGTATAGCTATGCCACGCGTGCCGATCTCGAGCGGACGGGGGCCCATCCAGACGAGTGCGATGGCCTCATCGACGTAGTCAGAAGCGTCGAAGGCTCTGAGGTGGCCCTCTTCCTTAAGGAGGCGGCCGACGGCTCGGTTCGTGGCAACCTCAGGTCCAAGGCCGACTGGGACATCTCTGGCGTCGCTCGCGAGCTTGGGGGCGGAGGTCATAAGGCCGCCGCGGGATTCACGGCCAAGGGCAGCGTGGACGAAGTGCTCTCCCTCGCGTTGCCCAAGCTGCACGCACTTATCGATATCGACTAACGACTCACGAAGGGACTGGTGCGACATGAGGCGTGGAACCTCTGGTATCAATGCCGTCATTGCCGTTGACAAGCCCCTTGGCATGACCAGCCATGACGTGGTCAACAGGGTGAGGCGAGCGCTCGGGGAGCGTCGTGTCGGCCATGCCGGCACCCTCGACCCCGATGCCTCTGGCGTCATGGTTGTCGGAATCGGCCAGGGCACCAGGCTCATGGGACTCATGACAGCCGACGACAAGCGTTATGACGCGCTGGTTGAGTTTGGCTCGGAGACCAATACCGACGATGCCGAGGGCGAGGTTACGCGGGAGGCCCCCGTGCCCGACCGTCTTGCGCAGCCCGAGGTCGCGCAGGTTGTCGTTGCCTCTCTCGTCGGTGAGGTCGACCAGGTTCCGCCTGCGTTCAGCGCCATCTCCGTCAACGGCGTCCGCTCCTACCAGCGTGCCCGTGACGGTGAGGACTTCGAGCTCGAGCCCCGTCGCGTTCGGATCATCGATGCCTCGCTCGTGGAAGTGGCCTCGTGCCGCCCCGTCACCTGGAAATGCTCGCTCCACGTATCCAAGGGTTGCTACGTGCGCAGCATTGCCCGCGATCTTGGCCGTAGCCTCGACACGGCAGCGCACCTATGCGGCCTCCGCCGCACCGCGAGCGGGCTCGTGGCCATCGACGACTGCGTCACCCTCGACGAGCTTGCCGAGAAGGGCGCTCGGCTCGTCACCGACCGCTGCCTCGATCCTGCGCATGGCCTTGGCCTGCCGGTTCGCCGACTTGCAACCGACGAGCTCGCTTCGGTGGCCTGTGGCCGCACCATTGCGGCGGGAAGACTATCCGACGGCTCCATCCCGAAGGATGGACAGCGTGTGAGCTTGGTGTCCGATGGCCTTTTGCTCGGCGTGTGGGAGGTAACTCGCAACAGGCTCAAGTGCTCGGTCAACTTTCCGTCGGGTGTCGCAGGGGTTCGCCTTTGATTGCGGGCGGCGCCGTGGACGGCCCTTTTCGATTCCCGTTGAATCCCGACAGCGTCTCCATGCTTGCCTCGGCGGCAGTTCTGGCGGACGCGCCCTGTGTGCGAGGCTCCAATGAGCTTGGACCAATTCGAGTCGTCTCGTATGACGCGGATGCGCCTTTCGATCTCGACCGTGGCGTCTGCGTCTGTGTGGGTGCGTTCGATGGCGTCCATCTTGGGCATCGCGCGCTGGTTCGCGCCTGCGCGGAGGATGCTCATGCCCGCGGGGCAAGCTGCGTTGCCGTGACCTTCGACCCAGATCCCTCCGAGGTGCTTGGTGTCGGGCAACCCAGGCTCCTGTCTGCCGGCGACCGGGTTCGCGCGCTGTCCACGCTTGGCGTTGATGAGGTTGCGATCGTTCGCTTTGACGATTCTGTCATGCGAACTGGATACCGGGAGTTTGTCACTCGATACCTTGGCCGTCTGGGTCGCCTTCGCTCCATCCACGTCGGGAACGACTTCCGTCTTGGTCGCGCCGGCGAAGGGGATGTCGACCATCTGGCGGACCTTGGCCAAGAGCTTGGCTTCGACGTTATTGGTCACGAGCTCGTCAGGCATGGCGGCTCATCCGTCTCCGCGACGCGCATTCGCGCCCTTCTCGGCACGAGTGACGTCCAGGGGGCGGCGAGCCTGCTTGGCAGGTGCCACTTCGTGCGCGGTCGCGTCGTTCACGGTCGCGGTGAGGGGACTTCCTTCGGGTTTCCCACCGCCAACGTCGAGTGTGACCTGCGGTCTTGCATGCCCGCCGACGGCGTCTATGCCGCGCTCGTCGTTCGTGGCAACGAGGCCTGGCCCGCGGCGGTCAATGTCGGTGCCCCGCCGACCTTCTCGTCCTCGCGCGCTGCTTTCCTCGAGGGAAACCTCTTGGGATTCGAGGGGGACATGTACGGCTCTGTTGTCGAGGTGGTGTTCCTCGAGTTTCTCAGGCCGTCACGCGCGTTCTCCAGCATCGAGGAGCTCGAGCGCACCGTTCTGGGGAACATAGATTGGGTGGCGGAAAACGTCGGAAGGGCGCGAGTGGAGGTTTGCGCATGATCACGGACGAGGACAAGGAGCGGGTGCGTCAGCAGACAGACTTCGTGTCGCTCGTCTCCGAGACGGTCATGCTCAAGCGACGTGGCTCCGAGTTCTGGGGATGCTGCCCCTTCCATCACGATAAGAGCCCTTCGTTCAAGGTCAACCCCTCTACGGGCCTGTGGCACTGCTTCGGCTGTGGCGAAGGCGGTGACGTGTTCAACTACGTCATGCGCCGAGAGGGACTCGAGTTTCCCGATGCCATTCGTTATCTTGCCGACCGAGCGGGCATCGAGCTCGTCGAGGAGCGAGGTGCCGCAGGTAAGGGCCCGCGTCGTAACAGGCTGGTGGAATGCCTCACCGAAGCGCAGTCTTTCTACTCGATGATGCTTCTTCGTGGTCGTGGCGACGGCCCGCAGTCCGGGCGCGCGTACCTTGGGGGCCGAGGCTTTGGCTCCGCGGTCTGCAAGCGTTGGAACTTGGGATTTGCGCCCGGTCGCGGGCAGCTTGTCTCGCATCTGTCGCAGAGGGGCTTCACGCGTGCCGAGATGCTCGCGTGCGATCTTGCCGTCGATCGTGGCGGTCGCCTGCAGGATCGCTTCTACGACCGCGTGATGTTTCCGATCCACGACGAGGCGGGGCGCTGCATCGCGTTCGGCGGCCGCGTGCTCACCGATGCGAAGCCCAAGTACCTCAACACCAAGGAGACCCCCGTCTTCCACAAGTCGAAGCACATGTTTGCCTTCGACTACGCGAAGGAGACGATTGCGGCCCGTGGTGTCGCCGTTGTCTGCGAGGGCTACACGGATGTCATCTCCATGCACGAGGCGGGCTATTCCAACGCGGTCGCCGCGCTCGGCACGTCCTTCTCGGCAGACCACGTAAAGACTCTCTCGCGCTTCGCCAAGACCATCGTGTGCATGTTTGACGGTGACGCGGCGGGACAGAAGGCGGCCGAGCGTGCCGTTCAATATCTTGCCGATACCGAGGCTGACCTGCGCTGCGTTGTGCTTCCTGACAATATGGACCCTGCGGAGTTCCTCGCGGCAAAGGGGGCCGATGCCATGCAGCCCCAGCTGGATGCCTCGCGTCCCCTGATTGACTTCGTCTTCGAGAAGCGCCTCTCCGCCTACGACCTGTCCGTTCCCGGTCAGAGGATTCGAGCCCTCGATGATATGGCGGGACTCCTGGCACCCCTCAAGAATTCCGTCCTGTTGGACGGCTATGCGACGCGACTTGCGGACAGCCTTGGGACCGACGTTGCCGAGACGCGCCGTCGGATTCGCGAGGCTCCCATAAGGCATGCCGAGCCCGATGCATCCAATCGCGATTCCATGCATGTGCCCGCGGGCGTCACCGAGGCAGTTCCGCGTGACGACATGCCGCCCATCGACGGGTACGGGGACGTTGCGGTGGAACCCTTCTACGACGCGTCCGTCGCGGGTCAGGGGGTTTCCGACTTCGTCCTGCGTCAACCGGAGGACGCCCTTCTCTCCACCGACGAGCGCAGACAGTCGACGGTGGAACGGGAGCTTTTGGCCCTCATGGCGCAAAACCCTGACTCGGTGAGGGGTTCGGCTGACAGAATTGGGTCGTTTAGCTGGAGCGATGCTCGTCATGAGGCCATTGCCTGGGCAATCTTGGCAACGGAGCCCGGATGTGCCCCTCGCGTCGCGGTCGAGGCGGCCGAGTCGGTCGTCCCTGATGCCCCGATGATCCTTTCGGGTGGAAGGCTCGCCTCGCAGGATTCCGTGGACCTGTCGAAGAAGGTTCGTTTTCTGTTGGACCAGGTCGAGCTCTTCTCGTGCAAGAGAACCGTCCGCCAGATTAAGGCAAAGCTGCAGGGGAGCCTCTCGCCGCAGGAGGCCGAGGGTCTTTTCTGCGAGGCAACCGAGCTGCAGCGGCGCATCAACGAACTTAGTCGCAGCATCTTGCAGGAGGTTGCGACTTCCCAGTAAGCCATATAAGTGCACCTCGTGTAGAAACGCGAATTGCGGGTACAATATTGCAGTTCATGCGTCGAAAGGAAACAAGTGGCAGCCAAGAAGAAGAACGCCGACGTCAAGCTTCCCGACGAGCTCGCTCAGGTTGTCGAGCAGCTGGTGGGCAAGGCCTCCGCATCGGGTAGCGTCAGCGAGGACGACATCCAGGTCGCTCTGCGTGAGGTTGACGTGGACGGTGACGAGCTCTCCGATGTCTACGATGCCATTCGTGCCAAGGGCGTCGATGTTGTCACCGAGGGTGAGGGTGATCTTTCTCCCGAGCTCATGGGTGCCATTGGCTCCGACGATGACGAGAAGGACTTCTCCGATTCCGATAACGAACATGATTCCGACGATGAGTCCCGTCGCCGCGACGTCTCCGAGGCCCGAGTCGCCGACGAGGTCCTGCGTTCGGCCCCCAAGCCCAAGGCCTCGGCCAAGCGCTCCACGCGTGGCCGTGCGCGCAAGCGCGTCGATACCTCCACCGTCATGCTGACCGGCGACCCCGTTCGCATGTACCTCAAGGAGATCGGCAAGGTTGACCTTCTCACCGCCGCCGAGGAGGTCCATCTCGCCATGAAGATCGAGGCGGGAACCGAGGCCGCCCAGAAGCTCGAGGCCCACGAGAGGGGAGAGCATGAGCTCACTCGCGTCGAGCTTCGTCGCCTCAACCGTGTCGAACAGGTTGGCCTCGAGGCCAAACAGGCCCTCATCTCCGCCAACCTCCGTCTGGTTGTCTCCATCGCAAAGCGTTACGTCGGCCGAGGCATGCTGTTCCTCGATCTGATCCAGGAGGGCAACCTCGGTCTCATTCGTGCTGTCGAGAAGTTCGACTACACCAAGGGCTTCAAGTTCTCGACCTATGCCACCTGGTGGATTCGTCAGGCTATCACTCGCGCAATTGCCGATCAGGCCCGTACCATCCGAATCCCGGTCCACATGGTCGAGACCATCAACAAGCTCGTCCGTGTCCAGCGTCAGCTTCTTCAGGACCTCGGTCGCGACCCGACCCCCGAGGAGATCGGTGCCGAGATGGGCATGAGCGCGGAACGCGTCCGCGAGATCCAGAAGATCAGCCAGGAGCCAGTTTCCCTGGAGACGCCCATCGGCGAGGAGGAGGACTCCCAGCTTGGCGACTTCATCGAGGACTCCCAGGCCGTCGCTCCTCCCGAGGCCGCGAGTGACTCCATGCTCCACGAGCAGCTCGATCAGGTCCTTGACGGACTTGCCGATCGTGAGCGTAAGGTCATCAAGCTGCGCTTCGGCCTCGAGGACGGTCACCCCCGCACGCTCGAGGAGGTCGGACGCGAGTTTGGTGTCACGCGCGAGCGCATCCGTCAGATCGAGAGCAAGACCCTGGCCAAACTCCGTCATCCGAGCCGCTCCAGCAAGCTCAAGGACTACATGGGCGAGTAGGTAAACCTGCAGGCCAGATGACCGTTTTCGCTAATTGACAATTTGATTTGAAAAAATGCTCAAATTGTCGCTTGCGTTAGATCGTCAGTCCTGTATACTCTCTTCTTGTGCTTACGGGCACAGAGAAATTCCCCGGTGGCGCAGTGGTAGCGCAACTGACTGTTAATCAGTGTGTCGTAGGTTCGAGCCCTACCCGGGGAGCCAGAGATTAGCGGCCCCACTAGCGGAAACGTTGGTGGGGCCTTTTCTTGTCTCGCGGGCGTTTTCCACATCCTTCCAAATCAACCAAAAGTTGAGGGCCGCAAAATGCATAAAACGCGGCGGGCGGGGCGCGTCAAGAGCCTTCGCCGAAGCGCATGCGGCCCGTATCGGAGGCCGCGTCGCCGAGGAGCGATTTAAGAAGCGGGGCGGCACTCGCTGAGTGCCGCCCCGTGGCGTTAGTCTTCAAAGTCGCAATGCTCGTCTTGATCGAGCTTGCGGCCAGAGTAGTTCAGGTGTCCAACGGCATCCTCAAGTCCGCGCCCACCGTAGGTAAACGCCTGGGCAAGGGGAATCCATCCGCTCAAAGCACGGTCGAACACTTGCGCGAAATCCTCGTTTGAGCGATTGCCGCCAAATGGGGAGGCCCACTCGTGCCGTCCCTCGTTTGCCGAGGCGCAGGGCGTGGGCACTCGTGTCGGGTGCGCGAGGGCTTGCACCTGAGAATGGGGTTTTACCAGTCGCTCGATCCTTCCGATGGCGCGAGCTCCCACGGAGCCTGCGGGTTCGATTGTCCGATATACCATCTCCATGTTCTTTATTGCCCCCGCGTATTCGGTTGCGGGGAGGTCTATCCCAAAGGCCTGCCACGCGACGGCGCTCGTCATCGCCCCGGCAACCCGCTCGATCCTCTTGGTGCGGGCAAGCTCGTCGGCGGGCGCACACTCTGCCACGCTGAGTCCGCGCTTGTGCTCGAGCATCCAGACGTCGATGTCGGTTTCGATCAGCGCATGGACGGCGCTGCCCGCATCCTCGAGCCCTTCGCCCTTCTCGACAAGCTCATGCTGCTGCGCGTATACGAACGGATGCGCCACCCTGTCGAGGGCATAGTGCGAAAGCATTCCCAGGGCAAATGCCCTTCCGATTCCATGGTCATGCTCGGGCAGTCTGCCCACGCTCTCCCTCAGGGCTTGGAACGCGTGGGTCATACGCTCGTTGTGCATCCTGTGGCCAAGCTGTAGGGCGCCCTTTACGCCAGAGGGAGCCCCGAGGACCCTGAAAAAGAAGGGGTCGGGACCTTGGTTTCCGAGCAAGAAGGCGAGGAGCTCCTCTTCGCTGCTTACGAGGCCGTCCGGCAGAAGCTTTGCCGACTCCTCTCCAAACAGGTGGTGGGTGATAAGTGCGGGCATGTCTGCCTCCGTCTATGTCGATTATTGGCCGCCTGGGCATCTCAAACGTCATATATGTACCCCAGGGACACCGCTTGCGTAAGCTCGTGGTCACTCTGCTTTGCCCATCGGTTACCCTGTCCTTACGGAAGCGCTTGGGTTGTGGTCTAGCATCGTTTGCTGTTGACGGTCTGCCTGCGCTTCTTTCGGGTTAGGCATATCAAAGGAGGCCACATGGCCAAGCAGGGTTATACCAACCTCGAGCGTAACTGGATCATGTATGACGTCGGTAACTCGGCGCTCGTTCTTCTCCAGACCTCGATTGTCCCCATTTACTTTAATGCGCTCAACACTGGCTCCTCTGCTGCCGAGCTCGTGAGTGCCTGGGCCAATGCCCAGACGGTCGCAAGCCTCGTTGTAGCGCTGCTCATGCCCATCTTGGGCTCTTTGGCAGACTACGCGGGCAACAAGATCAAGTTCTTCCTGGGCTTCTTCCTGACAGGCTTGGTCCTGTGCTTTGCGCAGGCCATCCCCATGAGTGCCCTTGCGTTTCTTATCGTCTACGTGTTGTGCACGGTCGGACTTAACTCGTCGATGACGTTCTACGACGCAATGCTTTGCGACGTCACCTCGGACGAGCGTATGGATAATGTCAGCTCCGCCGGTTATGCCTGGGGATACATTGGCTCTACGGTTCCGTTCATCCTTTGCATCGCGCTCATCATGGGCGGTCCGAGCCTTGGTCTTGACACTATGCTCTGCACTCGCCTGTCGTTTGTCATCACAGGCATTTGGTGGCTCGCCTTCACGCTGCCCCTCATCAAGACTTATAAGCAGCGTTTTGGCAAGGAGCGCGCGCAGGGTCAGACCCTTGCTTCCATCGCGGGTGACACGTTCCGCGGCCTTGTTATGACCATGCGTTCGATTGCGCGCAACAAGACCATCCTTATATATATGGTCGCGTTCTTCTTCTACATTGACGGCGTCCATACCGTCATCTCGATGGCAACCAGCTATGGCGCGGCTTTGGGCATCGACTCGACGCAGCTCGTGCTCGCCCTTCTCGTCACGCAGTTCGTAGCCTTCCCGTCGGCCATTGCCTACGGGAAGCTCTCAGGAAAGTTTGGAACGCTTCGCATGATCATTGTCGCCGTCATTGCATACTGCGGAATCGTACTGTTTGCGGCCTTCTTCCTGCAGACCGCTCTCGAGTTCTGGATCCTGGCCATTCTCGTCGGACTGTTCCAGGGTGGCATTCAGGCCCTATCCCGTAGTTACTTCGGAAAGCTCGTTCCCAAGGAGCGCTCGAACGAGTACTACGGCTTCTTCGACATCTTTGGTCGTTATGCCTCTGTCATGGGCACTTTCCTCGTAAGTGTTGTCACCACGCTCACCGGCAATGCGAGCCTTGGCGTCCTGTCCATCGGCGTTTTGCTTGTCATCGGCTTGGTGATGCTACTCAAGCTTCAGGGAATGCGCACTGGTGAGGTCGCCTAAAGAGGCAGCAAATCGTATTCAGACGAGGGAGACCCCACAAGAAGAGTCGTAGAGTCTCCCTCTTTGGTTGTGGAGGAAGAGTGAAGTGGAAAATGAAACCTACGGACCTCTTGCATTCTCCTTAGCTGGTGCGTATATTACTTTCTTGCCGCGCGGCCGAGCCGGGCGGCGGGGCGAACCCTGAGAACCGGATACTGCCGCCCGAGAGGGCGGCGAGGACAGCACAAATTCAAGCGAAACTCGAACAGGTTCTTTACCTTTGAACCCTCGAG
>JAWQCY010000007.1:0-47066 GCA_036321795.1 Coriobacteriaceae bacterium CM84B_73 | reverse complement strand
CTCGAGGGTTCAAAGGTAAAGAACCTGTTCGAGTTTCGCTTGAATTTGTGCTGTCCTCGCCGCCCTCTCGGGCGGCAGTATCCGGTTCTCAGGGTTCGCCCCGCCGCCCGGCTCGGCCGCGCGGCAAAGAGTTAATTTACGCGTCCGGGGCGCCCTTGGCAAGCGCGATCCAGGAATCGGCCGATGTTCACATTTCCTTCACATTCTAGGATTGTTTTAAGCCTTTCACCGTGCCGCTTACAACCGTTCAACCTGGACGAACGTATGGGTTAAGTGATTGGCTACACATTCCGCGAGCGATCCCATGCGGCCCTCTTTGCATGAGCAACATCACTACGGCGGCATACGTGACCCTTGCGCCCGTGCGCGGGCGACGACTTACGCTCTTCTCTTTCTATATATGAGACAACCAAGGAGGCGCCTTATATATGAAGGTGGCGCGACGGCCCATGTCCTATATATACAGATGTTGCAATTTCCGTACCGCGGCCGACGCGCCTTAAGGAGCCAGCCATGATTCGTCCGATCGTTACCTCGGAGCTCATCCTCCGCCTGCCCTCCGAGCCTGCCACGGCAGCCGATGCCCAGGTCGGACAAGATCTGTTGGACACCCTCGCCGCCCACACGGACGAATGCGTCGGCATGGCCGCGAACATGATCGGTGTACGCAAGCGTGTCATCGTCGCCATGGACGGGCAGACTCCCCTGCTCATGTTCAACCCAACCATCGTGAGGTCCTCGGGCGAGTACCGGACCCAGGAGGGATGCCTCTCGCTGCCAGGTCAGCGCCCCACAACTCGTTGGCGCTCGATCACGGTCAGCTATCTCGACGCCGACTTCCACCCACACAAGAGGCTCTTCCGGGGCTACGTCGCACAAATCATCCAACACGAGATCGACCACTGCGACGGGATTGTCATCTGACGGGCCGCGACGGCCCTGTCGGACGGGCATTGGCGGGCGGCTCGCGCAACCTGCCGCTGGGCGATGCGCAACGCGTCGCGAGACAGAAGCCCCCTCCCCGGGATACGAACCTTCCAAGGGCGTTCGCACGGGCGCGCGCCACAAGCGAAGGGGGTTCCCATGTCCGACCGCTTTGTCACCTCGTTCGACGGAACCAGGCTCTACCTCAATCCCGAGGTCGCAGCCGACGCCTGCGCAGTGTGCGTGATCGTCCACGGCCTGTGCGAGCACCAGGGCCGCTACGACTACATGGCGCAAAAGTTGCACGAGGCGGGCATCGGCACGTATCGATTCGACCACCGTGGCCACGGCAGGTCGGAGGGCGAGTGCGCCTACCTGGGCGACTTCAACGAGATCCTGGACGACACCAACGTCATCGTCGAACTTGCCATCGCCGAGAACCCGGGGCTTCCCGTCTTCATGTTCGGCCACAGCATGGGTGGGTTCACCGTGGCGCTGTACGGCGTCAAGTATCCCGACAAGCCCCTGCGCGGCATCATCTGCAACGGCGGCCTCACCGCCGACAAGGCGGGCTTCCTCGACGCGGTCCCAGACGGCCTCGACCCTCACGCGCAGCTTCCCAACGAGCTCGGCGACGGAGTCTGCTCGGTCAAGGAGGTCCGCGACTGGTACGTGAGGGACCCGCTCAACCGCATGTCGTTCGCCGCCGGCATCGCCTATGCCATGAAGGACGGCGTCACGTGGTTCACCGGCACGCCCGACGCCCCCGGCGTCAAGTCGCGCTTCGCCTACCCGTGCCTTCTGACGCATGGCGAGAAGGACGGGCTGATCTCGTACGCCGACACGGTCGAGATGTTCGAGACCGTCGCCTCCACCGACAAGCAGATGAAAATCTACGGCGGCTGCTTCCACGAGGTCGTCAACGAGTGGTGCCGCGACGAGGTCATCGACGACTACGTCAGCTGGATCGAGAACCGCATCTAGCCCGTCACGATCCGCCCCCCTGGTCACGACCTGCGGCCGGGGGCACGGCTCCCAGCCCGAATCAGCCCTGGTTTGAGTGGTCGCCCGCGAGCGCATACCAACCGTCGTGTTGGTCGACCCTCAGCGGCACGTCGAACAGGTCACTCATGACGGCGCTTCTCAGCAGCTCGTCCTTCGGCCCGTCGGCAAAGACGCGCGCGTCCTTGATCAGCAGGACGCGGTCGATGGCGGGGATGATGTCCTCGGGGTAGTGCGTCACCAGGATGATGGAGCGGCCCTCGGCAGCCAGCGTGCGCATGGTCTCGCGCAGCTGGTACATGCCCTGCGGGTCAAGGCCGGTGCACGGCTCGTCGAACACCAGCACGCGTGGGTCGCGAACCAGCTCGCGGGCGACCAGCACCCGCCTGGCCTGGCCGGTGGACAGCGTCATGATGTCACGGCCCTCCAGGTCGGCGATGCCCAGGCGCCCCATGGCGTCGAGCGCGGCGGCACGGTGCGCGTCGGTGACCTCGCGGCGCATGGGCAGGCCCAGCGTCCCGAAGATGCCACCGACCACGACCTGGTCCGCGGGCAGGTGAACGCGCACCTGGTCGTGCATGGTGGAACTGACGATTCCCAGCGCGCGATGGATGTCCTCGAGGCGCGGGCGCGCCTGGCCGCGGAACCGGACGGGCGGCTCCTCCCTGTAGACGGGCAGCACCTCGCGCGTGAGCAGCTGGATGAACGTGGACTTGCCCGCGCCGTTGGGACCCAGCAGGGCGACGTGCTCGCCCTCGGCCAGGTCGAACTCCCCAACGTGCAGGATGGTGCGCCCGGCGCGGACGACGTCGGCGTCGCGTATCGAGAAGAGCGGTGCGGTCACGGTGTCCCCCTTCGCTGCGTCGCGCCGCCGCGGTCGGTTGCGTTTGCCGCGCGGCGCGAGAATTGCTCTACTATATGCAAAATCCGGCATACGCAAAACGGCGGCGCGAGCCGCGACACGACGCGAGGGAGCAACGCCATGCCCGACATGCTGACGCTCGAGGCCTTCGAGGAGGCCTCGCTCAAGGTCCGAGAGGTCACCCAGGAGACCAAGCTGGTCGAGAGCCCCTACCTGTCCGCCCAGTGCGGCAACCGTGTGTGGCTCAAGCCCGAGAACATGCAGCGCACTGGCGCCTACAAGCTGCGCGGCGCCTACTACAAGATCTCCAAGCTCACGCAGGAGGAGCTCGACCGCGGCGTCATCACCGCCAGCGCCGGCAACCACGCGCAGGGCGTGGCCTATGCCGCCACGCACGCCGGAGCCCGCTCCGTCGTCGTGATGCCCACCACCACCCCGCTCATCAAGGTCGAGCGCACCAAGGGCTACGGCGCCGAGGTCGTCCTGCACGGCGACGTGTTCGACGAGGCCCAGGCACATGCCATCGAGCTTGCCGAGAAGGACGGGCTGACCTACATTCCTCCCTTTAACGACGAGACCGTGGCGACCGGCCAGGGCACCATCGCAATGGAGGTCATCCAGGAGCTGCCGCTGGTCGACACCATCCTGGTCCCGGTCGGCGGCGGCGGCCTGGCGTGCGGCGTCTCGACCTTCGCCAAGCTGTACAACCCCAAGATCCGCGTCATCGGCGTCGAGCCCGAGGGCGCGCCCAGCCTCACGCGCGCCCTGGAGGCCGGGCACCCCACCAAGCTCGACGGTGCCAACACCATCGCGGACGGCACCGCCGTGCTCGAGGTGGGCGACAAGGTCTTCCCGTACCTGCAGTCCAACCTCGACGACGTCATCACGGTGCCCGACGACGAGCTCATCGGCTGCTTTCTCGACATGGTCGAGAACCACAAGATGGTCGTCGAGAACTCCGGGCTTCTCACCGTCGCGGCGCTCAGGCACCTGCCGGCGACCAACCAGCGCGTGGTGAGCATCCTGTCCGGCGGCAACATGGACGTCATCACCATGGCCAGCGTGGTGCAGCACGGCCTGATCCAGCGCGGTCGCATCTTTACCGTCTCGACCATGCTGCCCGACCGTCCCGGAATGCTTCTCAAGGTCGCGGGTGTCATCGCCGGGCAGAACGGCAACGTCATCAAGCTCGACCACAACCAGTTCGTGACCACCAACCGCAACGCCGCCGTCGAGCTGCGCGTGACGATCGAGGCCTACGGCGAGGACCACAAGGCGCAGATCATCGAGGCGCTGCGCACCGCCGGCTTCGAGCCCCGCCTGGTCCAGACGGTGCTGTAGGCGCGGCCGCGGCCTCGCGGTCCTTCTCGGCAGGCACGCCGGGCGGGCGCCATGGGACGCACCTGTCACGAAACGCATAGAAATTTGCCTTGTATTGCCATCCTGTTAGAAGACGTCGGACAGGATGGCAATCTTTTGTATATTTCTCGCACTGAGAAATGCGAGGACAGGGCGAGTACGGGCCCAATCCGTCCCACAGCGAGCGGGGTTGCTGAGAACCCGCGTCGGACGGCCCCGAAACTCCCTCGAGCAGCCCTTGGCTTGGCACGCGACCGCGCGGGACACCACCGCACCGGCCACGGGTCGACCAGGGGACGGCGGACCCGCCGTCACAGGGCATCGCAGGGGGCACGCGACCTCGCCCCTCGGACCTCGCAGACCTCAGGCGCCCGACGGGCGCGACGGAAACCGAGAGTTCCGAGAAGGAAGCGAGACAACATGCAGCTTCGCAGCGATGCCATCAAGCGGGGGCTGGCTCGTGCCCCACACCGCAGCCTGCTCAAGGCCGACGGACTTACCGACGAGGAGATGGACCGCCCGCTCGTGGCCGTCGTCTCCGCCCAGAACGAGGTCATCCCCGGCCACATCCACCTCCAGCAGATCGCCGACGCCGTCAAGGCGGGCGTTCGCATGGCCGGCGGCACCCCAATGCAGGTCAACACCATCGGCGTGTGCGACGGCATCGCCATGAACCACGAGGGCATGCACTTCTCGCTCACCAGCCGCGAGGTCATCGCCGACTCCGTCGAGTGCGTGGTCCAGGGCCACCAGTTCGACGCGATGGTCCTCATCCCCAGCTGCGACAAGATCGTCCCCGGCATGCTGATCGCCGCCTGCCGGCTCAACATCCCCACCGTGCTCGTGTCCGGCGGCCCCATGCTCGCCGGCCGCGGTCGCAACGGCGAGCAGACCGACCTCAACAGCCTGTTCGACGCCGTGGGCCAGGTCACCGCCGGCACCATGACGCCCGAGGAGTGCGCGTGGCTCGAGAACACGGCATGCCCCACCTGCGGCAGCTGCTCGGGAATGTTCACCGCGAACTCCATCTGCTGCCTGGCCGAGGCCCTGGGCCTGGCCCTTCCCGGCAACGGCACCGTGCCCGCCGTCTACTCCGAGCGCATCCGCCTGGCCAAGCGCGCCGGCATGAAGGTGATGGAGCTGCTCGAGAAGGACGTGCGCGCGCTCGACATCGTCAACGAGCGCTCCATCCGCAACGGCATGACGCTGGACATGGCCTTCGGCGGCTCCACCAACACCATGCTGCACCTGACCGCGATCGCCCAGGCCGCCGGCTGCCCGGTGACCATGCAGGACTGGGACGACGTCTCGGCCGCCACGCCCAACATCGTCCGCATCGCGCCGGCGGGCCCCCTGCACATCGAGGACCTTAACGCCGTGGGCGGCGTCTCCACCATCATCGGCGAGCTCGGCCGCACCGGCCACCTGGACATGGAGGCCGTCACCTGCCACGGCACGATGGCCGAGTGGGTCGAGGGGTGCCCCGAGGCCGACGGCGAGGTCGTCCGCCACGTGCAGGATGCCTACTCCCCCGACGGCGGCCTCAAGGTCATGCGCGGCAACCTCGCGCCCGACTGCGGCGTCGTCAAGAAGAGCGCCGTCGCGCCCGACATGCGCAGGCACCGCGGGCCCGCGCGCGTCTTCGAGAGCGAGGAGGCCGCCTGCGAGGCCATCTTCGGCGGCAAGATCGTGCCCGGCGACGTCGTCGTCATCCGCTACGAGGGCCCGGCCGGCGGCCCCGGCATGCGCGAGATGCTCACGCCGACCTCGGCCATCTGTGGCATGGGCCTCGACAAGTCCGTCGCCCTCATCACCGACGGGCGCTTCTCGGGAGCCACCAAGGGCCCGGCCATCGGCCACGTGAGCCCCGAGGCCGCGGCTGGCGGCCCCATCGCGCTCGTCCGCGAGGGCGACACCATCAGCATCGACATCGACGCCGGCACCCTCGAGCTCGAGGTCCCCGACGCCGAGCTCGCCGAGCGCCGCGCGGCGTGGGAGCCTCCCGCGCCCAAGTACGCCAGCGGCGTCCTGTCCCGTTACGCCAAGCTCGTGACCAGCGCAGACAAGGGGGCCTACCTGTCATGACGACCACTGCCGAGAAAATCGCCGCCAAGAAGCGGGCCATCGAGGGGCATCCCCTGGGCCCGGGCAGCAAGACCGAGCACGAGGGCAAGACCATGAACGGCGCCCAGGCGATCATCGCCAGCCTCGAGGCCGAGGGCGTCGACACCATCTTCGGCTACCCCGGCGGCCAGGCGATCAAGATCTACGACGCCCTGTACGACAGCAAGAAGATCCACCACGTCCTGGCCCGCCACGAGCAGGGCGCCACGCACATGGCCGACGGCTACGCCCGCGCCACGGGCAGGGTCGGCGTCGTGCTCGTGACCTCGGGCCCCGGCGCCACCAACACCGTCACCGGCATCGCCACGGCCTACATGGACTCCGTCCCGATGGTCGTCATCACCGGCCAGGTCACGCGCGGCGTCATCGGCACCGACGCGTTCCAGGAGTCCGACATCGTGGGCATCACCATGCCCGTGGTCAAGCACTCCTTCCTGCTCCAGAGCACCGACGACCTCACCCGCACGTTCCGCGAGGCCTTCTACATCGCCTCGACCGGCCGCCCCGGCCCCGTCCTGATCGACGTGCCGAGCGACCTGTCCAGCGCCGAGATGGTCTTCCACTACCCCGACAGCGTGAGCCTGCCCAGCTACAAGCCCACCTACAAGGGCAACGCGAAGCAAGTCAAGCAGGCCGTGGAACTTCTCGCCAGCGCGCGACGCCCCCTGATCATGGCTGGCGGCGGCATCGTGTCCAGCCACGCCTGCGCCGAGCTGACCGAGCTTGCCGAGAAGCTCGACGCGCCCGTGGTCACCACCCTCATGGGCAAGGGCGCGATGCGCTGCTCCAACCCGCACAACCTCGGCCCCGTCGGCATGCACGGCTCCAAGTACGCCAACCTGGCCGTGACCGAGTGCGACCTGCTGCTTGCCGTGGGCGCGCGCTTCTCGGACCGCGTGACCGGCAAAGTCGACGAGTTCGCGCCGCACGCCAAGGTCATCCACATCGACATCGACCCGGCCGAGATCGGCAAGATCATCGACCCGGACGTGCCAATCGTCGGCGACGCCCGCGGCATCCTGGCCTCGATCAACGAGCGCCTGGACAAGCTCGGCGTCTCGGGCGTGGGCTCCGAGTGGTTCTCGCGCGTGTGCGAGTGGCGTGAGCGCTGGCCGCTGTACGCCAGCGACTTCGCCGACTACCCCGACAAGATCGCCCCCGAGGTGCTTCTCTCCAAGCTGAGCGACAAGCTCGACCCCGAGGCGTCCGTCGTGACCACCGAGGTCGGCCAGCACCAGATGTGGGCGCACCAGAACATCCACCGCGAGCACGCGCGCACGTTCCTGTCGAGCGGTGGCCTGGGCACCATGGGCTTCGGCTTCCCCGCGGCAATCGGCGCCAAGATCGGACGCCCCGACGACGAGGTCGTCTGCATCGCGGGCGACGGCTCGTTCCAGATGAACTCGCAGGAGATGGCCACCGCCGCCATCAACGGCGTCGCGGTCAAGGTCGTGGTCGTGGACAACCGCGCGCTGGGCATGGTCCACCAGTGGCAGCGCCTGTTCTACCACGAGCGCTACTCCTTCACCGAGCTGGACGCCAACCCCGACTTCGTCAAGCTGGCCGACGCCTACGGGTGGCGCGCCCGCTCGGTGAGCGACCCCGACGAACTCGACGGCGCCCTGGACGAGATGCTGGCATCCGACGTCCCGTACCTGCTGGACGTCCAGATTCCGACCGAGCAGACCGTCTACCCCATGGTCGCCCCCGGCGCCCCGATCGACGACATCATCGGCGCCCTGGACGTGACCCTCGGCGGCGTCCGCGTCACCGAGAAGGGCTTCGGCGAGCACGCAGACGAGACGAAGGGAGGCGAGTCCCGATGAAGCACATCCTCTCGGTCCTCGTCGAGAACAAGAGCGGCGTGCTCTCGCGCGTCACCGGCATGATCAGCCGCCGCGGCTTCAACATCGAGTCGCTCTCGGTCGCACCCACCGAGGACGAGACCCTCTCCCGCATGACGATCATCGTCGACGCCGACAAGGTCGGCTTCGAGCAGATCACCAAACAGCTCCACAAGCTCGTGAGCGTCTACAAGATCTCGGACTACACCGACACCGACGTCGTCGAGCGCGAGCTCGTTCTGATCAAGGTGCAGTCCTCCCCCGAGCGCAGGCACGAGGTCATCGAGATCGCCAGCCTGTTCCGCGCCAAGGTCGTCGACGTCGGCAGGGCCACGCTCACCGTCGAGGCCACCGGCGACGCCAACAAGCTCGACGCGCTGGAGGATTTGCTGCGCGCCTACGGCATCCGCCAGCTCACGCGCACCGGCAAGATCGCGATGTCGAGGGGCCACGAGGCCTAGGGCAACGAGGTACCACCCGCAAGCAGCGGTTTGATACGCAAGCAAACGCACGTCAACGAAGGGAAGTCAGCATGGCCGTCACCATCTACTACGAGAACGACTGCAAGCCCGAGGTCATCCAGGGCAAGAAGATCGCCATCATCGGCTACGGCTCGCAGGGCCACGCCCACGCGCTGAACCTCATGGACTCGGGCTGCGACGTTCGCGTCGGCCTGCGCGAGGGCAGCAAGTCCGCCGAGAAGGCCCGCGAGGCCGGCCTCAAGGTCGTCGACATGGACACCGCGGCCGAGGAGGCCGACGTCATCATGATCCTGACGCCCGACGAGACCCAGCCCAAGGTCTACGAGGAGCACATCAAGGACCACCTGAAGGCCGGCGACACCCTCGCCTTCGCCCACGGCTTCAACATCCACTACGGCTACATCAAGGCCCCCGAGGACGTCAACGTCATCATGTGCGCGCCCAAGGGTCCCGGGCACATCGTCCGTCGCCAGTACACCGAGGGCTCCGGCGTGCCCGACCTCGCGTGCGTCGCGCAGGACGCCACGGGCGACGCGTGGGACATCGCCCTGGCCTACTGCTGGGGCGTCGGCGGCGCCCGCTCCGGCATCATCAAGGCGACCTTCGCCCAGGAGACCGAGGAGGACCTCTTCGGCGAGCAGGCCGTCCTGTGCGGCGGCCTCGTCGAGCTGGTCAAGGCGGGCTTCGAGACCCTGACCGAGGCGGGCTACCCCGAGGAGCTGGCCTACTTCGAGTGCTACCACGAGATGAAGATGATCGTCGACCTCATGTACGAGAGCGGCATCCACTTCATGAACTACTCCATCTCCAACACCGCCGAGTACGGCGAGTACTATGCCGGCCCGAAGGTCATCAACGAGCAGTCCCGTGAGGCCATGAGGGAGATTCTGCGCCGCATCCAGAACGGCGAGTTCGCACAGGAGTTCGTCGACGACTGCAACAACGACCACAAGTGGCTCCTCGAGCAGCGTGAGGCCATCAACACGCACCCCATCGAGGTCACTGGCGAGAAGATCCGCTCCATGTTCAGCTGGATCAAGAAGTAGGGACGCCCGACGCGCCCGCGCGGACGCATCCCGTTCCGCTTGGACCCGCTCCGCCTTTTCGGCGGGCGGGTCCTTTTTTCGTGCGCGGTCGGGACGGACGTACGCCTTCACGGGCCGTGGGTCCTGGCAAGCGGCGGAGCCGGGCGCGCCGCGGCATTACCTCCCACGACGGGCGTTGCGCGCGACCAGCCCAAGGAACGGGTCGACGATCGCAGGCTGCAGGCGACGGCGGACGTCGGCCAGGCGGGCGGGGATGTCGATGTGCTGCGGGCAGCGTCGCGCGCACTTCCCGCAAGCCACACAGTTGCTGACCAGGCGCGGGTTCTCGGTCCGAACGCCACTCGCCGTAAAGTACTGCTGGACGCCCGCAAGCCAGCCGTACGCGTACGAGGCGTTATATGCCGAGAAGCATCCCGGGATGTTGATGCCCCTCGGGCAGGGCATGCAATAGTTGCAACCCGTGCAGGGCACCCGGTTGCATCGCTCGAACTCGGCGACAACCTCCGCGATGACGCCAAGGCCCTCCCACCCGAGCGCCCCGGGAAGCGCAAGCTCCGCCACGTCGCAGTTCGCATCCACCTGCGTGGGCGACGCCATGCCCGAGAGAAGCATCGTGACCTCGGGGTGGTTCCAAACCCAGGACAACCCCCAGGCGGCGGCGTTGGCCGCAGGTGACGTCGCGCCATCCCCGTCCGCCGCGGCAAGCCCGGGCAGGGGCGAGCCCGCGGCGTCAAGAATGCGACGGGCACGGTCGGGCATCTTGTCGGCCAGGCGGCCGCCGAGCAGCGGCTCCATCACGAAGACCGCCATGCCACGCTCGTGCGCGGCCATAAGGCCCGCGGTTCCCGCCTGGTAGCGCTCGCCGGCGTAGTTGTACTGAATCTGACAGAAGTCCCAGTCATAGGCGTCCAACAGGACGGGGAAGTCCCCCTCGCTGCCGTGGAACGAGAACCCTACCTCACGAATACGCCCGTTCGAGCGCTGCCTGTCCAGCCAACCCTCGATACCGATGGAACGCAGGCGCTCCCACTGCGCCGGGCTCGTGACGTTATGCATGAGGTAGTAGTCGACATGGTCGCGACGCAGGCGACGCAGCTCCTCGTCGAAGAAGCGATCGAAGTCGTCCTCCCCCACGCACGACGCGTGCGGCAGCTTCGTGGCAACGAGCACCCTCTCCCCCAGCCCAAGCCTCTCGAGCGTGGCGCCCACCAGCTCCTCGTTCCCAGGGTAGAGATACGCCGTGTCCAGGTAGTTGATGCCACGCTCGACCGCGCGCGAGATCACCGCCTCGGCCGCCACGGGGTCGGGACGACCGACGGCATAGCCGGGAAAGCGCATGCAGCCCAGCCCCAGGGCCGAGATCTTGTTGCCGCTGCGTGGGTCGACGCGATACTGCATGGGGTTCCTTTCGCGAGGGGTACGACGGGCGAGAAGGGCGCGCGGGGCAGCCCGGACGGACGGGGTGTCCCGAATGGTCGGCCCACCCGTCGCCCTCCCTACGCGAACTGCGATCGGTACAGCTCGGCGTAGGCGCCGTCTGCGGCAAGCAGCTGCTCGTGGGTACCCTGCTCGATGATGTCGCCGTGATCCATCACCAAGATGAGGTCCGCGTCGACGATCGTGGAGAGACGGTGCGCGATGACGAAGCTCGTGCGGTTCTCCATGATGGCCTCCATCGCGCGAACGATGGCCTGTTCGGTACGGGTGTCGACGCTCGAAGTGGCCTCGTCCAGAATCAGGATCGCAGGGTCGCACAGCATGGCGCGCGCGATGGTGAGCAGCTGGCGCTGGCCCTGGCTCACGCTCTCGGCGTCGTCGGTGAGCACGGTGTCGTAGCCGTGCGGCAGCGTCCTGACGAAGAAGTCGACGTGGGCCGCCTTGGCCGCGGCGACGACCTCCTCGCGCGTGGCGTCGGGCCTGCCGTAGGCGATGTTGTCGGCGATGGTGCCGCCGAACAGCCACGCATCCTGGAGGACCATGCCGAACTGGCGTCGAAGGTCCGCGCGGCGCATGCGCGACGTGTCCACCCCATCCAACAGGATCTGCCCGCCGTCGACCTCGTAGAAGCGCATGAGCAGGTTGATGAGCGTGGTCTTGCCAGCACCCGTGGCACCGACGATCGCGACCTTCTCGCCAGGCTCGGCGACGAGCGAGACGTCGTGCATGAGGCGCTTCTCGGGCGTGTAGCCGAAGGCCACGTGGCTAAACTCGACGCGGCCGCGCGCGGGGGTGACGGGCGCGAGGGGCTCGGCGGGGTCGGGCACCTGCTCGGGGGCGTCCAGCAGGCGGAACACGCGCTCGGCGGCGGCAAGGGCGCCCTGCAGCATGTTGGTCGTCTGCGACAGCTGGGTCAGGGGCTCGCTCGCCTGCGTGCAGTACTGGAAGAATGCCTGGAACACGCCGACCGACAGGCGGCCGGACACGAGCATGCCGCCGGCAAGCACGCCGAGAAGGACCTGGCCGAGCCTGCCGACGAAGCGGACGGCAGGGCCGACGGCGTTTGTCAGGAAGTCCGCGGTGGCACTCGCGTCGGCAAGCTCGGCGGCCGAGGTCGCGATCGACTCGGTGGTGGAGGCCTCAAGGCCGAACGACTTGACGATCAGGCGGCCCGAGTAGGCCTCCTCGACGCTGCCGGTGAGCTCGCCGGTGACGCGCTGCCTGAGCGCGGCGACGCGCAGGGTGCGCGAGGCGACGAACTTGGTCAGCACGAGGCCGCCCGCGGCGAACACGAGAAAGACCAGCGTGAGGGGCACGCTGTAGCGGCACATCATGGACACGGCGCCCACGAGGGTCACGACCGAGATGATCAGCTGGGTCACGGCCCTCTGCAGGACCTCCGAGATCTTGTCGAGGTCGTTGGTGGCGCGGCTGATGGTGTCACCGGGCTTGTGAGCGTCGTAGTAGCCCAACGGCAGGCGTCCCATCTTGGACGAGATTCGCTTGCGGAGGTTGAGGTTCAGGCGCTCGGCAAAGCTCGCCATGACCAGGACCTGGACCGAGTAGAAGGCCCAGGCGGCGGTCCAGATGCACAGGTAGGTGAGCACCTGCGGGCCGCCGTCGGCCATGGTCACGCTGAAGGGCCGGCCCTCGGCGAAGGCGACCTGGATGCGCCCCCACAGGTAGTCGATCACGTGTGCGCTGTAGGCGGGCGCCGCGACGGAGAAGCAGACGTAGGCGACCGAGGCGACCGCGGCGACCACGAGCCTCCAGCGGTCGGGCCCGGCCTCGACCCACAGGCGCCTGGCGGACGCCAGCGCGTTCTCGGGGATCTCGAGCTCCTCGTTCTTCTCGGCAGCGCGGTCCTTCTTACTGCTCATCGTTGGCACCTCCCTTGGCCTGGGACTCCGCAATGGCACGATACGTGGGGCACGACCCCATCAGCCCGTCGTGGGTGCCCTGGCCCACGATGCGGCCGTCGCGCAGGACGACGATGCGGTCGGCGTCGTGGATAGTTCCCACGCGCTGGGCCACGATCAGCTGCGCGGCGTCGGCGAGGTCGGCGCGCAGGGCGTGGCGCAGCGCCGCGTCGGTCTTGTAATCCAGGGCGCTGAACGAGTCGTCGAACACGTACAGATCGGAGCGGCGAACCAGGGCGCGGGCGATCGCCAGGCGCTGGCGCTGGCCGCCCGAGAAGTTCGTGCCGCCCTGGGCTACGGTCGTGGCGAGCCCGTCGGGAAGCTCGCGCACGAAGCCGGCCTGGGCCACGTCGATGGCGTGCCACAGCTCGTCGTCGGTGGCATCGGCGCGGCCATGGCGCAGGTTGTCGGCGATGGTTCCCGAGAAGAGCCAGGCGCGCTGCGGGACGTAGGACACGTGCGAGCGCAGGTCGGCCTGGGTCACGTCGCGCACGTCGACGCCGCGGAACAGGACCCTGCCCTCGGTCGCGTCGTGCAGGCGAAGGAGCATCTTGGCGATGGTCGACTTGCCCGAGCCGGTGTTGCCGATGATGGCCACGACCTCGCCGCGACGCAGCGGGAAGTCGAGGTCGAACAGCGTGCACTCGTCGGCGTCGGGGAAGCGCAGCGACGCGTGGTCGAAGCGGAAGACCTCGGACGGGTCGTCGAGAAGCGCGCTCCTCTCGGCGGAGCGGTGGTCGAGCTCGACGGGGCTCTCGGGGTCGCGGACGCTGGGCACGTGGGTGAGGACCTCGTTGGCGCGGGCCAGGCAGGCCATGGCGCGCGGGACCGACAGGATCGCGAACTGCATCATCATCATGAAGAAGAGGATGAGCATCGCATACTCGACCAACGCCGAAATCGAGCCGATCTGCATCGCGTGGGCGCCCACGCGGTCGGCGCCCAGCCACACGACGACGACCTCGGCCATGTTCATGACGAAGAAGGTCAGGGAGTCAGTGACCGAGAACACGTAGTTGACCTTGATGGCGTTGTCAGCGTACTCGGAGAAGGTACGGTCCAGACGGTCCTTGTCGGCAGCCTCGCGACCGAACGCGCGGATCGGGCGGACGCCGGTGATGCTCTCGCGCATGCGGACGTTCATGCGGTCGATGAAACCCTGGAGCCTGGTGAAGACCGGCGCGGTGCGACCGACCGCCACCAGCGAGACGGCGCCGACGATGATGGCGATCGCCAGCAGGACGAGGCCCATGACATGGTCGACCGACCAGGCCAGGCATACCGAGATGACGCACAGGATGGGCACCGGGAAGATCATGAGGATGCTCATGAGCAGCGTCTGCTGGATGACGTTGATGTCGGAGAGCGTGCGCGTGATCATCGAGCCCGTCCCGAACTGCTCGAAGTCGGCCCCCGAGAAGGACAGGGACGCCTCGTAGACCGCCACGCGGATGTCGCGGCCGACGTTCGCGGACAGGCGCGCGGCGAACCAGCTGCTGGTCACGGCACCGCCCGAGCCGACGATCGAGGCGACGAGCATGGCCGCGGCGGACTTGCCCACCACGGCGGGGTCGCCGCTGTTGACCGCGGCGTTGATGAGGGCGGCGAGCTCGGTGGGGACGAAGAGCATGCCCGTCATGTCCAGAAGGACCGTGAGCACGGTCATCGCCACCAGGCCGCGATGCCTGCCGACGAAGCTCCACAGCAGCGCGAGCGAGGCGCCCCAGTCGATGTCGCTGCCGACGGACCGCACGCCGGACGCGGCCTTGCCGTCAGATGCGGCTTTGTCATCAGGAATGGCTTTGACCTGCGTTTTGTTCTCTTGCTCCACGGGTCCTCCCCTCATAGGAAAAGGTATGCACGGTTCTTCTTATCGTGCATGAAACACCCCGTCCGTAGCAACAGCCAAGGCGGTGGAAAGACAACTATCCGACGAACGGCACCGCTGGCGAGAAGTGCGCCGAGATTGCCATTGACATATGAGCAATCGCTCATATACTTGTTCTCAACAGTACATATGAGCGTTTGTTCAAGTGTTCGGACAAACAGGAAACGTAAGGGAGGGACAACATGGCAGACACGCATGACGCCGAGGCGACGACCCGGGACGACACGACGCCCCCGCAGCCCATCCCCGCCGGCCAGGCGCCCGAGCAGCTGCCCGACGAGGAGCTTCTCTACGACCTCGCCGACCTGTTCAAGGTGTTCAGCGACACGACGCGCATCAAGATCCTGTTCACGCTGATGGGCCGCGACCTGTGCGTGGCCGACATCGCCGACGAGACCGGCACGACGCAGAGCGCCGTCTCGCACCAGCTGCGCACGCTCAAGCAGGCGCATCTGGTCAAGTTCGAGCGCGACGGCCGCAACGTCGTCTACTCGCTGGCCGACGACCACGTCTACACCATGCTCAACGTCGGGCTCAGCCACATCTGCGAATAGCAAGGGAGGCGCCGCCGGCGCCCCGCGAGAAGGGAAAACACCATGAGGAAGTCTTTCAAGCTGGACGAGATCGACTGCGCCAACTGCGCCCGCGAGCTGCAGGACGAGCTCGCCAAGATCGAGGGCGTCAAGTCCGTCTCGGTCAACTTCATGACCCAGAAGCTCACCCTCGAGGCCGACGACGCCGAGTTCGACGACGTGCTCGACCGCGTTGTCGACTTCACTGCCGACGCAGAGCCCGATTGCGAGATCCTGCGCTAGCAGGCCCACTCCCTGCGGTCGTCCCGCATGGGGCCGCCGCTCAGCTTCGCCGCTGGCGCGGCTCAGAAATCGCGGCCACCCCATGCGGGACGATCCGCGCGTAGGCCGCCGGCGCAGCGGAAAGACTACAGGAGGGCAACCATGCCCGCCACGTTCACGAACCCAAAGGACAGCACCATGGCAACAAGCAAGCAGACCCCCAAGAAGAGGCGCCGCAAGAAGGAGTCGCTCACCCACAAGCGCAACCGCATCCTGTGCGCGCTCGCGGTGTTCGCGGTCGTCTTCGCCCTCGACGAGACGGGTCTTCTCGACAGGCTCTTCGGCGGGGTCGGCAGCGTCTACGCCGGCTTCGCGCTCTATCTGGTCCCGTTCGCGATTGCCGGCCACGACGTGCTTGCCAAGGCTGCCAACAACATCCGGCGCGGAAAGGCCTTCGACGAGAGCTTCCTGATGGCCGTGGCCACGCTCGGCGCGTTTGCCATGGTCGCGTTCCCCGACACCGACCCACACATGGCCGAGGGTGCCGCCGTCATGCTGTTCTACCAGGTCGGCGAGCTGTTCCAGGCCTACGCCGTCGGCAGGAGCCGCAAGTCGATCGCGGCCATGATGGACATCGCGCCCGACTACGCCAACGTCGAGAGGGACGGCGAGCTCGTGCGGGTGGACCCCGACGAGGTCGCCGTGGGCTCCACCATCGTGATCAAGCCCGGCGAGCGCGTCCCCATCGACGGCGTGATCGTCGATGGCGCCACGCAGCTCGACACCGCCGCGCTCACCGGCGAGTCGGTCCCGCGCCACGCGGAGGCCGGCGCCGACGTCGTCAGCGGTTGCATCAACATGACGGGCCTCGTCAGGGTCCGCACGACCAAGCCCTTCGGCGAGTCAACGGTCAGCCGCATCCTGGAGCTGGTGGAAAACGCCAGCGAGAAGAAGGCGAAGACCGAGAACTTCATCACCCGCTTCGCCCGCGTCTACACGCCCACGGTCACCGGCGCCGCGGCACTTCTCGCCATCGTCGGCGGAGCTGTCACGGGGTGTTGGGGCGACTGGATCTTGCGTGGCCTGACCTTCTTGGTGGTCAGCTGCCCGTGCGCCCTGGTGATCAGCGTACCGCTGTCGTTCTTCGGCGGCATCGGCGGGGCCAGCCGCATCGGCGTGCTGGTGAAGGGCTCCAACTACCTCGAGGCGCTCTCCGAGGTCGACACCGTCGTGTTCGACAAGACAGGCACGCTCACCAACGGCACCTTCAACGTGGTTGCCGTCCACCCCGAGGCAGGCATCGACCCCGACTACGTCCTGAGCCACGCCGCCTACGCCGAGGCCTTCTCGGACCACCCGATCGCCCTGTCGGTCAAGGCAGCCTACAGCGGACGGATCGACCGCAACCTCGTCCGCGACGTCCGGGAGCAAAGCGGCCACGGCGTCTCGGCGCGCGTTGCCGAGAAGACCCGCGAGGCCGAGCACGTGGTCCTGGTGGGCAACGACAAGCTCATGCGCGAGCATGGCACGAGCTGGCACGACTGCGAGCTCACCGGCACCATCCTGCACGTCTCGGTCGACGGCGCCTACGTCGGCCACATCGTCATCGCCGACGTCGTGAAGGACGACGCCGCGCAGACGATCTGCGACCTGCACGCCTGCGGCGTGCGCCGCTGCGTCATGCTCACCGGCGACCGCGAGGAGGTCGCCGCCGCCGTGGCCGCGCAGCTCGGGCTCGACGAGTACCACGCGCAGCTGCTCCCGGGCGACAAGGTCGACCGCGTCGAGTCGCTCCTGGCTGCCGAGAAGAACGGCCGCAAGCTGGCCTTCGTTGGCGACGGCATCAACGACGCGCCCGTCCTGACCCGCGCCGACGTGGGCATCGCCATGGGCGCGATGGGCTCGGACGCCGCCATCGAGGCCGCCGACGTGGTCCTTATGGACGACAAGCCGTCCAACATCGCCCGCGCGATCGACGTCGCGCGCAAGACCATGCGCATCGTGTGGGAGAACATCGTCTTCGCCCTGGCCGTCAAGCTGATCATCCTGGCGCTGGCAGCCCTCGGCATCGCCAACATGTGGCTGGCCGTCTTCGGCGACGTGGGCGTGGCGATCATCGCCATCCTCAACGCGATGCGTGCCATGCGCGTGGGCGGCAACGGGGCCGCGGGCAGATAGCGCGACCCCACGACCTCGCGACCTCGCGGCCTCGCGGCCGGGTGCCGCGAGGTCGGCACGGGCCCCGCCGCGTTGCTACCATGGTCCGTACGAAACGCGAGCGAGGGGACTGACATGGCCAAGCACACAGGCGGCAGGGCGGACGCACCCGAGCGTCCTTCTCGGCAGGCTTTCCTGCCCGTCTCGCGAGCCGACATGGACGAGCGCGGCTGGGACCGGTGCGACTTCGTCTACGTCTGTGGCGACGCCTACGTCGATCACCCCAGCTTCGGCATGTCGATCGTCACCCGCACGCTCGAGGCGCACGGCTTCCGCGTGGGCGTAATCTGCCAGCCCGACTGGAACGACCCCACCAGCGTCACGGCGCTGGGCGAGCCGCGCCTGGCCTTCCTGGTGAGCGCGGGCAACATGGACTCGATGGTCAACCACTACACCGTGGCCAAGCGTCGCCGCGGCAAGGATTTCTACTCCCCCGGCGGCAAGATGGGCATGCGCCCCGACCACGCCTGCGTCGTCTACGGAAACCTAATCCGCCGCAGCTACAAGCATGTGCCGATTCTGATGGGCGGCGTCGAGGCAAGCCTGCGTCGCCTTGCCCACTACGACTACTGGTCCGACTCGCTCAAGCGCTCGGTGCTACTGGACTCGGGCGCCGACATGATTCTGTACGGCATGGGCGAGAAGTCCATCGTCGAGGTCGCCGAGGCCCTGGACTCGGGCCTTCCCGTCGACCAGGTCACCTGGATCGCGGGCACGGTCTACCGCACGCGCACGACCGACGATCTCGTCGACTACGAGACGCTGCCCTCATACGACGAGTTGCGGCGCGATCGGATGGCCTACGCGCGCAGCTTTGCCGTCCAGTACCGAAACATGGACTCGATCACCGCGCATTGCCTGGTGGAGCCCTACCCCGACGACAACCTGCTGGTGGTGCAGAACCCGCCGCAGCCGCCCCTGACCACGCCCGAGCTCGACGCCGTCTACGAGCTGCCCTACGCCCGCGCCTGGCACCCCGACTACGACGCCGCCGGCGGCGTTCCCGCGTTCGACTTCGACGAGGTGCGCTTCTCGATAGCGGCCAACCGCGGCTGCTTCGGCGAGTGCAGCTTCTGCGCGATCACCTTCCACCAGGGACGCGTCCTGCAGGTGCGGAGCCACGACAGCGTCATGCGCGAGGCCGAGGCGCTCACGCACGACCCCAACTTCAAGGGCTACATCACCGACGTCGGGGGTCCGACGGCGAACTTCGGCCGCCCCGCCTGCGACAAGCAGGCAACCCGCGGGGTGTGCTCCAACCGTCGCTGCATGTGGCCGACCATCTGCAAGAACATGGTCGTCGAGGAGGACTCCTACGCGCGGCTGCTGCGCGACTTGCGCCAGCTTCCCGGCGTGAAGAAGGTCTTCGTCCGCAGCGGCGTGCGCTTCGACTACACCCTGGCGGACGAGTCCGACGAGTTTCTGGACGAGCTCGTCCGTCACCACGTGTCGGGCCAGCTGCGCCTGGCGCCCGAGCACGTGAGCGACACGGTGCTCGCCGCCATGGGCAAGCCGTCGCGTGCGGTCTACGAGGCGTTCTGCCGCCGCTTCGAGCGCGTGACGCGCGCGGCGGGGCTCGAGCAGTACGTCGTGCCGTACCTGATCTCCAGCCACCCGGGCTCCACCATGAAGGAGGCCGTCGAGCTGGCTGAGGCCGTCCGCGACATGGGCTACATGCCCGAGCAGGTACAGGACTTCTACCCCACCCCCTCGACCATGAGCACGTGCATGTTCTACACGGGTGTCGACCCGCGCACGATGGAGCCAATCTACGTGCCTCGCGACCCCCGCGAGAAGGCCATGCAGCGAGCCCTGATCCAGTACCGCAAGCCCGAGAACTGGCACCTGGTGCGCGAGGCCCTTCGCCGCGCGGGCCGCGAGGACCTGGTCGGGTTCGGCCCCAAGTGCCTCATCCGCCCCTACCCGCCCAAGGGCCCGGGCGCCGCGGGCGGCAGCACGAGTGGTCGTGCCGGCGGCAAGGGCGCTCGCGGTCGTGCTGGCGGCAAGGGCCGCACCGGTGCGGGTGGGCGTGACGGCTCAGACAAGGGCGCCGGCACGGGTCGCCACGATGGCAACAAGGGTCGCAACGGCAAACAAGCCCCAGGTGGCGGGCGTGTCCCGGGAGGCATGACCAAGGGTCCCAAGGGTCCCAAGGGCATGAGTCGATCGCAAAACGCCACCGCCCGCAACCGTGCCGCCCAGGGGCGCCAGGGCGCCAACCGCGGCGGGCGACGCCACTAGGCAGATAACGGGCGCGGCTAGCCCAGGGTCGCCCCGTCGGCGCCGTCGATCATGACGTTGGTCGAGAGGAACGCGCGCAGGGCCGCCTCGCCCAGGGCCACGTCGGCCACGCCCGCCGTCTCGAAGCAGGAATGCATGGCCAGCTGGGGCAGGCCCACGTCGACGGCGTGCATGCTCACCTGCATGTTGGACAGGTTGCCCAGGGTCGAGCCGCCCGCCATGTCGGAGCGGTTGGCGAAGGCCTGGTGCGGCACGCCGGCGTCATCGAGGATCGCCGCGAACACGGCACGGCTGAACGCGTCGGTGCAGTAGTGCTGGTTGGCGGCCTCCTTGATCGCGATGCCCCCGTTCAGACGGCACCTGTTGGCCTCGTCGTGCTTCTCGGCATGGTTGGGGTGGACCGCATGGGCATTGTCGCAGCTCACGAGCATCGAGCGGGACAGGGCGCGCAGGTGCTGCTCGTCGGTGAGGCCCAGGCAGCAGCTCACGCGCGACAAGGTGTCGCGCAAGAGGGTCGACATGGCGCCCTGCTTGGTGTTGGAGCCGACCTCCTCGTTGTCGAAGATGGCCACGACGCTGACCGAACGGTCGTTGTCGGACGCCACAAGCGCGCGAAGGGCCACGTAGGCGCACATGAGGTCGTCGAGCCTGGGTGCCGAGACGAACTCCGACGCCTCGCCCCACACCACGGGCCGCTGGCGGTTGACCAAAAACAGGTCCCTGGCGAGAAGTGCCTCCGGCTCGCAGCCCGCCTCGCGGGCGACCATTCGGTCGAACGCGCCGGCGGAAAGGGCGCCGGCGGACATGACGGGACACAGGTCCACCTGGCGGTTGGGCGAGAAGGACTCGTTGACCGAGTGGTCCAGGTGGATGGCCAGACTCGGAATGACGGCGATGTCGCGGTCGGGCGCGACCAGGCGGCTCTCGACGCGCGCGCCGTCGCGCACCAGGGCGCGGCCGGCGACCGAGAGCGGTCGGTCGAACCAGGTGTGGTCGATCATGCCGCCGTAGGCCTCGACGTCCAGGCGCAGGTAGCCCTCGGGCCCGGACAGCTCGGGCGAGGCCTTGACCTTGAACGCGGGCGAGTCGCTGTGGGCTGCCAGCAGCTGGAAGTGGTAGCCCGCCGCGGGGTCGGCACCGGTCGCGGGGTCGGCCGCGGTCGCACCGCCCAGCACGTTGGCGCCCACGCGGAACGCGACGATGCTCGAGTTGTTGCGCGTGACGTAGTAGCTCCCGCCGGGCTCGACGTCCCAGGCGTCGCCCTCGCGCAGGGGCACGAAGCCCGCCTCGGCCAGTCGACGCTCGCAGGCGGCCACGGTGTGGAACGCGCTCGGGCTCTCGGCGACGAAGTCGCACAGGCCGCGGGCGGCCTCGACGTCGGAGGCGGTCGGCGTCGCAGTGGCGGCCTGCATCGGGGTGGCGGTCGCGGCGGCGTCCGCGACCTCGTGGTTCTTCTCGGCAGTCATGGTTTCCTCCTAATCGGCGACGAGGACGCGCTCGACCTCGGCGACGTACATGGTGTGGTAGTCGGGGTCGTCCGACCCCGCGAACTCGGGATAGTGGTCGGCGGCGGGGGCCGGGTCCAGCATGCACTCGGGGCGGATGTCGTCGGCGTACAGCTTGCGGCACACGAGCACCATGCTGGCCTCGGCAAACGCGCAGGTGCCGTCCATGAAGACGGGCGTGAAGCCGACCTCGGCCACCTTGTCGGAGTCACGTCCGCTCTTGGCGCCCAAGACGCCCAGCGCACGCCTGTGCCCAGGCGCGTAGAACGACACGGTGAAGCGCTCGGCGGCGTCGACGAAGGCCTTGGTGTGGCGGGAGGGGCGGATGTAGACGGTCACGACGTCGCGGCCCCACAGGGTGCCCATCTGGCCCCAGCTGACCGTCATGGTGTTGAGGCCGGACTCGTCGCCGGCCGTGACCAGCGCCCAGTCGTCCCCGAACCTGGTGAACGGGTTGAGGCTCAGCCCCCGGATGTCGATCTCGCGAAACGCCATGGATTTCCTCCTGTCGCCACGCGCGGCCCGCAGGTCGCGCACACCTCCCCACACTATACTGTCGAGAAGAACGTGCACGTCGGGAAGGAGACGCAATGCTGAGGTTCGAGCGCTACGAGACGCCCGAAACGCCGCAGGCGGCATACGAGCTGTTGCAGGAAACAAGGGGCGCCACCGTCATCGGCGGCATGATGTGGCTCAGGCTCGCCAGCCGCATCGCCCCCATGGGGATCGACCTGTCGCGCTGCGGGCTCGACAGGATCGAGCACGAGGGCGGCGAGTGGCGGATCGGCGCCATGGTCACCCTCGAGCGGCTGAGCGCGCACGCCGGCTTTGCCGAGGCCACGCACGGCTGCTTCACGCAGGGCGTGCGCGACATCGTGGGCGCTCAGTTCCGCAACCTCGCGACGGTGGGCGGAAGCGTCTACGCACGCATGGGCTTCTCGGACATCCTGACCGCGCTTCTGCCCCTGGACTGCGACGTCGAGCTGGTGGGCGCGGGCAGGGTCGGGCTCGCCGAGTTCGCCGCGAAGGGAGCCCCGAAAGACGTGCTGACGCACGTGGTCGTGCGCGACCACGACTACCACGCGCGCTTCGAGAGCGTGCGCAACTCCGCCACGGACTTCTCGGCGGTCAACGCCTGCGCCGCCCTGTGGGACGGACGGTGGCGCGTCGCCGTGGGCGCGCGCCCATCGCGCGCCACGCTCGTGGGCGAGGGCGGCGTCGCCCTGCCCGAGCGCTTCTCGGCAGACGAGCTCGAGGCACTTCTCGCCAGCGTCGCCGAGGTCAAGTTCGGCGACGACCGCCGCGCTTCCGCGGCATACCGCGCCCGGGTGGCGCCCGCACTGGTCCGCCGCGCCATCGAGGAGGCACTCGCATGATCACCCTGACCCTCAACGGCCGCGAGGTCACCACCGACGTCTCGCCCGACACCACGCTGTTCGACTTCTGCCGCACCCGCGGCCTCAAGTCGGTCAAGTGCGGCTGCGAGACGAGCAACTGCGGCCTGTGCACCGTGTGGCTCGACGGAAAGCCCGTCCTGTCCTGTTCCGTCATGATGGGCCGCGTGGACGGCCACGAGGTCACGACCCTCGAGGCGCTGCAGGCCGAGTCGGCCGAGTTCGCCCGCTGCATGGCGGAGGAGGGCGCCGAGCAGTGCGGCTTCTGCTCGCCCGGCCTCGTGATGGCCGTGCTGGCGCTGGACCGCGACTTCCCCGACGCCGACGAGCGGACCATCCGTCGCGAGCTGTCGAACAACCTGTGCCGTTGCTCGGGCTACGCGGGCCAGATGCGCGCCATCCGCCGCTTCCTGTCACGCAGGCACAACGCCGACGGTCAGGTGGCCGACGTCGTCGACTCCACCATCGAGAACGCCCGCTCGATCGCCGAGCGAGGCGGCCAGGTCGACGGCGCCGAGCGCGGGGAGACGCTGTCGCGCCCCGTGGTCAAGAAGGACGCCGCGTCGCTTCTGGCGGGCAAGCCCGTCTACGCGGGGGACTTGGCCCCGGACGACGCGCTGGTCGTGAAGATGGTCCGCTCCCGCGAGGCCCACGCGCGCGTGACCTCGATCGACTGCGACGCCGCACGCGCCCTGGAGGGCGTGGTGGCCGTGTTCACCCCCGACGACGTCCCGCACACCCGCTACACCCTGGCGGGCCAGTCGCTTCTCGAGTCGAGCCCGTACGACACCGCGATCCTGGACACCACCGTGCGCTACGTCGGCGACGAGGTCGCCATGGTCGTCGCCGAGAGCGAGCGCGTGGCCGAGGACGCCGTGCGCCTGGTCAAGGTCACCTACGAGAAGCTCCCCGCGATCGTCGACATGGAGCAGTCCCTGGACAGCGGCGTCATCATCCACGACGAGGACGACTGGAAGTACGGCTCGGACGAGTCGGGCGACCCCAAGCGCAACCTGGTCGCGCACGGCGGCCACGAGTATGGCGACGTCGATGCGGCGCTGGCCGCGGCCGACGTCGTGATCGAGCGCAGCTACCACACGCAGGCAACCCAGCAGGCCATGATGGAGCCCATGACGTCGTACGCCTACGTCGACGCCTTCGACCGCCTGACCGTGGTCAGCTCCACCCAGGTCCCGTTCCACATCCGCCGCCAGGTGTCCAACGCGCTGCAGATCCCGCAGTCGCGCGTTCGCGTGGTCAAGCCCCGCGTGGGCGGCGGCTTCGGCGCGAAGCAGACGGGGCACAACGAGGTCTTCTCGGCATTCGCGGCCCTCAAGACGGGCCGCCCCTGCAAGTGCGTCTACACGCGCGAGGAGACCATGTCGTGCTCCAACACGCGCCACGAGATGAGGATGGACGTGCGCGTCGGCGCCATGCGCGACGGCACGATCACCGGCATCGACCTGTACGCGCTCTCCAACGCCGGCGCCTACGGCTACCACGGCCCCACCACGATCTGGCTGGTGGGCGGCAAGGGACTGAGCCTGTACAACCGCGCCGCCACGCGCTTCGCCTTCGACGTCGTCTACACCGACACGACGCCCGGCGGCGCCTACCGCGGCTACGGCGCCACGCAGGGCTGCTTCGCTGTCGAGTCCGCCCTCAACGAGCTGGCCGACGAGCTTGGCATGGACCCGGGCGAGCTGCGCCTGAAGAACCTGGTCAAGCCCGGCGAGAGGCTCCACCAGCTGGGCGAGGAGCCCCTGTACAGCTGCCGCGCCGACGAGTGCCTCGAGCGCGCGATGGAGATGGTCGGCTGGAAGGGCCGCCCGCTTCGCGAGGACCTTGGCGAGAAGGTCCGTGGCATCGGCATGGCGCTGACCATGCAGGGCTCGGGCATCTCCAACGTCGACATCGCCAGCGTCGACATTCGCCTGGCCGACGACGGCTTCTACCTGCTGTCCATTGGCGCCACCGACGTCGGCACCGGCGCCGACACAATCCTGGCCCAGATCGCGGCCGAGGTCCTGGGGTGCGACGTCGACCACGTGGTCACCAAGGGCGTCGACACCGACGTCTCCCCCTACGACACGGGCTCCTACGCCTCGTCGGGCACCTACACCTCCGGCGGCGCCGTCCTGCGCGCCGCCAACGAGCTGCGCGACGTCATTCGCGCGCAGGCCGCCGAGTGGTGGGGCGTGGACGTCGAGAAGGTCGAGTTCGGCGGCGGCCGCGTCTGGTGCGTCGAGCCGGCGGCCGACGGCAGCGAGCTCGCCATGAGCGTTGCCGAGGTCGCAAACCGCTCCATCGGCGTCGGCAACCAGCCCGGCTCGCTCACCGCACACGCCTCCAACAGCCAGCCGCAGTCGCCCCCGCCCTTCATCGCCGGCATCGCCGAGGTCGAGGTCGACAAGACCACCGGCAAAGTCGAGCTGACCGACTACGCCGCCGTCGTCGACTGCGGCACGGTCATCAACTCGAACCTCGCGCGCATCCAGGTCGAGGGCGGCCTGGTGCAGGGCATCGGCATGGCGCTGTTCGAGGACGTCGCCGTCGACACGCGCGGCCACCTCAGGACCAACAACTTCATGCAGTACAAGCTGCCCACCCGCATGGACGTGCCCGACGTCCGCGTCGAGTTCATGCCCAGCTTCGAGCCGACCGGCCCGTTCGGCGCCAAGTCCGTCGGCGAGGTCGTCATCAACACCCCCTCGCCCGCCATCGCCAGCGCGGTGGCCCACGCCACCGGCAACTACGTCCGCTCGCTGCCCATCACACCCGAGAAGGCCCTGTTTGGCGAGCCCGAGCCTGCCGAGAAGGACGGCGAGGCAGCCAAGGCCTAACGGTGCCACGAGGCCAGAAAGACAGCGGGCCGCGTACCAACAGGTACGCGGCCCGCACGCTCTTCTCGTTAGTGTTTGGCCGTTCCTGCGGCGGCTCGGCTACTTCTGCACCAGCGCGAGGCCGAAGGCGCCGGGACCACAGTGCGACGTGATCACGTTGCCGGTGTCGAACCAGCTGACCTGCCCGAAGCCGAGGTCGCGGGCGTGCTTCTCGGCAGCCTCCTGGATCTGGAGCGGCAGGCCCGGCGAGCGCACGAAGAAGATGCGCTCGAGGTCGACGGCGCCCTGCTCGACGACGGCGTCAATCAACCTGAGCACGGCCGACTGCTTGGAGCCACGGAGCTTGCCCGTGGCCACGAGGCGGCCGTCGACGATCTGGATGACCGGCTTGATCTTGAGCAGCGTGGCACCCAGGAACGCGACGTTGGACAGACGGCCACCGGCGCGCAGGTAGCCCAGGTCGCCAGGGATGAAGGCCATCTGGACCGAGGCGGCCAGGCCGTCGGCGTAGGCGATGAGCTCGTCGGGGCCGGCCTCGGGGTGCTCGGCGAGCCACCTGGCGGCGCCGGTCACGATGAGGCCCTGGCCGATGGTCACCTGGGCGGTGTCGGTCGCGAAGACGTAGTCGCGGCCCTCGGCCGCGGTCAGCGCGTTGTCGTACGAGCAGGTGGTCACGGCTGAGTAGGCCAAGACGACGATCTTGGCCTCGGGGTCGGCGTCGTGGATCTCGTCGAACACGCGGGCATAGTCGCTGGGCATGGCCCCCGAGGTGTGCGGCATGACCACGAGCTGGCGGCAGTCCTCCAGCATCTCGGCGGGATCCATGTCGCCGTCGTCGATCGTGCGGTCGCCGATCGAGACGTGCATCGGGACGATGCGGATGCCGAGCTCCGCCGCCAGGCCGGCGGGGATGTCGGAGCCGCTCTCGGCGACGATAACGGTCTTTGCCATGTTGCCCCCTCGTGCGAGACGCGGGCTCGCCGCACTTCTCGCCAGTCGAAATTCGAAAGCCAGTCAGTTTATGCGCACGAACCCATCCCAGGTGAGAAGTGCCACGCAATTGTACGACATGTTGACGAGTCAAAAAGTAGTCACACATACGCCACAAGGCGGCGACACGAAAAGACCCCGCCCCGCGGCATGCGGGACGGGGTCGCAGCACTCATGGTGGAGGCGCGGAGAATCGAACTCCGGTCCAAAGCAATCCCCTGGCAGGTGTCTCCAGGCTCAGTCGCCGATTAGGTCTCGGGCGCGTCACACTCGGTGACCCGCGTTCGGCGCCCCAGTTGGTTCGGTCTTAGCGCGCGGCATACCAACGACGTCCGCGCGAGCGTCTCCCTAAGATGACGTCTCCGCGGGGGCGGGAGAAACCCCCGCTTCGACGGCCACTAATTAATTAAGCGGCGAGGGCGTAAGAGCCCTGGAAAGAGTTGTCGTCAATTCAATTTGACGGGACCCCTGTTTAACGTGGCGAGGAGACCACGGCCTGCTGCCCACCTCAGGACCACCCTGTCGAAACCAGTCGCCCCCACATAAGGTCGGGGCCGATTGCCACCATGCGAGTGTCAGTGTTCGATCCCGCGGTGCGTGGCGCGGGTCTGTCCATTCTACCCGCTTTGCGCCCCGCCATGCACGGCGTCGTGCCGAGAAGGACGCCGTGCGAACCGCGACGCGGACGACGGCGCGCGGCCCGACGGCGCCTAGCGACGGGCGCGCCAGCCGCCGCGGGCGATGTGATCGCGCAGGTCGCGCTCGATCTGGGCCTCGACCTCGCGCGAGACGGCATCGGCGGGCCCGTCGCCCTCCTGGGTGGTGAGCCCCATGTCATGCAGGACGTCGAGCTCGATGTCGGCGGCGTGGCGACGCTCGACGTCATGGGCGACACGCTCCTCGACACGGCGCTCGACCTCGGCAAGGCCCGCGACGGGCGGCTCGGCGTCCTGGCGCACGGGCTCGATGCCCGCGAGGTCGGCCTCGAGGTCCTTCTCGACAATCCGCTCGACATGGCGACGCTCGCGGTCGACGAACATGATGAGGAAGCACGCGAGCAGAAGCGCAAGCGCGACCAGGATCATGAGCGTGCCCATGGCCGGGATCAGGGCGCTGCCGATGACCGCGCCGAGCACGAAGCAGACGATGGTGAAGTAGCTCAGCAGGCCGCCACGCAGCTGGTCGGAGTCGCGGTCATGCACGTATCCCACCATCGACTGGGTTCCGCTGCGCAGGTTGCCGATGCACATGGTCGTGGCAAGGGCGCGCCCGTGGAACTTGCGGAACGCCTGAACCTGGATGCCACACGCGAACGAGGTGATGCCGTTGGCCCACAGGCTATGGCCGACGGGCACCTGCGACACGACCGCCAGGGCAACGATCTCGACCGCCAGGGCAACCTGACGCCAGTGCAGGTGGCGCTCGTGCGAGGCGAGCTTGATCACATGGCACAAGGCGATGCCCAGGGCAAAGCAGACGACGGGCACCGCATAGTGAAGGCACATGCCCCAGTTGCGCTCCGCCACGCTGACGCCAAACAGCAGCATGTTGCCCGTCTGCGCGTTGGCGAAGACCTTGTCGCGCACCAGGTACGAATAACAGTCCATCGTGCCGCCGGCCAACGCCAGAAGCACCGCGAGCTCGATCGACTCGGACTCCTGCCTCGCGAGGTTCATTCGCTTCCCTCCCGCGGCGCCACGAGGTGCCGCACGTCCGTTCTTCTCGGCATCCAACGTGGGTGCATACCAGAAGCACGATACTCCAAAGTGTCGATATCTCAATCGGCGAACAGCACCCAGTTGGACTACGATTGGAGAGAAGTGCGCCCTGTGGCGGGCGCCACGCATTCGCAGGAGATGGTCCGGACGGCACAGAGGGTCACAAAGGCACGACACGACGGCATTGGCCGCCAGCACATGCAGGCTGACTGGGGGGAGGTCGTCGACGGGGGCGAGGGCCTTGCGCGCGAGGCATCGCTGGCCGACAAGTCCACCATCATCTGCCGGACGGGGCAGCTCATGCTCGCCTCGGGAACGGGGGCCTGGCGCGTGCGCGACTCGATGAACCGCGTGGCCCGCGTGCTCGGGGTCACGGTCCACGTGGACCTCTCGTTGCTGTCGATCGAGTGCACCTGCATCGAGGGACACGAGACGTTCAGCGAGGTCGTGAGCCTACCGACCACAGGCGTCAACACGCACCGCATCTGGCTGCTGGAGGACTACGTCCACGAGGTGGAGCAGCGCGGGCGCTCGCTGAGCGTCAATGGGTACCACCGCCTGCTCGACGTGGTGGAGGACTCGTCGCCGGACTACAGCCACGCGCAGCTGGGCCTGGCCGCGGCGTGCGCCTGTGCCGCGTTCGTCTTCTTGCTCGGCGGCGGCCCCGTCGAGATGGCATGCGCCTTCGTGGGCGCGGGCCTGGGCAACTACGTGAGGGTGAGGATGCTGTCGCGCAAGCTCGGGCAGTTCAGCTGCATCGCCTGCGGCGTCACCGTGGCATGCGTCAGCTACCTCGCGGCACTTCTCTGCATGGCGCGGCTGACGAGCGGGGCCATGGCGCACGAGGCGGGCTACATCGGCGCGATGCTGTTCGTGATCCCGGGGTTCCCGCTCATTACGGCGGGGCTCGACATCGCCAAGCTCGACATGCGCAGCGGCATCGAGCGGCTGACCTACGCGATGGCCGTGATCGTGCTCGCGACCCTGATGGGTTGGCTGGTGGCCGAGGCGGTCGGCCTGAGGCCGGATGACTTCGCGCCGCAGGGCCTGGGGCCGGTGTCGCTGACCCTGCTGAGGCTCGCGATGAGCTTCGTGGGCGTCTTCGGATTCTCGGTCATGTTCAACAGCCCGCGCCCCATGGCGGCGACCGCGGGGCTGATTGGCGCGGTATCCAACACGCTGCGCCTGACGCTCGTCGACCTCCCGACCATGCTGCCGTTTCTTGGCCTGGCACACGGATGCCCGCCCGAGGCGGCCGCACTCGTGGGCGCCGTCGCGAGCGGCCTTCTGGCCAACGTCGCCGAGCTGGGCACGAGCTACCCGCGCATCTCCCTCACGGTCCCCTCGATCGTGATCATGGTGCCAGGCCTGTACCTGTACCGCGCCATGTACTACATGTGCGTGTTCGACACGGCGAGCATGCTCAACTGGCTCGTGCGCGCCGTGCTGATCGTGGCGTTTCTGCCGGTGGGGCTGGGCGTCGCCAGGACCCTGACCGACCCGCGCTGGCGCCGCACCAGCTGACGTCGGGCAAGGGGCGGCACACTACCGGTTGTGCTGCTTGATGGCGCGGGCGATCTCGCGGTCGACGTCGCGACGGGCCATGTCGGCGCGCTTGTCGTAGAGCTTCTTGCCGCGCCCGAGGCCGATGCAGAGCTTGACGCGGTTGTGCTCGTCGAAGTACAGCTCCAGCGGCACCAGCGCGGCACCGCGAACGCGCAGCTTTCCGTCCAGATAGTCAATCTGCCTGCGGTGCAGCAGCAGTCTGCGCTTGCGGTCGGGGTCGACGTTCCAGATGTTGCCGTGCGAGTAGGGGTGCAGGTGCACGCCGTGCAGCCAGCACTGGCCACCCCTGATCAGGCAGAAGGCGTCGGTGATCTGGCAGGGACGCTCGCGAAGGGAGCGCACCTCGGTGCCGCGCAGCTCGATTCCCGCCTCGAACGTCTCGTCGATGAAGTACTCGTGGCGTGCCGAGCGGTTACGGGCGATGGTCTTCTTCTCACGCTTGGGCATCGTCGGCCGCCTCGTCGGTGTTGTGGATGAGCTCGATCAGGGCCGTGGCAGCGGGCCCGCCCACCAGGTCTCGCGCACGGACGGTGAGGTCGGTGGCCAGGTCGCGGTGGCCGGTCTTGGCGGCGTCCGAGGCGCACATGAGCATGCACACGGCGATCTCGGCGTTGGCGCCCTCGGGCAGGCCCTCCTGGGCAAGAAGGTCGCGCGCCTGCTCGTCGGTGATGGAGTCGGGGTCGGCGTCGCCGCCGGCAACGGCCGCAATGGCGTCCTCGAGGGCGGCCGACGGCATCTCCAGCCTGCGGGCACAGCGAAGGCAGGCGGCCTGCTGCTTGGGACGGTCCGTCTGCGAGAAGAACTGGGCGAAGTTGAGGTAGGCGCGCACCAGGTGGCGCGCGTCGCTCGCTCGCTCGAACACCGAGAAGCTCAGGCCGAGCCACTCGTCGATGTCGCCGTTGGTGCGGAAGAGGTCCGCGAGGTTCAGGCGGTGGGCGCAGTCCATCGGGTTCCAGCGCACGGCCTGCTTGAGTGCCTCGGTCGCACGGGCGTAGTCGCCCTGGCGGACGCAGGCCAGGCCGAGGTCGGAGTACATGCGGTCCAGGGGTTCGTCCATCTCGCGCAGCTCGCGCGGGTCGTTCTCGACGCGGCGGTAGGCCAGGCGCTCGAACAGCGTGGGGAAGCTGAACCACTGCACGTGCTCGGTCGTCGGGCAGTTGGCCGCCACGTACTCCTCGGCATCCGCCGCCATCCGGCTGAGCAGGGACTCGGCGAGGTCCGTCTCGCCCTGGACGAGAAGCCCCTCGGCCTGCATCAGGTCTTCGTTCATGCTTGACTGGTTCATCTGGTTCCCTTCGTGCCGTCGTAGTGAACTAGTGTACCCCGTTGGGCACGCGTCCCACAGCCCCGCCCACGAGCGCGAGGCCAATCCTGCCGCGCGCGGGACAGGCGTCGGTCACGCGGACGGCGACACGCATGCCGGGACGCCACACCCGCCCCGTCGACTCGCCGCGAAGCGAGAGGCGCGCCTCGTCGAACGAGAACCACTCCTCCCCCATCGCGCGCACAGGCACCAGACCCTCGGCCAGGGTCTCGTCCAGCGTCACGAACATGCCGAAGCGCTCGCAGCCGGACACGACGCCCGAGACGACCTCGCCCACGCGACCCGCATAGAGCTCGGCGAGCTTGACCCTCTGCGAGGCGCGGGCCGCCGAGTCGGCCACCCGCTCGCGGTCCGAACAGGTGCGGCACAGCTGCGCGAGCTCGCGGTCCTGCTCGGCACGCACGCGAGGCGAGTCGCCATGGCCCAGGGACAGCTTGAGCGCGCGATGCGCGATCACGTCGGGATAGCGCCTGATGGGCGAGGTGAAGTGGCAGTACGCGCGAGCGGCCAGCGCGTAGTGGCCGCGGTTATCGGGCATGTAGGTCGCGCGCGCCTGGGCGCGAAGCAGCAGCGCGTTGATCAGTGCCGCGGCCGAGGTGCCATGGGCGCGGCGCAGCACCGCCTGGATGGCAAACTGGTCGCCGGCGGCCACGAGGTCCGCGTCGGCACCACGTGCCAGGCCCAACTCGCCGAGCACGGGCAGCGTGGCGAGAAGTGCGTCGGGCATCGGCGGCTCATGCACGCGGAAGGCCGCCGGCGTGCCGTCGTGCCACAGGCGCTCGGCCACGCACTCGTTTGCCAGCAGCATCGCCTCCTCCACGAGCGAGGTCGCGCGGGTGCGGGAGCGAACGCGCACGCCGATGGGACGGCCATGCTCGTCGAGCGTGACCTTGGACTCGCTGGTCTCGAAGTCCACCGAGCCGCGACGCTCGCGCACGACCAGGCGCCTCCGGGCGACCTCGTCCAGAAGGGCGAGCGCGTCGGCGACCTCGTCGCGCACCCCGGCGTCGCAGTCCAGCCCGGATGCGTCGAGCCTGCCCTCCAGCAGGTCATCGACCGAGTCGTAGTCCAGCCTTGCCTTGGACCTGATCGCCGAGGCGCACTCGCGGTGCGACGCGACCTCGCCGGCGGACGTCAGGCGCACGAAGACCGACATGGCAAGGCGGTCCTCGCCCGGACGCAGCGAGCACACGTCGTTGCACAGTCGCTCGGGCAGCATCGGGATCACGCGGTCGGCAAGGTATACGGAGCAGGTGCGCTGCCTCGCCTCGAGGTCGACCGACGTGCCCCACCCAACGTAGTGCGACACGTCGGCGATGTGGACGCCCAGCTCGTAGCCACCGTCTTCCAGCCGACGACACGACACCGCGTCGTCAAAGTCGCGCGCGTCGGCCGGGTCCACCGTCACGCAGAGAAGGTCGCGCAGGTCGCGGCGCCACGGCTGGCGCCCGAGCGCGTCGGCGACGTTCGCACGGATGGCCTCGGCCTGCTCGAGTGCCGCCGGCGGGAAGGCGACGGGAAGGTCGTACGAGGCCACGACGGCCTCGACGTCGAGGTCGAGCTCGGAGCCCGAGCCCACGCGACGGTCAAGCGTGACCACGCCCGCCTCGCGACGGGCCGGGTAGGTCAGGATGCGCGCGACGACCACGTCACCCTCGGCGACGCCCAGCCGCTCGGCTGAGTCATCCTGCGGCAGCACGAAGAAGTCGCGTCGGATGCGCTCGTCGAGCGGCACGACCACGCCCAGGGGCTCGGCCACGCCATAGGTGCCCAGGAAGGTCGCGACGTTGCGCTGCATGACGGACTGGACATAGGCCTGCGGCTGGCCGCCACCCACGAGTGAGACGCGCACGACGTCGCCGTTCATGCCCTCCCGAAGGCCGCGACGGGCGACCTCGAACGTCCCCTCCTGTGTGTCGACGAAGGCGTGCCCGGGTCGCAACACGCGCAGCGTGCCCTCGACGAGCCTGCCGCCGGACCGCCCGCGACGGGCGCCGTTGCCGCCGCGGGCCCGCGACGGGCGCGAACGCTTCCTGCCCATGGTCTCCCCCTAACAAGAAGGGGCGGCCCGGCCACGCTGGCCGATGCCGCCCCAGAACCTACGAAGTACTTCTCGCTACACCTTGAGGTAGCGGCGCATGGCGATCAGCGAGCCAAACAGGCCGATGAACACGCCGACTGCCACGAGCATGCCGTAGATCTTGGCCATGGTCTCGGCGGGAAGCGAGAAGGTCAGGAACGACAGGCTGCTCTCGAGCTTGGGGATTGCGACGTTGCAGACGCCCTGCAGGACACCGATGGTGAGAAGCGCGCCGATAAGTGCCTCGAGCACGCCCTCGGTGATGAAGGGCCCGCGGATGAAGCCGTTGGACGCGCCAACCAGGCGCTCGATCGCGATCTCGCGACGACGGGCGGTGATGGCGAGCCTGATCGTGTTGTTGATGAACACGAATGCGACGAACACGAGCAGCAGGACGAGGACGCCGGCAATGGCGCGGACGTAGTTCGTGACGCTGAAGAGGCGCTCGACCGTGCCCTGGCCGTAGAGCACCGAGGCGCTGGCGTCGCCGTCGTCGGCGACGGCCTGGAAGTCGGTGTCGTCGATCAGGTTCTGGGCAATGGTCGTGACCTGCTTGGGGTCGCGGAGCTTGACCACGAGCGACGCGGGGACGGGGTTGGTGCCGTCGAGGGCGGCGACGGCCGCCTCCGCGTTCTTGTTGGACATGGTGTCCTTGTACTCCTGAAGAGCCTCTTCCTTGCTCTTGTAGGTGACGGACTCGACCTCGCTCCAGCCCTCGATCTTGGACTTGAGCGAATCGACGGCGGTCTGGTCGGCTCCGTCGGCGATGAACGCCTGAATCGTGACCTTGTCCTCGACGCTGCCGACCATGTTGTTGAGCATGACCGAGCCGATGACGAACAGGCCGATGATGAACAGGGACAGGAAGATCGTGACGACGGCGCCGAGGACCGTGGACCAGTTCCTGCGGAAGTGGTGTGCGGCCTCGCGCAGCGAGTAGCCGATGTTAGTAGGAGCCATAGTAGCCGTAGCCTCCCCTCTCCTGGTCGCGGACGACATGGCCGCCCTCGAGGGCAATGACGCGCTTGCGCATGGTGTCGACCATCTCGCGGTCGTGCGTGGCCATGAGCACCGTCGTGCCGTTGCGGTTGATCAGCTCGAGGAGGTTCATGATGCCGCGCGAGATCGCGGGATCGAGGTTGCCCGTAGGCTCGTCGCAGACGAGCAGCGGCGGACGGTTGACCATGGCTCGGGCGACCGAGACGCGCTGCTGCTCGCCGCCGGAGAGCTGGTCGGGGTAGCTGTCCATCTTCTCGCCCAGACCCACGAGGCGAAGCACCTCGGGGACCTGCGCCTTGATGACGGAACGCGGCTTGCCGATGCACTCGAGCGCGAACGCGACGTTCTCGTAGGTGGTCTTGTCGGGCAGCAGCTTGAAGTCCTGGAAGACGCAACCGATCTGGCGGCGCAGGTACGGAACCTTCCAGTTGCGCAGCGCGGTGAGATCCTGGCCGGCGACGATGACCTTGCCGTGCGTGGCCTTGAGCTCACGCGTCAGCAGCTTGAGGAAGGTCGACTTGCCCGAGCCGGAGTGACCGACGAGGAAGACGAACTCGCCGGGATAGACGTCGAGTGTGACGTCCTCGAGCGCCGGCTTGTTGGGCTGCGCAGGATAGATCTTCGTGACGTTGCGCATGGAGATCACGGGGTTGGACGAGCGCGGGACGACGGGGCTGTCGTCGGAGGGCTCGGGAAAGCCTGCCGAGAAGGACGGGTCGGCAGCGGCGGGCGCCGCAACGGCCAGACCATCGTCCACGACCTGGAAGGCACCCGTGGACGCGGCGTCCTCAACCTGCGGGACACCCAGGTCGACCTGGGTGGCCTGCTGCTGGGCAGGCTCAAAGGACTGCTGGTCCGGCTGGGCGACCGTCTCGAAGGCCTGCCGGTCCTGATACCCGGCGTCGACGCTCGTGTCGGGCTCTGGGGCCATGGGCGGAACCTGCGAGGACAGGGGCGGCTGAGGCGCCTGGTCGACCTCGGGCAGGTCCTGCGGGCCCCGGTTGGCGAAGTGGTTTGCCACAAGAGCTCCTTTGGTGCGTTTAGAGTACAGATACGCTGCAAATTCTAGCAAAGCGCGGGACTGCGCCACGCAAACCCACGCCATGCCCGCATATAAGCAGAGCCTCCCCACACCACGAGGGTGCGGGGAGGCTCGAATGGGCCGGTCCTTCTCGGCAGGGGGGCTTCTTGGTCGGCGCCCTTGCCTGTGGAAGAGGCGCTAGGCCATGAACTCCCTGACAAAGGCCTCGACACCATCGGCATCCAGACCGTACTTGTGCAGCAGGTCGACGGCGGGGCCGGACTCGCCGAACACGTCGTTGACGCCCAGCTTGCGCACGGGGACGGGGAGGCGCTCGGCCAGGACGTCGCACACGGCACTGCCGAGGCCACCGATGACGGAGTGCTCCTCGCACGTGACGACGCGGCCGGTCTTCTTGGCGCTCTCGACAATCAGGTCGGCATCGATCGGCTTGATCGTGTGCATGTCGATGACCTCGGCCGAGATGCCGTCGGTGGCCAGGCGCTCGGCGGCCTCGAGGGCGGACTGGACCATCAGCCCGCAGGCCACGATCGTGACGTCGGTGCCCTCGCGCATGACGATGCCCTTACCGATCTCGAACTCGAAGTTCTCGACGTCGTTGACGACGGGCACTGCCAGGCGGCCGAAACGCATGTAGACGGGACCATCGAGCTCATAGGCGGCACGGACGGCAGCCTTGGCCTCGACGTCGTCGCACGGGGCGATGACCGTCATGCCAGGGATAGTGCGCATGAGGGCCAGGTCCTCGTTGCACTGGTGGGTGGCACCGTCCTCGCCGACGGAGATGCCGGCGTGCGTGGCGCCGATCTTGACGTTGAGGTGCGGGTAGCCGATCGAGTTGCGAACCTGCTCGAAGGCGCGACCGGCGGCGAACATCGCGAAGGTGCTCGCGAAGGCCTTGTGGCCCGCGGCGGCGATGCCTGCCGCGACGCCCATCAGGTTGGACTCGGCGATGCCCACGTCGAAGAAGCGCTCGGGGTGGACAGCCTTGAACTTGCCGGTCTGAGTGGCGGCCGCGAGGTCGGCATCCAGGACGACGAAGTCGTCGTGGTCCTGAGCCAGCTCGAGGAGGGCCTCGCCATAGCTCTGGCGGGTGGCGATCTTCTTAACGTCTGCCATCGGTTATGCCTCCTTCGCGAGATCGGCCATGGCCTGCTCGTACTGCTCGTCGTTGGGGGCCTTGCCGTGCCAGCCGACCTGGTTCTCCATGAAGGAGACGCCCTTGCCCTTGACCGTCTCGGCCACGATGCAGGTGGGCTTGCCCTTGGTGGCGCCGGCCTCGTCGAACGCGGCGCGCAGCTGCGCCATGTCATTGCCGTCGGCAACCTCGATGACATGGAACTTGAAGGCGCGGAACTTCTCCGCAATCGGCATCGCGGAGTTGACCTCGTCGATGGTGCCGTCAATCTGCAGGCCGTTGTGGTCGACGATCACGCAGAGGTTGTCCAGCTGCTGGTTGCCCGCGAACATGGCGGCCTCCCAGACCTGACCCTCCTCGCACTCGCCGTCACCCAACAGGGTATAGGTGCGGTAGTCGTCGCCCCAGTGCCTGGCGGCAAGCGCCATGCCCACGGCGGCGGAGATGCCCTGGCCCAGCGAGCCGGTGCTCATGTCGACGCCTGGGGTGTCGTTCATGTTGGGATGGCCCTGCAGGTGGCAGCCGATGTGGCGCAGGGACTCGAGGTCGGACTTGGGGAAATAGCCCTTCTCGGCAAGCACGGAGTACAGGCCGGGGGCGGCGTGACCCTTGGAGAGCACGAATCGGTCGCGATCGGCCCAACGAGGCTCGTCGGGGCGGACGTTCATCTCCTCGAAGTACAGGTAGGTGAGAATGTCGGCGGCGCCGAGGGAGCCACCGGGGTGGCCGGACTTGGCGGCGTGGACGGCGGTGACGATGCCGCGGCGAACCTCGCGAGCGACCTTGGTGAGCTCGTCGTCAGTCATGTCCTCCTCCTTTCGCATGACGGGCCGGACGGGTTTCCCCGCCCGACCCACGTAATCATCTGCTGTTGGCACGAACGCCTACTGAGCGGCGACAACCTTTGCCCAGTCGGCGGCGAAGCCCTCGAGACCCTTGTCGGTAAGCGGGTGGTGCACGCACTTCTTGAGCGCACCGAACGGCACGGTGGCGATGTCGGCACCCATGAGGGCAGCCTGCGTCACGTGGTTCGGGGTGCGGACGGAGGCGGTGATGATCTCGGGGCCGCCCTCCTGCTCCCAGTAGCCGTAGTCGAAGTTCTTGACGGCCTCGACGACCGTCTCGAGCTGGGACAGGCCGTCGTCGCCGATGTCATCGAAGCGACCGACGAACGGGGAGATGTAGCGGGCGCCGGCACGGGCGGCGAGAAGAGCCTGCGGGGCCGAGAAGACCAGCGTCATGTTGACACGGACGCCCTCCTTGGCGAGGGTGTGGGTCGCGGGCAGCGAGGCCTCGCAGATGGGAAGCTTGACGACGATGTTGGGGGCGAGCGCGGCGAGGCGACGGCCCTCGGCGATCATCTCCTCGGTAGTCTCGGCGGTGGACTCGGCCGAGACGGGAAGGCCCTCGCAAATCTCGCAGATCTTGACCATGTGGCCCTCGAAGTCAGCGAGCTTGCCGCCGGTGCGGGCGTAAAGGCTCGGGTTGGTGGTCACACCGGAGAGAATGCCCCAGCTGGCCGCCTCCTTGATCTCGTCAAGGTCCGCGGTGTCGATGAAAAACTTCATTGCATCCGTCCTTTCCAAACGAAACGTGCTGACTTTGCCCTACGGGTATGACTATATCGCCTGCCCGCCTAAGCTGCTTGTTCCTTTGCGCAATGCCGACTCGGCGCATAAAACATGCGCAACATCATGATACTAATAGCAAGATAGTGCAATTAGGCGCCAAGCTGTCCGAAGCCCTGGCCCAACGCCTCGTACACCTCGGTGATGACGACGAGGGCCTCTGGGTCGATGTCGGAAACAAGCGTCTTGATGCAGTTAATCTCGGAGCGACTCAGCACCACGAACAGGACGGGCCTGCTGTTGCCCGACCAGACGCCGCGCGCCTGCAGCTCGGTGCAGCCGCGATGCATCTCGTACATAACCTGATTGGCGATCCGATCATGCTTGGTCGAGATGATGTAGGCGGCTCGGGAGGTCGAGGGGCCGTCAATCACGTAATCGACAACCTTGGTTGCCACATACATGCAAATCAACGCATAGAGAGCATTTCTCACCGAGAAGACCGGGATGGACACACCGATAACGATCGCATCGAGGATGGCCGACGCCACACCGATGCTGATCGCGGTCTTTCCCGAGAAGAGCTGCGCGATGATGTCGGTGCCACCGGTGTTGCCGCCCGAGCGGAAGACGAGTCCCAGGCCCAGACCGGAGATGACGCCGCCCCACAGTGCGCACAGCAGGATGTCGCCGCCGCCAAGCGTTGGGGCAACGGGCGCCAGGGCGTCGACAAACAGGTTCGAGAACAGGATTCCCGCGAGGGTCCTCACCAGATAGTGCTTGCCGCCAGTGCGAATGACTGGGATAAGGAGAAGTGCGTTGACGACCAGGCCCTGGAAGCCGATGGGGATGTTAACGCCAGCACGCAGGCCCACGGCGTTGATTACCGTCGCCAGGCCCGTAATGCCACCGGCAGCCAGCCCATTGGGCACCTGAAAGCAATCGACACCGACGGCATACAGGAAGCTGCCGACGATGATGAGCATTGCGTCGAGAATGGCCCTTCTCTGGATGACGGGCGGACGAACCATCGGCGAGACCTCTCTTCCACTCACTATGAACTCTTGCGTCAGGGCGCCATGCGCCTAGGCCTCGGGCTCCGACTTTCTGCCATCGACCACCCAACGATGGTAGCCGACAACGAAGTCGTCAAGGTCGCCGTCGTCAAGAACCGCCTCGACATTGCCTGTCTCAACGCCCGTTCTCAGGTCCTTGACCATCTGGTAGGGATAAAGGACGTAGCTGCGAATCTGATTGCCAAAGCCAATGTCATGTTTCGGGCCGCGAAGCTCGTCGAGCTCCGCCTCGCGCTTCTCGAGCTCCTTCTCGTAGAGACGACTGCGAAGGATGTTCATCGCGAAGGCCTTGTTCTGAATCTGGCTACGCTCGTTCTGGCAAGTCACGACAGTGCCCGTGGGCAGGTGCGTGATGCGGACCGCCGAATCAGTGGTGTTGACGCCCTGGCCACCATGGCCCGAGGCGTGGTAGACATCGATTCTCAAATCCTTGGGATCGATGTCCACTTCGACATCCTCGGGCAGGACAGGAAGCACCTCAACACCAGCGAAGGTCGTCTGGCGTCGCTTCTTGTCGTCGGTCGGCGAGATACGCACGAGCCTGTGAACGCCACGCTCCGAACGGAGCATGCCGTAGGCGTTCGTCCCAGAAACGGTGAACGTGGCACGGTCGATGCCAATGACCTCTGCCGCAGGAGCGTCGTTGACCGTGACCTTCCAACCACGGCGGTCGCAATAACGCAGGTACATGCGAAAGAGCATCTCGCACCAATCCTGCGCCTCCAGACCACCCTGCCCGGGGGTAACCGTAACAATGGCATCCCCATGGTCCAAGTCATCCGTAAACCAGCTGGCCAGTTCGAGCTCGGAAAGGTCGCCCTCGAGGGTATCGAGAAGGTCGGACGCCTCGGCAAGGAGGTCGGCATCGTCCATCTCGGATGCGAGCTGGAAGGCCGCCTCGGCATCCTCTAGCTTGGAGCGGGCGGAGTCCACCCCCTCGACGTCCTGCTTGTTCGCCGCAAGCTTGGCCATGTGCGCACGTGCCGTCTCGGCATCATCCCAGAAACCAGGCTCTGCGCTCTTGGCCTCCATCTCGGCGATCTCAACGCGACGCTCCTCGATGTGGAGATAGCCCTCCACACGAGTGAGCTTATCGCGCAGGGCGCCTATGCGCTCTGCAGTGACATCGGCCATCTAGGCGTTCCTGCCATGGCAGTTCTTGAACTTCTTGCCGCTGCCGCAAGGGCAGGGGTCGTTACGGCCAACGCCTACGTAGGGGTTGGGGTCATCGGACTTGCGATAGGTCATCGCCTTGTCGGCAGAGGGCTTGGGGGCCTCGGGGGGCATGCCCGCAGCACGACGCGGCGCGCTCACGCGACGAAGCGTCGATTGGGAGCCCTGATCGCCATCAACCTCGGACGGACCGGAGTAGGTGGCACGAGACAGGCCGTCATCCGGGCGCCCCTGGGGAGCTGCGGCGAGCTCGACGTGCAGAATCGTACGGAGGAAGTCCTCATACATGGTGTTGACCAGCTCGGTGAACGCCTGGTATGCCTCGCTCTTGTACTCAACCAGGGGATCACGCTGGCCGAAGCCACGCAAGCCGATGCCGGTCTTGAGGTAGTCCATCTCCTGGAGGTAGCTCATCCAGCGAGTGTCAATGACGCGAAGCATGACCTGGGTCGAAAGCTCACCCATAATCTTGTCGCCCAGACGCTCTTCCTTGCTCTTATAGCAGCCGAAGACGAAGTCGTTGACCCTGTCGACAATCTCGGAGGACTCGAGGTCGTCCGAACCCTCGGGCAGGTCATCGCGACCGGTCAGGTCACGCACCCACTTTGCCAGGCCCTCGTAGTCCCAGTCCTCCGGAGAGGTCTCGGCGGAGCAGTAGTTGGCAACCTCGCGCTCGACGGTGTCGTAGGTGACGTCCGCAACGTGCTCGATCAGGTCCTTGCCGTCGAGAATCTTGTTCCTCTCCTCGTAGATGACCTGACGCTGCTTGTTCATAACGTCGTCATAGTCCAGAACGTTCTTACGCATCGAGAAGTTGATCTCCTCGACCTTGCGCTGCGAATTCTCGACAGCCTTGGTGACCATCTTCGACTTGATGGGCTCGTCGGCGGGCATCTCCGCACGCTCCATCCACTCGGCAATGCGATCCATGCGATCGCCGCCGAACAGACGCATGAGGTCGTCCTCAAGTGAGAGGTAGAACTGGGTCTCGCCAGGATCGCCCTGACGGCCAGAACGGCCACGAAGCTGGTTATCGATACGACGGCTCTCGTGCCTCTCGGTGCCAATGACGCACAGGCCACCCGCCTCCATAACGTTCTTACGCTCGCGGGCACAGGTCTCACGGGCACGGGACAGAGCTTCGGCACGCTGCTCCTCAGTAGCCTCCTCGGGCTCGATGCCCTCGTCGCGGAGAAGGTCGTCCGCGAGGAAGTTCGGGTTGCCGCCGAGCAGAATATCCGTACCACGACCTGCCATGTTGGTCGCGATGGTAACCGCGCCCTCGCGACCAGCCTGCGCGACGATAGCAGCCTCGCGCTCGTGGAACTTGGCGTTGAGAACGTTATGCTTCACGCCGTGCTTGTCCAGAATCCTGGAGATACGCTCGGAGTTCTCAATCGAGACGGTACCGACAAGGCAGGGCTGGCCCTTCGCGTGACGGCGAACGACGTCCTCGGCAACCGCTTCGAACTTGTATTGGATGTTTCGGTAGACCAGGTCGACGTTGTCCTTGCGGATAACGGGCTTGTTGGGCGGAATCGCCTGAACGGGCAGGTTGTAAATCTCGCGGAACTCGGCATCCTCAGTCATGGCGGTACCAGTCATGCCCGAGAGCTTGTCATACAGACGGAAATAGTTCTGCAGGGTGATGGTTGCGAGCGTCTGGTTCTCCTCGCGAACGATCACGCCTTCCTTTGCCTCGATCGCCTGGTGCAGGCCCTCGGAGTAGCGCCTTCCCTCCATGATGCGACCAGTGAACTCGTCGACGATCTTGACCTCACCGTCGGCGACGACGTACTGCTGGTCGCGGTGGAACATGTATTGCGCCTTGAGGGCCTGCTGGAGGTGATTGACCAACTGGCCGGACATGTCGCCGTAGATGTCGTCAATGCCAAGCCTGGACTCAACCTTCTTCAGGCCCTGCTCGGTAGTCGCAATAGTGTGCTTGGCCTCGTCCATCTCGAAGTCAACCTCAGGCTCCAGGCCACGAACCGCCTTGGCGAAGTCCTTGTAGGTGCTTGCCGACTTGGAACCAGCGCCCGAGATAATCAGGGGCGTGCGCGCCTCGTCGATGAGAATGGAGTCGACCTCATCGACGATGGCGAAGTGGTGGCCGCGCTGCACGCGCATGTCGGCGCGCGTGACCATGTTGTCGCGCAGATAGTCGAAGCCAAACTCGGAGTTCGTGCCGTAGGTGACATCGGCGGCATAGGCGGGCTTCTTCAGCTCCAGGCGCATGCCATTCTGAAGAATGCCAGTGCTCATGCCCATGTAACGATAAACCTGACCCATCCACTCGCTATCGCGCTTAGCCAGATAGTCGTTAACGGTGACGACGTGGACACCCTTACCCTCAAGCGCGTTTAGATAGCCAGCAAGCGTCGAGACGAGGGTCTTACCTTCGCCCGTCTTCATCTCGGCAATCATGCCTCGGTGCAGAGCGATGCCACCAATGACCTGAACGTCGAAGTGACGCATGCCAAGAGTCCTGGAGGAAGCTTCCCTCACCGCGGCAAACGCCTCGGGGAGAAGTTCGTCAAGTGTCTCGCCGTTGTCCAAACGCTCACGGAAAAGCTTGGTCTGGCTCTTCAGCTCGGCCTCGTCCATCTTCTCGAAGGACGGACCGAAGTCGTTGACTCGTGCGGCGATCTTCTCGAACTCGCGCAGCTCTTTGTCGGAACCAGCGGAGAGCAACTTGGAAAAGAAGCTAGGCATTTGACCCTCTTTTTCGAGCGACTAACCTGTCGCGGATTACGTTGAGACTGTCAGGCTTCCACTCTAGCCATCCGTTGGCCAGGCCGCGCGCCCCGCGCGATGTAACACGATAAAAGCGCAGCGTTATCGGCGGGACGCGCGAAAATGGCCGTCAGTAACCGGTCTGGACCTCCGCCTCACCCTCCACACATTCGGCCTCCTCGGGCTCAGCCATCTTGCCCGGAAGTCCCTCACTTAGCTCACTGACCATCCTTCTCAACGCAATGGACGGCGGCATCCCCGTCATTTCGATCAGCCTCTTTGCGTAACGCTCATATTCCGCACGCGCCTCAACGCCGCGCCCTTGCGCAAACAAGGCACGGATCTCGAGTTCCGCCACGTCCTCTCGAAGCGGATCGACCCTATAGGCCGCATTCGCAAACCACTCGGCCTGCACATACGAGCCCATCCTCATGCAAGCCTGCGCACCCACGGACATGACGTTGGTGAAACGGCGCCTCTCCTCCTCTCCTCTCGCGACAAACGAGCCAGTCGATTCGCTCATCTCGGCAACGTCACCAACGTACTGGTCCCGTATGTCAACGCAGCGTGCCACCAACGCCTCATCATTCCCAAGGACGGCGAGCGCCTCGTCGCACGCCTTGGCAAACTCGTCCAAATCGACGGTTACACAATCCGGATTCAGACGAAGCCTGCCGTCGACTCCCTCCACATACTGTGGGCCGTCAGCCGTCTGGCCGATAGCCTTCCTCAATGCCCCGAGAGTCACATAGAGCCTGTCTCGCCCTGTCACGTAGTCGCAGTCGGACCACAGGGCGGACACCGCTGCAGCACGCGTGATTTCATGCCCTTCGATCACCGCCAGCAGACCGAGAAGCACACGCGCCTTACGCCTCTTCCAAGCCGCATGGGGAATCGGCACCCCATCTCGGCTCACCTCGAAACCGCCCATAAGGCGGATGTGCAAACGAGCATCCACTTGATCGGTAGCCCCATCGATTCCACGTGAGAGGTCAACGCCGTATAGGTCGCTTGTGGCCTTGCGGAATTCAGTCACTGCCGCACGGCAGCCCTTTGGCAACCTAGACCAAAGCCTGTCAGACAAATCTCCGCAGAATTGAGTCAGGAGCGACAGGACGGGGATATCGGACTCGTTACGCTTCCGAACGGAATCGCGACGATTGACCTTCGAAACTTCTTCTGCATCCACGGCGTTGGCAAGCCATGCGCAGACGGGAGTAAGGTCCTCCGAGGGCCACGTGGCCCACAGCTCTATGGCCTCTCGTCCGCCTAGGCACGCATCGGCAGCACACTCAATCAACCTTGCCTGTGTCGCGACATGGGATAGCCCAGCGGCGCTCGCCCGTGTCACGGCATTTGCCGCTCTCACATGAGCGTGCAAGTAGCTACCGCACCTCAGGTCGCTCATGCTCCTCGCCAGCAGAACAATCGACTCCGTCGCGTCTTCGCCGTTGCGCGATGCCCTTGAAAGCGTAGCGTCCAACTCCCCTGGCTTTTCGGCGTCTCCGCACAGGATTGCCAGCACCCTGCGCTCAATCACCTGTCTGACCGAACGCTCAGTCATTCCAGCAAACAGGTAGAACGACGTCGAACGTGCCAGCGATTCACCGCCCCTGGAGTCTGCATCGCCAGCCAGGGCACTGGCAATGAAATAGTCCGTCGCGATAATCGAGGAGAGGAGGTCGGTGCCATCACGCCTGATGCCTGAAAGCAATAGCCTCTTCAGCGCATTCGAGTACTCGCCACTTAGCAAACACTGGCGAACCCTAACATGCATCGCAAGGGATTCAAGCAAGTCGTTCCCCGAACCATCCCACTGGTCAAGCAGTCTCTCAACATGGCCTGGACTAGAAAAGGACCCTTGACAGCAAATGTCGTCACGACGTCCACCCAAAAGACTCGGGTCACCCATTTGCCCAACCGCACCGGACTTGTTTGCGGTATTCGCCCATCCCGACCTCTCAATATCCTGCATATATCGTCCTACGCCGGAAGGGGACGCAAGTGAGCAGACTTCGAGCTGGGCCGAAAGAAGCACTGCAACCGCCTGGCCAAACATCTCACTTTGCCTAATGCCAGCGGGCTCAGGCAACCTTGCAAAGCTAGAAAGCAGCTGATCACGAGAGCAATCCGCCCATGCGACAAACACCTCGGATGCCGCTTTGTAGAATTCCATCTCTCCCTCGAGAGAGACCTCAGAGGCAGCGGCTTGCCTGACAAGCCTATGCTCGCCCGCATTAATCAACTCAAGCGGGCAAACGAGCGCAAGCCTCTCGGCATCGCTGGGATTACATAGCCTGCTGAGAACGAGACCAGCCCTGCCAAAGTCCCCTCTATGAAGAAGAATCTGCGCACAGCGCAGAGAAACATCTCGAAACTCGCAAGACAGGGGGACAAGATCGGCAATGCAGGCAGCAAAGCCACTCTTGTCGCACAGCCTAATGCACTCAAAAGTATCTGAGCCCGAATCAATTCCAAAAAACGGAGCTCGGAGACCCATGGAGTCGACGAGTTCAGTCGCATCACGTCCAACGGCACAAGCCACGTCGCCAACGTCACCGGCGCCAAGTAACATCATCGAATAACGGATAGAACGCTCCTCGGCCATCAAAGTACGACGCAGGGAGTTGACAACCATAGAACGCAGGCCAGCAGAACAAGCAAGTGAGTCTGTCTCTTTCCCCTCTCTCAGGTTTGAGAAGCGTACGCGCGCATCATCTAACAACGCCGCAATTCCACCAGTCAGCCGATAGGCTTCCTCGGGAGCATGCTGAATAGAATCATCAAGGAGGAGATCCACCTCATCTGGCTCGAGGCTGAAAAACTCCGTCGAATAGACGCGCACGCCGGGAATTTGCTCAAAAAGCGCCGATGCCTCAGGGCAAATAGAGACAACGACACGATGTCCATCGTTGCAGAGTTTTCCAAGCGCCTTTGAGGCACGCATGGCATCCGCCTCATCCATCGCGGGCATGTCGTCGATCGTCACGAGCACACCTGCCAGTCCCTCAGCGTGAAGATGCCTGGAAATTGCATAGACCCTATTAATAACCCTAGATGATTCCACCCCAGAAAAGTAATCGCGGAAAACAGGGCGACCCTTGCTTGACCAATGATTAACGAGCAGATCAAGCAGGCAGGTCTTACCAGCACCTGGCTCAGCACACAGAACAAAGGGCGGAAGAATCTCCAAAGGGGCATCAAGGGCTTCAAGAATCGCAGCATGGCGATTTCTAAACCAGAGATTACTAACATTCGCGCTCGACACAGCAGCGCCATGGCATGGCATGACGTGAGTTGCCATGAGAATTCATCTCCATAAATTGGCTTTTACATTACTCGCAGCGCTGCTAACTACAAACCTACTACTGATGCATGCGTGCAAATACAAGAAAACACAGTTCAGCAAGAAGATGAATTCGATATTTCGCTAATTCAAAAAACGCCATGCAGGAACGGACAGAGACTAAGCAATTTGCTGAATCTAATACCTGAATTACAGTCAAATTAGTAGTATTTTTCTAACAAAGTTCAAACAAGAATAAATTAGAATCTAGCAATAATCTGATAGCCATTAAAGCTGAGCGGTAGAAATACGCCGTGAACGTACTCTAAAACGATCGCAATAGCATGAGTCCAAACACAAAGGGGCAGGGCCCCGCCGCGAGGCGGGGCCCTGCCCCTGTCAAATGCCCGTCGTTGGTCGGAGGCGCCCTGCTCTCCCACGGCCTGACGCCGCAGTACCATCGGCGCTGGGGGGCTTAACTTCCGGGTT
>JAWQCY010000006.1:0-178270 GCA_036321795.1 Coriobacteriaceae bacterium CM84B_73 | reverse complement strand
GACGCCATCAAGGCCGGCGAGCGCGCCCTGGGCTCCAGCCACCTGTAGGCATGGCTACCGAGAAGGACAGCCGCCTCGTGACCCGGCGCGGCGCGATCGCCATCGCTGCGGGCGCCGCGTTCGCGGCGGTGGCCGGGGCCGCCGCTGCCTGGCGCGCGCGCGTGGGCGCGGGCGGCGCCGGGCGCCCCGGCGCTCCCGCGTGGGGCTGCTGGCCCGCGGCGGGCGCGGCCTCCGACGGCGCGCGGGCCCCCGCCGCGGCCGCGACCGCGGCGGCGGCCAGCGCCGCGATGCCCGCCGCGGCGGCCGGGGCCGAGGCCGCGACCTGCGGCATGGAGGCCCCCATGGTCGAGAGCGCCGAGGCGGACGACGACAGGCCGCCCGCCACGCCGGCGACCGCCGCCGCCAGGGCGGCCATGCCGCCCGCGAGAAGGGTCACCCCGCCGGCAGCGAGCGCGGCGCCCGCCGAGAAGACCGCCATGCCGGCGGCGGCGACGAGGAGGCCCGCGCCGAGCACGAGCATGCCCGCGCCCGCGACGAGCGCGCCTGCCCCCATGACGATGAGGCCCGCGCCCGACACCGCCGACATGGCGGCGACGAGGGCGAGCGGGCCCGCCATGACGAGCGCCGAGGCGGCCACGAGGGCCAGGCCGGCGCCGGCCATGAGGGCGCCGACGCCCATGACGACCAGGCCCGTGCCCGCGACGAGCGTGGCCGCGCCGAGGGCCGCGACGCCCAGGGCCAGCCCGAGCGCGGCGACGGACAGGGCGAGCAGGCCCGCAGACGCCACGAGGGCGCCCGGCCCGAGCACGAGCATCGAGGCGCCCAGGGCCGCCACGCCCAGGGCCGCGCCGGTCCCGTAGGCGGCGATGGCGGGGAGCGCCATCGACAGCAGCAGCACGCCCGCCGAGGCGAGCAGCACGCCCGCGCCGACGAGGGCGACGGCCGCGCCGAAGGCGAGCAGGCCGGCGGAGCCGGCGGTGAGCGCGGGCCCGATCGCGGCCGCTCCCGCCGCGAGGCCGGCGACCGCGCCGAGCATGGCGAGCATGCCGACCGCGGCGCCGGGTCCGGCGGACGCCACCCGGGTCGCGGCGGTCGCGAGCATGAGCACGCCCGCGCACGCGAGCGCTATGCCGGCGCCGACCATGAGGACGGCGCCGCCGAAGGCGAGCATCTGGGTCGCCGAGGCGCCCGCGGCGGTGCCCGCGGCGGTCTCGCCGGCGGCCAGCGCGGTCGTGCCCGCCGCCGCGGCGGGGGCGGACAGCGCCGTCCCGCCGACCGCCGCGGAGAACGCGGCGGCGAAGCCGGATATCCCCTGCACGACGCGCATGGCCGCGAAGGCGCCCGCGAGCGCGGCCACGAGGGGCGCGGCCGCCGCGGCGTTGTCCCCGAGCCAGCCCGCGGCGTCGGAGACGGCCTGCACGACCGGCTGGACGAGGTCCAGCGCGCCCTTGAGCCCGTTCGCGGCGTCGGCCGCGGCGTCGCCGCTCGGCGGGATGCCGAGGAGCGCTAGCGCCAGGTCGCCGGCGCCGCCGATGAGGTCGGCCGCGGCCCCGCCCAGCTGGCCGACGATGTCGGTGAGCTGCTGGACCGCGCCGTTGTCCTGGGCCGACTCGAGAAACGCCACGACGCCGTCGGTGACCTGGCCGATGGCGTCGGTCACGCCGTTGATGCCGCCCGTGACGAGCGGCTTGAAGGCGTCGAGCAGGACCATGCCCGCCTTGACGCCCGCGGCCTCGAGGTTGCCCATGGCTCCCTCGATGGTGGACGTCGAGGTCGCGGCCTCCTTCGCGGCGTCGGTCATTCCGAGGTCCATGACCGCCTTGTTGAACTCCTCGGCGGAGATCTCGCCCTTCTCCATGGCCTCGCGGAAGTTGCCGGTGTAGGCCCCGTTGGCCTTGAGCGCCTCCTGCAGCTTGCCGGAGGCTCCCGGGATGGCGTCGGAGAGCTGGTTCCAGTTCTCGGCGGTGAGCTTGCCCGCGCCCGCCGTCTGGGTCATGACCATGGCCACGGACTTGAACGTGTCGGCGTTGCCCCCGGCCACGGCGTTGAGGTTGCCCGCCGCCTCGGCGAGCTGGGCGTAGTTGTCCACGCCGTTCGCGGCGAGCTGCGCCGTGGTGTTGCGGATGTCGGAGAGGTCGTAGACCGTCTCGTCCGCGTAGGCCTGCGTCGAGGCCGTCAGGTTCTTGATGGTCGAGTCGTCCAGCCCCGCGAAGGAGAGCGTGCCCGCGAACTTCTGAGCCGAGTCGGACGCCTCGGTGATCTGGCCCATGAGGCCGCCGATTGCCCCGACGAGCTTCGAGCCGATCGTGGAGGCGAGGCCGCCGAGCGCGCCGGCGATGGCCGCGCCCCTGGCGGAGATGCCCTTGCCGACCGACTCGCCCATCTCCCCGCCCGCGGTCGTGCCCGCGGAGCGGAACCTGCCCAGGAAGCCCGTGCCGGGCTGGGCGGAGCCCCCGAAGGCCTTGGAGAACGCCGAGCCGCCGGCGCTGCCCGCGCCGCCGAGTTCCTTGTTCATCTTGGCGGTGAAGCCCGACATGGTCGGCATGATGGTCACCGACGCCGAGCCGACGTTGATTGGCACTTACGCACCCCCTTCCGGGATGCCGAGGATCCTGTCTATCTCGCCGCGCGACGCCTCGGCGTTGGCGCGGCGCCGCTCGGCGTCCGCCCTCTCGCCGGGGGTCTTCGGCGGCTGAGGGGCGCGCCGCCCCTTCTGCCCGTCCTTGGTGCACTGCCTCCACGCGAGGAGGCTGAGGTAGTAGGTGGCCTGGCTGAGCATGTGCTCGCCCGGCGACCACTCGAGGTCGAGAGACAGACGTCGGGCCGTGCGCGACTCGCGCGGCAGGGCCTCCCACAGCAGGCCCCACCTCGCGCAGTCGTCGCCCGTCGGCCCGAGCGGCAGGTCGATGCCGTAGAACTGCCGGAAATCCGCCACGACGTCGGCCCTGTGCTCGAGCCAGTCTCGGGCGAACCCCGCTAGTTTTTTGCCGAGATGGCCTCCGCCATCGCGGAGGTGAAGGCGCTCCAGTCCTCGGCCGAGCACCCCAGCTCGTCGGGGGCGTCGCCCGCGGCGTCGGGGATGCGGCCGATGTAGTCGACCAGGTGGCCGCGGCAGACGAGGTCCATCGCCTCGTTCGCCGCCTTGGGGTCGCGCTCGCCGAGGTTGAGCGCCGTCTGCACCTTGAGGGAGGAGAACGCGGTCTTGTCGGCCTCGAACCTCTGGCCGCGGAACTTGAACTCGACGATCTCGTGCTTCTTCTTTTCGGCCATGCCACTCCTTAGTGTCTGTCTCTCGATCGTGGGGGCGCGTGGGACGTGCCCCGCGCCCCGTCCGGGCCGGCCTAGGCGGCGGCCGTGGTCTCCGTGGAGTCGAAGTAGTCGTAGCAGGTGTTGCCCTGCTCGTCGGTCAGGTACTTCATCGTCAGCGCACGCTGGCACAGCTCCGAGCTCGCGATGGTGAGGTCGTCGAGCTCGGAGGACTTGCCCTTCGGCACGACCTTGCGCCAGCGTCGGCCGTTCTTGAGGACCAGCTCGAGGACGTAGGCGAAGACGTCGTGGGAGTCGGCGTTGTGCTTGACGGTGATGAGGCCGTTCTCGTCGGTGACGTTGGCGTCGCCGTACTGGCGCTTCAGCGTGGCGGCCTTGATCTCGGCGAAGGTGAGCTGCGCGGATTCGACGCGGTTGGAGTTGGTGGAGTCCATGATGTCGCCGTTGATGTCGACGATGTCGTCGGAGTCCTCGTCGACCGTCTCGACGTAGCCGTCCTCGGAGATGAAGCCGAGGCACTCGAAGGCGGGGTCGAGCTTGGTCTTGATGTCGGTCGGCAGGTCCGTGCCCTCGGGCGCGGAGAAGATGTAGCCGCCCTTCACGCCCTTTCCGGCGGAGACGTTCGCCTGGTTGTTGGTGGTGGACTTGGCCATGTCAGGCTCCTTTCGTTCACTCGCAGACCCACACCTGGGCCTGCACGATGTAGCGCGAGCGGCCCGTGTCTGGGTCGTTCTGTCTGTAGCAGTTCGTGACCTCTGGGTTGAAGACGTTCGGCTCCTCGTCGAGGTCGTAGGCCGCTGCCTTCACCTTCTCGGAGAGGGCGAGCGCCTGTTTGCGCTGCTTCTTCTTGGCCCAGCAGTCGACGGCGAGCTGGCACGGCTCGAGCATCGAGCCGCCCCCGCCGATCCGCTCGACGGTGATGAAGCCGTCCGGCGCCGACTCGGGCACCTCCAGGAACGCGGGCACGCCCACGGCCGCGGAGAGCCTCCTGGCTACCGTCGCCTCGATGTCCATGCGCTACCCCCCTATCCGTTGGCGGCGCCCAGCGACTTGCTGAGCGTCTTGTGCTTGGCCTCGCCGAGCTTGGCGGCCCACGTGTCCGTGCGGACGAGCCTGCCGTCGGCGAGCGTGCCGCGGAAGTCCTTGACCTCGTGCGGCGGGTCATCGGCGCTCGGGTAGGCCGCGGCGACGGCCGCGTCGGCGGCGGCCTTGACGGCCCTCGCCTTTCGGTCGATGACGGACTGCACCGGGGAGGTGTTCATGAGCTGCGCGTACCCGGCTCGGTCCCACTTGAACCTGCCGAACTTGACGTCAGCCATCTGCGCGGGTCACCTCCGCCGCCATGTTGAAGGGGCCGGGCGTGGCCGCCTCGGTCGTCCGCTGCGGGTCGCCCACGACGTCGTAGCGCTCGCCGCGGACCTCGACCGAGCAGCCGCGCAGCACGCCCGCATAGGTCTTGGGAAAGTGCAGCGTGTAGCTCACGGTCACGCCCTCGGGGCGCGTCGCGTCCATGTCCGAGGTCGCCCCGGGGCACACGACGCAGCGCACGTCCTCGCGCACGGGCTCGCCCTCGGTTGTCTCGCCGAGGTCGTCGCGCGTGACGGTTGGCCGTACGACCGTGACGGCCTCCGTGGGGATGAGGCTAAGCATGGTCGCCCCCTATGGCCGCGGCGATGGAGCCGATGCGCGTCCCCGCCAGCCCCAGCCGCCTGAGGTCGGACCTTCCGAGCCACAGGTCGGCGGTGGGGTTGGCGAAGGTCACGGAGCCGCTGTAGGTGCCGGCGGTCTGGCTGTACTGCGTGGCGCCGGCGAAGCAGTCTGGCACGCTGACGGCGCGGCTCACGACGGCGCACGCCACGGCCTTGCACCCGCGGTCGAAGGCGGGGTGCGCCCCGGCCTCGTAGGCCCCCCAGCGGCCCTCGTAGGCCGTCAGGAGCATGTCGCAGGCGTCGGAGAGCAGCGCGGAGACGCGCTCGGGGTCTGACGGCGTGCCGTACCGTGCCTCGTAGTCCTCGAGCGTGGCGACTGGGCATCCCGCCATCAGAGCGCCGCAAGCATCGACTGCAGCTCGGCCTTGGTGGCCTTCCGCGGCGCGAAGCCGCCCCCGGCCTCGATGGCGGCGCGCAGCTCGGCCACCGTCATGTCGGCGGGCGGCGCCGCCGGCGCGTCGACGCCCTTCGGGGCGTCGTGAGCGGCGGCCTCGTCGACGGGCGCCTCGGGCGGGACGTCGACGTAGCCGCCGGCGCTGAGTTCAGCGAAGCGGGCTTCGGTCAGCTCAACCTCCTCGCCGGCGAGGTGGACCGCGAGGGTCTCGCGGTCTCGGTAGGGGTAGGTTACCAGGGCAAGCATTTCGGCTCCTTAGGTGTGTGGCTAGGCGGTCGCGGCGATGGTGCCCTTGACCACGAAGTCGATGTACTCGGCGAAGAACACGAGGCCGACGTAGGCCACGGTGTCGTAGGTGAGGCTCTTCAGCTCGGCGGAGTGCGAGACGGCGATGTATCCGGACTCGTCGGTGTAGCAGCCGAACAGCTCGTCACCGTCGGTCGGGGCGACGTAGACCTTGACGTTGTCCTTGACGGTGGCGTAGATGGTGCCCGCGGCGACGCTCCCCGTGGAGACGAGCGTGCCGAGGCCCGCCCAGTTCTCGATGTAGGGGATGCCGAAGGCGGAGAAGACCTCGGACTCGCCAATCTGCTTGGCGAAGTCGACGGGGTTCGCGAAGTAGACGACCTGCGCGTCGCCGAAGCCGTAGTCCTCCACGAGGTTGGAGAGCGCGGCCCAGGCGTTGGCGGCGGTGGCGACGAGGGACTTGCCGGTGGCGGCGGTGGTGCCCTCGGCGCCCAGGGCGGCGACGAAGTCCTTCTTGATGCCGCGCTGGATGTCGGAGAGCATGGCGGCGTCGGTCTTGTCGACGGCGGCGTCGTAGCCGCGCTTCTTGACCTCCTGCAGGGTGGTCTGCTTGCGGTAGGGCTTCAGTGCCACCTCGTAGGTCTTGACGTCCTCGAAGGAGTAGGTGGAGAGGGGGATGTCCTGCCCCTCGGTGTACGCCGCCTCCGAGAGCTTGCCGGTGATCTTCTTCTGGTGCAGGGTCTCGCCGACCGACGCCTGGATGGGGGCGCAGGTGGAGAGCATGGCGGTCAGCTTGTCGAGCGACTTGGTGAAGGTGTTCACGAGGTCGACGTTGCGGGCGGCCGCGAGGGTCTTGATGTCGGGCATGTCCCAGCCCCTTTCTTCTTCCTTAGAAGAGGTCGATGTTGGCCGCGATGGCGGCCAGTCGTTCCTTCCTGTCCTCGATGCCGAGGACGTCCTTCTTGGAGGGCTTGCCGGGGCGCGGCTTGCTCCCCGCCTCCGGGGCCGCGGGCGCTCCGCCCTTCGGCCTCGCGATCGCCGCGATGGCGCGGGCCTGCTCGGTGAGCGACTCCTCGTCCTCGCCGCTCAGCGCGGCGACGATGGAGCGGTCGAGCCCGGTGGCCTTGGCGACGGAGCCCACGAGCTCGGAGCGTGCGGCGCTCGCCTTGAGGGCGGCGTTCTCGCTCTCGAGCGCGCTCAGGCGCTCCTCGACGGTCGGGTCGGCCTTGGGTGCGGCGGCCTTGAGCTCGTCGAGCTCCCTGAGGTTCGCCTTCGAGCGGCTCTCCCACTTGCGCGACTCCTTCAGCGCGCTCTCGTAGAGCGCCTTGTAGTCGGGCGCCGGGTCGGCCTCCCCGCCCTGTGCAGGGCTGGTCTGGCCGGGGTCGGCGGGAGTGTTCTCGTTGGGCTTGGGCATGGTCCCTCCATTCCCGCCCCGTGCGGGGCGTCGTCTTGCCCCGTGCGGGGCGCTTTTCGGCATGAAGAAGGCCACCCGTGCGGGTGGCCTGGTCCGACGTTGTGGTCGCCGCGCGTTGCGTGTCTGCGCGGCATGACGCTCCTCGCGTCGTTGCGCCCTCCCACGGAGCATGTGCGACTAGTCGTCCTCGTCGATACTCATCGCGAGCAGGCAGCCGAGGAACAGAACGACGGCGATAGCGAGCTGGCCCCAGATGGGGGCGAGCACGACCCACCAGGCCCAGTCGACGAAGCCCGCGAGCTTGAGTCCGATGAAGAGCAGGCCGAGCAGGGTGAGGAACCCGACCCCGCCACGCGATGCGTTGTCGCTTGCCATTTGCGACCTCCCTGGTCATGAGAAAGGCCCCTCGCGGGGCCTTGGTTTTACTGCCTATACAGGTCTCGGCTAAAGGACCAGCTGACGATGGCCCTCTACGGACGCCTCGATGCCCGGGAACCTCTTCCCGCATACGGGACAATGCGCCCCTCCGCTCGACCTCTCGAGGAGCACCTCGATGCCGCCCTCTTGGTAACAGCGCGGGCACACCGGGCCGGTCTTCGTCCCGTCGTCCTCGAGGACGAACGACGTGGCATGGTACGTCTCGAGTCGCTTCTTGCGGGCGAGCATGGCGCGCAGCTCGGCGTTCTCCGCCTTGAGCCTCCTGTTTTCCTCCTCGAGGTCGGAGACCTGCTCCCTGAGGTCGATGAGGGCCATCCTGGCATCGTCTGGCTTGAGGTCGGCATAGGTCCTTATGAACGTCTTCACGACGTCGGATGCGTCACCCATCGAGGCGCCCCTCCTCGGCCGTCACCCTGCGATGGAGGTAGGCGTTCTCGCAGCCGAGCGCCTGGTTCTCGCGAATGAGGCCGATGATGGCCTCGGCGGCGTTCACGGCAGGCCCAGACACCCTGCCGGAGGAGAGCGTGAGGAGCATGTCGAGCTCTTGGTCGCCGGCAGAGGTGGGCGACGCGCCCGTCACCCGGCGGCCCTGCGGGGAAGTCATGCGTAGGCCTCCTCCGGGAGGTTACCGTCAATCGCCGCGTACGGTTTGCCGCCACGCTCCTCCCAGCTCGCGCAGACGTAGTCAAACTTATCGAGCTCGGGGCCGTTGTGGTCATCCCAGACCGGCCTGAAATCGTCGACGAGTTCGTTCGGAACGGCCCACCCGAACATGTCCTCGCAGTGCTTCCCACCGATGACCTGCTGACAGCAGTCGACGGTATCGATGAAGAAGGTCATCCCATGGCGCCCGAGCTGGGCGTTGAGAAGATCGATGGAGTCGACGATGTAGTCGCTGAACTCGTCATTCAAGTACGCCGTGCACTTTTCTCCAGAGTCTGTCATATCGCTCGCTCCTCCCCTTCTCGTACTTGAACAAGCTGATCCGTTCGTTTTCAAGTAGATCGACGACGGCGATATCATCGCCGCGAAAATAAACGGCGCAACGATGCGCCTCTCCTCCGTATATCAGCTCGGTAAACTCGACTGCCTCATGCTCGTCGATAACCTTGGACATGATTTTATCGTATTCATCCTGGCCCGCTCTAGACCTGTAGTCAATTCCGTACTCGGCGGCATGCTTTCTCGCATGTCTATTCCTTCTCTCGCCGCTATGCCAGTTTGGGACATCACTGGATGAAGGAATGTGGCCATAAGCATGCTTAATCGCTCTCCTCGACTTGTCCAGATGGCTTTTCGCCACGTCATAAATAGTGGGCGTGGAATCGGCATTGCCAAGGATTTTCTCCGCGAGCTTTTGTGCCTCGTCAACCTCGTCCCTTGTATTGCGGGAGCCGAGGTAGTCGTAGAACTCCGTGACGCTGTCGTAGCCGTGGGCCTTCAGCTCGGCGTTCAGCCTTTGGGCGGCGCTTATCCAGCCGCTGCTCTTGTGGCCCACCTTGCGCATGTGCGCGGCTGGGTTGACCTTGCGCACGCCCTCGGGGAGTCCAACGCCCTCGAGCACCATGCGCTTGAGCTCGTCGCGGTCGTCCGCGCCCAGGCCCTCGGCCGCGTCGACCTTCTCCATCTGCCACCACCGCTCGCGCAACTCCTCGGGGCGCACACCCTCCACCAGCTCCGCGTCCGGGTCTTCCTCGAAGCCGGGAACGACCTTGCAGTCGCAGTTCCTGTGGAAGTGCCTGAACTCGCCTGCCGACTTGCGCGTGTGGTAGACCGCGCCGCGGCTCGCGAGCATGATGCAGAAGGTGCAGGTCTCGAGGCCCGTCGGCACGCGTGCGAAGCGGACGCCCCTGTCCCTGTCGCGCCCCACGTTCGCCACGATGGTCTCGTTCAGGCTGCGGAACGCGTCGTTCCTGGCGTACTCGCCGCACGCCCTCGCAAAAGCCGCGTCATCGCCCTTGGCAAGCTTCTTCGCCTGGTAGCGCGCGACCTCGTCCACGGATTCGGGCCTGTAGGTCGTCATGGTGATGGCCTGGCTGAGCCTGGCGCCGTTGCGCTCGGCGAGGTCGTCGTACCACTGCGCCGCGAACTCGGCGGCGACGTCGTCGTAGCCCTGCACGAAGCCCTCCATGATGAGCTTCGCCGCCTCGCGCTTCTCCGCGACCGTCGCGTCGCCGTGCGCGCGGCACCAGGAGAGCACCGCCGCCTCGACGTCGCCGGCCGCCCCGTCGCCGATCCTCGCCACCTCGCGGTTGTACGCCGCGAACTCGGCGGCGCTAATCATCGGCCGCGGGCGCGGGCCCTGACGCCCTGGAGACGCCGGCCATCAGGTCGAGCGCCGCGGAGCGCGTCACGTTGCGCCTGATCTCGGAGGAGACGTTGCGCACCTCGTCGTCGTCGAGGCCGTTGAGGCGCCAGAAGGTCGGCGTGCCGGCGAAGCCGTCGACCACGGAGGCGAGCTTGATGGAGCTGTCCGTCTGCTGGGCGAGCGTCGGCATCGCGGGGTTCAGGAAGTGCACCGACACCTGGCAGGCGTCGGCGGCGTCCTCGTAGGGGCAGCCGAGCTCGGTCGCCAGGGCGGCGGTCGCGGCCTTCGAGAGCGCGGCCTTGGCCTCGCGGATGAAGCTCTTGCACTTCAGGATGAGCGGCTCGTTCTCTGCGTAGATGGCCTGCGCCGAGCTCGGGTTGTCGCTCATGATGCCGAACTGGCCGACGTGGATGCCCGTCGCCGCGCTCATGCGCTTGCAGAGGTTGGCGAAGTGCTCGGTCATGGGCTGCATGCTCGGCTGGGCGAGCTGCCCGAACTGCGGGATGTCGCCGTCGGAGTTCTTCGTGACCTCGAAGATGGAGCCGATGAAGGCGCTCCACTTGCTCTTGTCCGCGAAGGCGTCGCCGTCGGTGCCGAGAAGGTACTTCTGCGTCGACGCGGCGAACGCGGCGGCGACCTCCTCGTTGACGTTGGCGCGCATGGCGCAGTCGATGAGCCAGCGGACCTCGGGGTTGATGCGCGACACGCCGAACGGGCGGTCGTCGTCGGGGTTGTGCGGCATGACGAACATGGGCACGGCGCCGAGGCCGTGCTCGACGTACTCGGCCGCCCACTCGTTGCGGCGCACCTCGCGGACGCGGACCATACGGTCCGGCAGCATGACGTTCACCCAGTCCGGGCGGTTCGTCGGGACGCCGCGCTCGCGGGCGAACGAGACGACGAACATGCCGGCGGAGAGGCACTCGTGGACGTCGTCCCAGATGCCGGTGCACAGCGTCGGCGGGTATGCCGAGATGCGGGCGTGCCCCTCGTCGTCGGCGGTGACCACGAGCATGGAGAAGCAGTACTTCAGTGCCGAGTTGACGGCCTTCCCCACCCTCGTCGCCATGTTGTTGCGCTTGGCGACGGAGGCCAGGAGGCCGTCGAAGTCGGCGTCGTCCGGGCAGGTGAAGCCGTCGAAGGCTATGTGGTCGCGCATGACCTCCACGCACTTGTAGCCCCAGCCGCACGCCACCTCCAGGTCGCGCAGCGAGTCGGGGACGGCGATGCCGAGGTCCTTGAGCATGTTGCGCGCCTCGTAGTAGTCGGAGCGCAGGAGGTTGCCCCTGTAGTGCGACTGCCAGCAGTTGAGCAGGCTGAGGACGGTGTCGCGGTCCTCGTCGAGGAGCCCGTCCGCCGCGGCGACGGCGTATGGGATGGAGATCAATGGACGGTCGCCTTCCTTCCTGGAGTCCTTCTTGATGTCGAGAGGGCGAGGAGGGCGAGGCCCGCCGCCTCGATGGGCGACGAGTTCTCCCCTCCGAAGCCCCAGCCGCCCGCCTGCCCGATGGCGCGCCTCGTCGAGGTCGCGGCGGACAGGTCGAGCGCGGGGCACGGGACGTGCGTGAGCCGCCCCGTGCGGGCGGCGTCGTGGACGAGCGAGGCGGCGGTGACAGCGTCGGCCGCGGTGGGCCTGATGACGTAGCCCCTGGGCACGCCGAGCTCCTCCAGCTGGCCGCACAGAAGGCCGGCGCCGCTCTTGCCGTCGACGCAGACCGAGCAGGCCCTCGACGCCCTGACGGCGAGCCACGCGACGAGCCACGAGACCCCCTTGGACGTCGGGACGCACCACGGAAGCTCGACGTGCGGGCACTCGGGCCCCTCGGCCGCCACCGCGACCGACACCGACGACCCGTCGGCGCTGAACTTGACGCCGTACGCGACCTTGCCGAGCGGCATCGACGCCGCCCTCTTGGGGTCTATCTCGGTCCCCCCCCACAGGTCCGCGCCGACGAGCGGCGGCTCGGCCTGCTCCCGGGGAGGCAACCAGTAGCCCAGGTACTCCTGCGCGATGCCCAGCGTGTCGCCCTTCATGCCGCGCACGCCGGTGCGGATGTCCTCGACCTCGACCAGGCCCTCGGCCAGCGACGGGTTGACCCCGTACCACCTGGACTCGTCCATCGGGTCGCCGACCTCGTCGGTCCCGTACTCGAGCCAGCAGAGGTCGTCCTCGGGGGCGTCCGACCACGCCTCGGCCCGCAGCTCGGTGAAGCGGTCGGCGGCGCAGCCGGCGCGCGTCGGCGTACCGACGTAGACGAGCTGCGAGTTCTTGTGCGGCGAGTGCGTCGTAGTGGGGTTCAGCGTCTGGGCCTGCGCCCTTGTCAGGAGCTGGGCCTCGTCGTAGACGATCACGTCGAAGCTGTAGCCGAGCGAAGCGGATTCGGTGCGCGTGCTGAAGCACAGCACGCCGCCGTTGGTGAGCTCGAAGCTCTCCTGGGCGGTCTTCGACTTCGCCTCCCTGACGCGGCGGTTGATGGCGCGCGGGGCGTCTGGGTCGCCGGCGCGCTTCCCGAGGATCCTGCGGAAGCGCGCGAGCATCTCGCAGGTCGTCGAGTAGTTGTGGTCGGTCCACAGGACCGAGTAGCCCATGACGATCACGAGGAAGGAGGCCCAGACGATGGCGTCGTGCGACTTGCCGGCCTGCCTCGGGACGCTCAGGCCGCACCGGCGGTGGACGAACTTCCCCCGTCGGTCGATGCGCGACCAGTCCGCGAGAGGGGTCTGCTGCCAGTCGCCGACCCCGTATCCGATGAGCCTCGCGAAGTCCAGGACCTCGTCCAGCATGTCGGCGCTGCCCCGCGGCGACTGGACGTGCCTACGTGGCAGGCACCTTGGCCGCGATGCGCTCGGCGATGGAGTCGAGGGCGCGCCCGACGCTGTCGCCGCCATCCCCGCCCTCCATCCTCTCGATCTCGTCCATGGTCGCGCGGTACTCGCGCGCGAGGCCGGCCACCGCCTGCGGAGGGGCGTCGTTCATCGCCGCGCGCAGTATCCCGCGCAGCTCCACGAGCCTCTCGCCCCTCGTCTGCGGCTCGGCGGCGGGCGCGGCGCCTGGGCCACCCCGCTGGGCAACGCCGTCGGGCGGGCCGTCGGAGGCCCAGACGCGCTGGACCGTCGACTTCGAGCAGCCGATGCGCCGCGCGGTCTCGGTCACCCCTAGCTGCGGGAACATCCTCACGATGTCCCGCCGCTCGGATGGGCTGAGCTTGCGTACCTTGCCCGTCTCGTGTCGCCTCCCTCACCTTCCCGCTGGGTAAGCTGGAACCCCCGGAGAAAAAAAGGCGCAATGCCCGAGGGCACGCCGCTTGCCGGGGCGGGAGGGCATGGCCCCGGGTCACCAGCGCCTGCTTGTCCTGCACCCGACGTCGACCGCGCGCGGGCCGTAGGCGTCCTCGACGGCCGCGAGGATGTCGCCGGGCGACGCGCTCGGGATCCCCGGCGCGTCTCCCGCACGGTCCTCCGCCTTCGCGCGCGGCCTCGCGGGCAGTGCCCTGTTGCCCCTGCGCTCGTTGCATATGCGGTGCGCGGGCGCGACGTTGCCGCGGTCGACGGGCGAGCCGCCCCGCGAGACGGGGACGACCTCGTCGACCTCGAAGCTCATCGGGTCGCCCGCCGGCAGCGAGTAGTCGATGGGCCTGCCGCAGATGTGGCACGGCAGCCCCTGCGCCTTGAGCCACGCCCTCACCTTGCGCCGGGCGTTGCCGTTGGCGTAGCGGCTCGGCGTGCTCACCTGGCGCGGTCCATCGGCGAGCCGTGGTTCGCGAAGCACCAGCGCATGCCGCGGTACCTGGCGGGGCTGGTGCCGCGCGTCCCGCCCGTGCCCGCGCGGCGGGCGTCGAGGCCCAAGGCGCGGAGCATGGCGCGGCTCATGGACGTGTCGTGGCGCATGGCGATCTGCGCGAGCTGCCGTCGTGTGAGCATGGCGCCCCCAAACGAGTCGGGGCCCCGGTCTCCCGAGGCCCCTCCTATTAGGTTCCGATTGTTTCAGATGGCGAAGGGCCCCGGTCTCCCGAGGCCCCGATGCCATCGTGCTTCTCGCACACCATACGTTATATCCCACGAACCGCCGGCACGTCCCGGCAGAACCCGGCACGACCTGGCACGACCCGGCGCGGGCTATGCCCCGCGGCGCGCCTCCATGTCGCGCTCGGCCGGGTGACGTTATATATTTCGGATAGAAGAATCCCCTCCGAGTCTTCCCGAAGGGGATTTGCAGAGCAACTATTTGAGCGTCAGGTCCTCGATGCCATCAACATTGAGTTGCATCTCGCCGGTTATGTGGTGACCCATCGGATCGAGCAGGAAGTCGACGCCCGCCCTTCTCGCGACCTTAGCGACGGGGACGAAGTCGGCATCCCCGGCGATGAGGATGATCTGGTCGACGGTGCGGGAGTTTGCCAGGGACGCGACGTCGAGCCCAATCCTCATGTCGACGCCCGACTGCTTAAGCCCGACGAGGTGAAAGTCCGACTCGGAGAGCGACTTCGCGTCGACATCACCTGACAACAGCCTCTTCAGGCTCTCACGCTTCAGGCTGTAATGCATGTTTTTTGCCATGAGGGTGCCCATCCTCATGGCCACCTTGCGCTTCTCCCCAAGGCTGGAGTGGAACGCCGAGCTCCATAAGTTCGAGGTCGTCTTCTTGTTGAACGCGCGGGTCTTCCCGTCCCACGGCTGGTACACGCTGCCCTCGGAGAGTGGCGGGCAGTCGTAGTAGAAGATCCTGTAGAGCGACCTCCTGCCGGACTCAAGCTTCGTGTCGCGATGGGCCGTGATGTGTTTGAGCGCGTAACCGTGGAGCTCCTCAGCCCTATCCCCAGCGGCCATCTTGCCCCAAAGGTTCCGTGCCCTGTGGAGGTAATAGTTGCCGTCGATGAGAATCGCCGTTGTCGTCACGCTCGGCTCCAGACAAGATAGCGGCCCTTGCCCGTGGCTCCCCGGCAAAAGGTTGGGGGCACGGTCAAAGGCCATCAAAGAGAATGGACGAAGAGGACCACGACGAGCGACGCGTTATCTCTTCACAACCAGATGATAGGGAATGGCGCCGCCTGCGAAAAGCCACGCGCGCCACTTTCCACAATTCGCGCCCTAGCCCTCCTGGGCCGTCCCGATGCCCTCGACCATGCCCCACATGCCGTAGGCATCGCACGTGTCCATGGCCGCGTCGCACGCGCGCCTGGCCCACCTCTCGCCGACGCAGCACTCGCGGCCGACCTCGGCCCACGTCGCCGCCGCGCAGTAGCGCCACCACATCGCGTCGGCCACCGCGGGGCCGAGAAGCGCCTCGACGCCACCGCCGCGCGGCCCGCCGTAGATGACCGCCGCCGCCCTGTCGACCAGCTCGAGGTCGGACCTGCGCCTGTCGGCCACGCGGCGCTCGTAGTCGACGCGCGCCTCCGTCCTCGACATGCCGTTGACGTCACGCCTGGCGGCATGGGCTCCCGCCAGGCCGGCGCCGCGCAGCCCCTCGGCCGCCCGCATCTCCCCCAGACGCCGCGAGATCCTCTCCGCGTCCGCGCTCGCCCCCCGCGCCGCCTCGAAGAACTCCCTCGCGCATGCGTACGCGCACCGGTCCACCATGATCCCCCAATCGTCAGGGCCTGCCGCCGCGACCGACGCTAGCCCAACCGCCGCGCCCTTGCCGCCGGCGACGGCCCGCGCCACGTCGCACCACCACCGCCCACGGCACGGAACGGACAATTAGGCGTTGTCCTCGCGGCCGCCCGCCCACGGGCGCCCCGACTCGGTCGCGTAGCTGCCGATACGCCCCGCCGCGGGCACCGTCGCCACGGCTGCCCCGTGGTCCAGCCGTGGTCCTCCGTCAGGCCCCGAAGCTGTCGGCTATCGACCTGTCGCGGGCGGGCGTCGTGTGCCCGTAGACGGCGAGCGTGGTCTTGACGTCGGCGTGGCCGAGGCGCGCCTGGACGTCGACCATCGTGAACCCGCGCTGCAGCGCCAGCGTCGCGTGCGTGTGGCGCAGCGCGTGCGGGGTGACCCGCCTGACGCCCGCCTCGTCGCACAGCTCCCTCAGCGCGCGGCGCACCGGCTCCGACCTCATGGTCGCGCCGTCCGGGGAGAGCAGGGCGTCGTCGGACTCCCTGCCCGCCGCGAGCGAGGAGAGGGCGGGCACCACCGACGCCGGGACCGCGACCCTCCTGTCCTCGCCGCGCTTGGCCGTCGGCTGCCTGGTGACGCCGCCGCGCTCGCACACGGTCCCGCACACGTACACGTCGGGGACCGAGGGGCGGAAGTCGCGGACCCTGAGCGCGAGCGCCTCGCCGAGGCGCATGCCGGTCACCGCGATCAGCTCCACGGCCACGCGGGCGACGTCCCCCCTAGACGGCCGCCCGGACAGGTCGCGCCCCTCCCTCGCCGCGGCGAGGAGCCTGCGCAGCTCGCCCTCCCCGAGCGCCTTGCCCGAGGCGTCGGGGCGCGCCGCCGTCGGGTGGATCGCGTCGGCCGCGGGGTTTGACGCGATCCAGCCCTGGCGGACCATCCACGCGAACGCCCCGCTCATGAACTGGTGGTAGCCGTTGACGGTCGACCCCGCGAGGCCGCGCGACAGCAGCCCCGACTCGACCGAGGAGACCATCGCGGGCGTCACCTCGCAGACGGGCACCGCCGGGAACGCCTCCCCAAGGCGCCGCGCGTAGCCCAGGTAGTCGTGCGCGGTGTTGGCCTTCGGCGAGCGGCCGGGCGCCCCCTTCTCGGCGACCTCCTCGGCGTATCGCGCGAGGGCGCCCGCAACCGACGCCCCAGACGCGCCCTCCGCGTAGGCGGCGGCGAGCTCGCGGGCCTCCTCGGCGGAGCCGGCCTGCGGGAACGCCTTGACCTTGCGGGCGCGCCTGCCGGTCGCGGGGTCGGTCGGGAAGATGACCCTCGCGCGCCAGACCCCGTCCGCGCCCCGGTAGACGCTGGCCCCCGCCATCAGCCGGCCACCCCGCCCGGGCGGGCGCCCGCGGGCCCCGCCGACGCCGCCCGTCCGCTCCGCTCTCCCATCGCCATCGAGCCTCCTCTACCTACATGCGAGGGCGTGCCTGTCGGACACTTCCTCGCGGGGTTGACCCACGGCGGCGTGACGCGTGGCGTGGGCGCCACGCCGCCTAAGTACTAACTAACTAACTAACGCTTAAAGCACCCCTTTAAGGCACCCTTTAAGGCACCCTTTAAGCACCCCTTTTAGGCACCCTTTAAGCACCCCTTTCCTGCCCCTTCCTGGGCCTGCCGCCGCGGCCGCCCGCCGCCCTGGCCGATCGCGTCAGCTCCATCGAGCGGCGCGCCTGCTCGGCCACGAGCCTCAGGCCGAAGCCCACGGCCGGGTCCGACACCTCCGGCTCGTCGACGCCGTCGAAGACGAAGGCGCACAGGGCCATGACGAACTCGCCGCGGCGCGCGTCGTCGGGCAGCGCCCTGAGCGCGTCGTAGTACGACTCCCAGAAGCGGAAGGAGTCGACGTCCGCGCCGCTCATGCCGACCACGACTCGCAGGCCGCCTCGCCCGGGCGCGCCTCGAACAGGTCGCCGTGGCGCGCGTCGAGCGCGCACACCCTGGCCCCCGTCGGGGATCCCCCGGCGTCCAGCACGCGCAGCAGCCACGCGCAGGTCGAGCAGGTCTCGCCCGCCCACCGGTCGTCGCCGCGGCCGCCGGGCGGCGGGCCGGGGAGGTCACCTGTCCTCATACAGCACCTCCAGCCCGTACGCGACGGCCGCCTCGTGCTCGATGCGGCACCCACGCGCGCTCTCCCAGCCCTTGCAGAAGTAGGCCGCGTGGCACAGGCTCATGTTCTCGAGCGACTTCGCGAGGTAGCAGAGCGGGACCTGCACCACGCCGCGCTCCCTCATGGCCTCGTCGCCGTACCACCCGTCGGTGAACAGGGTGTTCACGAACTCGTAGCCCATCTCGCCCAGCCTCGCCCGGGCCCTGTCCCTCGCCTCCGCGATCTCCCCGTCCGTCTTGCCTGCCATCGGCTGCGAGATCATCGCCTTCTTAGTCATCGTCTTCCTCCTTATCAGTAACCACCGCGCCGCAGTTGGGGCAGTAGCTGTATGGCTTGTCGTGTATACATTCGAACCACCCGTATGAGCACCTGGAGCAGCTCTTGCACACATGGGATTCGTCAAATCGCCCATGCTCGATGGCTTCGCACGTCGGGCGGTCGATGAGGCCGGCGACGGTCTCGCCGATTGTCACGCCCTCCCCCATCACGTCGAGGACTGACCGCGCGACCATGATGTCGAGGAAGCCATGCGGGTCTCGGCGCATGATCTCGCGCATCCGCGCCGCAACCGCGCGGCGCTGGTCGTCACTTGCCATCGTGCGCTCCCCTCTCGTCGGCCCTCGCGTTCCAGGCCTCGGCGGCCCTCGTCTCGCCGCATGCAAACGGTCCCTGCGCTCCACAGAAGCGGCACTCGACCCACATCGTCGGGCACTCATTGCGCACGAACGCGCCGAGTGCCCCGCAGAACGGGCACGGTTCCAGGTCAATCGCCATCGCTACTCTCCATCCATCTCGTAGAGCCTCATGAGCACGAGCGCCAAGAACATCGGCGCCACTTCTCCCGACGGGTTCTGCCCGGCGGCGATTGCCACGACGACGCACAGGGCGTACGCGGTCGCGACGATGAGCCAGAGCATCCTCAGCAGTCGGTTAGAGTTCATCGTTCGGCTCCCTTCCCATCGACGACTCGCCCGCCACACCACGGGCAGTATCTGGGCACGAAGTTGTCGGCCGGCCACTCGCGGGATGATCTGCAGGCCATCTCATACTCGTGCTCGCCATGGTCGTTCACCCCCAGGTCGCGCACCACGTGGCACGTCCTCTCCCTCACCCACCTGCTGCCGTCGGCAAGCACGACCACGTCGGCGGTTGGGAGGTACGGCAGGCGCTGCTCGCTAGCCATCGGCGACCACCTCCCCCGGGCGGCACAGCGCCAGCGTGCCGTGCTCGACCAGGCCCACGCCGTAGAGCCGCTTGATCTGCCACAGGACGTCCTCCAGCGCCTCGGCGGCGTCCGGCTCGTGGCTCACGGCCACGTGGCCCCAGTCCACCTCATCCGGCTCGCCGTTCCACACGCTCGCGGGGAACGCCATGCACTCGGGCTCTCCCGTGTCGAACGCCCGCTCGACCCACGAGACGAGGAACCCGTTGCCGTCGTCGTCCGCCAGCAGCCACCGGACCTGTCGCGCGTCGTTGAGCTCCGCACGGCCGAACCATGGCTCCAGCAGCGTCAGCACTCGCTTCTTACCTTCCGTCCCCATCGACCTCTCCCCTCTCGACCAGCTCGCGCCACCTGAGCGTCGTCTCCGCGGCCGTGTGGCCCGTGGAGCGCGCCGCGTCGGCCAGCGCCCTCAGCAGGCTCGCGTCCTCCGCGGCCGACCACCCGCCCGTCAGCCTGTCGCAGCGGGGGCGCCCGACGGGGTCGTGCCTCACGCCGAGCGTCCTCGCGCGGTTCTCGATGGACCTGCGCGTGCGCGTCGGCAGCACCTCGGCCCACCCGTCCCAGTGGGGGCCGCGCTCCGGGTAGTGCTCGCAGACCTCGACGTCCTCCCAGTTCGCCCAGCGCCCGCCGCAGCCCCTCCTGTGGACGCCCATCCGCCTGGCCTTGAGGCAGATGGCGTCGCGCGTGCGGCCGGGCAGGGCCTCGGCCCACCCGTCCCAGTCGGGGCCGTGCGGCGGGTACAGCGCGAGGAGCGCGGCCGTCTCGCGCACATCCCAGGCGCGGCTGCGCCCCTCGTAGCGGACGCCGAGCTTCCCCGCCATGGACGCCACCTGCTTGTCCGTCCTGCCTCGCAGCAGCTCGTCCCAGCCGTCCCAGCGCGGGCCGCGCTCCGGGTAGTGCTCCCGCACCGCGGCGCGCTCGGCGTCGTCCCACGGCGCGCCCATCAGGCCGACCCCCTTCCGACCTCCGCGGCGAGCCGCGCCATCCTGGCGGCGACGCCCGACGCCTCGGCGGCGGCCGCCGCCAGCCCCTCGGCCTCCCTGGCGCGCTCGGAGCGGGCGACCGCCTGCGCCCTCATGACCATGTCGGCCGCGGCGCACTGCAGGGCCGTGTCGTCGTAGCCCCTCGGCACCCTGCGCTCGGACAGGTAGGCGTGCGCCCTGTCCTGCGGCCTGCTGTCGCGGTCGTAGGAGAAGACGCGGGCCACGTCGTCCAGCACGGCGCCGAGCGTGTCGGCCTCACGCATCCAGGACCACCCCCGCGCTCCTGGCGAGCCTGACGGCGCGGGCGACGACCTGGCGCTCCGAGTGGCCGGTGCGCCGCGCGATGGCCCGGAGCTGCATCAGCAGGTAGGCGTCCTGGTCGGCCGACCACCTGCCCGTCGGCTGGCGCGTGAGGCCCATGCCCTGCGCGCGGTTCTTGATCGCGGCCGGCGAGCGGCCGGGCAAAAGCTCGCGCCAGCCCTCCCAAGACGGGCCGTGCCCCGCGTACTCGCGGGCCAGCGCGGCGTCCTCGCCCTCGGTCCACGAGCCGCGCCTGTGGCCCCCGTAGAGGCCGCGGTCCTTGCGCAGGCCCATGTCGCTCGCCTTGACGCAGATGGCGCCGCGCGAGCGCCCGGGCAGCAGCTCGTCCCAGCCGTCCCACTCGCTGCCGTGGCCCTGGTAGTTCTCGCGGAGCGTGTCGACCTCCGCCTCCGTCCACTTGCCCATCACTACCCCCTCAGGAAGAAAGCCAGGTCCGATATGCCGTGCGACTCGAGCGCCACGCGCACCCGCTCGCGCAGGTCCGCCGCCCGGTCGCGGTCGCACGGGATGCGCACGACCAGCGAGGTCGCGGGCGCCTTGGGCTCGCCCCAGGGGCGCCCCGTGGCGCGCTCGAACTCCTCCGGCGAGATGACCGAGCCGGTGTCGATGATCGCGCTCACTCGTCATCGCCCCCGCCCGGGAGCAGCTCGCCAAGCCAGCGCTCCATCTCGGACACGGCCACGCGGAACGGCCTGACGGTCCCCGGCACGGGGCCGCCGACCAGCGCGCCCGAGTCGATGGCGGCGCGTATGGTCGTGGCGGGGATGCCCGTGCGCTCGGCCCACTCCCTCACCGTGGGCAGCGGCTCGATGCGGCCGGTCACAGCCCCCACCTCCCCTCGACGGTCCCCGCGACGGCGAACGCCGCGAGGAACAGCAGGGCGACGAGGGCCGCGCCGACCCACCCGAGCTCGTCGCGGCCGCGGCGGGCGCCGGTGCCACAGATCATCGTGAGCATGCGTGCCTCCAATCCAGGACGCGCCACCGGCGCGTCGCTCCGACTCCGAACCCGACGGGCGCCCACCGTCAGCACCCCCCGAGCGCCGGGTCGCCGTAGCGCCCGACGAAGTAGCGCTGGCCCTTGCCCGTGACCTTCGGCGTGCGGTTGACCGTCACGTGGCCGTCGGCGTGGGTCACCGCCGTCTCCTTGATGCGGAACAGGCCCATCTCCATGGAGCGCTGCGTGGGCACGTTGCGGTTCGAGCCGGACTTGCCCAGGTAGCCGTCCTCGCGCATCAGTGCGAACAGGCGGTTCTGCCCCATCGGCACGCCGTTCTGCCTGATCATCTTGGCCAGCTCGCCCACCAGGCACGTGCCGTTCGACGCGCCGACCGCGTCGGCGAACAGCGCCTTGGGCTCGAGCTCGGCGATGCGCTCCCTCTGGCGGTCGATGGTCGACCTGGCGAGAAGGACCGCGCGGGCCATGGTCTGCTCGGGCGTCTCGTCGCGGGCCACCATGTAGCCGCCGTCGCGGCGGATGGCCGGGAGCACCTCGTGGGTCACCCAGCGCTGGAACGCCTTGGCCTCCGGCTTGCGAGACCTCATGACGAGCTTGTAGAAGCCGGGTTCGGTGACGGTAGTCATCTGTTGCATGCCGCCAAGGGTGTCCACACTGTGGACGCCCTTCTCGTCATCGTCCAAAAGGGCAAGCGACGAGCGCGGGTTACCGAGCTCGAGAATCGCGCAGACGTCCTTGGCGACAAACCACGGCTCGCCGGCGACCTCATCGCTTCCGACTCGGATTTGTCCGAACTGCTCGTTCTGGAACACCTGGATGCCGTTATCCATCTGCAATACCCCCCTCTCTAATTGCCGTTGATGCCGCACAGGTCGTTTGGCGAGCAGCCCAGCGCGTCGGCGAGCTTGCAAGCCGTCTCAAGCAGTGGTCCAGCGTCGCCACGCAGGTAGCCAGTGATGGCGTCGTAGCTAACACCAGACTTCTCAGCAAGCTGTTGCGCGCTCATATCCGCTTTGGCCATGGCGACCTTGAGGTTGTGGCGCACTCGCCTCTTAAACTCAGGCATTGATTCCTCCTCTCGACTGCAATGATTCTTTGCACACCCCAAACGTTATACAAAGCATCTTCGTAGTCAAGAGAGAACTACAAATATTTTTGCCACTAATACAAAGATTGCTTATACTTCTAGCCACCTGAGATAAGGAGGAGTGAGATGGAACTCGTGCTCAAACAAGTCCGCGAACGTAGCGGAATGACGCAGCAGCAGGTCGCTAACGCCATCGGCATAAAAGTCGCGACATACAGGACATGGGAGCAAGGAAGCGTGAAACTCACGCTAGAAAACGCCTACATCATCTCGGATGTGCTCGGCTGCACGCCGAACGATCTCTGTGACTGGTATGCCACGCACCCGCGCGAGAGGCCGCGGGCGCAGGACCCCGCCCACGAGGAGCTCGCGCGGTGCTACGACCGGTGCACCCCGGAGCGGCGGGAGCGCATCCTCATGGACGCCCGCGAGAAGGCGCTGCTCTCGCAGGAGTATTCCGAACGTGCTGATGATGCCGCCCAAGGCGCGTAGGCAACGAAAATAGGCCGCGGGGGAAGACGACGGAGGAAGAAGAATGGGCAAAGAGCCAAGCAAGGCCGAGATAATCCTGTACCAGTCTGGTGGGGCCAACGTGCCCGTCGAGGTCAGCTATATGCAAGGCACCTATTGGATGCCCCAAAAGCAAATCGCCGAGCTATTTGGGACCTCGCAGCAGAACGTCAGCCTTCACCTGAAAAACGTCTACGAGACTGGCGAATTGGACGAAAGCTCAACTTACAAGAAAATCTTGTTGGTTCGCAGGGAGGGCTCGAGAAGCGTAAACCGTGAGGTCGGGTTCTATTCACTCGACGCCATCTTGGCGGTCGGCTACCGCGTCAACTCGGCGAAGGCCGTAAGGTTCAGGCAGTGGGCGACCGCGACCCTGAAGGAGTACGTGACCAAGGGGTTCGTCCTGAACGACGACATGCTCAAGAACGGCAGGCCCTTTGGCGAGGACTACTTCGACGAGCTGCTCGGGCGCATCCGCGACATCCGCGCGAGCGAGCGCAGGGTCTACCAGAAGATCACGGACATCTTCCAGGAGTGCAGCTTCGACTACGACAAGGACTCCGAGACGGCCAAGCGGTTCTACGCCACCGTCCAGAACAAGCTCCACTACGCGGTGACGGGCCACACCGCGGCCGAGATCGTCCAGGGCCGCTCCGACCCGTCCAAGCCGAACATGGGCCTGACCTCGTGGAAGGGCGGCCCGGAGGGCCGCATCCACTCTACCGACGTGACGGTCGCGAAGAACTACCTCACGGAGGAGGAGATAAGGGAGCTGAACCGCCTCGTGACTATATTCCTCGACACGGCCGAGGACAGGGCCGAGCGCCATGTGCTGACGAGCATGGCGGACTGCGAGGAGCTGCTGAACGGGTTCCTGACCTTCAACGGCCGCGAGGTCCTCAAGGGCCTCGGCACGCGGACGAAGAGCACGGCGGACGCGATCGCCAGGAAGAGGTTCGCGGAGTTCCAGCGCGTCCAGGACGCCGAGTGGCGGAACGACTTCGAGAGGATGGCCAGGGGGCTGGAGGAGAGGTAGCCCGTCGCGGGGCGCCTTGCCCCCATCGGCTTTTGCGTAATCGTGGCGATAGTGAGAGGAATATTGTAACGTGATTGGTTACATTCTATGATAGTCACGTACTCAAGCAGGCAAATAAGACTAATCTGCACCGACGAGAGAGCCTGCAAGAGGCTCAGGCCTGACCTCGTCGAAAAGGTGAAGATGCGTCACAACGCGCTCGAGGTCGCAAGGGACATGTCGGACCTCGTTGCGATTGACCCGGGCGGCAGGTGGCACAGGCTCTCCGGCGACAGGGCCGGAACGTGGGCCGGGAGGCTCAGCAAGAACTTCAGGATGGTCGTGAGACCCGACGCGGGCGGCGTCAGCATAATCAAGACCGAGGAGACCTCGGTCGAGGTGGTCGAGATAACGGACTACCACTAGAAGGAGGAGAACATGGCAGCACACTATGCAGTTGCGCCAGGGATGTACCTGCGTGAATGGCTCGAGGACGAGGGCATGACGCAGGCAGAGGCCGCCAGCAAGATCGGCATCTCCAGGAAGACCGTTAACGGCATCGTGAAGGGAACCCAGCCGCTGTCCCAGGACACGGCCATCAAGCTTGAGCGCGTGACCGGCATCCCCGCCGAGGTGTGGTCTAGGTACGAGGCGAAGTACAGGGCCGACCTCGCGGCGCTCGAGGACGAGGACAGGCTTGCCGCACACGCGGACATAGTCAGCCCCAACCTCGCCAAGTACCTGAGGGCACACAACGTCACGACAGCGACGACCAAGGAGCCCGGCAGACTCGTGAGTGACTTCCTCTCGCTTCTGCGGGTGGGTTCAGTCGAGGCATACGAGCGCGCCGCGAGGGAGACGCTCGGGTGCTTCGTCGCGACCCTGAGGGAGGCCAGGAAGGAAGTCGACCCCGCGAGCTTCATGGCATGGATCTCGATGGGGGAAGGAACCGCGTCCATGGCGAGGGGCATGTCGAGCGCGTACGACGAGAAGCTTCTCAGGGACATGCTGCCCGACATCAGGGCAAGGGTCGCGAGCACTGACGAACGCACGTTATACGACGTGTCCGAGATGCTATCTAGGGCAGGCGTCGTCCTGCAGTTCATCGAGGCCCCGGACGGCTTTCCGCTCCACGGCATGACGAGGTGGGCAAAGAGCGGGAATCCCGTCATACAGATGACCGGGCGCCGCAAGAAGGACGGCTTCATCGTCTGGACGCTATTCCATGAGATAGGCCACGTTCTCTGCGACGAGGACAGGGGTTCGGCTGCCGAACGCAGCACCAAGAGCAGGGACGAGGACGAGAGGAGAGCCAACTCCTTCGCCGAGAGCACGCTCCTCGGGCCGCTCGGCATGAACCCCTACCGCACGATGAGCTGGCCCGACGAGATCAGGAGCGCTGCAGAGGAGCAGGGAGCATGCCCCGGCGTGGTCGTGAACCTAATGCACAGGAGGAAGACTCTCCCCTACTCCCACTGTTCGGAGCTTCTCGTGGATATGAAGATCCCCACCGCTTAGGGTGGCACAGCACGTAGTAAGGGGCGCGACAGTACCCCGCACGCTTCCCGCCGAAACGGCGCAGCGAACCAGGCAGGGTCGTTTCGCCCCCGCCCGGCACAATGGGTGGCGGCATTGGCCAGGGCAGCTCACGGGCACCCGGCCCAAGGGACGGCCGCCTCACGGGCGGCCGTCCCTTTTTTCTCATCGGTTGGCGTCGGGAGGAGGGCGCATGCCACGACACAAGAGGTCGAGCTGGGGCAGCAACACGGAGGTGGCGCGCGGGGTCAGGCGCATCCGCTACTGGGCCGACCTGCACGACGGCCGCGGCTACAGGCGGGTGTCGGAGACCGTGCGCGGCACGCGCAGGCAGGCGGACGAGACGCTGGCGCTCAGGCGCGTCGAGCACTCGGCGGACTCGCCGACGCCGACGGTCGCGCAGGCGCACGACGCGTGGTGGGTGCCGTGGGCCGACACCAGGGTCGCGAACGGAAAGATGGCCCCGGGCACCCGGGCGCAGTTCGACGGGGCGTGGCGGCGCCACGTGCAACCGAGGTGGGGCGACGTCGCGGTCGGCGACGTGCGGCCGCACGACGTCCAGGAGTGGCTGCTATCCATGACGAACTCGCAGGCGTCGGTCTCCAAGGTCGTGCTCTCGCGCGTCCTTGACCGCGCGAGGTTCGCGGGCGTGACCGACAACGACCCGTTCTCCGTGCGCTACGAGATGCCGCCGAGGGGGCCGCGCGCCCGCTCGGCCGAGTGCTGGGACGCCGACGGGCTGAGGCGCGTCTGGGACGCCGTGAGGGGCGGACCCGCCGAGGAGGCCTTCCTGCTGTGCGCGTTCGGCGGCTGCAGGGTCTCGGAGGCCCTGGGCACGCGCTGCGCCGAGGTCGAGGACGTCGGCCGCGGCGGCGTGCCCGGCGCGGCGGTCCCGATAGTCCGCCAGGCGACCAAGGTGCCCGGCGAGGTGACCGCGCGCCTGAAGACGCGCGACAGCAGGCGCTGGGCGGTCGTGCCCGGGCCGATGGGCGCGAGGCTGCTCGAGATCGCGCGCGCCCGCGTCGAGGGCGGCCACGAGTGGATGTGCGCCGTCGGCGAGGACAACATGACGGCCTCGAGCCTCACCTACGCATTCAGGCGCGCCCTGGCGGCGGCGGGCATACCGTACCTGCCGCCGCAGACGCTCAGGCCATCGTGGCAGACGATCGCGCGCTACACGCTGCGCATGGACCCACCGCTCATCGAGCGCGCCATGGGCCACTCGATAGGCGGCGTGACGGGCACGCACTACGACAGGCCGTCGCGCGACGACTACGTCGGGGTCGTCATGGACGCCTACTCGGAGCACCCTTACGCGGACGGTTGGGACATTTAGGGACCAAATCAGTTTATGCAGCGCGTCTACCTGCTTAAATGACGAAATTAGTAAACCCGCCGACAATTTGCTAAATCAGCCGAAATTGCCGCAAACGATCCCTTACAGGTCCTTCGCCTCGTATATGCGAAGGCTAACGGCGCAGCTAGCCGCATAGGCAACCGCGGCGATCGCCGTCGCGATCGCAACGCACATGGCGACGTTCGCGTCCACCCAGGCCCCGACGCCGACAAGCGCCTCGGGACCCACCAGGTTCATGCCAGCCGTAATGGCAAGCGAGGCCGCGACCGCCACGGCACATGCAAAGATGCGGGCGCCGCGAATGGCTCCGTACTTGACGCAGAAGGGCATTGCCACCGAGCAGACCACGAGACCGCACGCCATCGATGCGACGGACGACGCGAACAGCTCGGACAAACCGTACGCATCGGGATGGGCGGCCATGGGCATGACGGCAACCACAGCCTGGAACGCCACGCCCATGGCAACTCCGAGAACCACGCCGGCAAGCCCAAGCACCAGCACGGCCAGGTAACGACCCACGACGACCTCACGACGCGAGAGCGGCAACGTGGCACGGAACCTTCCCCAGCCGTTCTGGTCGTCGTAGCCCCCAAGCGAGAACATGCACAGCAGCAGCGTCATGGCACAGACGCTGCCAACCGCCGACAGGGCGCCTCCGCCAAGGGTCAGAAACGCGCAGACAAGCACAAGGGTGACGCCGACCGAGGGCAAAAACGGGAGCAGGGTCCTCAGGTCGAAGGCAACGACGTTTCTCATCGGGTCTCTCCCTTCAAATAAAAGTGCAGGTAGTCATCGACGCTGGCACGGTCACAGGCAACGTCGGGGAAGGCCTCGGCAAACTCGAAGCGGTCGGGCACCAAGACGTCGCAGCTGAACTCACGACGAAGCAGTCGGGCGCCGTCGACGCACGAGAGCACCTCACGCGCACGAGAGGCGGCACACCGCGCGACACCCGCCGTGTCGGTTATGTCCTCGCGCGCGACATCGAACAGGATTTGTCCGCCGTCGATAGCAACCACGCGGTCCGCGATGCGCTCCAAATCGCTCGTGATGTGACTGGAGAGAAGGACCGCATGCTCGGAACTCTCCCCGTCCGCGCCCTCGCTCGCGAAGGCGCGCAGCATGTCGAGCACCTCGTCGCGCGCGATCGGGTCGAGCCCGGCCGTGACCTCGTCCAACACGAGCAGCTCGGCGCCATGTGACAGCGCCATTGCCAACTGCAGCTTCATTCCCATGCCGCGGGAGAGATCCCTCACCCTCGTCTTGGGGGCGATTCCCGCCTGTGCGATGAGGGCATCAAAGCGCGCCTGGTCCCACAGGGGGTAGACGCAGGCGACACAGGCCGCCACCTGGGACACCGTATGGTCGCGCGGGAACGGGCAACTGTCGAGCACCACGCCCACGCGCGAGCGCACGTCACGTTGCGCGGCGTCGTCGGCGTCGGCGCCAAACGGCGTGCCAAACAACCCGATCGAACCCGAATCGACGCGCACGAGACCAAGCGCCGCGCGAATCGTCGTCGTCTTGCCGGCGCCGTTGGCGCCGACGAACCCGACGACCTCGCCGCCAGCGACGGCCAGGCTCACGTCCAAGAGCGAGAAGGACTCGCTCACCCGACGGCACACGCCATGCATCTCCAGCAGGTTTGCCATAGTTCCAGCCCTTCTCTACTCGAGGCCCTCGGGGGCCATGAGGTCAACCATGTCATGAAGCTCCGCACGCGAGACCCCAAGCTCGAGGGCCTCGATGGCCGCCTGGCCAAGAAGCTGCTCCACATGGCGCATCCGTCGCTCACGCAGAAGGTCGCTGCTCTGCTCGGAGACGAAGCTCCCCTTGCCGGGAACCGTCGCGACGAGCCCCTCGGACTCGAGGTCGGAGTAGGCGCGCTTAGTGGTGATCACACTCACGCCAAGGCCGTCCGCCAAGGACCGAATCGAGGGCAGGCGCTCGCCCGAGGCAAGGGCGCCCGACAGGATCTGCGAGCGAAGCTGCGAGCAGATCTGCTCGTAGATGGGCTTGTCGCTCGAGTTTGAGATGATGATATCCATGCATGGTCCTTAGCCGTGTATATCTGATAGGCACAGTATATACACGCCATACACAGTTACGCAAGGACGTATTAATGGCTACTTGTGGTAGGGCTCGCCACGGCTGATCTTGCAGGCACGATAGACCTGCTCAAGAAGGACCACACGCGCCAGGTTGTGCGGCAGGGTGATGGGCCCGAACGAGAACGTCTCGTCGGCGCGGGCGCGCACCGCGGCAGCCACGCCGTCGGAACCGCCGATCACAAACGTCAGGTCGCTCTTGCCACGCAGCGCGAGCTCGTCCAGGTGGGCCGAGAAGGCCTCGCTCGAGCGCTGCTTGCCGTCGATCGCAAGAAGGATCACGTGCGAACGGTCGGGAATCGCCGACAGAATCGCCTGCCCCTCGCGCTCGCGGCTCGCCTCGACGCCGCCGGCACGCGCCGGGTCGACGTCGGGAACCTCGCGCACGTCGACCTTGGCATACGCACCCAGACGCTTGACGTACTCGGCGCACGCGTCGCGCCAGAAGCGCTCCTTCAGCTTGCCGACGGCCACGACGGTGTATCGCATGTGCTTCTCCCCTTCTCGCTTGCGCATACGCTACGCAAGCAACACGAATCCCGCAAGTCGTTCGGCTACAGTTGGACTGCCGAGAAGTACGTTGGAAGCATGTTAGGGCCACGTTAGGGGGTGTCAGGTGGGCAGCAAGAAGCGGTCGGCATGGGCGAGGCAGCGCGCCGACTTCGAAGAGTCGCTGTTCGACGGCACGGGTGGCCTCGACGCGGCCTTCGCCGCCGAGGACGAGCATCGCAGCCAGATGGAAGAGCGGCACGACGCCGCCCTTCGCTACAAGGCGTGCGAGCGCAAGAAGCGCTACCCCACTCGCGACGACGCCCTGGACTCCCTTCGCGCCTGCCAGAAGCACGGCTCACGTGACCTGCACGTGTACCGGTGCCCCTACTGCCATGGCTGGCATCTCACGCACAAGGCGCCGCAGGACGACCGCCGCACGGGCGGGCACGCAAACCAAGGCCGCGGCCGCAGCGGGCACGCCGGCAGACGCTGACCGTGGACGCGCCCAAAATCAGTCGCCGCGCCGCGATCGCCGCCGCCCTGGCAGCAACCCAGGCCATCGCCCTCGCGGGTTGCGGGACCAAGCCAGACGACGACGCGTCGTCCCCCACGGCGCCCGCAGCCACAGCGGCACCTGCGCCGACCCCATCGTCCGCGACGTCCGCGCGCGCGACGCTGTCAGACGACGAGGGCCAATCGCTCGTCGAACGGACGCTTGCCAAGATGACCCTCGGTCAGAAGGTCGCCCAGCTCTTCGTGGTAACCCCCGAGCAGCTCACGGGAGTCGCCGTGGCAACGGCGTGCGGCAAGGCCACCGCCAAGGCGCTTGCGGAATACCCCGTCGGCGGCCTGTGCTACTTCTCCCAAAACATCACTGGCTCACACCAGCTGCGCGACCTACTGTCAGACACCCGTAAGGCGTGCGAGAAGGTCGGCGCGGGCGTACCGCCGTTTCTCGCCGTCGACGAGGAGGGCGGCAAGCTCGTCGCACGCGTCGCCAACTCTGGCCTGTTCGACGTCGAACGCTTTCCCAACATGGCAAAGGTCGGGGCCACGGGCGACGAGCGACATGCCGCCAAGGTCGGCGGCGCCATCGGAGCCTACCTACGAGACATCGGCTTCAACGTGGACTTCGCCCCCGTGGCAGACGTGCTTACCAACCCCGCCAACACCGTGATCGGCGAGCGCTCGTTCGGAAGCGACCCCGACCTCGTGGCGCGCATGGTCACGTCCGAGGTCCGTGCGATGCTCGAGACCGGCATGCTGCCCTGCGCCAAGCACTTCCCCGGCCACGGCGACACCGCGGGCGACTCGCACACCGGCGCCGTCTGCGCCACGCGCACGCGCGAGCAGATCGAGGGCTGCGAGCTCGTCCCCTTCCGGGCGGCCATCGATGCCGGCTGCCCCATGGTCATGGTCGGCCACATCGAGACCCCCAACTTCGCCGCCGACGGACTGCCTGCGTCGCTGTCCCCCACCATGATCGGCGAGGTGCTGCGCAAACGGCTCGGGTTCGACGGACTGATCGTGTCCGACTCTTTCGCCATGGGCGCGATCACGCAGCACTTCTCGCCAGCCGAGGCCGCGACCAGGTTCGTGGCCGCGGGAGGCGACGTCATCCTCATGCCCGAGGACCTGCCGTCCGCCTACCAGGGACTTCTCGACGCCGTCGAGAAGGGCGAGGTGAGCGAGAAGCGCCTCGAGGAGTCGGTCACGCGCGTTCTTGCGACCAAGCGGGCCGCGGGCATCCTGTCGTAGGCACCCGCGCTGCGCAGGCCCCACGCATACAAGAGGCGACCCCGCCGCACCGACGGGGTCGCCTCCATACAATCGTCGTTGGCTCGGGCGGCACGGGGCCACCCGACCGGGCGTAACGGCTAGTCGAGCTCGATGTGCTTGGCGTCCTCGCGCGACGAGACGCGATACAGCGTGAACTTGTGGCCGATGACCTGCACGACCTCGGCGCCAACCATCTGGGCCAGCTGGTTGGCGGCGTCACGGGCGTCCAGGCCGGCGGAGTCCAGCACGTTGCACTTGACCAGCTCGTGGGCCTCGAGGGCCTCGACGGCCTGGGTTGCCGTGCCCTCGACGACGCCCGACTTGCCGATCGACACGGTTGCGTCGAGGTGATGCGCGAGGGCGCGGAGCTGCCTGATCTGACGGCCGGCGAGTGCCATGTTCATATCTCCTAACGTATGTCGCGCAACGCGTGCGCGGCCGAATGTTCCGAACAGACGATACCACGGCGCGCCCGAGGCCTTGGGCCCTACCGCACGCCCACACGGTATCAGCGCGTTTTCCTGCCAGAAGGCGTTTCTCGCCAGGAGCGCTTCCTGCCGAGAAGTGCCTCGAGTTGCCAGCATCGCAGGCGTCGCGGGCGCCCTAGGCACGTGGCGGCACCAGGCAGTCGTAGCGAACGGCCTTGCCGGAAACGCTGTACGACGGCTTTGCCCCGGCAAGCAGCGGCCCCTTCGCGGGACGCTTGATGACGACCTTGCGTGGGCCGCAGCCAAGCGCGGCGCGCACCAGGACGTCCGCCTCGGCGTCGTCGCAGGGGCGTTCCAGGTGGTGCAGCAGCTGGAACTTCTTCTTCACCGCGGCCGACTTCGTCCGGCCGGGAAACATCGGGTCGAGGTAGACGACGTCCGGGGCAAAGCCCAGCGAGGCGAGACCCGCCACGCTATCGCCCTCCACAAGGCGCATGCGTGCCACCACGTCCGCCAGCGCGGGGTCGGCCGCCGCACGGGCGAGGCCGTCGGCCAGAAGCGCCGCGACGGTCGGGTCGCGCTCGAACATCGTCACGCGGAAGCCCGCCGCCGCCAGCAGGAGGGAGTCCTCCCCCAGCCCGGCAGTGCAGTCGACGCAGGTGGGAACATCGACGCCGCGCACGCGGGCCGCGCGAACCAGCAGCTCGCGGCCAAGGCGGTCCGCGCGCAGGCGCGGCAGCGAGGCAGACAGGTCGCAACTCATGCGCATGACGCCGTCCGTCAGGACGAGCGTGCCCGCCTCGTCGCGGACGAGCTCGACCGCTGACCCGTCGTTCTTCTCTGCAGGCGCCACGCGCGTCTCCCCTCGGACAGGCGCCCGCTGGCGGGCGCATCGTGCCACCAATCGTAAGGGATGCGCGGTCGCAAGTCCCTTGGGATACCATGGGGCGCGATTGGCAAAAAACCGAGCTGGCTGAAAGGCGCGATTGCAATGAGAATCTGCTTCTACTCGATGCGGGAGTTCGACGAGCTGCCCATGGCGCAGGAGCTGTCACGCGAGACGGGCATCGAGTTCGTCCACACCACCGAGTACCCCGGCGACTCCAACATCGGGCTGGCACGCGGCTGCGACGCCATCAGCTTCACCCCGTGCGACATGTCCGCTAGCGTGCTCGACAGGTTTGCCGAGGTCGGCGTTCGCTACGCGCTATGCCGCAGCATCGGCTACGACCACGTCGACCTCGCCCACGCGCGCGAGCTCGGCCTGCATGTGGACAACGTCAGCTACCCGCCCTCCGCGGTCGCCGACTACACGCTGCTTCTTACCCTTGCCGCGCTGCGTCGCCTGCCCCACATCCTCGAGCGCGCGCAGATGCAGGACTACACCCTGCGCGGCAAGATCGGACGCGACCTGTCTCAGCTGACCGTGGGCGTGCTCGGCACCGGCCGCATCGGCACCGCCGTGATCCGTCGCCTGTCGGGCTTCGGCTGCAAGATCATGGCCTTCGACGCCTACGAGAACGACGAGGCCGCCTCGATGGCCGCCTATGCGAGCCTCGACGAGGTCCTGGCCGCGTCCGACGTCATCACGCTGCACATGAACGCCAACGACTCCAACCACCACATCATCGACGCCGACGCGATTGCGCGCATGCCGCAGGGCGCCGTCGTGGTCAACACCGCGCGCGGCAAGCTCGTGGACACCGCCGCGCTGATCGACGGCATCCGCACCGGGCACCTGGGCGGCGCCGCGCTCGACGTGCTCGAGCACGAGAACGGCCTGTACTACTACGACCGCGTGGGCGACGTCATCGACAACGACCAGCTGGCGGTCCTCAAGTCGTTCCCCAACGTCATCGTGAGCCCGCACACCGCGTTCTACACCGACGTGAGCGTGCGCAACATGGTCAAGGGCAACTTCGACAGCCTCGCCGCCTTCGAGTCTGGCGAGAAGAACGCCGGGCTCGAGGCCCTTGCCTAGCGCGCGACCGGCTTCGACGCCCCCGGCCTAGCGCCCGTCCGCATCCAGGGCATGCCCCTGCAGCCTCGCGACCTCACCCGACAGGAACTGCGTGATGAGGCGGGAGCAATCGCAGTCGCATCCCCTGGGCGTGACCAGGCAGATGGGTACGGGCAGGTCCTCGGGCCGCTCGAGGGGCACGAGAACGGACGACAGGTGGGGGCTGTTGATGCCCGGCACCATGACGGAGAGCAGGTAGCCCTGCCTGTCGAGCAGGAGGCGAATGGTGTCCTCGCGAGTCTCGTTGCGCACGACCCCGCCCAAAAGGCCACGCCTTCGGCACATGACGAAGGGGGACTCGTTGAACAGGTCGATGTCCGGGGACAAGCCGACGGGGTACCTGGCAAGGTCATCAAGGCGAGCCTTGCCCGCCCTGGCGATCGGATGGCTCCGTGAGACGACGATGCCCAGCGGAAGCGACCCCAGGACATGGCAGTCGGTCTCGGGGGTCTCGTAGCGACCGATGGTGATGAGCGCCCTGCACTCCCCTCGCTCCAGCATGCGGCATGCCTCGCCTGGGTGCTCGAGGACGAGCTCGACGTCGAGCCCGACGCCGCGCGTGAGCAGGCTGCCCAGGGAGGACACCACCCGGTCGGACCCCACGAAGGGTGGGGCGCACAACACCAACCTGCAGGAATGGGACGCCGGGCAGGCCTCGTCGGACATGCCGCGGGCAAAGTCCACGAGCCCGTCGAACAGGCGGACGACCTCACGGGCGCGACAACAGAAGTCCTCGCCGTACTGGGTCGAGACGACGCCATGCCCGGTACGCCGAAACAACTGGCCGACGGTCTCGCGCTCCAGGTCGCCGACGGCCTTCGACACGGCCTGCACCGACACGCCCTGCCGGCGGGCCGCCGCAGAGAAGCTACCCTCGTCATGCACGGCAAGCACGTACCTGACCTGCTTGATGTTCATCAACGCCAACCCTTTCGACCACGGGAGGCGCAGCCGACGTGTCCGGCGCGCCAAGCCCCCGAAGAAGAATCCGATTAGCGGCGAGAATAGCCGACCGCCCGGACACTAATTGGGACACCCGCACCCCAACCCCCATACGGTGCAAATACTGCGGTACGACGCACTTTTCGGTAGAGTTACGTTGCGCGTCAGCTACATGCGAGCGGACTACCATAGGAACCGTTTACACGACCTCGGCCGAGAAGGGCGGCATCACCCGAATGGGCAAACAGAACTCGAGCGACGTACTGTCCGGCTCGCTTTGGCGCGCGATCCCCGCGTTCGCCCTCACCGTGGCGGTGACGAGCATCCTCGAGCAACTCTCCAACCCGGTCGGCGTCGCCGTCATGGGCCAGCTGTCGGGCCCGCACGGAACCATCGGGATGGCCGCCCTGGGAGCCAACGCCCCCATAACGGGCCTGGTCATCAACCTGTTCGTGGGACTCGCCCTCGGCACCAACGTGGTCATCGCCAACGCCGTCGGCCGCGGCGACGCCGACGCGGTCTCCCGCGCGACGCACACCTCGGTCGCGATGGCCGCCCTCGGCATCGCGGTCGCCGTCGTGGGCGAGCTCGCGGCGTCCCCGCTGCTGCACGCGCTGTCCGTCCCGCCCGCAGCCTTCGCCGAGGCACTTCTCTACCTGCGCGTCTACCTCCTGGGTCTGCCCGCGATCCTTCTGTACAACCTCGAGGCGGCCGTGTTCCGCGGCATCGGCCTCACACGCGCCCCGCTTGTCGCGCTTCTGGTGTCCTTCTCGGTAAACGTGGCACTCGACCTGCTGTTCGTTCCCGTCTTGGGATGGGGTGTGGCAGGCATCGCCGCGGCCACGGCAATCTCGTACGTCGTGAGCGCCCTCATCCTGCTGTGCATGCTGCTGCGCCGCCGGGACGCGATCAGGCTGGTCCCGTCGAAGCTCCGCCTGGACCGCGCCACCCTCGCGCGCATCGTGCGCATCGGCCTGCCCGCCGGCCTGCAGTCGGCCGTCTTCGCCGTGGCCAACATCATCATCCAGTCCGCGATCAACAGCCTGGGCACCGAGGCCATGGCGGCGTCGAGCGCCTCCACCAGCATCGAGTACCCCTGCTACAGCCTTCTCAACTCCTTCAGCCAGGCGTGCACGACCTTCGTCGGGCAGAACTTCGGCGCCAAGAAGATCGCCCGCTGCAAGCACACCCTGGCGGTCTGCATGGTCGAGGACGGCATCGTCGCGGCCGTGGCCGTCGCGGTGCTTCTGGGCTTCGGCCACGCGATCCTGGGCGCGTTCAACGGCGACCCCGAGGTGGTCAGGCTCGGCTACATCCGCTTCTGCTACATCTTCCCTTCCTACGCGTTCAGCATGGTCTACGAGAACGTGTCAGGATACCTGCGCGGCTACGGCATCTCGCTCGCGCCCGCGCTTCTGACCACGATCAGCGTGTGCGGCATCCGCTTCTGGTGGATCGCGCGCGTCTTCCCGGCCTCGCCGGCCTTCTCGACGGTCATGGCCGTCTACCCCATCAGCCTTTGTGCGACCATGGTGCTGATACTCGGCGCGTTGGTCGTGTGCCGTCCCGCTCAGACCCTAGGTGGCGAGAAGGGCGGTCGCCTCGGAGGCGGCAGCGCCCCTCGCACGCGACGCGGCGGCGGCCGCGCCCTTGCCTTTGCGCGCACGCGCCTGCGTCCGCGCGCGTCCAACGCAACCTGTTAGGCCCCGTTCGGCGGGCGCCTGACACGACTCGTTAGGAGCCCCCATGACCCACAAGGACAACATCGCTGCCTGGCTCGGCGAGCCCGGCACCCCGACACGAGACGCCTGCGACCGCCTGCTGGGACAGGTCGCCGACATGCGGGCCGACAACGTCGTCTACCCAGAGCAAGACGCCATCCTGCGCGCGCTCGAGCTGTGCGGGCCCACCGACACCCGCGTGGTGATCTTGGGCCAGGACCCCTACCACGAGCCGGGGCAAGCCATGGGGCTGTCCTTCTCGGTACCCGAGGGTTGCCGCCTGCCGCCGTCGCTTCGCAACGTGTACAAGGAGCTTGCGGCCGACCTCGGTTGCGAGATGCCTGCGACGGGTGACCTGACGCCTTGGGCCAGGCAGGGCGTGCTGCTGCTGAACACGACCCTGACGGTGGTCGAACACAAGGCAAACTCGCACGCGCGCCTGGGATGGCGGCAGGTGACCGGGCACGTCGTGCGCCGGTGCCTGGAGCTGCCGCAGCCCGTCGTCTTCATGTGTTGGGGCAGGTTCGCGGGCGGCCTGGTGGCCGACGCCGCAGACGAGGTCGCAGGTGGCGCCCCACTGAAGTTTCGCCTGTGCTCGACGCATCCCTCGCCGCTGTCCGCCCGTCGTGCCACCGACGACCTCGCGGCGTTTGTCGGCTCGAAGCCCTTCTCGGCAGCCAACAGGTTGTTGGAGGAAAACGGCGCCACGCCCGTGGACTGGGCCTGCCTGGGCTAGGGGCGGCACCGACACGGATACGGCCAGCCCTTAGGCGCGACTATGCCTCAGCGCGACGGCGCAGGGCCTCGTTGGCACTGCCGTACATCGCGGCCCTGTTGCCCAGCGCCGCCGGCTCGATGCGAGCGGCCTTGCAGGGAGGCAGCGCGTGCTCGGCAAAGCGACGCCGCAGCTCGGGGCCGAACGTCTCGAAGGCGCCGGCAACGCCGCCGCCGATGAGGTAGAGCTCGGGGTCGACGACGCAGCTGATCTGTGCCATGGCCTGGGCCAGACGCTCGCACATGGCGTCGACCGCGCGACGGGCGCACGGGTCGCCGGCGTCGAGCGCGCCGAACACGCCGAGGGTGTCGGTGGCGTGCTCCAGCTTGGCGGGCATGACGCCCGCGGCCTCGCACTCCTGCAGGTAGCGGTGGACGACGCCCTTGGCGCTCGCATACTGCTCGAGGCAGCCGCGACGGCCGCAGCCGCACACGCGGGTCTCGTCTGGGTTCACGGTTATGTGGCCCGCCTCGCCGCCGGCCCCGAAGGCACCCGCCACGAGCCTGCCGCCCACGATCACACCCGCGCCGACGCCCGTGCCCAACGCGAGCATCACGCAGTCGCAGACGCCCGCCGCGGCGCCAGCCCACATCTCGCCCAGAGCGGCCGCGTTGGCGTCGTTGACGAAGGCGATGGTGGCAAACGGGAAGGCCAGGCCGATGGCACCCCGCAGGCCGTCGCCATCGAGCGTCATGTTGGGGACGAAGCCCAGGCGGCCCTCGGAATCCACGGGGGCGGGAACGTCCAGGCCCAGCGCCACGACGTCGTCGGAGGCAAATCCGTTGTCGGACAGCAGGCCCGTCAGGCCTTCGGTCACGACGGCATAGGCGGCCTCGTTGTCGAGCGCCGGCGTACGGACGGAGCGCTCCGCCAGAAGCTCGCCCTCAGTCGAGAAGACCCCCGCCTTGATGCTGGTTCCGCCAACGTCGACTCCAAGTGCGACTTCCATCGGGGCTCCCTTCTCGGCAGGCGTCTCGGCCGCCGCAAACCATTCGTTGGAACGATGTTCGGCCCGTAAGGACCGGCGCCGCGCGTCTTTTCGCCCGACAGCATGTCCTATGATAGACAGCCGCTTGCGACGAACGCGGGTCGAAACCGCCTCGAACACGTCGCACGGGCGCCGACGAGCAGTGCGGCCATGGGTGCCGCACGGCGCATGGGGAGAGGAAGATATGGGTATCGTCGAGCTGCTGCTCATCGCGGTGGGGCTGTCCATGGACGCGTTCGCCGTGTCAATCTGCAAGGGCCTTGGCATGCGTAGGGTCAACCTGCGCGTCACCCTCGTGCTGGCGCTGTTCTTCGGCGGCTTCCAAGGGCTCATGCCCGTCATCGGGTGGGCGCTTGGCAGCCAGTTCATGCACGTCATCGCGCCGATCGACCACTGGATCGCATTCGGCCTTCTGGCCTTGATCGGCGGCAAGATGCTATGGGAGTCCATCACCCAGACCGACGGGGACGAAGCCGACGGCAGACCCGCCGACAAAATCGACCTGGGCGAGTACCTGGTCCTGGCCATCGCGACCTCGATCGACGCGCTGGCCGTGGGCATCTCGTTCGCCGCCCTGTCGGTCGACATCGCGTTCTCGGCAGCCCTTATCGGCATCACGACGTTCGTCCTGAGCGTCGCGGGCGTCTTCGTGGGCAACTACTTCGGCTCACGCTACGAGCGCCCCGCCGGCATCGTGGGCGGCATCGTCCTAATCCTCATCGGCCTGAAGGTCCTGCTGGAGCACCTGGGCATCCTGGCACTGTAGCCACCCGCATCAAACGACGCCCAACAGGAGTCCGACGCGATACGAACAAGGGAGCGTGCCCGAGGGCGCGCTCCCTTTTGCGTGCGGTATGCAACTGGGCGACCACGTCGGCAAACCTGCCGAGAAGGACCGCGAGGCAGCCGGTCGAAGCGTCTAGAAGTTGACGTTTCCGAACTCGGAGAGGTGCAGGTCGGGGTTGTGCTCGACCGCCCAGTCGAGGTTCCACGGGCTCGTGAACAGCAAGAGCTTGCCGCCACGCATGTCCTCGACGCGCAGGGTGTCACGCGTGAGACTCAGCGAGCGGACGTCCTTCTCGTCCATCTGACCCTCGATCCAACGGATCTCGTTGTAGGGCAGGGCCTGGCGGTAGACCTTGACGTGGTACTCGCTCTCCAGGCGCTGCTCGAGGACCTCGAACTGCAGGACGCCGACCACGCCGACAATGACCGACTCCATGCCGGCGCCCAGCTCGCGGAAGATCTGGACTGCGCCCTCCTGGGCGAGCTCCTCCATGCCCTTGACGAACTGCTTGCGCTTGAGGGTGTCCACCTGCGAGATCTTGGCGAAGTGCTCGGGCGCGAACGTGGGGATGCCCGCGAAGCGCACCGGGGTCTTGCCCGTGCAGACGGTGTCGCCGATCGAGAAGATGCCCGGGTCGAACAGGCCGACGATGTCGCCGGCGTAGGCCTCGTCCACGATCGCGCGGTCGTCGGCCATCATCGAGGTGCCCGTGGCCAGCTTGAGGTTGCGCTCGCCCTGGACGTGGCGCGCCGTCATGCCACGCTCGAACTTGCCGGAGCAGATGCGCACGAAGGCGATGCGGTCGCGGTGGTTCTTGTCCATGTTGGCCTGGATCTTGAAGACGAAGCCCGAGAAGTCGTCGCGGTCGGGCGCGACGGACTCGCCGGTCAGACAGTCGTTGTAGGCGCGCGGCGACGGGGCCAGGCGCAGGAACTCCTTGAGAAAGGGCTCCACGCCAAAGTTGGTGAGAGCCGAGCCAAAGAACGCCGGCGACAGCTTGCCGCAGGCGACGGCGTCCAGGTCGAGCTCGTCGCCCGCGCCGTCCAGAAGCTCGATGTCGTCCATCAGCGTGCGGTGGTTCTCCTCGCCGATGAGCTCGTCCATCGCGGGGTCGCCCAGCTCGGCCTCGATCTCGGCGACCTTCTTGGTGGCGTTGGCGCGACCCTCGCCCTCGAAGGCGAGCACGCGACGGGTCTGGCGGTCGAACACGCCGCGGAAGTTACGGCCGCTTCCGATCGGCCAGTTCATGGGGTAGGTGTTGATGCCCAGGACGCTCTCGATCTCCTCCATCAGCTCGAAGGGGTCGCGCGCGTCGTGGTCGAGCTTGTTCACGAAGGTGAAGATGGGGATGTGGCGCAGCGTGCAGACCTTGAAGAGCTTCTTGGTCTGGGCCTCGACGCCCTTGGCGCCGTCGATGACCATGACCGCGGCGTCGGCGGCCATCAGCGTGCGGTAGGTGTCCTCGGAGAAGTCCTGGTGGCCAGGGGTGTCCAGGATGTTGACGCAACAACCGTCGTAGGTGAACTGCAACACCGACGAGGTGACCGAGATGCCACGCTCCTTCTCGATGTCCATCCAGTCGGACACGGCGTGTTTGGAGCTGGACTTGCCCTTGACCGAGCCCGCGGTCTGGATGCTGCCCGTGTACAGCAGGAGCTTCTCGGTGAGGGTGGTCTTACCCGCGTCGGGGTGCGAGATGATCGCGAACGTGCGACGCGACTTGATCTGATCTGTGAGACTGGCCAAGCTCGTTTCCCTTTCCGTGCCATTGCGCCCGTCTCGAGAGGTTCGCCTGCCGAGAAGTACGGCGAGGTCGAAGGGCGCGCGAACAACTCTTTATTGTAGCCCCGCGGGACATGCCCACGCCACGGGCCTAGGGCTCGCGGGAGTCGTTCTTGGGGGCGCCATGGCGCAAGACGAGGGCATCCGCCGCCAACAGCATGAGGACCTGCACGGCAAAACCACAGGTGACGTCCGTGAGGAAGTGCGCGCCCGCCAGGATTCGGGCCGAGGCGACGAGCACGGTGTAGGCCACCGCGCACCAGAAGACGACGGTGCGGGAGCGCTCGGCGTGCGCGCCCGAGAAGGGCAGCGCCGCGAGCGCGAGCAGGCTGGCAGCCGCCGCGGTGTGGCCGCTGGGGAACGACTTGAACAGGTCCTTGTCGACACCCTGGGTTATCAGCTCCAGACGGCCCTCGACGCCGCCGTCCCACCAGGGCTGGAAGGATAGCTCGGGCACGACGGCGATGCCGCGCATGCGCGGGCGGGGCCACGCGAGCTTGATCACGCCGTTGACCAGGATCTCCTGGGTGACGAGCGCCAGCAGGGCAAACAGCGCCCAACGCGCCATGTCGGGGCGGGCGGCCCCACGCGTGGCGCGCAGCACGAGGACGTTGACCACGACGATTCCCGCCACGGTGACCGCCGTCGCCTGCGGCGAGTACTCGTAGGTGTCTGACGTCCCCACGAGAAGCGCCACCACGACCACGAGGCACACGATGGCGAGCGCCCCCCAACCATAGCTGCGACGTCTGCCGCGATCGACGCAACGCAGAAGCGTCACGCCCACGACGCTCACCAGCACCAGGGCGGGCGCGAAGCCGAACGCCTCGACGAACCTGCCGAACGGCGCACTCGGGTCGAAGACGGCCGTCGAGATCGCCAGGTCGAAAAACGACCCTGCGACAAGGCACGCCACCAGCGCGCACGCAAGCACCCTGAGGTGCGACTTTTTGAAGGCACAGTCGCCCATCTGACTCCCAACCAACAAACCGCCTGTCGGACGGCCACAACCATACGACAATCCGACAGGGCTGACAGACCTATAACCGCACGCGAACGAGGTACCAGACGCCCACCAGGGCCGCGAAGGTCGACGCGCCAAGCAGCACCGCCTGCACGCCGAACGCGAGCGCGAGGGCAGGTGCGGCCAGAAGCGGCAGCACGCCCGCCGAGTTCATGCCCACGCGCATGACCGAGGTCACGCGGCCGATGTTGGTGGGGTCGCTTCGCCTCTGCGTGAGCGTGGTGCGCACGGGCGCCAGGGCCCCGAAGCCGATGCCCGTGACAACCTGGCCCACGGCGGCAACCAGCACGAACGGCGTGCCGGTGTACAGCATCGAGCCCACGCCGACCAGAACCAGAATCGCCGCCAGAAGCCTCAGCGAGAAGTGCTCCTTCGGGATCTTGAGGACGAGCATCGAGCCAAGCATGCCACCGATGCCGCTCACGGCCGACAGCCAACCCATCCAGCCGGTGCCCACGCGCAGGACGTCACGATAGAACAGCGACTCGAGCGAGTCGAACGCGCCGTAGGCGAAAAACCCAAAGAACCCGATCAGGAAAAGGGTGCGCAGCCCGTCGTCGCAAAAGACGATGCGGACTCCCTCGACAACGGTCGCGAGAGCGGCGCCCTTCTCGTCCACGGTTTCGCGGGCGGCGTGATGGTCGGCAGCACGCTCGGCGGCACGCTCGGCGGAATGCTCGTTCTCGCCGCGACCGTCTGCCTCGGCGGTGGTCAGCTGCTCGCGGGTGGCCCACGTCAGCGCGATCGCGGGCAGGGGCGTCACCGCCAACAGCACGAAGACGGCCTGCGTGGGCGCCCAGGTGGTGATCCATCCCGCCAGGGCGGGACCCGCGATTACCGCCGCGCCCACCGCGACCTGGTTGAGGCCGTTCATGCGCGCGAGCTCGCCTGCGTCTGCCGAGAAGAACCTCGGGTAGGCGTCGATGGCGGTGGTGCCCACGCCAAACAGCAGGCCGTTGGTCATGGACGAGAAGTACAGCAGCGCGAAGCCCATCGGCAAAAGCCAGGCCGCGACGCCCGACAGCGCGCACAGGGCGAACACGCCCAGAAGCGTGCGCCTGGGACCGATCGTGTCGATGACGGGACCAGCGACGGCGTTGCCCGCGACCAGGCATGCGTTGAGGGACAGGGTTATGAGCGCCACGTCGGCGGCGCCGGCATGCAGCGTGTAAGTGGCGCTGCCGATGACGCCGACGAAGTAGACGGACTGCAGCGCGAACATCAGCAGGAACTCGATCGCGACGATCCGCCGCGTCGGGGTGGAGAACACATTCATGGGGACGACTCCTAAGGGGGCATTCCCGAAACAGTATGGCACGGCGCGGGCCCATGACCCACGCCGTGCCGGCAGGCAGGCTCGGTTGTTAACACCATGGCCGGCGACGGCGATCGTCGGCGGAGTCGGTCGGCTGATTGCGTACCGCTCCTGCGGCTACAGCTGCTTGGCGAGCATGATCGACAGGATGGCCTCGTCGGTCGTGGCAAAGCCCTCGCTCACGAGCTTGCCCGTGTGCTCGATGGTCTGCTCGGCGTCGGCAAACACGATGCCGTCCATGCTGGAGGGCTGGATGTCTGCCAGCGCCAGCGTGCTCGACATGATGGCGGCGTTGGTGCCCGCGGCGATCTTGAGGGCGCAGGTCGCCTTGGCGCCGTCGCAGATCATGCCCTGCAGCGTGGCCAGCATGTTGTTGATGGCGCACTTGACCTCGGGGAGATTTCCGCCCTGCAGGTAGGTCATGCCGCAGCACGCGCCGGTGCCACCGGCGATGCCGCTGCCGCACAGGGGCGACAGGCGACCCATGTACTCCTTGATGTGGATGACCAGAAGGAACGAGATGGCCAGCGCGCGGGCGAGGTCCTCGTCGCTGGAGCCCAGGACGTGCGCGAGCTCGATCACCGGCAGGGAGCTGGCCAGGCCCTGGTTGCCACTGCCGGCGCAGGTCATGACGCTCATCGTGCAGCCGCCCATGCGCGCGTCGCTGGCGGCGGCCGTGGCCGCGATCAGGCGCAGCGCCATGTTGTTCAGGAGCTGGCCGCGGGCGGAGCTGCCCTGGCCCATGCGCTTGCCGACCTCCAGGCCGTAGTCGTGCGCGAGGCCCTCGGCGCTGACGGCGGAGTTCATCTCCACGGCCTCCAGCAAAAAGGCGATGTCGTCGAAGGGGACCGTGGTCGCGAACTCGTAGATGTTGTCGACGGTGAGGCCGGTGCCGCCCGAGGCGGACGTGTCGGCCAGCGAGAGCGGCTTGTCCAGCACGACCTCGCCGTCCTTCTCGACACGGACGACGTTGGTGTGGTCGCGGCAGACCACCACGCGCGCGACGTGGCCGTCGGCGGTAACCAGGCGCGCGTCGATGTAGAGCTGCTCGGGCGTGGGGTTCTGCGACACGACGACGGCGCCCTGCGCCACAAGGGCCTTGGCCTGCTCGAGCTGCTCGGACGAGAAGCCCTTGAGGACCTCGAGCCTGCTGGCGGAGTTGCGCACGACCGCGCCGAGCGCGGCGGCGATCTCGATGCCGACCATGCCCGTGCCCGGGATGCCGACGCCGAGGGCGTTCTTGATGATGTTGGCCGACAGGCTGAGCTCGATCGTCAGCGGGGCCGCGGGGAGCTGCTCGGCGGCGAGGGAGGCAGCAAAGGCCACCGCGATGGGCTCGGTGCAGCCCTGCGCGGGCACGACCTCGCGCTTGAGAAGGGCAATGTGGTCGACCATGGTCGTTCCTTTCGGTGTTCGGTGTCGGTGTCGCCCGCCTGACGCGCGGGCGCGACGGACCTATGTCAGGGTAGCCCCTCCGCGCGCGCCGCCGCACGTCACAACGGCAGGCGCGCGCATCGGGGCCAGCAACGCCGCCAATCGTATGCAAACCGTTCGCATTTTGTGCGGGCGCGTGTCGCGGGACGCCGGCGCTGTGACAAACTACTGGTACGAAATATTGAACGACTTGTTTGCTCGGGAGGACCCATGGCCATCAAAGCCATCGCGATGGACATCGACGGCACGCTCACCAACGACGAGAAGGTCATCACGCCGCGCACGCGCGAGCGCCTGCTGCAGGCGCAGCGCGAGGGCATCCGCCTGCTTTTGGCGTCGGGCCGCCCCGCCCAGGGGCTCAAGGCCCTCGCGCACGAGCTTGAGCTCGACACCCACGACGGTCTTCTCGTCTGCTTCAACGGCGCGTGCGTGATCGACGCACAGACCGACGAGGTCCTCTACGAGCAGCCCATGCCCACCGACGAGGTCGTTCGCCTGATCGACCACCTGCGCGGCTTCGACGTCATCCCCTGGATCACGCAGGGCAGAAAGCTCTACATCGAGGACGCCTACCGCTGCATGCTCACGCTGCGCGACGGCAGCCGGATGAACGTCGTCAAGTACGAGCGCGACTGCTGCGGCATGCTCGTCGAGGAGGTCGCCGACCTCGCCGACGTCGCGAGGAGCATGAACGTCGACAAGCTTCTGACCTCGGGCGACCCCGCCTACCTCGAGGCCAATTGGGAGGGGATGTACGAGCCGTTCCGCGACACCCTGTCGGGCATGTTCACGGCCGACTGGTACTTCGAGTTCAACGCGCCCGACATCAACAAGTCGCACGCGCTCGCCGGCGCCCTGCCCAAGCTGGGCATCGAAGCTGCCGACGTCGTCGCCTTCGGCGACGGCCAGAACGACCGCGCCATGCTGGAATGGGCCGGCACCGGCGTCGCCATGGCCAACGCCGTCGACGAGACCAAGGCCGCGGCCCAGATGGTCACGCTCTCCAACAACGAGGACGGAATCGCCGTCGCCCTCGACCGACTGCTGGCCTAGGGCGACGGCACGGCGGGCTACCTGACGTAGGTGCGCACGTCGGAGCCGTCGGGCTTCATGACGCCCACCTGCATGCCGATGCCACTGATGTCCTGCCCGTTGGACAAGACGATCACGTGGTCTCCCGCCTCGAACACGGTGACGTTGAAGGGGTCCTCGAGCGGAAGGTCGACCTTGGTCAGGTCTCCGCCGGCGACGGGTGCAGAGAAGAACTCGGTGCTGACGTCGTCTGACGCGAACCTGGCGTAGAAGCGGCACTTCTCGGCAGAGCCCACCTCGTACATGCCGCCGTCCGCGGAGAAGTCGGTTGCCAGGATCTCGGTGCGGTCGGACCCGTCGGTCTTGACGGTGGCGTAGATGTGGGGGTTGGAGCTGCCCGAGCTCTCGTTGACGAAGAGGGTGTCGCCGCGCAGGTCGTCGATGCTGACCCCGCCAACCTCACTCGTGTAGAACTCCCTGTAGTCGGAGCCATCGTGCTTCTGCGAGCAGAGGGTCCCCTCGTGGACCACGCCGCCGTTGGTCGCCGGGTTGCGGCTCCAGTAGACCCTGTCACGCGAGACGACGGGCGACAGGTACTCGTCGGAGCTGACCTGTTCGGCCACGACCTGCTTGTTGGAGCCGTCCTCGTCGTAGCGGGTGACCCTGAAGCCAGCCCTGTTGTCGTTGACCTCGGAGGCGTACGAGTTCTCCACCACGTAGAGCTTGCCGTCGTAGAGGTAGAGGCCGTTGGCGCTGTAGGACATCTTGTCGCCCTCGGACTCGAGCTCGCAGACGACCTTGGCATCAGAGCCGTCGACCTTGACGGACATGACCTCGGTCTTGGTGGTGGCGTAGTCGCTCCCCCACGTCCCCCTGATGAAGTACAGGCATCCGTCGTCGTAGTTGAGGCCGCATACGTACTGCAGGCCAGAGCTGCCATCGACCTCGAAGACCTTCTCGACGTCGGACGTGCCGGACTTGACGCGGCAGACGGCGTCCTCGGCGGAGCTGAAGAAGTAGTCGTAGTCGTCGGCAAAGAGCGCCTCGCCGCCATGGACGATGTTGCCGACGGTGTTGCCCTGGGTGTGCTTTGCCTCGGCGGGCGTGGTCGGCAGGACCTCCTTGCCTGGGGTGCTCGGGACATCCGAGCCAGCGAAAAGGCCCATGGCCAGGTAGATGCCGCCGCCAATCGCCAGCGCGGCCACCAGGACCGCCGCGACGATCGCCGCCACGTTGCGCTTGTGGGGCTTGTTGGAACCACCCGCGCCTGGCGTGACGGGAGGGGTCGGAGGCGCGACGGGCGCCTGGGGTGACGGCGGGCCCACAGGCGAGAAGGGCGCTGGGGCAGGCGCGGGCTCGGACGTGACGGACGCTCCGCAGTTGGGGCAGAACCTGGCCCCGTCGTTCAGGCGGGTGCCACATTCGGGACAGAACATGCTCGCTCCCCTCGACGGGCCGGTCGCTGCCGAGAAGGGCCATCGGGGCGAGAGGCGCCCAATCGGCGCGAGCGGCGACGCTACCTAGCAAAAAGTGTATCCCGGGGGTAAGCCCACACGCGGGCCGAAGGCCCGGGAAATCCCACGAAGGGCGCGCCCGCAAGCAGGCGCGCCCTTCGAATCGACGTGTTGGCTGGAATGACGAGGCAATGCGCTAGTTGGAGGACTTGACGTAGGAGTGCGCGTCGGAGCCGTCGGCCTTCATGGACGTGACCTGGATTCCGATGCCGGCAACATCCTGGCCATTGCCAAAGACGATCACGTGGTCGCCGGCGTCAAAGACGTTGGGGTTGTACAGGCTGGAGTCGGGACTCTTGACCTCGGTCTTCTCTCCACCTTCGATGGGCAGGGACCAGAGCTTGTCCACCTCGCCGTACTCCGAGGTCGTCACGAAGAAGAGGCTCTTCTCGCTAAGTCCGATGGAGTAGGAGTAACCGCTGCCGCCATCATTGCTGAAGGAGGAGATCTCCTTGCGATCGGAACCATCCGTCTTGATGCTGGCCCAGACCTGCTTGCTTGAGTTTCTGGAGCTCTCGCACAGGTAGATGCGACCGTCGTGGATGTTCTCGAGCTGCAGGTAGCCAACGCCGCTGGTGTAGATCTCCTTGTAGTCAGAGCCGTCGAGCTTCTGGGAGCAGATGGTGCCCTTGGTGTCGGAGTCGTCGCTCGAGGAGGGGTTGACGACCCAATAGATCCTGTCCTTGGTAACCATGGAGCTCATATAGCCTCGGTTGCTGGTCTCGGACAGGAGCTCCTTCTCGTCGGATCCGTCCTCCTTGAGGCTCATGACCCTGAGGGTGTCCTTGGTGGAGCTGGAATCATTGTCCCAACCGCTGGCGGTCACGTACAGGGTGCCGTCGTAGATGTAGAGGCCGTTGTAGGTGATGCGGAGGCTGCCGTCCTTGGTGTCGAGCTTGCTGACGGTCTGCTTGTCGGAGCCGTCGACCTTGACCGACTTGATGCATGTCTCGTTGTCCGTGCTTTCGGCGCTGTACGTCGTCTCGAGGAAGTAGATGCGACCACCGTCATAGTTGAGGTGGCCGACGAACTGCGTGCCATCGCTCTCGAGGCCATAGACCTTCTCGACCTCGTCGCCACCGACCTTGGCGCGGCAGATGCCGCCCTTCCTGTAGCTGATGAAGTAGTCGTAGCCGTCGGCGCACAGGGCATATCCGCCGTTGGCAAGGTTTGCCTTCGTGTTGCCCTCGCCGCGCTCGGCGCCCGAGACCGCGGGCGGAAGGACCTTGTCCACGGGGTTGCCACCTCCCGTGGCGGCACCGACGAGGTTCAGGGCCAGGTAGGCGCCACCGCAGACGGCGGCGATGACGATAAGGATGGCCACGACGAATGCCAGCGGGTTGCGCTTGCGGACCTTGGCCCCAGTCGTCGTGCCCGACTCGGGACCAACGCCGGTGGTCGTCGTGTCGGTCGTGACGCCGGCAGTCGTAACGCCAGACGCATCGGCGCCGGCGACGGGCGCGCCGCACTTGGGGCAGAACCTGACCCCATCATCCAATTGGGTACCGCACTTCGAACAGAACATGGCAGCTCTCCCCTACGAGACGTCTCCTATGGACAAGAACGGTCTGGAATGGTGGCCAGGCCATCAACAGCATTGCTGACATGCCAAAGTCTAGCCCAAGCCCGCCGATGTCACGCGGTTTTCGACCTTGCTTTTGCGCAAGCAAAACAATCGGTCGAACAACTTTGTCCCATCCGCCAAGACGACCACTTACGACACGCCGCGCGCTGTCGGACGGTCGGACGCGTGCCAAATCCGCGACAACCGCTACCTTAAAGACAAAGAAAACCCGATGTTAGGAGGGCCCATGGCCAAAAACGTCGTCGCCAACAACATGCCGCAGGTCACGCTCCCAAACGGGGACGTGGTCCCCGCCCTGGGCGAGGGCACCTGGTACCTGGGTGAGGACCCCGCCGTCCACGACCGCGAGCTCGAGTCGCTCGTTCGTGGCTACGAGGCGGGCCTCACCCTGATCGACACCGCCGAGATGTACGGCGAGGGCGCGGCCGAGGTCCTGCTGGGCGACGCCATGCGCAAGATCATGGCCGACCACACCCGCGACGAGCTCTACGTCATCTCCAAGGTGTACCCGTGGAACGCCGGGCGCGACCACATCTTCGACTGCTGCCGCGCCTCGCTCGACCGCATGGGCATCGAGCAGATGGACCTCTACCTGCACCACTGGCGCGAGGGTGACGTGCCCCTGGCCGAGACCGTCGCCTGCCTCGAGGAGCTTCGCGAGCAGGGCCTCATCCGCGCCTGGGGTGTCTCCAACTACGACGTCGCCGACATGGAGGAGCTCTTCTCGATCCCGGGTGGCGAGAACTGCCAGATCAACCAGGTGCTCTACCACATGGGCTCCCGCGGCATCGAGTTCGACCTCATCCCCTGGATGCGCGAGCACAACGTCACGCTGATGTCGTACTGCCCGCTCGCCCAGGCCGGCCGCCTGCGCGAGGGCCTCATGGACAGCCCGGTTCTGGCCCAGATCGCCCAGAAGCACGACGCCACCGTCCAGCAGGTCCTTCTCGCCTGGAACATCCGCGACGGCCACACCATCACCGCCCCGCGCACCGGTCGCGCCGAGCACGCCGAGAGCAACGCCGCGGCGGCGCGCGTCCACCTGGACGATGCAGATCTCGCCGCGATCGACGAGGCATTCCCGCCGCCCACGCACAAGATGCCGCTGGACAGCGAGTAGTTCCACGGCCCCGCAAGCCCTGGCAAGGCGCCAGGCGACGCGAATCCCCAACGGCCAGGCACGCCCGACTATCCCTCGGGCGTGCCTGGCCCCTCTTTTTCGTCTATCGTATCAACAGCAAACCTTTGCGCACGCCAGTGAGGGAGCAGCCATGTCCGAGAACCGCAAGGCACTCAAGATCGTCAGCCTCATCCAGTTTGTCGTCGCCATCGCCGTCTTGGTCGTCGCCTTCGTCGCGGCACCCGCCTCGGGCGAGGGCGGCATCGTCGCCGACATGCCCTGGCTCGTCAAGGCGCTCTGCGTCGCCAGCGCGATTTTGGGCCTCGCCTGCTGCGCCGGCGGCATCCGCGGCGCCAACCGCCCGAGCGCGCTGGGCAGCCACAACGCCATCTCGATCCTGAACCTCGTTGCCGGCATCGGCGCGGCAGCCGTCATGGCAATGGCGGGCACGACCGTGGCTACCGCGGCCCCCGCGGCGTCAGCCATCCTCGCGCTGGTCGGCCTCGTGCTGGACGGCAAGGTCCGCAAGGAGCTCGATCGCTAGGGGGCACACCATGTTCAGGCCGCTTCGACGCAAGTCAAACGCAATTTCCGACCGCGACGCCCGCAAGGTCCTGCTCCACGGGCGCCGTGGCATCCTGGCAGTCAACGGCGACGACGGCTATCCCTTCGCGCTGCCCGTCAACTACGTCTTCGACGCGGATGCCAACCGCATCTACTTCCACGGTGCCAAGGCGGGCCACAAGGTCGACTCGCTGCGTCGCGACGACCGAGTCTGCTTCACGGTCATCGGCGAGGACATCCGCGTCGAGGGCGAGTGGGCCCCCTACGTGCGCAGCACCGTCGTCTTCGGCCGCTGCCACCTCGTCGGGGACCGTGACCTCACTGTCGAGAAGGTCCGCGAGCTCGCGCTCAAGTACTATCCCGACCCCGCCGAGGCCGAGGCCGAGGTGGCCAAGGGTGCCGCTGCCGCCCAGCTCTACCAGGTCGACATCGAGCACCTCTGCGGCAAGCAGATTCAGGAGAGGTAGCGCCCTACTCCCAGGTCTCCCAGACCTCGGGGCGGTAGCCGACCGTCGCCTGGCGACCGTTGCGCACGATCGGCTCGCGCAGTAGCTGCTGGTTCTCCAACAGCTTGTCAAAGCGCTGGCTCTCGGCGAGGTTCTGCACCAGGGCAAGTGTGTCGGCATCCTTGGCCTTGGGGTCCAGGACCGCGTCCAGACCGCCCGCGGCCTGCATGACCGAGCGCAGCTCTCCCTTGCTCATGTCCTTCTCGCGAAGGTCCACGAACTGGAAGCGAATGCGACGCTCCTTGAACCAGCGCTGGGCCTTCTTGGTGTCGAAGCTCTTCTTGGTGCCGAAAATCTGGATGTTCACGTGGGCACTCCCGTGGTGTGTGGGTTGGCAATCGAACATGGGGCGTTGGGCGGCACATTGGACGGGCGCGTCGGGTGCCGCGTCGGTCGGGCCTAGGCCTGCAGCCAGTCCACGAGCGCGTTCGCGCCGTAGAACGTCGCCGCGCAGAAGAGCGCGAACGCCACCGCGAGAATGGCTACCTCCGCGATCACGACGCTACGCAGGGGGACGTCCGCGTGGTCGTGGAATCTCCTCCACGCCGCATGGACCGCGACGCCACAGGCGACGGCCGAGGCAACGGTCGAGGCGATGAGCAGCGGAAACGCAAGCGAGTTGACGACGGCGCCCGCGGCTCCGATCAGGATGGCCACGCCGGCGCACAGAAACACGACCGGCCAAAAGAGCAACAGCCCAACCACTGCCATGGGTATCGGACCTCCAAATGGTCATGGGTGCCCCGAGTCGGGCGCACTTCTCGGCAGGCGGATGGCGACCCCGTGGGTGCCGTCTGCCCATGGCACCCACGATACCGGGCCTGTCGACCGCACATGCCTGGGCGACAGGCCTACGGTCGCCCAGGTGCGGTCGCGTCGTCGGGCGCAGGCCCCTCCAGGCTCATCAGGCCCCGCATGGTAAGGTCGTCCGCCACCCGGGACACGCGCTCCAGCGGAATCGAGCCGTCGGAGAGGGCCCAGGCACGGTAGATCCCGACGATCCCCGACAGGATGAACGAGACGTAGTAGTCGTACAACTCGTCGAGAAGGTCGTCGGGCAACAACCTCCTCGCGGAGATCTCGCGCTCCAGCGAGCCGCGCACGCGCGACATGAGGTCGTCCGCGGGCAGGTTCTCCACCAGGCGCTGGTTGAGCAGCAGGTTGTCCCGTATGGCGGCGTTGACCGCACGGAAGAGCACGTGAACGGCCTCGCGCGCCCTCTCCCCTCCCTCGATCGCGGCGTCGCCGACGGCCAGCTCGACGGCGTCGGCAATCTGCGTGACGACGCTCTGCGCGATGGCATCCAGAAGACCGTCGACCGAGCCAAAGTGCGTGTAGAACGTCTTGCGGTCGATGTTTGCCTCACGCGCGATGGCCGAGACGGTTATCTGCGCGAGCGGCCGCTCGCCGAGGAGCTTCTCGAACGCCCCCAGGATCGCCGCGCGACTGCGGGCGACCCTCCTGTCGACACGGGACGCATCGGCGTCGGCCGTGGGCGACCCGGTGTCGGCCCGACGGTCCTTCTCGGCACGCGAGCCCTTGTTGGCACGCGAGACCTTATCGGCACGCGCTTCCCTTGCAGCCACGATTTCTCCCATCCGTGCCCCGAGCTGTGGATTTGTCCACATCGGACCCGCCTTCGTTGAATAGTCACACTTATTATTCCACATATGTTAGTTATTCAACACATGGGTAGTATCTACTGAAATCGCACAGGAGTCGCACACAACGGGAGGATCGCATGTCACTCACCCAGGCCGCCGAGCGCGCGGCGCTCAACAAGCTCGTCGACTATCTCGACGAGAACCCCACCGAGCACATCGACAAGATCATGGACCTCGTCAACAAGCTCGTGCCGGACAACGTGTTCCCCGTCCAGCGCCAGGCGTTCACCGACGTCATCAAAAGCCGTGGCAACTGGTACGACCTCATGATGCGCGTGTTTCGGCTCAATCCCGAGATGCGCACCAAGCTGATCAAGGCGCTCCTGGTCGACGGCAACCTGCTGGCCTGGCCCGTCCAGGAGAAGGCTCGCGAGAAGTACCGGCGCAACATCCCGTGGGCCATCCTTCTGGACCCGACGAGCGCCTGCAACCTACGCTGCACCGGCTGCTGGGCGGCGGAGTACGGCCACCAGCAGAACCTCTCGTTCGACGACATCGACTCGATCGTCAGCCAGGGCACCGAGCTCGGCACCCACATGTACATCTACACGGGCGGCGAGCCGCTCGTGCGCAAGCATGACCTGATCAAGATCTGCGAGAAGCACCCCGACTGCGCGTTTCTCTGCTTCACCAACGCCACCCTCATCGACGAGGAGTTCTGCCAGGACATGATCCGCGTGGGCAACTTCGTGCCCGCGATCTCGGCCGAGGGCAACGAGCACACGACCGACGCACGCCGCGGCGAGGGCACCTACGCCAAGATCGAGGCCGCGATGGACCTGCTGCGCTCCCACCAGCTGCCGTTTGGCATCTCGTGCTGCTGGACGCGCGCCAACGCCGACACCATCGCCACCGAGCAGAACATGGACTGGATGATCGAGAAGGGCGCGCTGTTCTGCTGGTACTTCCACTTCATGCCGGTGGGCCGCGCCGCGACGGCCGACCTCATCCCCACGCCCGAGCAGCGCGAGAGGATGTACCGCTTCGTTCGCGAGATGCGCGAGAAGAAGCCGCTGTTCACCCTCGACTTCCAAAACGACGGCGAGTACGTGGGCGGCTGCATCGCCGGCGGCCGTCGCTACCTGCACATCAACGCGGCGGGCGACGTCGAGCCGTGCGTCTTCATCCACTACTCCAACGCAAATATCCACGACGTGAGCCTGCTCGACGCGCTGGGCAGCCCCATCTTCATGAAGTACTACGAGGGCCAGCCCTTCAACGCCAACCACCTCAAGCCGTGCCCGATGCTCGAGAACCCCGACACGCTCCCCGAGCTCGTGGCCGAGAGCGGAGCCCACTCCACCGACCTCGTGGAGAGGGAGACCCCGGAGCAGCTTCGCGAGAAGACCGTCGAGGCCGCGCACGCCTGGGCGCCGGTGGCGAACCGCCTGTGGGACAACCCGAACGACCCGATGTACGAGAAGCGCCACGTGAGCGACCACTCGCAGGGCATGGCGACGTCCGACATAGACAAGTTCGCCGAGCAGGGCCACTTCGGCTACACCGACAGGCCCACGGCCATGCAGTAGGCGCGCCACGAGGCAGACGCGCGCGTATCCGCCGAGAAGGGCGGCCCCCTCCACCGTGAGCCGGGGCCGCCCGCCCTTCTCGATAGTCCTTCTCGGCAGTCCTTCTCGGCAGTGCGAGATGCGCCTGGCTAACGCAGGGTGTCGGAGGCCTTAGACCATCCCTCGAAACACCAGCGGACGGACCCCGATAGGCCGCGCGCGACGATTGACGCACGCTCGAAGACGGCCTCGCGCAGGTCGGGGTAGGCCAACACGACGTGCACGATGAGGGCACGGGCGAGCGACAGCTCGTTGGCAGAGGCCGTGCCCTCCCAAAACTGCGAGAGCATCTCGGTCGCGTCAAGGGCCTCCTGGTACGAATCGTCGTCCGAGAGGACGAGCGGGCTGTAGGGAGACTCCTTCATGTCGTGCGTAAACACAATCGCGGGGTTAACCAACCCCAGGCAATCGGGGTCGACCTCGACGGGAGGCTCCCTCGCGGCCGAGGCGCCGGACGACGGGCAGAAGCCGGGGACCTTTTCCCGCTGGTAGCCCTCCATGGTCGGCAGGACGTCGACGATGGGGCCGACCAGGGCAAGGAGGTCCTCCCTGCTTCGGCGGTAGGCGTCGCTCGCGTCGAACTCGGCCAACCTTGCGGCGGCGACCTCGCGTCGGCCGTGCTCGCGCGACTCCGAGTCCGCGCGGGCGATGAGCTCGTCGAGGGAGGGGCGCTCGTCCGAGCGGGCGAATGCGCCCGAGCGCGTGTCAGGGCTCGAGATCGGGCCGTTGACCTGGTTCTTCTGGATGGGCATGGGCTCTCCTTACTCGCAAAGGGAAGGGTTGGAACCGGCGGCGGCCTCAACCTCACGAATGCCGCCAGCCATCTCGAAGCCACGCGTCAGACGCAGCCTGTCGTAGGCGGGATGGTCCTCAAGGCGGTAGGCGTCGTCGAGCACGCCCGCCTGGCCACGCTCGAAGAGCCACCACTTGTCCATGGGGGTCTCCAGCAGCACCGGGGCCGGCCTGTCGGCACGCGTCCCGAAATAGCTGGCGGTGCGCTCGTCCTGGAAGGCCATGACCAGCTGGCGGTCGCAGTTGCCGACGATCGAGTTGGCGGCGGCCACGCCGTAGCGCGCCTCGAGCTGGCTCACCGTCTGGCAGACGAGCGTGCAGCTGATCTCGCGGCTGCGGATGACGGCGAGCACGTCGTCGATGCCGGGAAGGTTGAGGTTGGCAAAGTCGTCCAACACAAGGCGGACGGGCACGTCAAGCCGACCCGCGGGCGTGGCGTCGGCGGCGTCGCACAGACGTCGGATGAGCTGCGTCACAAAGAGGCTGGTGAGCGGCGCGAGGCTGTCGTCGAGGTCGTCCATGGTCACAAACAGGACACGCCTCTGGGACCCAAAGGACGCCAGGTCGACCTGGTTGGGATTGCGAAAGCAGCGCACGGCGGCGTCAAACGAGAGCGGCAGGAGGTTCGCCGCGATGATGCCCATGATGCTGGCGTGCATCTTGCTCGCCGCCTTGGTTGCCTTGGCGCGACGGTAGAGGGAGACCGCGTAGCTCGTGGGGTCTTCGTCGGCAAGCTGGTCGAACATGGTGCACTCGCGGCCGTCGCACGCCTGCTCGAAGACGCGCGTTACGCTCGAGAAGTTCCACTCTCGCTCGGGCAGCGCCTCGAAGACGTACGCGATGAAGCTTGCCAGGTAGTTGGCGGCGGCAAGCCCCCAGAACGGGTCGGACCCGTGCTGGTCTACCGGGCAGATGGCCCTTGCGATGGAGATGATGTCGGCCTGGACGGGAGCGCCGTGCCTCCAGCGCACCTGTGCGAGCGGGTCGTAGCCGACCGAGTCGTCGCCGATCCCGGTGAAGTCTAGGCGATCGACCATGTAGCCATTGAGCGCCATGAAGGGGGCCATCTCGTCCCAAAGGCGGCCCTTGCCGTCGAGGACGACGTAGGAACCCTGGCACTGCATAAGGGTGGGCTTGACGTGGTGTCGCGTCTTGCCCCCGCCCGAGCAGCCAAGCACCAGGATGTTGTTGTTGAGCCCGGTGGCCCAGGAGTCGGCGTTTGCGGAGTGGTTGCGAGTAAGGGGAAGCTCACCCTGGTAGGCGGCGCGGGAGCTGCGGTCGGAGGGGCCCGCGGCAGCGGTGCGCCCGACGCACTTCTCGCCCGAGGTCGCGGCGGTGGTCTTAGCTGCGGTGGTCCTAGTCATAGCGCCCCCCTACAGCGAGGTGACGACGCGGTCGGCCAGGTTGCGCCTGACTGCCTCGTCGGCCTCGAAGTACGTGTCGGACGCGGTGAGCGAGAAGACCTCGTCGAGGGGCATCCCCGTGTGGCGGGCGATAACCTCGGCCGTGACGTCGCGAATGCGCATGAGGTCATCGGCGCGGGCCTTGACCGACAGCGCGCTGCCGGCGATGCCGCCGCCGATGAGCGGGTCGTGAATCATGATGCGGCTGTGGGGCAGCATCTCGCGGTCGTCGCCGGCGATAAACAGCAGCGCGCCCATGCTGGCCGCCATGCCCAGGCAGACGGTGCGGACCGGGCAGCTGACTGCCTGCATGACGTCATAGAGCGCCAGGCCCGACTGGACCTCGCCACCCAGGCTGTTGATGTAGAGCGTGACGGGGGCCTGCGCGTCGAGGCCCTGCAGGTAGAGAAGACCGCGGATGACCGAGGAGCACGACTCGGCGTCCACCTGGCAGGTGAGCTCGAGCTGGCGATCGGCAAGCATCCTGTCGCGGATGTCATACCTCTCGACGCCCGAGGCGGTCCTCTTGAGGACCTGGGGGTTGTAGCTGGGAATCTGGTTCATGTTTGCCTCCAAAGGATGGGTCCGATGCCGGGCGGCTGCTCGGCATAACGCGACATGCGCCATGGGCGGGTCGCATTAAATTCCTCATCCATTCGGTTGTTTGGAGGCGGCGCGTCATCCCGTGAATCGCGACGGATGCAACGGTCGCGCTGGGGCCACGCGCAATCGCGGCGGTCGCGGGCATGCGACCGAAGCACGAGCTGCGCGTGACATACACCTTAATGAATTCCCCTATCGCTTGGTTGCCGTGGCACAACCTTACGGAGGGGTTCGGACACAAATTCGGACACGTTTGCGAAAAACGTGCCGAACGGCACCATCAGGCCGTGCGCCGTTCGATACAAATGCGCAAAACGTGTCTGTTGGCGCCATTGAGGCGAGCGTCATTTGGCACAGATGCGCGAAATGTGCCATTTCTGACCATCCATTTGACGCTACAGAGAAGAACCACGAGCAATGACGAAGCATCGTCCCAGGTAAACTGCGTGACTCTTCTTGGCATATCATGCGACGGGCTCGCAGCGATGGCGCGAAACGACACGAATGCGCAAAACGTGCCAAACGACACCATCAAATTGGGCGCCATTCGGCACACATGCGTAAAACGTGCCAAATGGCACCATCTGCCATGGCACCCGATGGCACGTTTGCGAAAAACGTGCCGAACGCCACCGCGCATGACGACACGGCCGCGCAACGGCAACATTCGGCGGCGGAGCGGAGCGCACCAGTCGCGCCCCACGCCCGCCACTACCCCCTCTGGCCACGACGCCACAGCAGGTAGGAATAGGCGCCGGGGGCCACGACCGCGCAAAGGGTCGCGACGACGATCGCGCCCATGACCCAGCCCGCAGGCAGAAGCGACGCCGCAAGACCGCTCGCGGCGACCACGACGCCCGCGACCATCAGGCAGGCGCCGCCAAAGCGCTGGGTGCGACGCCAGTTGTCGGGGTCGGCGAGCGCCCAGGGGGTCTTCACCCCCATGGTGTAGTTCTGGCGCACGCGCGGCAGGTAGTTGCCGACGCCCACCAGCAAAAGGCCGACCACCGCACCAACCAGGGCGTTGACGGAGCCCGTGGCGGGGACGACACCCCAGACGGTCAGCTCACCCAGCCAGGACATACCACACATGATCGCGGTCATGGCGCAAACGAATCCCAGGTAGAACCTGCCGGCCGCGGCATAGGCGCAAGCCTTGGGATCAACCTGCGGCACGACGTAGAAGAGCGCCAGCATCCCAAGCGGCACCGCGCCGAACGCGGTCGTCGACCAGCTGGGGCCCCACCCGTCAACCGCGCCCGACGCTCCCCAATGCACGGGTACCTGCGCGGGCAGGCTCGGCAGCACGGCCAGGTGCGCCACGACGTTGACGACAGACACGGCGACCAGCGCCGCCCAAACGGACGCGGGAACCCCCGCGACGGACTTCCTGAAACCAGCCATTACTCGTTCCCCTCCTGCCGGGAGAATCCCATGAACCACCCGATCAGATCCTGCATGACGGTGGTGTTGAGGCTGTACACGATGTTCTGCCCGCGACGCTCGTCGCTCACCAGACCAGCCGCCCTCAGGGTGGCCAGGTGGTGGCTGAGCGACGGCTTGCTCATGTCAAAGTGCCTGGCAAGCTCGCCGGCGGTCTTGTCGCCCTCGCGCAAAAGCTCGAGAATCCGCCTGCGCGTCGGGTCCGCCAGGGCCTTGAACCCCTCGCCCGCCATGCTCCCCCAATCGCCATTTCCCCCGCGAGCCCATCCATCGGGGACCGCGAGTCCTTCTCGCAAGGCACTGTACTCGATAGTTAGACGTTTGTCTAATAGTTTAATTCCATCACGACAGCGTCACGACACCATCACGACCACCCCGACCGTCCCCCTGCCGAGAAGAACCGTCAGTTCGTGACGCAAAAAGGGGGCGCAGGCCACACGGCCCGCGCCCCTTCGCACGGCATGTATGTCGCGGCGACCACGCCGCCACGTAACGGCGACCCCGCCACTATGCCCTGGCGACGCCGGACTTGCGGGCGGCCTCGGCGACGGCGGCCGCCACCGCGGGGGCCACGCGGTCGTCGAAGGCGCCGGGGATGACGTACTCGGCGCAGCGCTTGTCGTCGTCCACCAGGCCGGCGATTGCGTAGGCGGCGGCCTCCATCATCTCGTCGTTGATGTCGGAGGCGCGCACGTCCAGGGCGCCGCGGAAGATGCCCGGGAACGCCAGGACGTTGTTGATCTGGTTGGGGAAGTCGGAACGACCCGTGGCCGCGACGGCGGCACCCGCCGCCAGGGCCTCGTCGGGCATGATCTCGGGCACGGGGTTCGCGCAGGCAAAGACGATCGGGTCGGCCGCCATGGTGCGGACCATGTCCTGCGTCAGCGCGCCGGGGGCGGAGACGCCCACGAAGACGTCGGCGCCCTTGACGGCATCGGCCAGGCTGCCGTGGACGCCCTCGCGGTTGGTCCAGGCGGCGACCTCCTGCTTGACGGGGTTCAGCCCCTCGCGGCCCTCGTAGATGGCGCCGCGGCGGTCGCAGATGATGACGTCACGAACGCCCATGCGCTTCATCAGGCGCGCGATGGAGATGCCCGCGGCGCCGGCACCGGAGAAGACCACGCGGACGTCGGCCAGCACGCGACCGGTCAGGCGGCACGCGTTGATCAGCGCGGCGCAGGTCACGACGGCGGTGCCGTGCTGGTCGTCATGGAAGACGGGGATGTCGCAGACCTCCTTCAGGCGACGCTCGATCTCGAAGCAGCGCGGGGCGCTGATGTCCTCGAGGTTGACGCCGCCAAAGCTTCCGGCCAGAAGCTCGACCGTGCGGACGATCTCGTCCACGTCCTTGGAGCGGACGCACAGAGGGAAGGCGTCGACGTCGGCGAACGTCTTGAACAGGGCGCACTTGCCCTCCATCACGGGCATGCCTGCCTCGGGACCGATGTCGCCCAGGCCAAGCACGGCCGTGCCGTCGGTCACGACGGCAACCAGGTTGCCGCGGCGGGTGTAGGTGTACGACTCGCTGACGTCGTCGCGGATCTTGAGGCAGGGCTCGGCGACGCCGGGCGTGTACGCCACTGCAAGCTCCTCGGGCGTCGAGATGGAGGCGCGGCTCACAACCTCGATCTTGCCCTTCCACTCGCGGTGCTTCTCAAGAGCCAGCTGCCTGATGTCGTTTCCGGCCATGTCCACGCTCCTCGCGCTCGTCGGTTTCATACGTGCGCTGCCGAGATGGGCCGCGCCCTTCTCACTTTACCCCGGGAAGGCGACGCGTCCCACGAGGCACGGCGGCAGAAGGGGCTAGAGCGACGCCTGGACCGCCTTGGCAAGAAACTCCGCAGCACCTGCCCCGCAGGGGCCATCGTAGTAGGCAACGAAGCGCGGGTCCGCAAGATATCCCTGAACGAGCGCCTGGTGGGCCGCATCGTCTGGTTCGAAGCCCCAGTGCAGTCCGACCCAGCGACGGTGCATCGAGACGAGCCTTTCGGCCTCGGGACCACGCTCGTCGCCATCCGCCATCGCCATCTGCAGAAGGCCCAGGATCGCCTGCTCGAGCTCCCCCAGCTCGTTCCATGTGGCGGGGTCCATGTCCAGGATCGCCTCGTTTGCCGCGTCGACCGCAGCGTCACCGTAACGCTCGCGGGCCTCGACTCCGTAGCGCCCCTCGTTCTTGCGCACCGCACGCCAGCGCTCGAGCTGCGGCAGGACCGCGCCCATGAGGGAGACCGCCTCGTCCAGTGTCATGCCCTCATTCTTGGCCAGGCGCGGGGCGCAGTCCTCGATCATGGCCTCCATGGTGGTCTCGTAGGTATAGTCACCACGGTCGTAACACCACTTGCAGTAGTGGTCGTTCCTCCCGCCGTCGGCATCGGTGCCGCAGTCGTCGGGCGACGCGCTCGACGCGACGCACTTCTCTGCACCCCAAGTATGCTGGCCCGATGCCCCTCGGCCAAGAAACCGTTGGTTGCGCGCTGCCGGAGAGGCAAACCGGTCGCGGACGCATGGCTAGGAATCGAGCAGCCACTTCCAGGCCGGGAGAACGTTGATGACGCCTGACCCGGTCATGATTGTCTCCTCGGAATCCATGGTCACAACGGTCGACTCTAGTATTCCGTATTTGCCCATCGCCGCTTCCAGAGCGCCCAGCTCGCGTGCCCTTATCCTTGGGTCATCCATCCCCACACTGACCTGGACCAGGGAGTAGACGTCTCCCAGCAAAGCGTCACCGGACACGAAGTCGATCTCGTGCGACCTGCCTTCATGCGAAAACGTCAGGCGCGCAATAGATCCCAAACACGCATCGGAAGCTCCTCTGCGCAGCTTGTCGTATACCGCCGTTTCCAGACGTTGGCCGTCCTCACGGCTTGTTGCGCGCGAAAATGCCACGAACATGCCTGGGTCCACCGCATAGACTTTGGCGCTCGAGCGGGAGTTGTCCGCCAGCGACCTACTGAGGTCCCCAAGGGAAAACAGCAGGTAGGCTTCCTCGTAATACGACAACAGGCTGCCAAGGGTCTCGCGCGAGGTCGAGACTCCACGGCTTTTGAACTCGTTGGTCACCTTGTTCACGGACAGCTCGCGTGCCGAGGATGCCAGGCAACGAGAAAGGAAGCTCACCGCCACCTGAGGGGTTCGAAGGTTATACCGTTCGACCACATCCATCGCGACCGTCCGATAGGCATATTCCTGCATGAGCATCATGCCCTCGGGAGCGGGAAGCGACAGGGCGGCGATATATCCGCCTCGGATCAGGTAGTCCTGAAGGGCGTTGCGCAAAACCGCGTTATCGCTCGAAGAAAGGCCGCCCGAAAGAGAGGGAGATTCACCCGTGGTATACCTCACGAACTCCTTGAAGCTCAACGGGAAGAGCTCGCGCGAGATCGACCTCCCGCGGAACTCCGAGGCGAGTTCCGCGGAGAGCATCTTGGACGAGGAGCCCGTGACGTACACCGTCACCTTTTCGGAATCGATGAGTCGACGAAGAAACGTACTCCACTCGGGCACCTCTTGAATCTCGTCAAAGAATAGGAAGCAGCCATCCACCTTTGCCGACGGGCGCATGGCAAAGAAGGTGTCAACGACGTCTGAGAGCAGCTCGGAAGAGTAAGGCTTGAGACGCTCGTCCTCGAAGTTGAAATACAGGAGGTTCTGCGCGCCATAACCCGCGCGCAATACGTCGTGCATCTCTTGGAACAGGCGGTAGGTCTTGCCGCATCGACGCGTACCCACAACCACCTGCGCAAGGTTATTTCGCATGGGCTTCTGAATCGGGAGGAGCCCCATATCGCGCTCGAAGACCGGCGGAATCCCCAGTCTCTCAAAATCGAGAATCTTCTCCTGCACGAGCGCGTTGAAGGGCATGTTGAACTCCTTGCTTGAAGTTCTATCCTGCAAGATATAATAATTCTTGCAGTTCTACTTTGCAAGATGTGAGCAAAAGGGCCTTGGTCGATCGTGCCATCCGCTGCATTTTCGCCCCGGCAAACTCCGTGGCATGCGACAATGCATCTCATTACGCATCGGCATCACGGCAGAAAGGCTCGCCATGTCTGACCGACCATCCCGAGACGCGCTCTCGACCCGCCAGTCCCTTACCGTGGGCATCACGCTCTTCTCGATGTTCTTTGGCGCGGGCAACCTGATCCTGCCGCCGCTGCTCGCGCTGCAGGCGGGAACCAGCTGCGTCCCGGCAATGGTCGGCTTTCTTGTCGCGGCCATCGGCCTGCCGGTGCTGGGCATCGTCGCCGTGGCGCTCGTGGGTACCGCACGCGAGCTGACCGCGCGCGTCCACCCCATGTTCTCCGCCGTCTTCGTCGCGGCGATCTACCTCTCCATCGGGCCGTGCCTGGCGATCCCGCGCACCAGCTCGACCGCCTTCGAGATGCTCGTGCCGCTGCTGCCCCAGGGCGTCTCCGTGGGCGCGGCGCGCCTGCTCTTCTCGGTCGCGTTCTTCGCAGCCGCCTACGCGCTGGCCATGCGCCCCGGCACCCTGACCAAGCTGCTCGGACGGATCACGGGGCCTGCGCTGCTCGTCCTTCTGGTGATGGTCGTAGGCTCGTCGGTGGTCGCCCCGGCGGGTGTCGCGCAGGCGCCGGTCGCCCCCTACGACTCCGCCGCTCCCATCCAGGGCTTTCTTTCCGGCTACCAGACGATGGACCTGCTGGCGTCGCTCACGTTCGGCATCGTCATCGCCGAGAACATCCAGGCGCTCGGCGTCACCGATGCGCGTGGCGTCATGCGCGAGGTCTCGCGCGCGGGCGTGGTCGCGGGCGCGCTCATGGCCGTCGTCTACTGCGGCCTGGCGTATGTCGGCGCGAGCCTCGGCACCGTCATGCCCGACGCCACCAACGGCGCCGTCCTTCTCACCACCGCGGCCACGCTGCACTTTGGCCTCGCCGGCACCGTGATCATCGCGGCGATCTACCTTCTGGCCTGCCTCAACGTGTGCATCGGCCTCATCAGCTGCTGCGGCACCTACTTCGCGGAGACCTTCGGGGGCGCAACGGGCACCGGGGCCGCGTCCGCCACTGCCGAGAAGGGCCCGCTGGCCCGCCTGACCTATCCCGCGTGGGCCGCGGCCTTCGCCATCTTCTCGTGCTTCGTCTCCAACTTCGGCCTGGACGCCATCCTGACCTTCTCGGTCCCGCTGCTCAACGCGCTGTACCCCGTGTCCATCCTGCTGGTGGTCATGGGCATGGCCCACGAGGCCTGCGACCGTCATCCTCTGGTGTGGCCGTGGGCCGTCGGGGTCACGACCGTGGTGAGCGTCGTCACGTCCGTACGCGACGCCTTCTTCACTGGCGTGGCGCTCCCGCTGGACGCGCTACCGCTTGCGGACGTCGGCCTGGGCTGGGTGCTGCCCGCCGCCTGCGCCGCCGTCGTTGGCGTGGCCGTGTCGGTGGCACGCCCCGGCAACAGGTAGGCCCGGCACCGTAGGCCCGGCGCCGGTCGGCGACAAACGCCCGCCAAACACAATCCCTACGCCTGCCACGCGGCTGTAGCATGGCAGGCGTAGGGATTTCTCTTTGGGAGGGGATTCGAGATGAAGGTTCTTCTCGTCAACGGAAGCCCGCGCAGGCAGGGCAACACCGCCACGGCGCTGGCCGAGGTCGCCCGCACGCTCGAGGCGGAGGGGCTGGAGGCCGAGACGGTGTGGCTTGGCACCAAGCCCGTCAACGACTGCCTGGACTGCGGCAGGTGCTCCGAACTGGGCGGTCGCTGCGTGATGGACGACGTCGTCAACGAGCTTATCGAGAAGGCCGAGGGTGCCGACGCCTTCGTCTTTGGCACGCCCGTCTACTACGCGCACCCCTCGGGTCGCATCCAGTGCGTGCTCGACCGCGCCTTCTTCGCGGGCGGCGCGGCGTTTTGCCACAAGCCCGGAGCCGCCGTCGCCGTCGCCCGCCGTGGCGGCACCACGGCGTCGTTCGACGTGCTCAACAAGTACTTCACCATCAACCAGATGCCGGTCGTGGCGTCCACGTACTGGAACATCGTCCACGGGTGCGCACCCGGCGAGGCCGCCCGGGACGAGGAGGGCCTGCGCACCATGCGCAACCTCGCGCACAACATGGCCTGGGTCCTGCGCTGCATCGAGGCGGGCAGGGCGGCGGGCGTCGAGGCCCCCGAGGCCGAGCACGGCCCCGCCACGAACTTCATCCGCTAGGCGCGCCTGCCGGGGCTGACGCGCAGGGCGACGGCAATCGCCACGGGCACGAGGACCGAGATCGCCAGCGTCGCGGCGTCGCCCAGGTGGATGGCGGGGATGCCGACGAGCAGGCCCACGCAGTACGGGACGAGCCAGACCAGCCACACGCCGACGCTGAGCCTGTGGAAGCCCTCGCGGTTCTTCTCGCTACCACGGAGAAGGACGAAGGTCGCCCACAGGGCGTGGAAGAGCATGAGGACGATGGCCAGCAGGCCCGTCACCGCGTGCAGCGGGGAGCCAGCGCCGTGGGACGAGCGGGCGATGAGGGTCATGATCGTGGTGCCCGTGGTGTCGCACGCAAGGCCGATCCAAAACAGGATGAGGTGCCTTCTCTGCAGCGAGCCGGCGCGCCTCTCGCCGAAAACGCCAATGCTGTAGAAGACAAGCGCGAGCGTGATTGCCGTCGAGGCGGCCATGATGAGCGGATTCATATGTTCCTGCTTCCTTCCGTTGGTCGTTTGGGGCAGGCGCGTCCTTCTCTGCACCTGACCGAAAACGATTGTGGGCGCGTCGCAGGTGAACATCCATCAGGTCTTGTTCATTCCGCGGAGTCGTACAGCGCCCTCCTGAGCAGCCCGAACAGGACGGGGCATCCGTCGGCGTCGGCGATGCGATACGCCTCGTCCAACAGCCCTTCTCGCGTGATGACGCTCGCGGCCATGGCATCCCCCCATCCCTCGAGGCCCCGTCGGAACCCAAAGGCCCCACGCCAACCACTCACATCCGGATACTATTCCGCAAATCGTGCCCAAATAACCAATATTTGATTAGTGAGACGTGTCAAGGCCCCCGTGCCGGTTGCCGGCGGCTTCGCAAGGGAACAAAGACTGGCGAGAAGGACCGTCTAGTGGCAGGGGTAATCGTGCAGCTCTGGCTTGTCGCCGCGTTCGCGTCGGCGCTGTTCGCGGGCATCGTGTCCATCCTCGCCAAGTGCGGGATCAAGACCATCGACTCCGACGTGGCCACCGCGCTGCGCACCTGCGTCGTGGCCGCCTTCACCTGGCTCATGGTGGCAATCGTGGGCTCCGCCGACACCATCGCGGCAATAACGCCCAGGTCGTGGCTGTTCCTCGCGCTGTCGGGCATGGCCACGGGAGCATCGTGGGTCTGCTACTTCAGGGCACTGTCAACAGGCGACGTCAACCGCGTCGTGCCCATCGACAAGTCCAGCACCCTCATGGCCGTGCTTCTCTCCATCGTCCTTTTTGGCGAGACGGGCAGCCTGGCACTACGCCTGACGGGCACCCTGATCGCGACCGTGGGGACCTTCCTCATGATCGAGAGAGGGACGGGCGACCCAGCGACCGACGCCCACGACGACCGGACGAGCCTTGCCTACGCGCTGGCGGCAGCCGTGTTCGCCGCGCTCACGTCGGTGTTGGCCAAGGTGGGGATCGAGGGCGTCGAGAGCAACCTCGCCACCGCCATACGCACGGTGTTCGTCCTCGCGATGGCATGGGGGATCGTCGTGGCCAGGGGCAAGGCCGGGCTGGTCAGGGCTGCCAGCCACAGGGAGCTGGCGTTTCTCGGCGCGTCGGGCGTGGCCACGGGCGCGTCGTGGCTGTGCTACTACTACGCCATCCAGGCCGGCCAGGTCAGCGTCGTCGTGCAGGTGGACAAGCTCTCGCTGCTCGTGTCCGTCGCGTTTGCGTCTGCCGTGTTCGGCGAGCGCCTGTCTCGACGCGCGGCGGTCGGCCTTGCGCTCGTCGTCATGGGCACCGCGCTAGTGGCGGCCTGCAGGTAGGCACGCCAGAGATGACGTCGTGGTGGTCGCCTGGCCCCTACACGGGAAGGTAGCGACCTGTGACGCTGGCGGGGTTGGCCGCGACCTCGGCGGGCGTGCCGCATGCCACGATCCTGCCGCCGGCCTCGCCGCCGCCCGGGCCCATGTCGATCACGTAGTCCGCATTCGCGATGAAGTCGGTGTCGTGCTCGATCACCACGACGGTGGCGCCCTGCTCCACCAGGCGCTGGAAGACGCCGAGAAGGACCGCGACGTCGCGGGGGTGCAGGCCGATGGTCGGCTCGTCGAACACGAAGACGGCGTCGTCCTGCCCGCGGCCCATCTCGCTCGCGAGCTTCAGGCGCTGTGCCTCGCCGCCCGACAGCGCGGGCGTGGCCTCGCCCAGCGTCAGGTAACCCAACCCCAGGTCGTGCAGGGTCTGCAGCTTAGCGTGGGCGCGCCTGACGTCGGCCACGTGCGGCAGCGCCTCGTCGACGGAGAGCGCAAGCAGCTCGGGCAGGCTAAGCCCCTCACCCTCGCGGCCCTTCTCGGCACGTCGGACGTCCGCGGCACGGGCGGCGTAGCGGCTGCCGCGACAGTCCGGGCAGGCGATGTCGACGTCGGGAAGGAACTGCACGTCAAGCGAGATCTGGCCGGTGCCGTCGCAGGTCGGGCAGCGCAGGCTGCCGGTGTTGTAGGAGAAGTCGCCGGCCTTGAGGCCCGCCTCGCGCGCGGCGTCGGTGCGGGCGTAGGCGCGGCGCAGGTCGTCGAGCGCGCCGCAGTAGGTGGCCACCGTCGAGCGCACGTTGATGCCGATGGGCGTGGCGTCGATCAGGTTGGCGCGGCGGATGCCGGCCGCGTCGAGGGCCGTCACGTGGGACGGCAGCCGCTCGCCCGCCGCCGCGGCCAGAAGCGCGGGCACGAGGGTCTCCAGCACGAGCGTGGTCTTGCCCGAGCCCGAGACGCCCGTCACCGCCACGAGACGGCCACGTGGCACGTCCGCGCAGAAGGGCCTGACGGTGTGCAGGCCGCTCGACTCGATGTGAATGCGCCCCAGGTCAAACATGGTGTCCGCACTTGCCTGCGGGCGTGCCGAGACGTGCCTGCCGCCCGTCAGGTACGGCCCGATGAGGGAGCTCGGGTCGCGCGCGAGCTCGGCGACGCCGCCCTGCGCCACGACGCTGCCGCCACCGGCGCCCGCCCCAGGGCCCATCTCGACGATGTGGTCGGCCGCCGCCAGGACCTTGGTGTCGTGGTCGACCATCACGACGGAGTTGCCGTCGGCTATCAGGTCGCGCATAACGCCCAGCAGGCCGTCGATGTTGGCCGGGTGCAGGCCGATCGAGGGCTCGTCCATCACGTAGAGCACGCCCGTGGTGCGGTTGCGGACCGAGCGCGCCAGCTGCACGCGCTGGCGCTCGCCGGTGGAAAGCGTCGAGCCCGCGCGGTCCAGCGACAGGTAGCCCAGGCCCAGGTCCAGCAGGCGCCTTGCCGTTCCCTGGAACGAGTCGCAGATGGAGGCCGCCATCGGGCGCATCTCTTCGGGCAGGCCCGCGGGCACCCCTGCCACCCAGGCCACGGCCTCGTCCAGCGTCATGCGCGTGGCCTCGGCAAGGTTGATGCCGCGCACCAGGGGGCCGCGCGCGGCGGCGGACAGGCGCGTGCCCGCGCACTCGGGGCACGGCGACTCGACGAGGTACTTCTCGACGCGCTTGAGGCCCTTCTCGTCCTTGGCCTTGGCCAGCGAGTTCTCCACCGTGCGCACGGCGTTGTAGTAGGTGAAGTCCAGCTCGGCGAAGTCGTCGCCCTTCTTGGACTTATAGAGGATGTGGCGCTTCTCGGCCGGGCCGTCGAACACGATCCGTCGCTCCTCGGGCGTGAGCTCACAGAACGGGACGTCGGTGCGCACGCCCATGGCGCCGCAGACCTGCTTCATGAGGTCCCACATCAGGGTCCCCCACACCACCACGGCGCCCTCGTCGATCGTCTTACTCTCGTCGGGCACCAGCGCCGCGCGGTTGACGGTGCGCACGATGCCCGTGCCGCTGCAGGCGGGGCAGGCTCCACCGCTGTTGAAGGCCAGGTCCTCGGCGCCGGGGCCATAGAACTCCCGCCCGCACTCCGGGCACGTGATCGGAATCTCGAGAGCCACGTTGAGCGTCGGCGGGACGTGTGCGCCGCAGTGTGGGCACGCGTGGCTGCCCACGCGCGAGAACAGCAGGCGCAGGCTGTTGAGAAGTTCGCTCGACGTACCGAAGGTCGAACGAACCCCAGGTACGGCTGGTCGCTGGTGGAGCGCCAGCGCCGCGGGTACGTAGCGGACGTCGTCGACCGTGGCCTTGCCCGCCTGCGAGATGCGGCGGCGGGTGTAGGTGGAGAGCGCCTCCAGGTAGCGACGCGACCCCTCGGCGTACAGGACGCCCAGGGCCAGCGAGCTCTTGCCCGAGCCCGACACACCCGCGATGCCCACGAGCTCGCCGAGCGGGATGTCGACGTCAATGCCGCGCAGGTTGTGGACGCGCGCGCCGCGCACCTCGATGTGGTCGATCTGATTCATGTGATGTTCCCCTCGGAGGTCGTTGAGTAAACCATTGTCGCACTCAATGGGGCCGCGTTCCCGACCGCCACGAACGTTCGCCCCCCCCTGTCGAGAAGTGCGTCAGGCGAACCGCACGCCCTCGTGCCGCAGCAGCGCCACCTTGGCGGGCATGCCGCCGCCAAAGCCCGTCAGGCTGCCGTCGGCGCCGACCACACGGTGGCACGGCACGATGACGCCGAGCGGGTTGCGACCCACGGCACCCCCGACCGCACGCGCCGACTGTCGGCGTCCGGTCCTCTTGGCGATGCGGGCCGCGATGTCGCCGTAGGTCGTCGTGCTGCCATAGGGGATGTCCAGCAGCTCTTCGCGCACCAGTCGCTGGAACTCGGTGAGCCCGCCACCAAGCGGCAGGTCGCGCGGGTCGCAGGCGTCGCCCGCGAAGTAACGGTCCAGCCAGGCCGTCGCCTGCGCGAAGGCGGGAAGGTCGTCGCGGCGCTCCAGCGGCTCGCGGCGCCCCGACGGCTCGCGGAAGCCCCGGGCGACGCGGGGCCATGCGGCCTCGAACCAGCAGCCGTCGAGAAGCTCGCCCGCGCTCGTGAGCGTCAGCGTGCCAACGAGACCGGTCTCGTACGTCGCGTAGAGCATCGGCATCAGCGTCCTTCTCGGCAGCAGGCGAATCTAACAGGATCGGTTGGATGTCGAGAAGGGCTGCTCCTCGAACGCGCGACGAACGCCCGACTCGTACTCCTGGACGCTGCGCGTCCTTCTGACCAGGCGATGCACCGCAAGCGGGTCGGCAAAGCAGTCCTTGGCGTAGGACCACCACTCCTTCATGCGGAAGACGGCGTTGGGGCCGATCTCGTCCTGGTACGCGCGGAACAGCAGGTCGTGGAAGCGCCTGAGCTCGTCGCGGGTGACGGGCGAGCCGCCCTTGGCCATGCGTGCCAGCGCGGGGTTCGACAGGATGCCCCTACCCAACATGATGTGTCGGGTCTGCGGCCACTCCCCCACCAAAGAGTCGATGTCGCCCAGGCCGAAGACGTTGCCGTTGTACGCCACGGGAAACGGCGCCCGCTCCAGCGTCAGGCCGTAGTACTCGCGGCGCGGCGTGCCGCGGTAGGCGTCGTTGCGGACGCGCGGGTGGACGATCAGCTCGGCAAGCGGGCAGCGGCAGTAGACCCGCAGGATGTCCTCGTACTCGCTGTCGTCCGCAAATCCCAGGCGCGTCTTGACCGAGACCGGCAGCGCGGAGCGCTCGCACACGTCCAGCAGGAACCTCTCCAGCGCGTCGGGGTCACGCAGGAAGCCGGAGCCCTTCCCCTTTGCCGTGACCGTGCCCGAGGGGCACCCCAGGTTGAGGTTGACCTCCCGATATCCCAGCTGCTCCAGCTGCGCGGCCACCCAGACGAAGTCGTCGGCGTTCTTGGTCAGCACCTGTGGAACGACGTCCAGGCCACGGTTGTTCCGCGGGTCCAGCTCCACGCGATAGCGCTTGCCGAGGGGCGTGCCCGGGCGCGACGGCGTGACGAACGGCGTGTAATACCTGTCCATCTTGCCGAAGACCTCGGCGTGGACCCGGCGGAACACGTGCCCGGTGATTCCCTCCATGGGGGCTAGCGAGAAGATCATCGAGTCTCCCTCTCCTGGCGTCCGAACGGCCCTCGTGTGACGGCGGCACCCGCCGCGACCTTTGAACTTTACTTCATCCGGCTTTCTGATGGATGGTGCGCCCGTCGCCCGCGAGGCCCAATCGCACCCGAGGCCTTGGGTAGACTCTTCCGCGTACAAACCCCGAGCGTAGAAAGGCCCTCGCACATGAACCGACGACCCTCTCGCCCGATCTTCAACTTCGCCCTGCTGGCGCTGGGCTCCGCCATCGCGGCGTTCGCCGTCGAGGAGTTCCTCGTCCCCAACACCATCCTGGACGGCGGCGTCATCGGCGTCGGCATGATGGTCTCGCACATCACCGGAATCCCGCTCGCGCTTCTCACCGTACTTCTCAACGTGCCCTTCCTCGTGCTGGGCGGGGTCAGGCTCGGCCGCGGGTTCACCGTGCGCGCGGCGTTCTCGATGACGGTGTTCTCCGGCTGCGTCGAGCTGTTCAGCGGTTGGGCCAACGCCACCGGCGAGACGCTTCTGGCCGTCTGCTTCGGCGGCGTGTTGCTTGGCCTGGGCGTGGGCATCGTCATCCGCGAGGGCGGCTGCCTCGACGGCACCGAGGCCGTGGCGATCCTGGTGAGCAGGCGCACCGACCTGGCCGTCGGACAGATGGTGTTGGGCATGAACATCGTCATCTACGGCATGGCGGGCGTGCTGTTTGGCATCGACCGTGCGCTGTACTCGCTGCTCACGTACTTCATCACGTCCAAGGTGCTGGACATGGTCGAGTCCGAGATGAACCAGGCCAAGGCCGCAGTCATCATCACCAACGACGCCCGTCAGATCTGCTCGCAAATCTACGAGCGCATGGGCCACACCGTGACCATCATGGACGGCAAGGGTATGCTCAGCGGCCGCAAGAAGGTCCTGTACTGCGTCATCACCAAGTACGAGGTCCGCGAGCTGCGCGAGGTCATCGACTCGGTCGACCACTCCGCGTTCGTCTCGATCTCCGACGTCTCCGAGATCATCGGCAACCACGTTAAGAGCCCTGTCGAGAAGGACCGTCTGCCCGAGAGGGCCTGACGGCCCGGCAATGCCCCGACCGACCAAAGAGGGTCCCGACGCACCTCGTTAGGCGCGTCGGGACCCTCTCTCGTGCGATGTCGCAGCCACCTACCTCTGGCTGCTCGCAATCGCCTGGTCGATCAGCTTGTCGAGCGCCTTCTGCTGCTCGCCGGACGTGATCGCGCCCACGATCGGGCCGCCGACGATCTGCCCGTTCTTGTCGACGACGTAGGTGGTCGGGTAGGAGTACAGGCCCGAGGTAAACTGGCCGGCCTCGCTGGCAGTCTTGAACCAGACGTTTTTGTAGGTCACGCCCTTCTTCGACAGGACGTCCTTGGCCTCGGCAATCGCCTGCTTGTCGCCGTCCAGCGTGAAGGAGTTGATGCCGACGACCTCGCCGCCCTTCTCGGCAAGCCTCTTGTTGAGGGCCTCGAGCTCGCCCAGCTCGCCGACGCACGGCTTGCAGCTGGTAAACCAGAAGTTGACGACGGTGACCTTGTTGCGGGAGAAGATCTTGTCGCTGCTCACGTCGTTGCCGTCGAGGTCCTTGCCCTTGAAGGTCGGGAACTTGGTCAGCTCGGCGGCGTCGGCAGGCATTCCGGCACTCGACGCGTCGACGCTGTCGCCCGCGCCCGGGGCGGCGCCGCAGTCGGGGTACTTCTGCTCGAGGATCGTCAACTTGCCCTCGATCTCCTTAATCTGCTCGGCACCGGCCTTGAGCGTCTTGAGCTCGTCGGCGGTGAACTTGTCCTTGGCAGCCTCGATCGTGTCCAGAAGGAAGTCGCCGTAGTTCTTGCCGTCCTCGATCATCGTCATGTTCTTGTTGGCCGACAGAAAGACCTTCTCCCAAAGCTGGGAGTTCGTGGAGAGGATGTCGTTCTCCTTCTGCATGAGCTTCTGATAGAGCTTGGCGGCAGCGTCGGCCGTGCCCGGGTCCTCCGACATCAGAGCCGCAATCTCGGAGTCGGCCGTCTTGGCTTTGGCGGCGCCGTCCTTGGGGGCGGAGCATGCCGCAAGGCTAATCGCCAGCAGGGGGACCAGCAGGGCAGTCGCGATCTTCGTGAGCTTCATTACCATTCCTCCAATTTGGGTCGATACCTGCTTCTTGCTTACTTTTTCTTGCTTACTTGTCCTCGCATTGCCGAGCGCGTTTGTCGCCTGGCAAGGAAAGGCCGTAGTGGAAGTCGAGCGCGTCGACGGGGCAGGTGCCGATGCACTTGCCGCAGCGGATGCACTCGGCGCTGTTGGGCGAGGCCGTGACGTCGACGTCCATCTGGCACGCCGCCGCGCACCTCCCGCACGAGACACACCTGTCGTGGTCGAGGCTGACCTCGAGCAGCGACACCTTGTTCATCAGGCCGTAGAACGCGCCGAGCGGGCAGACCCACTTGCAGAACGGCCGGAAGAACACCACGCTCAGCACGACCACCCCCACGAGCACCGCCAGCTTCCAGGAGAACAGGGGCCCCAACGCGGCGCGTATGCCGGGGTTGGTGGCGGCCAGCGGTATCGCTCCCTCGAGCACACCCTGCGGACAGAGGTACTTGCAGAAGAACGGGTCGCCCATCCCGATGTCATCCACCACCAGCACGGGCAGCGTGACCACGGCCAGCGCCAGCACGACGTACTTGAGGTAGGTCAGCGGCCTGAGCCTGCGCGTGGACAGCTTCTTGCCGGGGATCTTGTGCAGAAGCTCCTGCAGCCAACCGAACGGGCACAGAAAGCCGCACACAAACCTGCCGAGAAGAACGCCGAGCAAGATGAGCGTCCCCGTCACGTAATAGGAGAAGCTGAACCTCGACGAGCCGACCACCGCCTGGAACGAGCCGATCGGGCAGGAGCCCGACGCCGCGGGACAGGAGTAGCAGTTGAGGCCCGGTACGCAGGCCACCTTGCCGCCACCTTGGTAGATGCCACCCCTAACGAAGTTGGGCAGGTGGACGTTCGAAAGCAGCGTGGCCGCCGCCTGGATCCAGCCGCGAAAGCGAGCCAGGAGCCGCGACGCGGAGCGAGTCCCATTATCCAATTCCGACACACTCCAGACACAGCCTGATCGCCTTTGCCAAAACCGCTGCCGCCTCGCCGCGCAGGGCGCCGAAACAGACCATGGCGACCCCAACTAACAGCAGCGCAATCTGGACGGCAGGCTTTATCGTCCTGAACAATTCGACCACTCCCTTCGCTTCTGGCACGATTGGAACATATCGGATATAAAATCCGCGTTAAGAGCCAGACGCACACACCGGGAGAGCCACATGCGCATTTTGGTCGTAGAGGACGAGCGGGCGCTTTGCGACGCGATTGTCCGCAGCCTAAGAAACCTCGCCTACAGCGTCGACTCCTGCCACGACGGTCGCGAGGCGACGGAACTTCTCGCCACAGAGCGTTTCGACCTCGTGGTGCTGGACCTTAACCTTCCCGGCGCGGACGGGATGGAGGTGCTGGCAAGGCTGCGCGAGACCGACCTCGACACGAAGGTCCTCATCCTGTCGGCGCGCGGCGAGGTCGCCGACAAGGTGGCTGGGCTGGACGCTGGGGCCAACGACTACCTGACAAAGCCGTTCCACCTCGACGAGCTCGCAGCCAGAATCCGCAGCCTCACGCTCAGGCGGTTCACACAGAGCGATACGGTCCTGACCTGCGGAAACCTCTCCTTCGACACAAAAGCGCGTTCGGCGGCTGTTGGTAACGAGACCCTGTCACTCACCCGGAAGGAGACGGGAATCCTCGAGTACCTCATGCTCAACCAGGAGCGCCCGGTGAGCCAGGAGGAGCTTATCGAGCACGTGTGGGACGCCAACGCAAACAGCTTCAGCAACTCGGCCCGGGTGCACATCTCGTCACTGCGCAAGAAGCTGCGCGGTGCGTTGGGGCACGACCCCATACGCAACCGCATCGGCGAGGGTTACGTGATGGGGGACGTCGGATGAGAAGGCTCTCCCTACAGTGGCGCATCACGCTGACGACGGCACTTCTCGTCTGCGCGGCCTGCGTCCTGACAAACTGCCTGATCGGGTACTCGGGCATGCGCTACATGGACTCGATTGGCGACAAGATCTCGACCTTCGCCGAGGCAGGGGCCCAAAAGGACGGCCCGCTTGCGTTCGACCCCACGAGCACGGGACTTGGAGACGAGGTCACCGTCATCGTGGGCGGCGCCCAGGAGGCGTTCGGTGCGACGAGCTGGTGCATCACCGCCGCGGTGACGTTGGCGGGCGGCGTGCTCGCGTACTTTGCCAGCGGACGGGCACTGCGACCGCTGCAGGACTTTGCCTCGCAGGTAGAGGACGTGCGCCCCGACAACCTCGCGATCACCAAGCTCGACGAGGACGTCCCCGCCGAGCTCGCGCGTTGCAGCGCGTCGTTCAACGACATGATCGCGCGACTGGACGAGGGCTTCTCGGCCCAGCGGCAGTTCACGGGCAACGCCGCGCACGAGCTACGGACGCCACTCGCACTCATGCAGGCGCAGGTCGAGCTCTTCTCGGCCGAGCATCCCGACGCTCGGCCCGAAACCACCGAGCTTTTGACGCTGCTGCGCGAGCAGACCGAGCGCATGACGCAGATGACCAAGACCCTGCTCGAGATGAGCGAGCTGCAAACCGTCCCCTGCACCGACCCGATCGACGTTGGCCCGCTGCTGGAGGAGGTCGCCACCGACCTCGCCCCGCTCGCCGAGCAGGGCGGAATCACCCTCGAGCACAGCGGAGACGCGCGCATGGTCGGCAGCGACACCCTCATCTACCGCATGGTCTTCAACCTGGCCGAAAACGCCATCCGCTACGGGCGTCCCAACACGACGGTCACCCTATCTACCCGCCAGCAGGATGGCCGCATCCTCATACGGGTCGCGGACCAGGGCCCCGGGATTCCCGCCGAGCTGCAACAGAGCATCTTCCAGCCCTTCTTCCGCGTCGACAAGTCACGCAGTAGGGCCCGAGGCGGCGTGGGCCTCGGCCTTGCGCTGGTATGGGAGATCGCGTCGCTCCACGGTGGCACCGCCTCTGTCGAGAAGAGCTGCGAGGACGGCACCGTCATGCTCGTGGACCTGCCCGCCGGCGAGTGCCCTGCGGCCTAGCGTTAACCCACCCCGACATCGACCCGTGCGTCCTTCTCGTCAGCAAAACAGACAACCCCTCTGGCAATAACCACTGCCAGAGGGGTTGTCACATCTATCTAGCTGGGAAAACGTACGTGTTATCTACTCCCACTGGTCTTGATGTGGCGCAAGCTCGCGCGACGGCTTGTCGTGGCATCCACACCATATGCCAGCGTTCCCCTCGTTTCGCATGCTTTGGCACTCATTCGATACTCACGCAGGCAGGCGCTCTTGTCATCACGAGCGGCTTGCACGTCTCCCCAGAGTCCATAGTGTGGGCGGGCAAACCGTAACGGTTGACCGCCCACACCTCGAGCTTCACGACACTATGAATGTATGCTGGACCTATCGATATGTCACTTACCCAAATCTAGGCCCCACCAGAGCTCGTCTATAAAGAGGCCCTCCTCTCCATCAGCAACAACATCTTCGCGCCTCTCGCGCAGAACGTTTTCGAGATGGGCGGCACCAACCTCACGTGTGCCGCGAATGATGCGGTCGCCGATGCCGTAAGACTCAAGGTCGCGGTGGACCTTGATAATGAGGGCAATACCATCGTTGTCGGTAGCCTCGCACTCGTACATGGGCTCCCCTGCGGCGGCGCGGCGGCGAACCTCCCCCATCGCAATCCCGAGGTGCTTGCGGACGACGCTAATAGCCTTGGCGTTCAAGTCGTCCTGATCGATGAGCAGGCTGTAATTGGTTGCCACTGTAACCTCCTAGAACTCGTTGAACCTACGGATGCGGCGGCCAGGAAGGCTCTTCCTGTAGTTGCCGCCATGCCATGCCTGAAGGTGCTCGAAGTGCGTTGCTGGGTAGATTATTTCACCACAGTTCGCAAGATGCGGGTAAAGCACGGCACTGAAGGTGTGATGGCCTTCGATTGGCCTACCAGAACGACGTGGCTTGCGCCCCGACAGGATTCGCTCGATATCCCCAGGCGACCAATTCCTCGTGCCCTGGAGCCCCGCAAGCAGGCGATCAGCCTCCTGCTCCCAGAAGCTGTCGACGCCCGCCCTACGCCTTTTGCTGAAGCGGCGCTGCCACATGTACGCCTCGTACTCCTCGCGCGTGGCAGTACGATTGACAATCTTCGCGCGAATCGCCTTGACCTGCTTGGCGCTAAGCTGCCTATTCTGGAGGGGATGCTCGCGCAGATCGAGGCCGACAGCCCGCTCTGCGATGACCGTCTCGGCATCACCCATGTGGAAGCGCTCTCCCCTCGTGCCGCGAAAGAGACCGCTCAGGGGCTTACTCATGGCTGGCCCCCCTACGCGCGAAGGCGTCAGCGGTCGGCCCGTCGAACTGCACGACGTCGACGCCGGCATCCCTCACCTCGTCAAACACCGGATAGTTCGCCGAGCCAACAACATACAAAACGCTCGGCGAGCATACCTCAACCAGCTTAAGGAGCCCCGCCTCAAAGAGCGGGCGGTTTTCCACGAGTTTGAGTCCACTAGCCACCGTGCCGAGACTCAGCGGAGCACCATGGTGCAGGACGTCAAAGAATCGCTCCCAGCTGTCCGGCTCTGCCCAGCGGGCATTCTGGACCACCTCGACGTCATGGGAACTGAGATAGTATTCCATCATGCGTATGCGACAGATCTGCCAGTCCTTGAGCGGACCAGGGAAATCAAGGTACGTGCTGAAGTCGATTCCAAGAGCGCCATCGAAGTGACGCAACATGTCAAGGAACTCCGCATGCTTCTTCCAGACGCCCTCGCGCTCGCCATCATACTTGTCGTCGTCAATGTAGAGATGCACGTGGGCACCAATGTGATAGTTGACGTCGCCCTCGGTCATCTTGCGCTTGTGCAGCGTCTTGGCGTCACGTAAGGAGATTACGGCGTTTACATGCCCTTTTGCCACGTTGGGGTTGATGGGGTTGTCGAGATGGGACCACGAAGCACCGCGAACGAGGCCAGCTCCCCAAAGGTCCTTTAGGCCCGGACGTACCCCCGCAAACTTGAGCTGAGTCATTGCTGAACTGTCTTTCTACTAGCCGGAGCACATGCGAGCCCGTTGCATGCAACTCCGTAGATTGGGCTCAGTAATGAATGCTATTTCCGCTGTTAAATGATTTCGATTTGACTAAGTTGTGATAATGTTGTTGTGGGTTATTTGTAATTGCCATGTCATCAGAGGAGGTAGATACGCTTACCCTCGCAACGCTTTCTAGAGCAGTCAAGAGCCATGCCGCAAACAGGTCGATAACCGACGAGGATTTCCTCAACGCATTCCTTGCGCCGTATGTTTGCGCAACTCATGTCAAGAACCGCTTTGGGGGGGAATACGTATTGGACAAAGCTCGCACCAGCAAACTGCTGTCAGGCAGAGAGGACGTCCCGCGAGCCCTGCGCAACGAGCTAAACCGCGTCGGGCTTCTAGATGCTGTTGCCGCAGGATTCTCTGACTTCGTCACCGACTACGTCAGCCCATACGAGCATCGCAGGCTCACCGACAGCGTCGCTGCCCTCGTGCCAGATGACGACCCCGTCAAGAGGGAGCTTCTGGCGAGAAACGACGACCTCTCAGTGCTTCTTGCCTTCTCCCTCATTGAAGCAATACGAGCACCGAACACCCCTCAAGACAGCAGGGTCATCTGGAGGCGTGGCACCGCTGCTCTCACGCTCGTCTCAGGGGACCTTCTTAAGTTTGGCTTTGGCAACCGATCGAAGCAGAAGAATCTCATTGTCATCCCCGTTGACACGAGATTTGAGACACATGTGACCAGCAGGGTCGAGGGCGCAGAACATCCTCTTGTAGCCCCAGATAGTATCCACGGAAAGTGGCTTACCAGAATGGCAGTGAGCGGCACCAGCGCTCGGAGAATCTCCACGCGGATCAAGTCGAACCTCAGGCGCCGAGGCATCCTGCCCAACGTGGACGGGACATACCCGCTCGGCAGCGTCGCCGAGTTTGAGACGCAACACGCCGTCTTCTGCCTTCTCGCAATCTCGTCTTTCGATAAGGAAAATAGGGCTCATAGCTCACCAAGCGAGATACGCGAGGCCCTGTTAGAACTACTAAGCTACTACGACCGTCGAGGGCAAGGCAGACGCATGTACGTCCCCCTCATAGGGACGGGCCTCTCAAGAGCGGGGCTAACAATTAGGGATTCCTACGATCTGTTGCGTGAGACTCTTACTCAGCGCTCTGCCATGATTGTCGGCAAGGCCTATATCGTCGCAAGGCCAGAGGACATGCAAGAGCTCGAAATTGGGGAAAGAAGGTAGCGATGTCATACAGAAACGGAACCTACTGCGCCTTCTACGTGGATGAGCCCTTTGAATCATCCAACCTCGGGGCTCTTGCCACAAGGGATTTCGTCTACTACAACCTCATCAGGATGTGGAAGCATAATGACCCGAGTTTCCCCTTCATCGACTCACACAACAAGACCTACAACGTCCGTGATGGAAGCGACTGGGAAGACACTCTTAAGCCGAGGCTTAGGGAGCGTCTTCGCGAGTCCAAGAACATTCTCCTATTCTTAAGCGATGTCACGAGACCCAGCCGCGCGTTGAACGAAGAGATGGAGTATGGCATTGGGCATCTAGAACTCCCGGTGATTGTCGCCTACCCAGACCTCGATCCTATCAACTGCGACGACAACTTCGACCAGAAGGTCTTTAGTCTGTGGAACGGGCTGCCTGCCTTTAGAAACAATATGCATAAAGTTCCAACGGTGCATATCCCAATGAAGAGGGACGCGGTGCGGGAGGCGCTTAGCTTAAGCTACTACATGGTGCAAACCAAGATTAAGCCAGGTCGATACCGTCTCTAGCACCATCTGGTCATTGAGCAAGGATCCTTGGCCGGAGGGCGGGGACCATCGCCCACCCTCTTTCGTCAGGCAGTAGCTCACAGCGAGCTGGGACGACCCCTTCCCCTGTCTCGGGCGGCGTCAGCCGCGCCAGCTGGCGTGGCCTTGCAACCCCGTCGCGCATCGGCTCGCCAGCGCATCGCCGCCAGAGCCACTTATGAGCGATCCCGCGGCCGCCGCCTATTTGGAGGGCGCCCCCTGCCACGCCGGGACCAGACTCGATGTGCGAGACGAGAGTCTCGCGACCCCTAGGGAAGAGCCCTGCGTTGGGGTACTGGGACATGAGAGGCCCCTCCTTGCTGTTCGTCTAGTCAACTCACAGCTTGGCAAGGGCCTCCCTGTTTGTCACTGCTCGGGTGTAAACAGCCTGTTGGCACTAAATAACTAGGCGGCGAGCATCACGCACTCCTACGCCTGCTGAGTTTTTACTCCCCGTTGCATGCAGAGGTTTTTTCGACGACCCTGGGAGTAAATGCCGCGGTGGCTCACGTGGCAGCACGCGACAGAATTATCCCTGGCTACTCCCACTTTCATTGAGACGTCGATTTTCTTTACTCCCATTTGCCACCGAGGAAACCGCTATAAGAAGGCCATTGGATTTTAATCTGAGTTTCACGGACCCAGAAACGGACCCGTTAAGCCCTCGAGGGCAAAACCGCGCATCCACTCGCTCGGGATAAATCCTTACCCCCATTCCTCCAAATGCTGTCCCGTGATTTGCCGTCTCTAGACACGAGGGAAAATGAGGAGATTGCAAGTGAAGGGGTAAAAGGGTAAAGAAAAAGCCTCCGTTCCAATGCAGAAACGGAGGCTCGATTATCGAGCTTACTCACCGCCATCGATGGTGGCTTTGTCGTGATTCGCGAACAAAGCGAAACACAGCGACGCAGCGCGGAACTCAAAAGTACGGGTTAAAGCCCTATCGGATCACTCCCACTCGACCGTACCGACGGGCTTGGGGGTCAGGTCGTAGCAGACGCGGCAGATGCCGGGGACCTCGGCGGTCACACGCTCGGTGATGCGCTTCAGGAGCGCCCAATCGAGCTCGGGGACCTCGGCAGTCATGACGTCGACGGTGTTGATGCAGCGGATGATGCAGGGCCAGTCGTAGGCACGCTTGCCCTCGCGCACGCCGGTCGCGCGGAAGTCGGGCACGACGGCGAAGTACTGCCAGATGGTCAGGCCGGCGCGGTCGATCTCCTCGCGCACGATGGCGTCGGCCTCGCGTAGCGCCTCCAGGCGGTCGCGGGTGATGGCGCCAAGACAGCGGACGCCCAGGCCGGGGCCAGGGAACGGCTGACGCTCGACCATGTTCTCGGGCAGGCCGAGCTCGCGGCCGACCACGCGGACCTCGTCCTTGTACAGCAGCTTGACGGGCTCGCAGAGCTCAAACTGCAGGTCCTCGGGCAGGCCGCCGACGTTGTGGTGGGCCTTCACGCCGTCCTTGGACTCGAGGATGTCGGGGTAGATGGTGCCCTGCGCCAGGAAGCTGACCTCGTTACCGACCTTGCGCGCCTCCTCCTCGAATACGCGGATGAACTCGGCGCCGATAATCTTGCGCTTGGCCTCGGGCTCGACGACGTCGACCAGCTTTCCCAGGAAGCGGTCGGTGGCGTCCACGTAGACCAGGTTCGCGTCCATCTGGTTCTTGAAGACGTCGACGACCTGCTCGCTCTCGCCCTTGCGCATGAGGCCATGGTTAACGTGCACGCAAATCAGCTGCCTGCCGATCGCCTTGATGAGAAGTGCCGCGACGACGGAGCTGTCGACGCCGCCGGAGAGGGCCAGCAGGACTTTCTTGTCGCCGACCTGCTCGCGGACTGCGGCGACCTGCTCGGCGATAAACGCCTGGGCAAGCTCGGGGGTGGTGATGCGCGCCATGTCGTCAGGACGCTTGTTGGGATCCATGCAGAGCTCCTTTGGGTTCGATGGGACCGCGCCGCGAAGGCGCACACGTCATAGCATCTATTTTTTATTCAGCCAAAGACCAGCTTGCCTTTGCTGTCGGCAGATATTCGGCGGAGCAACGGCGATTCCATCGCATCAGCCAGGCAAACACGCATTTCTGGCGAGAAGAACCAGATGCCTGCAACAAGAAGGCGCAAACGGCCGCGAGTTCCTAGTGGCGAAAAGGGACGGACGGGAGATTCTCGTCCTTCTCGAGACCGAACTCCAAGAGCAAGGTCCCCAACGGCCGAGACGTGCTTGCGCCAATGGACGATTCAATTCGTACAATTAGAACGATTGTTCGATGGATTTCATGTTGGGTGAAACCGTCCACAGCCCAGGCTATGCTAGCTTGATTACTTACACAACCGAGGCGCAGAGAGGGAGCACCGGAAGAGCGCGTATGGCAAAGAACACCGCAAACTATGGCAACGACAGCATTCGCCAGCTCAAGGACGAGGAACGCGTCCGCCTTCGTCCCGCCGTCATCTTCGGCTCGGACGGTCTCGACGGCTGCGCCCACGCCGCCTTCGAGATCCTGTCCAACGCGGTCGACGAGGCTCGCCAGGGCTACGGCAAGCTGATCACCCTCACCGCCTTCGCCGACGGCTCCATCCAGGTGGAGGACAACGGCCGCGGCTGCCCGCTCGACTGGAACCCCACCGAGAAGCGCTTTAACTGGGAGCTCGTCTTCTGCGAGCTCTACGCCGGAGGCAAGTACGACAACAACGGCGGCGGCGACTACGACTTCTCGCTCGGCACCAACGGCCTGGGCTCATGCGCGACCCAGTACGCCTCCGAGTACATGGACGTCACGGTCTGGCGCGACGGCAACAAGTACTCCCTGCACTTCAAGAAGGGCAAGGTCGTGGGCGCCAAGAAGAAGGCTCTGCTGGTCGAGCCCGCCGACGAGGCGCGTACCGGCACCACCATCAGGTGGCGCCCCGACCTCGAGGTCTTTACATCGATTGACATCCCCGACGAGTGGTATCGCGAGACCATGCGCCGCCAGGCCGTGGTCAACGCCAACGTCACCTTCCGACTTCGCCTCGAGGGTAGGGACGGCGAGTTCACCGAAGAAGACTTCTGCTACCCCAAGGGCATCGAGGACTACGTGCTCGAGAAGGTCGGCGCCAACTACCTGACCGAGCCCTTCTTCGTCGAGGCGGACCGTCGCGGCCGCGACCGCGAGGACCTGCCTGACTACAACGTCAAGATCACGGCCTGCATGTGCTTCTCGCGCACCTTCCAGATGCAGGAGTACTACCACAACTCGTCGTGGCTCGAGAACGGCGGCTCGCCCGAGAAGGCCGCCCGCAGCGCCCTGACCAGCGCGCTCGACGCCTACATCAAGAGCCAGGGCAAGTACAACAAGAACGAGAGCTCCATCAAGTGGCAGGACGTCCAGGACTGCCTGGTGCTTGTGACCAACTGCTTCTCCACCCAGACCTCCTACGAGAACCAGACCAAGAAGGCCATCAACAACCGCTTCATCCAGCAGGCCATGACCGCCTTCTTCAAGGAGCGCCTCTCGACCTACCTGATCGAGAACAAGGATGCCGCGGGCAAGATCGTGGACCAGGTGCTCATCAACAAGCGCTCCCGCGAGAATGCCGAGAAGACCCGTCAGAGCATCAAGACCAACCTGCAGCAGAAGACCGACATGGCCAACCGCGTGCAGAAGTTCATCGACTGCCGATCAAAGGACAAGACCCGCCGAGAGATCTACATCGTAGAGGGCGACTCGGCAGCAGGCGCCATCCGCACGTCACGCGACGCGGAGTTCCAGGGCGTCATGCCAGTCCGAGGCAAGATCCTCAACTGCCTCAAGGAGGACTACCCGCGCATCTTCAAGTCCGACATCATCATGGACCTCATGCGCGTGCTGGGTTGTGGCGTCGAGATCAAGGACAGGCGCATCAAGAACCTCGCCACCTTCGACCTGGACAACCTCAACTGGAGCAAGGTCATCATCTGCACGGATGCCGACGTCGACGGCTACCACATCCGCACGCTCATCCTCACGATGCTCTATCGCCTGGTGCCTACGCTCATCGACGAGGGTTATGTCTACATCGCGGAGTCTCCGCTCTACGAGATCAACTGCAAGGAGAAGACCTACTTCGCCTACACCGAGCTCGAGAAGAACGACGTCCTGAAGGAAATCGGCGACCAGAAGTGCTCCATCAACCGCTCGAAGGGTCTCGGTGAGAACGATCCCGACATGATGTGGCTCACCACCATGAACCCCGAGACGCGCCGCCTGATCAAGGTGGAGCCCGAGGACGTCGCCAGGATGGAGACCATGTTCAACCTGCTGCTGGGCAACGACGACGAGGGACGAAAGCGCCACATCGCCGAGCACGGCAAAGAGTATCTAGACCAGCTGGACCTGCAGTAACGCAAGAGCACGGCCAGAGCGACGCACCCTTGGCCGCAACGACACAACAGACCAGCCCAAGAGACGTTTCAAGAGGGAATCGTGGCAAAGAAGAAGACGCAGCACAAAAAGAAGCAGGTCAATGCCGAAAACGTCATCGGCTTGCACTCCGAGGTCACAGAGCAGGCAATCACCGAGACGCTCGAGACCAACTACATGCCCTACGCCATGAGCACCAACGTCTCGCGTGCGTTCCCCGAAATCGACGGCTTCAAGCCGTCGCACCGCAAGCTGCTCTACACCATGTACAAGATGGGTCTTCTCAAGGGCGAGCGCCAGAAGAGCGCAAACATCGTGGGCCAGACCATGAAGCTCAACCCACACGGCGACGCCGCCATCTACGAAACGATGGTTCGTCTGGCCACCGGCAACGAGGCGCTGCTGACACCCTTCGTAGAGTCCAAGGGCAACTTCGGCAAGTATTACTCGGGCGACCTGAGCTACGCCGCTTCGCGTTACACCGAGGCAAAGCTCTCCCCCATCTGTGCCGAGATCTTCAAGGACATCGACAAGGACCCGGTTGATTTCGTCGACAGCTACGACGGTGCCATGAAGGAGCCGCGCCTGCTGCCCACCACGTTCCCCAACATCCTGGTGTCCGCGAACAAGGGCATCGGCGTTGCCATGGCATCCGACATCTGCGGCTTCAACCTCAACGAGGTCTGCACCGCCACGATGCACTACCTCGAGAATCCCGAGTGCGACCTGCTCGAGTACATGCCCATGCCCGATTTCTCAACGGGCGGCGAGATCATCTACCGCCGTGAGGAGATGGAGCGCATTGTCGAGACGGGCCTGGGCAGCTTCCAGATTCGCTCCCGCTGGCGCTGGATCCCCGAAGAGCGCATCATCGAGGTCTACGAAATCCCGTACACCACCAAGACCGACGTCATCATCGAGCGCATCGTCAAGCTCTCCAAGGAGGGCAAGGTACGCGAGATTTCTGACATCCGCGACGAGACCGACCTCTCGGGCCTGCGCATCGCCATCGACCTCAAGCGTGGCGTCAACCCCGACGACCTCATGGCGAAGCTATTCCGGCTGACCACGCTGCAGGACTCGTTCTCCTGTAACTTCAACGTGTTGGTCGACGGCTATCCCCGTGTCATGGGCGTGCGCCAGATTCTGCACGAGTGGGTCGAATGGCGAATCCAGTCCACGCGCCGTCGCATAAGCTTCGATTTGGGCAAGAAGTCCGAGCGCCTGCACCTTTTGCACGGCCTCGAGGCGATTCTGCTCGACATCGACAAGGCCATCGCCATCATCCGCGGAACCAAGCTCGAGGCCGAGGTCGTGCCCAACCTCATGAAGGGCTTTGGCATCGACGAGACCCAGGCGGAATTCGTCGCCGAGCTCAAGCTCCGCAACATCAACGAGGAGTACATCCTCAACCGCACCAAGGACATCGCCAAGCTCGAGGACGACATTGCCGAGCTTAAGGACATTCTCTCCAGCGAGGAGAAGATCAAGGGGGCCATCGGCGACGAGCTTGCCGCGGTCAACAAGAAGTATGTGACGCCGCGCCGCACGGGCAGGGTCGACCCGTCTGACATCATCGAGGTGAGCCTGGAGCCCGAGGTCGAGGAGTACCCCGTCACGATGATGCTCTCGCGCGACGGCTACCTCAAGAAGATGACGGATCGCGTACTCAAGACGGGTGCTGCGCTCAAGTACAAGGACGGTGACGAGCCCTTCATCGAGTTCCCGTCCTCCAACACCCACGAACTTCTTGTGTTCACCAACAAGAGTCAGGTGTACAAATGCAAGGTCGCCTCGTTCGACGACACCAAGTCGGCGCAGCTCGGTTCGTATCTGCCGACCGACCTCGGGATGGACCCTGACGAGTCTGTAATCTGGGCTGTCGACCCCGAGGATTACAAGGCCGACATGCTGTTCGCCTTTGAGGACGGTCGCGTCGCTCGCGTCGCGCTCGCAGGCTATGTCACCAAGACCAACCGCAAACGCCTTAAGAACGCCATCTATGGTGGCAGCAAGCTACTCTATGCCCAAGTGCTCAAGGAGGACCGCGACCTCGCGCTCGTCTCGAATGACGGTCGCCTGATGAACTTCAACACGTCTCTTCTCAAGACCAAGACGACCACCAACACCCAAGGCGTCCGAGCCTTCACCGCCAAGAAGAACCGCATCGTTACTTCCGTGGGTGCGATCGAGGACTTCCTGGGAAGCGAAGCCTGGACAAAGAAGTTCACTGCCCAGGCCCTACCCTGCGCCGGCGCCCTCATGAAGGAAGACGATATGCCCAGCCTGTTCGACTAGGGCCGGCGCCATGCGCCCGCAGCCACGTGGCCGCGGGCGCGTTTCGTTCCGTCCATGTTCTGCGCGCGTTAGTCGCGGCACGAAAAATGGTGCACGACGGCTCCTTCGTCGTGGACGACCAGGAAACGCCTCGCGTCGAGGCGCTGTAGCCGGCGGACTTCATACGGGTACGCCACCACGGGCGACGCTGAACAAGGTGGGCGACCCCGCTCCCCACCCAGAGGCAGCTTCAGCGAACTCGCACCGTTGATAGAATGGGCCACGACAAAGCCCGCGTAGGACCATGCGCGCGGAAAGAGCTCGAGAGGCGGAATCGCGATGCGCGAATTGGGCAACATCGTATTCAGCTTTAGCATTGGCGGGCTATTTCGGGGTTACTCCTCCTTTGAGATCCACAGGGACGGAGACACCTACTCCTACCATCACGACAAGTCACTTCACGCGAATTCGGAAGAGTGCCAGGGAACACTAGACAAGGCGCAGGTAGACAAGCTCATGGCATTCCTTCGCGACCTTGGCGCCCACGATTGGTTTAGCTCCTACTATTCGCCAGTGCTCGACGGCGAACAATGGCGGCTCTTCGATGGACGCCACTCTTACGAGGGGTCTAACGCATATCCCAAAGGCTTCGAGAAACTGCTGAAATACCTACGAATTCGCGCCTTACCGCTTTATCTGAAATTGCGACAAACGTAAGCGAAGACTGGGGCAAGGATGAGATGACCGGTAATTATACCGAGCTCATCAGATGTATACGAGGCGCAAATATTCCAAAAGTCGGAATAGCTGACTATTCCGGAGTACCTTTCCGTTATGTGCTACTGCGTAACGCCAGCACAAAGCAGCTAAAGCCAGGTGACATTATCATTGAGATTTCTGGAGGCAGTCCAACCCAGTCTACGGGAAGGGTTTGCTATGTATCCGATGAAATGCTCTCTGATTTGAGGATTCCGGTTCTATGCACGAACTTTTGCAGAGTGATTCGGCTTAATGATACTTTGCTGTCTAAGTATGTATACGACTACCTACAGCTTCTATATGACCGAGGATATTACTTTAACCTTGAAAACAATACGACAGGTATTAAGAATCTGCTTCTTGGCCCCTTTATGAATTCGATCAAGATACTCATACCTGATGATGTTTCGGTCATCACACAATATTACGAAACAGTCAAACAGTACGAAGCCGCAGTTACCGCAAGGCAATAAGCATAAAAGTTATTGCGCCGACGCAAATCATCGAGGTTGTTCAATGGCTATCACGGCACCGAAATCATACGACACGCTCCTTTCTGACCTCTTGAGGGAGGTTGACAGGGGCGAGCTGCAGCTCCCCGAGTTCCAGCGCAACTGGACCTGGGATGACGAGCGCATCGTGAACATCATCGCAAGCCTCACGCAGGGATACCCTATGGGCGCTCTCATGCAGCTTGAATGCGGCGGGGACTTCAAGCTGAAGTACCGCGCGTTCGAGGGCACCAACGGCGTCAGGAGAGAACCGAGTAACCTCGTGCTCGACGGGCAGCAGCGCCTGACTTCGCTGTACTGCTCCCTCTATGCCAAGGACCCCGTAAGCACCAAGAACATTCGCGGCCAGGCAATCCAACGTTACTACTACCTCGACATGAAGAAGTGCCTCGACGAGGACTGCGACCGTGTCGATGCCGTGATATCCGTCCCCGGAGACCCTGAGCATAGCCCCAAGCAGATCACCGAGGATATCGGGCGCACCGTCGTGCTCGACCTGACCACGAGAGAGAAGGAGATCGGGCAGCTCATATTCCCAGCAAACCTACTCTTCGACAGCGACGAGCGCAACAAGTGGTTCAAGCAGTTCGCGATGACCTATGGCTTCGATAGCGAGGAGTATGCGCTTTGGGAGCGCTTCGAGGAGGATATCGTAAACACCGTCAAGGGCTACAAGGTTCCCGTCATCACGCTTCTCAAGGAGACCCCACGTGAAGCCGTATGCAAGGTCTTCGAGAACGTGAACACGGGCGGCGTTTCGCTCACTGTCTTCGAGCTCGTCACCGCATCGTTCGCGACCTACGACTTCGATCTGCGTGGCAGCTGGGACAACTACGTGCGGCCCAAGGTCTTGGGCGGCGAAGACGGGACCTTCGTCACCGACTTGATGGAGGGTGTGGACGCCACGGCGTTCCTCACGTCGATGACGCTCTTCACAACCTTCAAGAAGAAGATAGCTGGCGACGGATACACGCGCTGCAAGAAGAAGGACGTGCTCGCGCTCGGATTCGACGACTACAAGGCCGACCTCGACGAGCTCGTCGAGGGCTTCTGCATGGCACGCGAGTTCCTCATCGGCGAGCGTATCTTCCGTATGCGAGACCTGCCTTATACGACGCAGATTATCCCCTTGGCTGCGACCTGCGCCTACATCGGCCGCAAGACGTTCTCGTCCGTGAGCACCAAGAACGTACTCCGACGCTGGCTCTGGTGCGGTATCTTCGGTGAGATGTACGGCGGCGCCAACGAGACGCGTTATGCGAACGACATCGAGGACCTGGTTGACGAGATCGAGGGCAGACCGTCGCAGCAGCGCACTGTGAACGCGGCGTACTTCCAGGCCACACGTTTGCTTGGCCTGCAGACCCGCAACAGCGCGGCCTACAAGGGTGTCATGGCGCTCGTCTTCCGCGAGAACGCGCTCGACTTCATCGACGGCGAGCAGATGACGAACGTAAAGGCCATCAGCACCCCGCCCGACATCCACCATATCTTCCCCCAGGCCTACTGCAAGAGGATTGGGCTGGAGCGTCAGCGCTGGAACTCAATCGTCAACAAGACGCCCCTCATCGCCAAAACCAACCGCATCATCGGCGGCGTGGCCCCATCGAAGTACCTTCCGAAGGTGAAGGGCGAGGGGCAGATCGACGACGCCGAGCTGAGGGCTCGGATCGAATCACATCTCATCGATTACGACGCCCTGGCTGCCGATGACTTCGACACACACTTCATCGACCGCGCTAAAAAGCTGCTCGATGCAATCGAGCGGGCGATGGGCAAGGCTGTGCCGGACAGGGACTCTGAGGAGACAATCAAGCGATTTGGAGAGGCGCTGGTGTAGAAGGTGGGCATCGATTACAACGCTACTGGCTGCAAGTGAGTCAGCCATGACATCGGAGATTAGCGTCCGCACGCGAAGCGACACCGGCATTCTGAATGATCTCGACGAGTTCACCGAAGCGGGGCTTGATCTCGCGCTCAACTCCGTCAAGCTCCTGGAAGACACTGTTAGTGAAGCCGTTACAGAATTGCAGAGCAACATCGAGCTGCTGCAAGATGGAGACTACCGCGACAAGGACGTCACGCAATCCCTGGCGACGCAGCTTGACTCGATACGCATCGGATACGAACTATTGCCCCAGAGCATGGAGAACGAGGTCAGCGCGCTGGCCGGAGGCACCTTTGCGATAACGCTATTCGGCAGGACGACTGCTGGCAAGTCGACTCTCATGACCGTGCTGACTCATGGCGACGGCAGCCAGATCGGCAATGGGTCGCAGAGGACCACTCGCGACGTACGTACTTACGAGTATCACGGCCTCGAGGTTACCGATGTGCCCGGCATTGCAGCATTCGGAGGCGTCGAGGACGAGGTGCTCGCTTTCGAGACCGCAAAGCAGGGTGACCTTATCCTGTTTCTCATAACCGACGACGCACCACAGCGAAGCGAGGCCGAGTTCCTCAGCCGAATCAAGAGTCTCGGCAAGCCGATAATCTGCCTTGTCAACGTAAAGGTCGGCGTCCATGCGAGAGGCAACTTGAGCGAGGACGACTATATGGACCTGTGCGACGACGTGCAGGACAAGTTCGACGATGCCGAGGGCTTGCAAGCGATACGAAGGAGCCTTGTCGACTACGGGCCCGAATACGGGCAGGACTGGAGCCATATCCCATTCGCCTTCGTGCACCTCAAGTCGGCGCACATGGCGCAGCAACCCGAATACTCGCGTTGGGCAGACGGGCTCTACGAGCTGTCCCGTTTCGGAGATACCATTGCCCTAATCGAACGCGAGGTGCAGAACAAGGGTGGATTCTACCGCTTCAAGACCTACACGGATATCGTTTCCGTCCCCCTTGTCGAGGCATTGGAAGAACTGTTTGCCCAGAGCGCTGAGAACAGCGACCAGGGGCGGTTGCTCATCCAGAAAAAGCGCAAGCACGACAACTGGGTCGGAGACTTCGAAAAACGTGCGGCGACCAAGATCGAAACCCTCCTCGCCAGCATCGCGGGCGACCTGAAGCGCGAAGCCAGCTCTTTTGCCGAGGACAACTACGACAACAAGCACGCGTCGAGCGAATGGGCGAAGGTCGTTAAGAGGCGCAACATCCAAGGCCGTGCAAACAACTTGCTCATTGAGCTCGAGCACGAATGCGAGGACGAGCTCAGAGACATCGGACGCGAGATCGAGTTCGACATCCGTTTCTCGCGTTATAGGCTCAACCTCGGTAAAGTAAAGGCGCGCGGCGTCGTCGATGCCAAGAAGGTTTGGAACTGGACAGCCGTAATCGTATCAGGGGGCCTCACGATAGCCAGCCTCTTCGACGCGCCGCAACTCTTCGCAGGCGGCGTGATCGCCAGCGTCATCGGAGCAGTCGGCAGCCTCTTCTTCGATGACTTCGAGGAAAGGAAGAAGAGGGCAAGGCTCGACATGCAGAAGCAGCTGTACGCGGGAATAGACAGGAGCATTTCGCAACTGAGGAAGCAGTTGAACGGCATCGTAGCGGACAAGATCGTCGAGCAGCAGCTTCGCCCCGCAAGCAGAAAGATAAGCGACGTTGTTAGCTCCCTGTTCGACCTGAGCGCGACACAGCGCAGGTTGGCAAGGAGGATCAACGAGCAGCAAGGGGTACTCAGCTCCGCAGTTGTCGCCGAAGCGCTCGCATACCTTGGCTACGACATTGCAGACGGCTGCATCACGAGAGTCGCCCGGATCCCCGGCGATACAACACTACTTATTCTTGCTGATGGCACGAGGCTACCTTACAAGTTGAAGCGAGACCTTGCTGGGCTTCTCGATGAGGGCGTCAGGTATGTCTTCGAGTGTGGCGACGTGCGCGTAATGCTTTCCAGGACGATCGGTCGCACGTGCGACCGAAGGAATATTCGAGTTGAAGAAGTCAAGGGTGAGCCGCTGATAGCGCATGTCAAGGCAATAGACGATCTCGGCAACGAGGATCGAACAGGAATACGGCTCGGCACCCAGGTAACCGAGCTCCTGATAACCAGATAGGCAGGTGGAAATATGGGAATGCGGTTCAAGCTTGATATACCGGAATACAGCGAGAGAAGCTCTCGGCTTATCTCGGATGCGCACACGCTCTACCAGGAGATCGGCTACGACGAGTCGACCCTTCCCAAAGGCGCCTTCGGCAGTGAGAAGCCCATCAGCCTGGTCTTCGCCGGTCAGTACAGCGCAGGCAAATCGACGATACTGAAGGCGCTCACCGGATTCGACATAGCGACCGGCCACGAGATCACCACCGAGGAGGCGCGAGCGTACGACTGGCATGGCGTCCAAGTGGTTGACACCCCTGGCATCGGGACTGGCAGGCGTCCCGAGCACGACGAGTTATCGTTCAAGGCGATTGCGGATGCAGACCTCCTTGTCTACGTCGTCACCTACCAGGGCTTCGACGAGCCCATCGCGCAGGACTTCAGGGAGCTGCTCATTGATCGCGACAAGGCCGGTGAGATGGTCCTCGTCGTCAACAAGATGAGGGACGCAGACAACGGCAACAGCCCAGAGCAGAGAGCTATCATCTCTGAGGACCTCGCTAAAGTCACCAGCCCATATACACCCGAGCAGCTGCGGGTTGTGTTTGTGGACGCCTTGGCTTACCTGAAAAGCGACGAAATCGCCGGCGAGAAGCCCGAGAGAGCGATGCGACTCCTTGAGCAAAGCAACTTTGCAGAGCTTGTCGACACGCTCAACGCTTTCGTCGAGCAACGCGGAATGGTCGCAAGATTGACAACCCCCCTCTACCAGCTTCGCGACTCCTTGGACGAGGCTCTTCAAGACCAGAGGGTTAGCTGCGGCGATGAAGATGTCGACATCCTAGAGGAGCAACTGTGTCGTGAGCGCTCGATAATAGCGAACGCGACGCATGACGTAGAGGCGACCGTAAGGCAAATCTACACGACGACCGCCCTGGACATCAGGGAGGAAGGGCGAAAGCTTGCAGATGCCATCGCGGAGTGCACGTCAGAATCAGACGCCGAAGACCTGGCGAAGAAATCCTACAATCACGTCGACGGCTTGTCTGAGGATTGCGGTGCGAGAATCAGCAAGGCGATTCAGAGCCGCTACGACAAATGCCAGGACAGCCTTGATGAGTTCTACACCTCCGAGTTCTCACAAGACCTGCGGATCCGCCTGGAAGCTAAGCAACGGGCCGGGAACCCGATTGTAAGCAAGATCCTCCAGCCCGACCTTATTGCGCAGGGAAGCGGAAAAGTAGTCAGCAGCACTATCGGTACCGATGCCGCTGCGGCTGGTCTAAAGGCTTTCTCGGGCAGCAAGGCCCATCAGCTCGTTCTTGATATCGGGCACTTCTTCGGACACAGCTTCAAACCATGGGAGGCTGTCAAATGGACGAAGGGCATAAACGTGGCTGGTAAGGCTCTCGGTGTGCTTGGCGTCGTCCTGTCGATTGGATTACAGGCGAAGGATGACTACGACAACGAAAAACGCCAACGTGAAATGCGTGCCAATCGCGACTCCGTGCGGGCGTCATTTAACAAGGCAGCCGATGCCCTTGAAGATCAATGTGCGGCTGGCCTGCGCAAGCTTCTGAACGAGTCAGAAGTCTTCCAACCACGTATCGATGCCATTAACAAGCAGCTCGACGATATACGCGATCTTCGCAGGAGTAAGTCCTTCGCTTGCAACAAACTGATTAAAGAGATCAAGAGCTGCCAGGAACTCATCGAAGAAATGCACAGGGCCTTTCCTGCATAAGTCAGCTTGAACTTGTGACACGCTGCGACGATGCCCGTACTGGTAAAGGTGCGGGCATCGTTCGTCTCTGCCCGCCTGATTACGAAAGGCAGGACAGAACATGGACGGTGAGACCAATGGCGGCCAGGAAGCCACACAGGGTGCGCAGGATGCGTCGCGACAGCAGGGCCAGGAGCAGCAGGAAACGCAGCAGGGCCAGTCGCAGGTAGACAACGCTTCCGACTTCGAGAAGCAAATCGCCGAGCGCGACGAGAAGATCGCGTCACTCGAGGCCCAGGTGGCCGAGGCGGCGAAGAACGCCGAGACCGCAGAGCAGTTGCGCGGCGAGATTGCAGAGCTCAAGGCCCAGAGCGAGTCCGACCGGATCGACTTCAAGCTGCAGCTCGCTGACGTGCGCAACGTGAAGGCGGCACGCGCCCTTCTCGGTGACCACGGCAACGACGTGGACAAGCTGAAAGAAGCCGAGCCCTGGCCCTTCAAGGCAACCGGAAAGCACGCCAAGGGCGGCAGCTCCGGCGGTTCCGGCACGACCGGGCCGCCCAACGCGGGCGCGGCCAGCGACGAGGGCAAGGCCATGTTCGAGGAGCGGAAGGCCCACATGGAGTCGGAGATCGCGAAGATGAACCGCGCGCTGGACATGTTGAAGTTCAAATGCTGGTACTACGAGCAGGTGATTCAAGATGGCGGCGAGGACAGGCTGAAAGCGCTGATTCCCGACGACTTACCGGAAGGAATCAAAGAAACATACAGAAACGCTCACGCTCGATAATGCCATCTGCCTGAAATGGTCCGCGGTCAAGATGAGCTAATGGGATCGCGACGACTTGATATCGCTCGCATGTCTCCTTCGGAATAGGCGTCAAGGGCAACTGCCTGGACAGTGGGCCGACCGAGCAGGTCTTCGACCATACCAAGGACAGGCTCTTCGGGGCGGACGTGACCCAGCTTCGAGTCCTTTAGGACTGACTGACCTCGACGCCTACATAGCACATTGAAACGCTCGAAGGGGTCGGGCCAAATTGAAAGGACTGGCCCTGGAGAAGTTCCAGGGCCAGTCCTTTGCAGCTTAGTTTTTATTGAGCCGTCTAAGTTTGGGCCGCAGTTCGCACCCACGCGGTACCAGCTTCTTACGGCAAGCGAAATGAGAGCGCCTAGTTTTACCAGATGCGTTTTCTTTTGCGCGCGCAGATTGCAGCTGCCAATGCAAGCGCGCCCGTTCCGGTCAGGGCAGTGCCAAGCACTGTTGCCGTATGATCACCCATCGGAGGAATGGCGCTGTTGGCGTTCGCATTGCCGCCGTTAGTTTGAGAGCCGTCCGCGCCAGGGGTGTTGTTGCCTGGGGCGTCCGTGCCGGGTTTGTCGCTATCGGAATTGCCCGGATTGCTTTTGGGCACCTTCTTAAACTGGGCTTTGTAGACAACGTCTTCTGTCGCGTCGGTGATTTCCTTGTGCTATGAATCGAACACGTAGTCGTACTTGTTGTCAGACGGTTTCGTAGGAGCGGGCACCGTGATTTGGTCTGCTTCTGTGCCGATTTCGTACCAGTCTTCGCTATAGATGGTGGTGCCGTCTTCATTCGCGAAGGTGATTTTCACCAAAGACGGTTCATCGTCAAAGAACTCTATAGGCCGAACGCCGCGGTTGGTGACGGAGGGACTGCCGACGCCATTCGCAAACAGATCGCAACGGGCGAGCTGGTCGGCGGGAGGGACCACATTCGAAAGGGCAGAGAGCGACTGAGGCAGATCGAGAGGATCCTCTCGAAGAATCCGAACCATCCCGACAGAGCCCTGCTTGAACGGCTGCGAAACGATCTCGCTGATGCTCTTGGAGGTGTTTAGATTGAACGAATCGGAATTGAATGAGAGGCTGCTAGGCTCATTCCCCGAGCTCAAGTCCGAGTTTGAGGGCTACATCTCGTGGCAGGACGGCATGGAGACGGGTGCCTTCCTCACCTACGAGGACGTCTTCCGGCCCCATGTCGAGCGTGCCCTGACGACCGGGGATTCGGTCTTCCTCGAGAGGGCGGCCGACTTCATTGAGGGCCTCTACCTCACGGGCGACGATTACGCGATGAGCGTCGTGTACGTTGGAGTTCTCGAGGGGCTGAAGGCGGACTGCGACAACGATAAGGTCCGTGCGTTCCTCAAGCCAGTCACCCGCGAGCAGTTCGACGAGCTCGCATATTAGCCGGTTGGCGTGGTGCCGAGAGGTGAATAGCCGCAGGTGGCAGCGGGGCCCGGAGCGTGATTGCTTCAGGCCCCAACGTATGGAGGCACTTAACAACAGTCGCTCGGAATCAGCCTCCGGAGGACTCAAATCGTAAATCATTCCCGCAGGACCTGATTATTCCCGTACCGCCGAGTGCTCCGCCGCACCGACCAGTAGGGGCATGCGGGAATAATCGAGCCGTTTTCCCAGGTAGGCATGCAAAAGAAAAGCCTCCGAACCAGAGGGTCCGGAGGCCGTTGTTCTCGCTATGTCGCTGGTGGCTTTGCCGTGACTCCCGTATGAAACGAAACTCAGGAGCACAGTACGGCACTCAAAAGAGCAGGTCAAAGCCCTATCGGCTTACCCCCACTCTTTCACGCTCGTTTGTCGTGGCGCCATTCCGATTGGGTCTAGTTTGGTTGTCGGTTTTGTCCACCTTGCCGCCGAATCCCTCCGCGTGTCCTCGCGTAAGCGTTTGGGACAAGCCCTGGGACAAATTCGCAAACTATTTCGAAACCGCGAGCCCGCAGTTTCATTTTTGTCCCGGGGACAAAAACGGGTTGGTTTTGAGGCCCTGAAACGTCCGAGATGGATGATAAAACGGCTGATTTTCCTCTTTGGCGCCTGTTTAGCGAAGTGAATCGTAGCCAGCGGGTTTGCCGCCTAACATTTCCGCAGGTCAAATGGGATGCACAAGAGCGATGACTGAAAGAATCGTCACGGGTGGCTTTGTTTTCGCCCTTATGAGCCGGCTCTAAGCGCCTTAGAAACCGAGCGAGAAATCCGAGTTAGAGGATCCCAATCGTCGCCTTATTTCAGGCTGATCGCAAATCAGTTGGCAACCGAAAGCCAAGGTATAGAGACGGGCCGCACCTATGCGCACACATTTCGGTACGTTTTGTACGGCATTGTCCATAACAAAGCAAACCGCCGAACGATTCAGATTGCAGACGGCCAACTCGACGCGACAAATCCGGCCTGTCATCTTCCCAATATCCGCCTTCACGCCATCAGCGCCCCGTGAAATGGTGAGTTTTCCAGCGCTTTTTCGGGTGCTATTGCTCCGATTCGGCAGGCTCAACCTCCGCTCGATCTTACGCATGTTTTTTGAGAGGGCACGAATCGTCGCCCGCCACGGCGGCTTATACAGCCTCTCGGCATGGAGGGAAACGCCATGGTCACGCTCAACGTCTACGCCGACATCGAGCCGATGCCCAAGATCCAGAACATGCTGCGCGTGGCGCCTGCCTTGCGCGGGAAGTCGAGTAGGCGGTCGCCGTAATATTCGTATTGCTGACGTCGCGCCTCGATTTCGGCGGGGATACCGTCGGTGAGCGATTTCGTTAGGGTGTCGAAGCGGTCGAGGATGTCGACGACCTTCCGCTGGGTGGCGGAGCACGGGACGGGAATCTCGACCCTCGATAAGTCCACAGGCGCGGCTTCGATTACCTTTGTCCCTTTCGCCACCTTTCGTTTGGATATCTGAAAGTCCTGAGCAGTAGCTAAATATGCTAGGTATCTCGGGATAATGCTTTCAGTCGCATACGCGCAAGGGTGTCCGCTGATTGTAACCGGCTGTTCGCCTTCCCACGCCAATGGTGTGCAGACATCTTCGATATTCTCGCTCGTTATGGCAAAAATCACGTCTCCAGGGTTTGCCTTTTTCGGTTTAAGCGTATTGCTCTTCAGATCATCGTGGTGTGCTCGTAGCCGCGCTCCACGAGGAGTCGCTCGGCAACGTCGAGAATCTTCTCGACCGTCTCCTCCGGGTACTTATTGCGTGCCACGGGCACCTCCGTCCTTGCTATCGCGATAAACACACCATGAGTGGCGTACGGGTCGAGAAGGGCTGGCGCCAAAAGAGCCCAACGGCCGTTACGGCTTCGTTAGAAACGCGCCCCACCATGGATGGTGAACCCGAAAGGTAAGGCGCGCGGGCACGGCGACTCGGCCCGCGCGCTCGGAAGAGAAAGGACGAACCCATGGGTTACATGCTCGAGACGCGCGGGCTCACCAAGCGCTTCGGCCGCGGCGACCAGGCGCAGGATGCCGTGGCCGACGTGAGCCTTCATATCCGCGAGGGCGAGGTGTACGGGCTGCTCGGCCCCAACGGCGCCGGCAAGTCGACAACGCTCAAGATGATCTGTGGGATGCTGCGGCCGACGGCTGGGGAGATCCTCTTTGCCGGGCACGCCTGGCGCCGCGAGGACCTCTACGCAATCGGCAGCCTCATCGAGGAGGCGCCGCTCTACCCCAACCTCACCGCGCGCGAGAACCTGCGCGTGCGCACCATGCTGCTGGGCCTTCCCGAGAGCCGCGTAGATGAGGTGCTCGCCGCCGTGGACCTCGCGGACACCGGGAGGAAGCGCGCCGGGCGCTTCTCGATGGGCATGCGGCAGCGCCTGGGGCTCGCGCTGGCGCTGATCGCCCGGCCACGCCTGCTCGTGCTCGACGAGCCCACCAACGGACTCGACCCCATCGGCATCGAGGAGCTGCGCGACCAGATCCGCGGCTTCGCGGCGGCGGGCACGACGGTGATCGTCTCGAGCCACATCCTCTCCGAGGTGCAGCAGATGGCGGACACCATCGGCATCATCTACGGGGGGCGCCTCTCCTACGAGGATGCGCTTCGACCCGGGCAGGACCTCGAGGAACTCTTCATGAGCGTCTGCCGGGAGGGGCGACGAGCGTGCGGGGAGGTGGCGGCATGACGGGCGAGAAAGGCGGCCTGCTCGCGGGCCTGCGCGCCGAGGCCCTGAAGTCGCGCCACGCGGCACCAGTTCGCCTGGCCGTGCTCATGGCACTGCCGATGCCGCTGCTCGGCGCGATGCCCTACCGGGGCGTGCAGATCTTCAGCGCGTGGAACTACTGGTACGCGCTCTTCCTGCCCGTGGCTCTCTCGCTCGTGGTGGCGTGCGTCGCGCGGGCGGACGCGCGCACGCGGATGCGGGGGCTTCTAGGCCTGGGCTTCCCGCTCGGGCGCGCCTGGTGGACCAAGGCGCTCTGGTGCCTCGCGCTCTGCACGCTCTCGAACCTCGTGGTCTTCGGCATCTACCTCGCGGGCTCGGCGTTCTCCTCGCAGGGCCTCACGGCCGCGGGCACGCTCACGATGCTCCTCTGCGCGCTCGCCAACACGGTGACCGCGGCGTGGATGATCCCCGCAGGGCTCTTCCTCACGGCGCGGCTCGGCATGCTCGCGGGCATCTTCTGCCCGCTCGCCGCGCAGCTCGTGGGCGGGTTCGCCTGGTCGCTGATGCCACTGCCGCAGCTCTTTCCGCCGTCGGCGAGCATGGTCATCCCCACGAGCTTCATCCCCGTGCTGCCGAGCGGCGAGCCACTCGCGGCGGACATGGCGCTCGGCGGGGCGCTCACGGCGGACGGCATGCTCACACTGGCGGGCCTTGCGGTCTGCGCGCTCGCGTTCGCCGCGCTCACGGCGGCGGGCGCGGCCTGGTTCGCGCGCTCCGAGGAGAGGTGATGGCCATGACACGACTCTCCGACCCGACGCCGCGCATGACTCTCCCGCGGGCCCTGCTCTCCGAGGCCCTGCGCCTGGCGCGCTCCCCGCTCACGGCGGTGCACCTCGTCTGCGGCCTGGCAGCCGGTCTTGCCTGCGGCGAGTACTTCTCCGTAACCCGATGGGACCCGGCGCTGGGCGCGGACGCCTACGCCCAGTTCCTCGGCGCCCTCATGCCGCTCATGTCCGCCATCGTCTGCGGGCTCGCCGTGGACGAGGAGCGCGCTGCCGGGCGCCTCGCCAACCTCACGGCGGTCCCCTCGCGCGGGCGCGCCGTCGCGGCGAAGCTGCTCGCCCTTGCGGCGCTCGGCGCGGGCGCGCTGGCCGTGGCGCTCGGCGTGTTCGGGGCCGTGCTCGCCGTCGCTGGGCGCCTGCCGCTCGGGCCCGCTCCGCTTGCGGCCGCCTGGGCGGGCATCGTGCTGGGCAGCCTGCCCCTCTACGCGCTGGGGCTCGGCGTGGCCCTGCGCCTCGGCCGCAACGCCGCCATCGGCGCCGGCGCGGCGGGGGTGCTCCTCGCGTTCTTCTCAGTGGGCGGACTTGCGCACGGCCTCATGACCGGCGAGCTCACCGGTGCCCTGGCGACGCCCCTGAGCTGGGTGCCGCTCGCCTGGCCCGCGCGCCTGGGGTCGCTCGGGGTAGAGGCCTTCATCGACGCCGCACGCGCGGCGGGCCCTCTCCTCACGACTGCGCTCGCTGGCCTCGTGCTCACCCTGGCAACCGCCGCCGTCCTTATCGCCTGGTTCTGCCGCTTCGAGGACGGGAGGGCAGATGCGTAGGAAGCCGCTCGCCGCCGTGCTCGCCCTCCTCTCCGCAGCGCTCGTCCTGGGCGGGAATGCCCTGCTCGACGCCGGCTGGGGGTCGGCGCTGCGCTCGATCGCCGACCGCGTGCTGCCCAACCCTGAGATCGCCATGTGGGCGCCTGCGCCCGAGCCCGGCAGCCATGCGAGCTCCTACGCCGACGCCACCGGGGCGGGGGCGAACTACGTCTACCTGGTGGACGCGGCGGACGACAGGGGCAATGTCCGAGAGCTCCAGCTCATCTTCTTCGGGCGGGAGTCGGACGGCGAGGGCTGGCTCGAGATCGAGGCGCGCGGCGGCTCGGGCGTGCGCTACCGCGCGTGCAACGCGGCCGAGGCACCCGCGGCTGCGCGCGGGGCTCTGGACCGCTGAGCGCGGCGCAAGTACAATGCCGGCGGGAGTTTCAGGAGGTCGAACATGGCGAGGATACTGGCAGTGGATGATGAGCGGGCGATCCTCGACGCGCTCGCGCGCGTCCTCGGCCGCGACGGCCATGAGGTCGTCAAGGCAGCGGACCCGACGGCGGTCCCGGGGACGGACCTCTCGCGCTTCGACCTCGTGCTCTGCGACGTCATGATGCCGGGGCTCGACGGCTTCGAGCTCGTGCGGCAGATCCGCCCGGACTTCGACGGGCCCATCATCTTCCTGACCGCGCGCGTGGCCGAGGAGGACGCCGTGGCCGGCTACGGCCTGGGCGCCGACGACTACGTCCGCAAGCCCTTCGGGGCCGCGGAGCTGCGCGCCAAGGTCGCGGCCCATCTACGCCGTGAGCGCCGGCCGCGCTCGCACGCCCTCTCCTTCGGGGAGGTGCGGATCGACCTCGGGGCGCACGGCCTCGCCGTGGGCGGCGAGGCCGTGCCGCTCACGCCCACCGAGTACGCCATCTGCGAGTGCCTCGCCCGCCACCCCGGGCAGGTCATGAGCCGCGCGCAGATCCGCGAGGCAGTGCTCGGCTGGGAGAGCGACGCCGACGACGCGGCCATATCCATGCAGGTCAGCCGCGCCCGGAGAAAACTCTCCGAGGCCGGCGCCGACCCGATCGCGACCGTCTGGGGGATGGGGTACAAGTGGCAGCTCTGAGGACCGGGGCGCGAGGTCGCGGGGGCATGCCGCTCTCCTTCGTCATCGCGCGCTACTTCGCCTACGCGTTCGCGGCGGTCGCCACGGCGTGGCTCGCCTCGTTCATGGCGCTCTCTGCGGCGATCAACGCGGGCTTCGTCTACGAGGCAAGCTGGGGACCGGCCAATGCGCGCGAGGTCGCGGAGGGCCTGGCACGCGACGGCGTCTGCGGGCAGCAGGACGTGCCGACGGCGTACCGCTACCTCATCCTGAACAAGGACGGATACGTGCTGATGACAGACCTCGAAGGCACGCGGCTCGAGGGCGCGGCGGAAATGGCCCGTGCGGCACTCGCCGCGGATTCGGGCACAGTGGAGATCGAGGGCGGGGGCTCGGGCCTCACCTACGCCGCGTTCCCGCTCAAGGGCGGCGGGGCCTGCGCACTCGTCAGCGAGTACCTGCCGCAGTGGGTCTCGCGCGACCTCGCCGGCCTGCTTCCCAACCCGCAGAACCTCATGCTCGTCGGCGCCGCGGCGGGAAGCGCGCTCGCGCTCGCGCTCGTGGCGCGCCGCGCAAGCCGCGTGATCTCGCGCAAGATGGCGCCGCTCGCGGAGGCGGCGGGGCGCGTCGGCGCGGGGGAGCTCGACTTCGCGGTCGGCAGCACCAACGTGCGCGAGGTGAACGACGTCCTCGCCGCGATGGACGCCATGCGGGCCTCCCTCGCCGAGTCGCTCGAGGCCCGCTGGGCCGCGGAGCGGGGGCAGCGCGAGCAGGTGGCGTCGCTCGCCCACGACCTCAAGACGCCGCTCACCGTGCTGCGCGCCAACGCCGACTTCGTGGCGGAGGAGCTGGAAGACGAGAAAGACGCCGACCTCGCGGCCGCCGCGCGCGACATAGCCGGCAGTGTCGAAAGGCTCGACGGCTACGTGCGCCTGCTCATCGAGGCCTCGCGCGGGTCCGGCGGGGCGGAGAGGGCCCCCATGCGGCCGGCCGAGCTCTGCGAACAGGTCCTCGCCGAGGCCGCCCAGATCGCCCGGGCGCGAGGCGTGACGCTCGACGCGGCCACGGGCCCCGCTGTCGCGGGCGCGCCCGAGGCCCCACTCGACCGAACCACCCTGGCGCGAGCCGCCGCGAACCTCGTGGCCAACGCCGCCGAGCACGCGCGCTCGCGCGTGGCGGTCTCCTGCGACGTCGCGGGTGGACACCTCGTCATCGAGGTGTCCGACGACGGACCGGGCTTCTCTCCCGCCGCCCTCGAACGCGGCTGCGAGCGCCTCTTCACAGACGACTCCTCCCGCTCCTCGCGCGACGGAGGCCGCCACTACGGGCTCGGCCTCCACGCCGCCTCCGAGGCCGCGAGCGCCCACGGGGGCTCCGTCTCGCTCGCCAACAGCCCCTCGGGCGGCGCGGTGGCCACCATCGCGGTCCCCCTGTGCGGGGCCTGACGACTCAGGCCCTCACACCGGCGTGGCTCGCAACCAAACGCTTCCCGGATAATAATGCCCGTTGCAGGGATCGCCCTGGCTAGTCGCCGCCCATGTGCATGAGCATGTCGGCGATGCGAGTCGCCATCTCGTCCGCCGCTGGACGGATGTTGGCGACCCAGGACGCAAACGCGCGCTCCCGCGCCTCGGCCTCCGCCACCGGTCGCACGGCGCGTCCCGTTGCCGACCACGCCACAGTGAGCCCCCAAAAAGCCGAAGCGATCGGCGTCGCTCACTTCGCTAAATCAACTTTATGGGATGACGGATCACGGTCTTGAGCTTCTCCGGCGCGCACTTGCGCGGGTCGGAGAGGTAAATCTCGTGATGCAGACGGGCTTCGGAGAAGTCGGGGGCGTAGCCCCGTTCCGCCGCGAATGTGCGCATGGCGTCTATGGTCGCCGGCTCGTCGTCGTAAGGCCCGGTATGCATGCACTGAACGCAAAGGCCCTCGTCGACCCTCAGCAGCTCGACCGCCGAGAAGTCCAGCTTCTTCTTGGCGGCAGCTTCCGAAACTGCCCAGTCGAAGTCCTCGCGAGTGACGAAATCGGGCAGACGGATGCACGAGATGAAGTTGAAGTCATCCTTCCGCGCATAATCAATCTCGCCATCGGTGCGGTCTTGCCACCAGAAACCCTCGAGCGGAGGCACGACGAAGTCGAAATAGCCTTCGATCTCTCGCGGGCCCTTCTTCGACATCTTGATGGTATAAGCGACGCCGTAGAGCAGCGGCAACGCGTTCTGGTACTCGCTGCCTTCGGCATTGGGATTGCCCTTGCCCCGCACGGCGACGTAGCTCATAGGCGGAACGGTTACGATGCTCGGCTTGCCGGACGGCCTGTAGAGCTCCCTGAACTCCTTCTTGAAATCGTATGCCATCGCAACAAACCTCCCTGAGCTTGGGTTTCCGTCGATATCCGACCAAATATAGCAATGGGCGCGGCTTCGGAAGAGGCCGCGCCCATTGCAGGATATTATAACACAGAATCGAACGTCTGTTCTATTCCCACTCGGTGGTTATAGTTTTGCCGTCTCGTCACTCCAGTTGCACCCAGTTTTCGGCGGCATCTCGAAGTGAGTGCCGCTGAATGACGCGACGTCGCGTTTCATCGGCTTCGGGGACAAAAGCTGGGACAACTTCAAAAACCATTTTCAAACTCAGAGTATTGAGTTTTTATTTTTGTCCCAAGGGGCACGGAGAGCCGCCTTTGGAGGCTCGATATCGCCGAAAAACGCCCGTTTTGAAACTCAACCGCCTTTGAGCCTGCAAACCACCAGCTTCAACAGTAAGTGAGTCGACGCGGGTGGCTTACGAGCCGTTCACAAAACCGCAGGCCACAGGTCTTTGTCAACGATAAGCAAAGTGAATAGTCTCAGGTGGCTTGCCCATGAGTTGGCGTAAGCCTGTTTAGCAAAAGGCTAATCGGACACGACAGGCCGCCCGCATGGCGACGGCGTTTCCCGTGCGGGCACAAACAGCCCTGCGTGCCCTGTCGCGCGATATCCCAATGCGACGTTCAGAACCCTACCCGCCAAGCAGCCACCTCGCGAAATTCAGCACGAGCACGCCCTCCCGGGTATGGGGCTCATGCCTCGTGCGAGTGATGAGAATCTTCGGGAATGCATCCCCGATGGATAGAATCGGCGCAATCTCCCTCTCGAGCGTCGAATCGGCGCCGATATCGTCGCTCACATACACTTTCCTTCCCGGTTTCGAAACTTGGAAGGCAGTATGCGCAAGGATGCGTCGAGGTGCGATCCCAGTCGTACCATGCCAGCAGAGATGTCGAGGCACATTCGTTCATGCTGCAATGCGGGCATCGGAGATGAAAAACAGCCCGTCGGGTAGTCATGGGCGTGCGGGAGCCCGCATCAGTAACCTGCCTCCTCGGTTGTCCCTTCTTTGCATGGTCGTCTACATAAAGGAGGAACCAGCCATGCAGATCAGCATGCTTGCCCTTCTTGGGTCACGGACCGGGGAGGCGAGGGCCTCCGTCGGGACCGCCCCGAGCAACCGGCATATCCAAGGAATGACAAGGCTCGATCGCTGTGCTGGTCAGGATGCCGAAGCGGGCCGTCCGCCAATCGGAATGCGGGTCAGGATGCTGCAACGTGATTCCAGCTGCAGGATACGGCTCCTTTGCGGTTGCCGCAAAACCTGCTGGCAACATTCTTACTATCCGAATGATGTACGCATCCCTTGGGATCGTTTCGCCTGACCAGGGCCATCTTCAGCGCCTCATCGGCCAGCTCGGCAGGCGCCTCTTCCACGCGTAATAGCCCTGGCGGGTCACCTATGCAACCAAAGATACAAAAGGAATCGAATGGCCAGAGAGGATTGCCCTTTCCGATGGTCGATTCTTGACAGGCAAACTCAAGCCTCGTTAATATTACATGGTTTGCCAGACCGAATTAACAAAGGAGGGGTGTCGTGGTTGGTCTTTTCCGCACGTGGATGAGCGCCTAGAAAGCGGCGCTGTTGTGGCGTCGCGCTGTTTTTCTGCACGCCATTTCACGATTGGACATAACCATGATATTTGAAACCTCTCGGCGCAGGTCTGTTTCGCTGTGCCATTCATGGCAATTTAAGATTTGTTTCGTATGGGGCGGGGAGCTCGTGTCGACATTGACGAGCTTGATTCTCCAAATGGGTCTCATTTGGCATATCGCCCTCACGACAGAATCATCTTCCCTCCTCTCCCTGGCATCGTTAGCAGGCTTTCTGCCGATTGCTTTGTTCGGAGTCCTTGCGGGCGCCGTTGTCGACAGGCTGCCTTTGAAACGTGTTCTCATCGGCGCCGACCTCTTCGTTGCCGCGGTGGGCGCCGCCTTGGCGATTGCCTCGTTGGCCGGCAGCTTACCTGCGTGGTCAATACTCATCGCCCTGTTTCTCCGCGCAGCTGGCACTTCGTTCTACACGCCGGCCTCCCAATCCCTCACGCCCCATCTCGCCCCGCCAGAGCATCTCGTTCGCCTATCGGGAGTGATGCAGGCGATTCAGTCCGCCGGATACATTCTTGGCGCCGCGCTCGCGGCAGTGATTTATCCTGTGGCGGGCATTACCGCCATGATTGCCCTCGACGTGCTGGGGGCGCTTTTCGCTTCTCTAGCTGTCCTCGCCGCTCAGATAGACGCAGGAGGACTCGACGAAGCCGACCGCAGCTCGTCCTTTTCCAATAAAGTTCGAGAACTTTTCTCTGAGATTTCGGACGGCTACAAGCTGATCAGGGGATACAGGGGGCTGTTCGCCCTTCTTTGGTGCGGGTTCGTCTTCGCTTTCGCGTTCTCCCCACTCGCGGCATTGTTCCCAATAATGACCTTGGGACATTTTGGCGGTAGCACGGGGGATGCTGCTTTGGTGGAGGTCCTTTTCTCCGCAGGCATGCTGGCTGGGTCCGGCATTTTGGCGGCCACGGGAGGGTTCCGCAATAAGTCGCTCACCATGGTCGCCGCGATCGCCGGCTTCGGCGTCGTCGCAATCGCATCCGGATTGCTCGGCCCGTCGCTGTTCGCCGTTTTCCTACCGGCGAGCTTTCTTATGGGCGCATGCTCCCCGTTGTACGCGGGAACCCAGACTGCCCTTATGCAGGAGCAGATACCTCCTGAGTACCTAGGCCGCGTTTTCGGCCTCTACGGAACCATCATGGCGTGGGCCATGCCCATGGGCCTCGCGGCCCCCTCCGTTTTTGCGGATCTGCTTGGAGCTCCGTTATGGTTCGTCGGCTCTGGAGCGACCATGGTACTGCTTGCGATGGCTATGCTGCTTGCTCCGAGCGTCCGAAACGTGGGGAAAAGAGATACCGGGCGGATTCAATAGCCCAAGTATTCGAAAAAAAGAGGCGGCAGCCATCGGTTCACGCGTCAGCCTTCAAGCCCTTGCGACGACGAGGTATTGCGCCGACATCCCACATCGCGCTCCTTATTCGTCGCCAACTATCATTTTCGGATTTGCCGGCTTGCGCAAGGTCAAAACGCTCGCGCCGGCAATTGGGCAAAGGCGAAAAATCGACGTGAGCAATCTTTTTTGGCATAGCTGCGCTTCCAGTAAAAGGCTAATACACAAAAGGCGGTTCAACCTATGGAACTCATAGTCAAAGCTAAAGACATCTTTTTGGAATATGCCGGCCGCGATATCCTGGATATCGAAGAGTTGGAAATCTACTCCTACGATCGCATCGGCTTGGTGGGAGACAATGGCGCAGGCAAAACCAGCCTGCTTAAAATTCTGAGCGGCAATCTTACCATTGCGGACGCCGACGTCAGGCGCTTCGGCAGCATTGCCCTCATCGGCCAACTCGATGAACTCGACCTTGATGCGGCTCAGGACAGTGGTGAGATGCTCTCCCGTCTCAACGTCGCCGGAGTGGCGCAGGAGACGATGAGCGGCGGGGAGGAAACACGCGCCAAGATTGCCTCTGCACTCTCCCAGCATGCAAGCGCGATCTTCGCCGACGAGCCTACGAGCCACCTCGACCAAGACGGCATCCGCCTTCTCGTCGGACAACTCAAGGCATTTGATGGGGCTCTGCTCATCGTGAGCCATGACCGTCATTTTCTCGACCAGGTGGTAGACAAGATCTGGGAGCTCAAAGACGGCGGTATTTCCGAATTCTGGGGTGACTACTCCGACTATCTGCGACAGAAAGAAGAAGAGCGCAAAGCTCAGGCGACTCGATACGAAGAGGCGATGCGCGAGCGCGATCGCCTCGAAGCCGCCATCGAAAAACAACGGAAAAAAGCACGGCAGGTCGACGCCAAGCGGAAGGCTGCGAAAAAAAGCAACGAGTATGCAGGTCGATTGGGGCATCAGAAAGCAACCGGCACCAAACAGAAGAGGATGTACCAGGCGGCTAAGGACATGGAGAAGCGCCTCGAAGCGCTCGAAGGGATTGAGGCCCCAGATAGCATTCGCGCCGTGCGGTTCCGCCAGAGCAAGGCCCTGGAACTGCATAGTAAATTTCCCATCTCGGCAGACGATTTCAGCTTGAGCTTCGGCAACTGCATGCTCTATGACCACGCGAAATTCGAGATACCGCTCGGTGCCAAAGTGGCCATCACCGGTGGCAACGGTACAGGAAAGACCAGCCTGCTGAAGGCAATCGCTCGACGCGCCGACGGTATCAACATCTCTCCCAAGGCAGAGATCGGTTACTTCGAGCAAACAGGCTACAAGTTCGACGCCCGTCAGTCTGCGATCTCGTTCATGCAGGATGGTTGCGAGTACAGCATGACCGAAATTCGAGGCATCCTCGCCTCTATGGGAATCGGACCGCGCGACCTGACAAAGGACGTTGGCGTTCTCTCGGGAGGCGAAGTCATCAAGCTGCTACTCGCGAAGATGCTGCTGGGCAGATACAACATCTTGCTCATGGACGAGCCTGGAAATTACCTGGACATCAAGAGCGCCGAAGCCCTCGAGCAGATGATGAGCGCCTATGCCGGAACGATAGTGTTCGTCTCCCACGATAAGAGGCTGGTCGAGAACGTCGCAGACATTGTCTACGAAATAAAGGACACCAAGCTAGTCAAAATCTTTCAGCGCGAATAGCCCTAAATGAGCAAGAAATAATCCCCGAACGGAGACAAGGGAGTAAAACGGCAAAGAAAGAGCCTCCGTCCCAACGCAGGGAACGGAGGCTCTTTAATCGCTTTTACTCATCTCCGTCGCTGGTGGCTTTGTCATGACTCTCGTACGAAACGAAACTCAGCGGCATAGTGCGGCACTCAAAATCGCAGGTCAGAACCCTGTCGTCCTACTCCCACTCGACAAATTCAAGTATATGAGGAAGTATTTCTCTTGAATTTACAGGTAAAATATTCGCAAATTTGCTAATATTTTACCTGCTATTTTCGGCTGTCAATTTTCTTAGTATCAAAATAGTATCACAAGAGGCTGGAAAATGCAACAGAATTATGTGGAGCTCTACATAATTCTGTAACCTTCTTTGCTGTGGTGTATCAAGTAATCTTACTGAACATATGGCGCACCTTGTCCAGGCGGCTGTTTGGACGGCGGGGCTGGATGACCGGCTCGCCGACAGCGGCCTGATACCCTTTCAGTTCTGTAAGACATACGCTCCGCCCGTTGGTGTAAAAGGCCAGATCAGTACGGTATGCCTGTATATAGCGGGCGGGAATTTCGCCAGTAAAGACAACTTCATCCTTTTTTACCTGGGCCGTTTCGATGGTGGCACAGTATTTCGGTGCATCATGATAAGCCCTGGAAAGGTATTCCTGGGGCGCATAGAGGGTGAAGGAGAGATAAGGTTCCAGCAGCTGCGTCCCCGATTCCTTCAATGCCTGTTCCAATACAATCGGGGCCAATGAGCGGAAGTCCGCCGGCGTGCTGACTGGACTGTAATAAAGCCCGTATTCAAAGCAAATCTTACAGTCCGTTACGTTCCAGCCGAACAAGCCCTGCTCCAGCCCGTAACGGATACCATCCCTGACAGCGTTTTGAAAACTCTGGTTCAAGTATCCCAGCGAAACCCGGCTCTCGTATTGTACGCCGGAGCCAAGCGGGAGTGGTGTAACAGACAGTCCGATAGATGCCCAAAACGGGTTGGGCGGCACCTCGATATGGATGGTGTGGCTGGCTGCTTTGAGCGGCCGCTCCATATAAATGAGGGTGGGTTCCTTTACCACTGTTTCAATCTTGTATTTTTCCGACAGCAAAGCGGAAACGACCTCCAACTGCACCCGGCCCAAAAAAGAAAGAATGATCTCATGGGTGATGGAATCCACTTCGCAGCGCAAAAGCGGGTCAGTATCCGCAAGTTGCGTAAGAGCGTCCAGCAGCCGTTCTCTTTGCGCTGCCGTTTTCGGCGCAATCGTCGTCCGCAGCATGGGGAGGGGGTCCTCGCGCCACCTTTTACGAGGGAGCCGGGTTTGGTCCCCTAATACATCGTTTAACCTCACGCTGTCGCTGGGAAGGATAACAATTTCGCCCGGATAAGCGGTGTCTGTCCGAACAATTTCCCCTTTGGATGGAATACGCATCTCTGTGATTTTCAGCTTTTCTCTCCCGGCCAGGGCCACCGTATCCCGCAGGCGCAGCGTTCCGCTGTATAGCCGCAGATAGACACGCCGCTGGCCGCAATCGGTGTACTCAACCTTGAAAACGCTGCCGCATAGGGTGGCGCTCCCCTGTTCCCCAATCGGTTGGAACAGTCCTGTCACCGCATCCATCAACGGTTGAATGCCAAGGCCCTTTTTGGCGCTGCCATGATAGACCGGAAACAGGGAGGCTTCTTGAACCCGCCGCTGTTCCTCCCGCGCAAGTTTTTCCTGGCTGATTGGTTCTCCTGCGATATACTTTTCCAATAATGCATCGTTATTTTCGATGACCGCATCCCATGCTTCTATGTCGGTATTTTCCTCCAGGACTATTTCCGGGGACAGCGACACCGTCTGCTTGATGATAATATCGGCGGAGAGCTTATCCCGAACAGACTGAACCACGCTCTGCAAATCAACGCCAGCCTGGTCGATCTTGTTGATAAAGATAACGGTGGGAATGTTCATTTTCCGCAGGGCATGGAACAGAATACGGGTCTGGGCCTGCACGCCATCTTTCGCGGAGATCACCAAGATGGCCCCATCTAAAACAGCCAAAGAGCGGTACACCTCCGCCAAAAAATCCATGTGGCCGGGCGTATCCACAATGTTAACTTTACATCTGTGCCACTGGAAGGAAGTGACTGCCGCTTGAATGGTAATCCCACGCTGCCGCTCCAACAGCATGGTGTCCGTCCTCGTTGTCCCTTTTTCGACGCTCCCTGGTTCTGAAATGGCTCCACTGGCATATAGCAGACTCTCCGTCAAGGTCGTCTTTCCAGCGTCTACATGGGCAAGAATCCCGATATTGATAATGTTCATGTCTATCCTCCATACAAGGCCCGAATGGGCGCAAAAATCCCCAGCGGCTAATACTTTTACCGCTGGGGATCATGACTTCGGACACACAGAAACATACACGACTTACATAAGCCGCGGTCCGTCACGATATTTACTAAAAAGGCAAAAGTATTCTTAAAATTGGGTACAAAAACCAAGCCCCTGCAAGGGGCAATCATTTTTGCGCCCATTATCAAATTTTATTTAAGAATACCTTGCCGCATATTTGATAGACTCCTCAAATCAAGATAATAGCAGTATATCATAGTACGCTCTAAAAAACAAGAAATCATTTTACCGATTCCACAAATAAAACCGGAGGGTATTCACTGGAATACCCTCCGGTTTTGGTGATTATCGTGCGTCTATCCGAATTTTTGACTTTGCGGCCCGTTTCCGTTCCTTTTCGGCATGTTCCTGCTGGTAAGCTGCCTCTAATATTCTGTCCACTTGTTCTGGGCCAAAGGCCCTTTTGACCCGCTCATAGTCCCTGACCTTTCCCTTTAGACTGTCTCTCTCGGCGCAGACCTCGTAAATCCTTTCTGACAAAGAACTGTTTTTGCTGACCTCCCGGCCATAGTAAGTGAATCAGCGCGGGTGGTTTGCGCGCCATTTGCAAAACCCCAGGTCGCGACCCTTCGCCATTCGTGGGAAAAGTGAGTAGTCTCAGGTGGCTTACTCATGAGTTGAACCGCTTTCGCGATTAGGGGCCTAATAGCGGCTTCTCCACTAACTGCCCCTGGGTTTGCCTTTGTCCGCCGCACGGGATGGCTCCCGAGGCAACGCGGTGAGATAATGCCATCCAACGCAGGCAATGGAGCCTGAAAATATAGGTGACGGCGGCATGGCCCGAGCCAGCACTTTTGGCCCGCCTCCGTAGCCTCCTTTTTCATATGCGGTCCGCGATACGCCTATGGGAGCGATTCGCTCGTGCAAGGCTGTAAACACGCAGAGAAAACGAGGTATTGGATGAATAGCGAACCGATCTACAAAGAATTCCTTCTTGGAGAAGGCTTAAGCGAGTTGAAGAAAATTCGAGATGGCTGGAGGGATGAAAGCGGCTATTCCGAGTCGAGGGGAGGAACCTCTTTAATACCTGAAAATCTATGCAATGTCTCAGGGTCCGAACGGCTTAACTATACCTTCATCATGGACAGAGCCAATGAGTGCATGTATCGACTGATTTGCGAGTCGATTTCCATGCTTCTTACAGAATATGGATACATAACACTACGTGCCCGCGTTCGCAGAAGCGATGCTTACCAATATCTCCCAAAAGACGGCCTAGCCGGGCCGACCGTCCTCAAAGCGAGCAAGAGGGTGGTCCGCATAATCAAGGTGGATGTCGATGGCTCCCCGAGCGTTTTTGTATTCAAGGAACCTGGATTAGACCAGAGTCTCCCGAAAGAGCTTGAGGATTCGCTGAGGGAAAACTTTGGGGTATCGAAAATCACCTACGTCTCTTTGGTTATGGACGGAGCGAAGAGGGAGGTTCTCAATTACGAGTCGGTGAAGGACGCTACGCCCTACATCTCGGTTAAAGAGTTCTTCCGCCTGTTCTTTCCACAAGAGGAGTTCGACAAATTCGAGGAGGCTGTGGTTGAGCTTAGGCAGAAAGCGCGTTCCTACTATGGCTTGAGCATAACCAAATCGCTTAACCATTTGCGCATGGGCCATTTCAGGAGAGACATCCGAGACCGTCTGATCGGCTACAAACCAGACGTGGAATTGGGGTCCGAACAGAGAATGGCCATAGACAAGAGCTTTGTCGTAGACGGCAGATACTCGGCGTTGACCGGTGACACGGATTTCGCAGTAAGCTTCCAGACCGCAGAATGGCTAAGGGATTCTTTAACGCATGCAGGATGCATAGATTTCGCCCCCATCGCGTTGGAGTACTTCAAATCGCTCGAACAATTCCTGTACAGATTTCTTTACGCCATACATAAGACTTCGAAATCGAAGAGTAGGCGTATTTACTACGGCAAAAAGCTCGGAGAAAACCCTTACTACCTGCCTGCGAAAAGAGATGGCGTTCCCGACAAATCGCGACACATAGAAGTCAAGGACGGAGAAATCGAAATCAACGATGAGCTTTTCACGGATGGTTTCGAATATGTCTTAGACCTCGGTAGGCTCACAAGGTTCTTCGGCGACTATGTTTGCGAGAAGCAGCAGCTGTACAGCCGCAATGAAGACCTTCTCGATACGGCGATAAGCGAGGATACGTACGAGTCGATAATTCGCGCACTCCAAAGCGCTCGAACGATGAGGAACGGCATTGCTCACAAAGACAATCTCTACGATTGGACCGAGATGGAAAGCGCCCGGTCGTCAGTCCTCTTGGCTTTCTACTTAGTCCTAGGTTCTTACAGCATCGATACTGAAATGCGAAGCCTCCTCGGCATCGAAAGCGATTGCGTGCAGAAAAGCGAGGAGTGGAAGCTCTGCAACTACGTGGCATCGGCGGCCGTTCCTAAAGGCAATCCTCTTGAGTTTCCCGTTTTTTATCTCGATGGCGACGATTCCCCCGAGGCCGCCTTGTTTGCTTGCCCCGACGACGAAGAATCCGATCCCGACCGATATGGAAAAGCCCAATCGTTCTCGGGTGTGTACTTCAAGAGAATCGGATCGCATAAGCGTTACGATATCTCGTACCCAACTGACCGTCTTCCCTCATTGGTTGAACAAGGGATGCTGATTATCTGCGGTGAGGGGCTGAAGCTCATGGGGCCTCAAAAGGTCATCTACAGAGACGGAAATTACCTTGGGGACACGAGCGCAGAGTGACTTCGAACCCAGGGCGTGGACCTCGCGCTCCCGCCCTAAAGACCATCGTGGCCGGTTTTAAGGGCGGGAGCGCGAGGAATGTCCGTAGGGTTCATGCCTTCCCGGGCGCAAGCCACCAGTCCGTAACCGCAGGTGAGGCAGCGCCGTGGCTTGCACGCTGGTGGCAAATTCGCAGGTCAAACATCTCCGTCATCTATCGACGAAACGAGAAGCCCCACGTTGACGCGTCTATGAGTTGATGACCTGAACGACGGTCGTCCTAGTTGCCAGCTTCCGCATCAGAGAAACCACTTGGAGCAGAAGCCGATCTGGAAGACCGAATGGACGAGCATCGAGATTCCGAGGCAGACCATCATCGCGCAAAACCCGATTCCGGCCCATTTCAAGAAAGGGTCTTTTTCTTGCTTGTCGGAAGCTCGCTCCATCCAGTCGCGCGAATACGTATCGCCGTACTCGTCGCTCTTTGAGGCCTCTTTCGAAAGCAGCTCGAGAGCTTCGTCGAGGTCATCAGCAAGCTTGTTTCCGTCGATTCCGACCTTGAAAAGATGAGTCTCATCATGCTGCTTGAGCGCCGATTGGTTCTGCAAAAGGTAGAACCTCTCGCCGTTCACCCCGTTCGCCAGAGCGGTCCTCTCGCTCGAAAACGACCGAATCTCCTTCTTGAGCCTTGAGAAGGCCCCCCTTGCCCTCGATTCCGAACTTCTGCGCGAGCGACTCAAGCTGCCAGAGCAGGTCGTACAGCCCCGCCGCGGGCAGGAGCCCGGCCCCGTACGCCTTCTCGAGCATCGACCGCTCGAAGCGATCGTAAACGGGGATCGCCTCCCCGTACGTCAACCTGGTGCCAACTTCGGGGAAATCATTGCATTCCATATCGTCTCCTATCATTCGAATCGAGAGTTAATTCCTTGGGGCGCGTCACGCGTCGACGACGCCGCGTCCCACAACAGCGGTTGTTGCTTCCGCGTGGGCGCATCGCCTAGCACGCAGGGCGCAGATCAAGCCTGAAATCACCTTTGGCGATAGAGAGGCTGTAGTTCGACCCGACTAAAACAGCGATGCCCATCAAGGCCAGACCGCAAGCGGCGATCAGCTGCTCCGGCGAAAAGCCGAGGATCCTCCTTCCGTTATCGCACGCCGCCTCCGCTACGGCATCGGCTGACGAAATCGTCGGGGCGTTCACCGCCCGTCCGGCGTCGTTCATAGTTGGCTCCCTACTCTCTCTTCCATTGCTTCGACCCTTATTTTCAACCGCCATCGGAATTTCGTCTCCTCTGACTGGTTTGGATTGCCTACAATTTCATAGGCAATAAAGCTGTTTATGGAGGACCTGCAATGTCTAGGACATTCACCGAGGAGGAGATCTCCGAGTTAAAGGAAGCCGGATTCGCGGCGAGCGGCACATCGAGAAGCAGGATCCTGTCCGTCCTCGACCTCCTCGTCCGCTTCACCGATGAGAGGACGGGCATATCCGCATCGGAAATCGCGCGCGTCATAGGCATCTGCTCCGAGAGGCCGACGTCGGAGAACGCCATTCTCAAGGACCTGCACCAGATAAGCGAAAGCATGCCCATGGGAATCCGCATGGCGATACCTGGCCACGGCGAGAACGTCGGGTTCAGGGCCGTAAACAAACCCCTGTCATCCGAGGAGGCGATCCTCATCTCGGACGTGCTGGGGACGAGCTCCTTCATCGGCGAGGGGCGGAAGGACAAGATCTCCTCGAAGGTGCTCGCATTCTCCTCCGACTATGACGTCGACGAAAGCGTGGAGACCGTGTTCGTCGACCGCAAGGCCGGCAGGGACACCGACGCGATTTTCAACGTCCTCCATGCCGCATCCCGAGCGATCCGCATGAACGAAAGGCTCGCCTTCAAGAAGCAGGTTCACCTGATGAACGGATCGACCGTAAAGATTGGGCCGTACGAGGAGGACCCGGTGGCGATCGTGTTCAGCTTCGGCCGCTACTATCTCGAGAGCATGCATATCGACGAAGGCGGTTCCCCCAGTCCCTACTTCTACCGACTAGACGATATCGCGGACCCGGTTGTCACCGGAAAACCGGTGTCGGATCGGGATAAGGTAGAGGCGCTGAGGACGCGCGTGGTCGCGGACACGCGCCAGCGGGTCGACATGTTCGGCTCGGGCACCGCCAGAAAGCTGTTCCTGGAAGTATCCGGCACTCATGCCAAGTACGTTTACGAAAGGTTCGGCCACGACCTCAAATTCTGTCACATCGACGAGAGCGACGAAAGAAACGTCATCGGCTACGCCTGCGTCAGCGCGATGCCGTCTCCGACCTTTTACAGGTGGCTATTCGGGATGGACGGCGCGGTGAGGCTGGCGAAGCCTAAGGGGAAACGGTGGGTCGAGAGCTTCCCGAATGCCGTCGCCTCCGACCTAGAATCCTATATCCAAGATTACGAAGCAGCATCAGAGGGCTACAAAGCCGCACTGGATGCAGCTATTTCACGATTGGACTCGAAGAGCTGCCGGCAATGAGGCAATCCCAATCGGTCCGATTCAAAAGCCAATATTGACTAACTCGAATTCGGCTCGCATCCTCGCGCCGTTCGTCTGCTCCCATTCGTCCGAAATGACAACCACAGCAGGTCGTGTCCCAACGGATGGGTACCATTTATCCGGGTGCACCTGGGGCAACGGGTTGAAGAACCTGCACAAGGTCGCTCGCAGAACACGCAACATCAAACACGACAGAAGAGGCGAACGACAGATGCCGGACCCCGGACGACAGCACCGCGGAAGACGAGCATTCCGACCACAACCGAACAACTCCAGCTACTAGGCAGGCGCCCGCATGGGTGCCTTTTACTTTTCAGGGACTTAGCTGCGAGCTAAGGCACGCGGCTCATGGCCGTTTCGTGAAGGCACGACCAGCTCGACCCACTTCGACCCGTCTCCGCTCCTGCCGTGCTCACCAATCGCCATCAGGCGGTTCAATCGTCGTGCAGACGAAAAGGCACACGGTGTCGTGCGGTGTCCTCGCGCGGTGCCGCACGGGAAGATTGGAGGAACCATGGCACGCACAGCCGAATGCGCCGCGCCCGAGGGAAGCCGAGATCGGGACGAATGGATGACGGTGATCGAGATGCAGGAGTACATGAGGGCGAGCCGAAACAAGGCGTACGACCTCATCTGGTCGGGAGAGATCGACTCGTACAGGCTCGGAAGGAAGCTCCTGGTGTCGAGGGCGTCAGTGGACGCCTACATCGAGTCGAGGAGCGGCAGGAAATGACGGCGGCGACCGCCCCGGGAGCCGCCCGCGGCCGGGCACGCGAGGGAGCCTCGAGACGAAAGGAGCTCGAGGACGACCATGACCAAGAGCATTAGCAGGAGCCAGGTGAGGCTCATCACATCGACCAACGCGATATTCGGCGCCGACGAGGCGTGCGCGATGCTGCGCATCAGCCGCGACGCAATGTACCGGCTCGCCAAGGACCCCGACGACCCGTTCCCGATCCGCTACATCGGCGGCAAGACGCGCGACGGCATCGTTCTGCACGACGAGCTCGTCGCATGGGTCGAGCGGAACAGCATCGTCGAATCGCCCAGAAGGGATTAGCGCCGATGGCAGCCGCAGGCCCGAGGGGACGCGACGGCCCCTCCCCGCGCGAGTTCACGGCGGTACGGCACTTCATGATGGCGGACCTGGGCCTCTCCGGCCTTCCCCTGCTCGTCTACGCGCGCATCTTCGGCTTCTGCGACGCCGGGTGCGGCTACTTCGAGAGCAAGGGTGGCCTGGCACGATTCCTCAACGTGCAGGAGCGCAGCGTCCACCGCGCCATCCGCGACCTGCTCGACCGGGGCCTCATCGAGGAATGCGGCGTGCACGCCCCGGCGCGCGGGCACGCCACCAAGCGGTACCGCATCGTGCGCGAGAGGCTGCCGCCCGGAGCGCTGGCAACCCCTGACGATTCGTCAGGGTTCCCGACGCGAAAGGGTGACGAAATGACAGGGTTCGCCGAGAACAAGGGTGACGAACCGTCAGGGTTCGCAGCCCGAACCCCTGACGAGATGACAGGGAAACCCCTGACGATATGCCACCCAATAAGCAAAAGGGACAACAAGGACTTCAGAAGATAAGGAAGGGGCGCCCGATGGACCGAGCGGGACTCATCACCCTGGAGCAGGCCCGTGTGGCCGGGCTCTCCTTCGACGAGCCGGAGCCGAGGGCGTGCCCGCACTGCGGCGCCGCCCTCGATCCGCTCGGCGCGGCGCTGGCGGGCAGGGTCGCCTGGGTCTCCGCCGCCCCCTGCCCGTGCGAGGGCGCAGCCAGCGAGCGGGAGTCCGAGGCGCGAAGGCGCGCGGCCCTCGCCGCCAAGGAGGAGGCCGCCCGCCGGGAGAAGGCGCTCTCGCGCGCGGGCATCCCCAGGCGCTACTGGGCCGCCGAGGCCGACCGCCCCGAGTTCGCCGAGTACATCGCCTCGTTCGCGGGCAACGGGGGCGCCGGGCTCTACATACACGGGGGCGTCGGCGCCGGCAAGACGCACGCCGCCTCCGCCATGGCCAGGCTGTTCGCCGAGGCCGGCTACGACGTCGCCTTCACGACGGCCAAGGGCATGCTCGAGCGCGTGAAGGCCACGTTCGACGAGGGCGGCACCGAGGCCGCCGTCGCGCGGTACGCCAAGTGCGACGTCCTCGTGCTCGACGACCTCGGCAAGGAGGACGCGACGGAATGGTCCGTCGGCACCGTGTTCAGCGTGCTCGATGCGCGCTACGAGGACATGCGCCCGACCATCGTCACGTCGAACTACGCGCCGGGCGCGCTGGCGGACAGGCTCGCAAGGCGCGGCGAGCGCGTCACGGCAGAGGCGATCGCGAGCAGGATTTCCCAGACCTGCAGGACCGTCTACCTGGGCGGAAGGGACAGGCGCCGCCTCGGCTAGCTTGTGCGCTTCCCGTGGAGGCGCGGACGGCTCGACCCAGCTCGACCCATCGCAGGCGGCCCTGATGCCCGCCGCAATCGAAATCGCTATACACGTCTTGGGCGGCGCCGACGCGCCGGCACGCACGCCTGCTCCGACTCGCACCGTGCCCCCATCGCGAGGACGCCGCCCGCCAAGCAACAAACGAAAGGCGGAGGGCCCATGGACGGCTTCGAGAGGATAACCGGCCGCGAGCACGACGGGCTCGTGGAGAAGTGCCAGGAGAACGGCTGGCTCAAGGTCGGCGGCTTCGACTGGCAGGACGACCCGTTCCTCGAGGAGTACCCCTACGAGTTCTCCCGCACGGACAGCGTCGACAGGCTCCGCGAGGCGCTCGGCTCGGGCAACTGGGCCATACGCCAGGGGTTCTGCTACCGCGACCTCGCGTTCATCCAGCAGGTGAACGGCGGCGACGAGTGGTGGACGCTCAAGCGCGACGGCGACGCGTGGACCGGCTTCGAGAGCTGGAGCTTCGGCGCCATCGCCCAGGAGCCCGAGCGGTTCGAGCGCGCCATGCGCGACATGTGCGAGGCGACGCCGGAGCAGTGCCGCAGCGGCGAGTGGGCCCATCTGCACGAGAAGGCTCCCGAGCCGCTGGCGCAGCGCGCCGCGTCCGCCCGCGAGGCGAGCCGCGCGCACGCCGGGCAGGAAGCCCGCGCCCCAATGGCGCGCGAGAGGGCCGTCGGGGCCGAATAGGGACGACCGGGGCGCGAAGGCGCCCTTTTTCATCTCGACTGGAAGGGAGGCGCGGGATGGCGAGCGACTACGGGGACGAGGCGGGCGGCAAGCTGCTCGACTGGATGCTGAGGATCGGCCAGGAGGCCGGCGCCGAGGCAATGGCGCGCAGCGCGAGGGAGCTCTCCGAGCGCCTCGCGGGAATCCGCGGGACCATCGCCGGCGGGCGCGCCGAGGCCATCGCGGCCGACGGCGTGCCGGCCTACGCGAAGCTCAGCCTCGAGGAGCTCTCTGGGCTTCCCGAGTACGCGACGATCAAGGAGGTCGTCTCCGACAAGCTGCGCGCCGCGTCGGTCGAGCACCACATCATCCCCGGCGAGGGCCGCGACTGGCTGCTCTTCAAGGTGGAGGACGCCCCCGAGGTCGACGAGGCCTTCCGCCAGCTGGAGCAAGAGACGGGCAAGGCCGCCGATCGCGCAAGGGAGCGGCTCTCCGAGATCGCCGAGAGGCGCCAGGCGCCCGAGCGGCTGGCGGAGCGCGCCGAGCGGGCGCGCGAGGCGTCGAGGGCCCACAGCCAGGGCATCGGCCGGGACCGCGGCCCGCGCCAGATCGAGGGGCCCGAGAGATGAGGTGGCAGGCGGCGGCCGCGCTGGCCGCGGCGGCGTTCGCCGCGGGAGACTTTGCGGCCGCGGCAATCGCGGCGTCGGGCACGAGCCCGATCCTCGACCCGGAGGCCGCCATGGCGGCGATCCCCGCGGCGCTCCGCGCGGGGCGCGTCTTCTCCGCGGAGGCGGTTCCCCTGTGCGCCGGGACCGCCTGCGCGTGCGGCGCGCTCCTCGCCTGGGCCCGCTCACTGGGGACCAAGGGGGCCCGGCGCGACGGCGAGGAGCACGGTAGCTCCAGGTGGGCCACGCGCAAGGACATCGCGCCCTTCGGCGACCCCAAGGACCCCGACAACAACATCATCCTCACCGACAACGCGCGCATCCGCCTCGTGAGCCGCAGGTTCGACCTCTCCACCGACACCAACGACAACGTGCTCGTGGTGGGAGGACCCGGCACCGGCAAGACGCGCTACTACGTCAAGCCGAACCTCCTGCAGGCCAACGCCAGCTTCTTCGTGACCGACCCGAAGGGCACGCTCATCCGCGAGATGGGCGGCGCGCTGGCGGAGCTCGGCTACGAGATCCGCGCGTTCGACACCATCGACTTCACGCGCTCCATGCGCTTCAACCCCATAGCCTACATACGCGACGAGGCGGGCGTCATCCGCTTCGCCCGCGGCATCGTCGCCAACACCGAGGGCGACGCCGACCACAAGGGCGACCCCTACTGGGAGAAGGCCGAGCGCCTGGTCTACACCGCGCTCACGGCCTACCTCGTCATGCACTGCGAGCCCGCCGACCGAAACCTCGACGGGCTGCTCACGCTGCTCTCGCTCGCCGACGCCCGCGACGACCCGGGCTACATGAGCCCGCTCGACATGGTGTTCCGCGAGCTGGAGACCGGCGAGCGCTACGTCAGGCGCGGCGGCGCCTCGGCGGAGGGCGGATCGCTGCGCGGCTTTTCCGAGGAGGACGGCGCGTGGGAGTGGGTCAAGGTCCGCGAGCCCGCGCCGCCCGACGACTTCGCGCTCGCGAGCTACCGCGAGTTCCGCGTGGCCGCCGGCGACACCATGAAGTCGATGCTCTCGAGCTGCAACGTCCGCCTGAAGCCGCTTTCCATCCGCGCCGTGCGCGACCTCACCTCCAAAGACGAGCTCGACCTCGCCCACATGGGCGACGAGGGCGCCAAGGTCGCGCTCTTCGCGTCTATGAGCGACACCGACTCGACCTTCGACTTCCTGTTCGCCCTGCTCATGGATACGGCCGTGAGCGCGCTTTGCGCCGAGGCGCTCGAGGCGCACGGCGGCTCGCTGCCCACGACGGTGCACTTCGTCTTCGACGAGTTCGCCAACATCGGGCGCATACCCGACTTCGAGCGGACCATCGCCGTCACCCGCAGCAGGAACATCGCCGTCTCGATGATCGCCCAGTCGCTCTCGCAGCTGAAGGAGACCTACGGCGACAATAACGCCGAGACCATCGTGAACGCCTGCGACACGCTGCTCTACCTGGGCGGCAAGGCGAACGAGACCAACGAGGAGATCAGCAAGATGGCCGGCAAGCAGACGGTGGCGAGCGAGACGCAGAGCGACTCGCGGGGCGCCGGCTGGACCCGGACCGTGAACCGCGGCATCTCCGAGCGCGACCTCATACAGCCCGCCGAGGTGGCGCGCATGCCGCGCGAGGACGCGCTCGTGCTCGTGAACGGGTGCATGCCGCTCATGGACCGGAAGTACCGGCTCGAGCGCCACCCGCGCTCGCGCCTGCTCGAGGAGGCCACGCGCCGCGGCCCGTTCGACTTCGCGGAGTACCGCAGGCGGAAGGACGGCGCCTCGTGACGGGGCCGCGGAGGGCGCGGGCCTCCCCCGCCGCGGGGGAGGAGCAGCAAGGAACATCGTCAACCGAAAGCAAAGGAGAGCAGCATGCTCGCAAACGTCATCAAGCTCGTGTCGGGCTGCGTGACCTTCCTCGGCGGCTTCCTGGTCGTGTGGGGAGCGGTCTCGCTCGGCCTGGCCATCAGGGAGCAGCAGGGCGGCCCGCAGATCGCGACCGCCATTTCCACCATCGCCGGCGGCGCGATCATCATCGCCGCGTCGGTCTACTTCGGGCAGCTGGACACGTCCTGGCTGCCGGCATAGGGGGCGTCGCGGATGGCGCTCCGGATACCGGTGCAGAAGGACATCGGGGAGTACGAGGAGAAGATCGTCGGGAAGATGAGCCTGCGCACGCTCGCATGCGTGTCGCTCGGCTTCGGCAGCGCGGTCGGGGCGGCGGCCTTCGTCCACCTGGGCCTGCACGCCGACGTCGCGGACGCGGCCTTCCCGATCATGCTCTGCAGCATGCCGTTCTGGCTCGCCGGGTTCTGGCGGCCCTTCGGCATGCGCGCCGAGGAGCTGCTGCCGCTTTTGGCGGCACACGAGTTCTCCCCGCAGCTGCTCGCGTACGAGCCCTGCCTCGCCGGGAGCCTCCCCGAGGGCTCGCCGCGCCCGGGCCGCCCGGGACGTCGCGCGAGGCGCAGGGCAAGGAAGAAAGGAGCCGAGCTCTATGAGCCGAGCAAGAAGCAACAAGGAGAATAGGCCGAAGCGCCCGAGCACCCTCGGGCTGCTCCTCGGCGGCACGGGCGGGCGCAAGGACGCCTCGAAGGGCGCGGAGGCCGAGCGGCAGAGGCGCCGCCGGGAGCGCGACCGCTCGCGCGAGATGGCCGCCTACGTCGGCTACGACGCCATGTACAGGGACGGCATCGCCCAGGTGATGCCCGGGGTGTTCAGCCAGACGGTCGAGTTCTCCGACATCAGCTACCAGTCCGCGCGCAAGGAGGCGCGCGAGACGGCCTTCACCGTGATGAGCTCGCTGTTCAACTACTTCCCGGCGGACTCCCACGTGCAGCTCCAGGTAGTGAACGCGCCCATCCCCGCCGACGAGGTCGGCCGCAAGGTCTTCTTCGAGCCCGGGGAGCGCGCCACCGCCGGGCTCGCCGAAGAGTACAACCGGATCCTCAACGACAAGATGCGCGAGGGCGTCTCGAACCTCGTGCGCCACCGCTACCTGACCTACGCCGTGGGCGCCGACGACGTCGACGCCGCGGTGCCCAAGCTCGCGCGCATCCGGGGCGACGTGGAGCAGACGCTCGCGCGCATACGCTGCTCGTCGCGCGCCCTCGACGGCGTCGAGAGGCTCGAGCTTTTGCAGGGGCAGCTGCGCCCGGGGTCGCGCTTCGAGTTCTCCTGGGACAAATTGTCCCCGACGTCGGGAGCGCGCACGAAGGACTTCGTCATGCCCTCCACGCTCGACTTCAAGCCCGAGGGCAGGTCCGACTGCTTCCGCAGCGACGGGCGCTACGGCGCGGTGCTCGCGGTGCGCAGCTTCGGGTCGGTCATCGAGGAGACCTACCTCGCCTCCATCATCGACCTGCCGCTGCCGCTCAACGTGACGCTGCACGTGCAGCCCATCGCGCAGAGCGAGGCGCTCGCGCTCGTGAAGCGCCAGATCGACTGGATGGACAAGGAGATCATCGACGAGCAGATGAGCGCCGTGAAGAAGGGCTACGACTACCAGATCCTGCCGCCCGAGCTGCGCTTCTCGAAGGAGGAGGCCGAGGAGCTGCTCGACTTCCTGCGCAACAAGTCCGAGCGCCTGTTCGTCTACACGGGCCTCGTCTACACCTGGGCCGACAGCCTCGAGGAGCTCGACCGCCGCGTCCAGCAGGTGACGAGCGTCGCGCAGGGCTGCACGATCGGCCTCGAGCCGCTCCACTTCCGGCAGCGCCAGGCTCTCAACTCGGTGCTCCCGCTCGGGGACAACCACGTCACCGTGAGCCGCTACCTCACCACGGGGCAGGTGGCCATGCAGATGCCCTTCGCCAGCCAGAGCCTCGACGAGGCGGGCGGAGGCTACTACGGGCAGTCCAGGGAGAGCGGGAACCTGGTGCTGTGCGACCGCAAGCGCCTGGCGAGCCCCATGGGCTTCGTGTGCGGCAAGCCCGGCTCGGGCAAGAGCTTCTCGGTGAAGCGCGAGATAACCAACACCGTGCTCGCGCACCCCGAGGACGAGGTCGTGATCTTCGACCCGGCCGGCGAGTACGGCAACCTCGTCGGCGCGCTCGGCGGCGCGAACGTCGAGCTCGCCCCGGGATGCTCGGCGGTGCTCAACCCCCTCGACACCGCCGACGTCGCGGACCGCGCCGACGCCGCCAAGCTCGCGTACAAGACCGACGCGGTGCTCGCGCTCTCGAGCGCGCTCATGGCCGAGGGCCACGAGGGCCTGCCGGAGCGCGACCGCTCGATCATCGCCCGCTGCGTCGGCGAGGCGTACCGGGAGTGCGCGAGGGACGGCCGCCTGCCCACGCTCGGCGACTTCCACGCGGCGCTGCTCGCTCAGCCCGAGCCCGAGGCCGCCGACATCGCGCTGCGCTACGAGCGCTACGTGAAGGGCGCGTTCTCCTTCTTCAACGGCCAGAGCAACGTGGCGCTCGACAACCGCATCACCAACATCGACATGCACGGCCTCGGCCAGAACATGCGCGTGTTCGGCATGATCACGGCGCTCGAGATGGTGCGCAACCGCGTGATGGTAACGCCGCCGCGCCCCAACTACACCTGGCTCTACATCGACGAGGTGCAGAGCCTCTTCGCGCACCCGACGGTGGTCGAGTACTTCGCCCGCCTGTGGCGCGAGGGGCGCAAGTTCGGCCTCATCTGCACCGGCATCAGCCAGAACACGAGCCACATGCTGGCCAACGCCGAGGCCCGCGACATGGTGCTCAACTCCGAGTTCTTCCTGCTGCACAAGCAGTCCACCGCCGACCTCGACGCATGGGCGGAGATGCTCCAGCTCTCCGCCACGGAGCGCGGCTACATCGGCGACGCCGTCAAGCCCGGCGAGGGCCTGCTCATCAGCGCCGGGATCCGCGTGCCCATCACCGACGACTTCCCGAAAGGCCCGCTCTACGACCTGTGGAACACCAAGCCCGCAGAGGTCGCCGAGCGCGAGATGCGCCGGGCGGCGCGAGAGGCGGAGGAATAGGAATGGCCGGCCCGAGCGAGGGCGGCGGGATGCTCGAGGTGGTCGGGGCGCAGCGCCGCGACGTGCTCACCGCGGGCGACGTCGCGGAGACCGAGCGCGACGCCCTGGGAAACGTCTCGGAGGGTGCCGGCCCGCTCGACGAGGCGGGAGGCCCCGCCGCAACGGCGAAGGGGCGCCCTTCCAGGCCCGACGCGCCGGAAGGCGGGCTCGGGGACAAATTGTCCCAACCAGCCGGCGACCGGCGCGCGGCGGCCGCGATGCGCTCGCGCGTCGATGCGGCGAAGCTGGCGATCGCCCGGGAGGCCGTCTCCCAGCTCGACGACTCGGAGGAGCTCGAGGGCGCCTCGGGCATGTACGACGCGGGGCGTGCGGCCAAGAAGGCCGCGGGAAGGCTGCGGCAGAGGAAGGCGAAGAAAGCAGCCCAAGGCAGCCGCAAGGCGGCGACCGCGCTCGGCGCCCCAAAGGGAGGCGCGCGCGGCCCCGAGGCAGCCGGCGCGACCGCCCCGGCCAAGCACCAGGCGGCCCAGGCGGCCGCGCAGGCGTCGGGCGAGGCGGCCCGAGCCGCGGGGTCGAAGGGCGCCGCCTCCGCGATCGCGGGCGCGGTCTCGGGCGCAGCGCCCGCCCTGCTCGGGGCGGTGGCCGGCATCGTGGCCTTCGTCGCCTGCGCGCTCGCCGTCGCGCAGCTGCTGAGCGCGCTGTTCGGCTTCTGGGACGACGCGGCCTCCAAGCAGGGCCTCGAGGGGCTGCCGCCCTACATCACCTACGAGATGGTCGAGGCGGCGCTCGAGTGCCAGGAGGAGTACGGGCACCCGGCGGGCTGCACCATCGCGCAGATCATCCAGGAGTCCGGCCAGGGCGACCGCATGAGCCAGCTCGCAGAGCGCGACCACAACCTCTTCGGCATGAAGTGGTGGTCGGGCTACGCGGGCTGCCCCGAGGTGGCCGGCAAGGCGAACTGGGCCACCAGCGAGGAGTACGTGCCCGGCGAGCACACCCAGATCACGGCGAGCTTCATCCGCTTCACCGGCGACGCCGAGTGCATCCGCTTCCGCAGCAGGGTCTTCCTGCAGGCGGAGCGCTACTCGGGCAACGCCCTCATCCGGGAGGCGATCGAGAGGCACGACTCGGACAGGATGGCCGAGGGGCTCAAGGACGCCGGCTGGGCGACCGACTCGTCCTACGTCGAGTCCTTGAAGTCGATCATGGCGCAATGGGGCCTCTACCGGCTCGACTCCATGACGGTCGAGGACCTGAAGGACTCGACCGCGAACGGGAACGCGATCGTCGAGGCGGCGTACAGCCAGCTCGGCGTGCCCTACGTGTGGGGAGGCTCGACCCCCGGCAAGGCGCTCGACTGCAGCGGGCTCACGCAGTACTGCTACGCGCAGGCGGGCATCCGCATAAGCCACTACACGGGTTCCCAGTACGAGGAGCTCAGGCGCATACCGCTCTCGGAGGCGAAGCCCGGCGACATCCTCTACCGCTCGGGCCACGTGGCCATCTACATCGGCGACGACAGGTACATACACGAGCCGCGAACGGGCGACGTGTGCCGCATAGCGAGCGGCATCGGCAGCTTCAGCTGCGCGCTCACCGCGAGATAGGAGAAACCAATGCAGGGAAAGTCAAGGGTCATGGCCGCCGTCGCGGCAGGCGCGCTCACCGTGGCGCTCGGCGCGGGCGCGGCGCGCTGCGCCATCGCCCCGCAGGAAGGCGCGCAGGATAGTCCCCAGGAGCAAGAGCAGCCCGCGGCTGCAGGCGCCGACGCGGCAACCGGGAAGGCCGCCTCGGGCGCCGAGGCGCTCTGGAACACCGCATGGACGGGCGCCGACGACCCGACAGCCACGCTGCGGATCGTCGAGGGCGCCATGGTGGAGAGCGCGGGCGGCACCGAGCGCGCCTGGTTCTTCTCGGCCGAGGAGCCCTCCGAGGCCGGCGGCGTGCTCAGCGTGCCCATCGAGGTCAAGGGAACCGGCGACAAGGCGGGAGGGCTCTCGCTCATCCAGGTCTCGGGCGACGGGGACGCCCGCACCCTGGCATGCGACCTCCTGACGCAGGCCTACGTGCCCCAGAAGGCGCAAGACGGAGCGTTCTCCGTGACCGGCACCGACGACCGCCTCTCCAAGGCGCTGGGCGCCGACTCAGCCGACATCAAGGACATCGTCGCCAAAAAGGCGGCGGAGGTGTCCCCGCGGGCGACGGGAGCCACCTGGGACAAGGAGGTGTGGCTCGACTACGCCGGGAACGTCGCGTCGACGACCTTCACGCTCGACGACCCCGCCTCGACGGTGGTCACCGTGGTCTCGCGCGGCGGCTCGCTGGAGGCGATGTAGCCATGAGGGCGCTCAAGGCGCAGCGCCGCAGGGCGTTCGCCATCTCCGCCGCGGCGGCGTTCGCCCTCTGCGCGCTCCTGCTCGTCCCCGCGCAGCCGGCATACGCCGACATAGCCGGGGACGTCAACGATTGGCTGTGCGGCCTTCTGCGCGACTGCTGCAACTGGATGTTCAAGGCTCAGACGGGCGTGCTCGGGTCGATCGGCGCGAACGGGATCCTCTCGGCCGACTTCGCGCACATGCTCACGAGCTCGAGCGACCTGACCATGCACGACGTCGCCCGGGGCGTATGGCAGGTTGCCATCCTGCCGATCGGGTGCGGGGTGCTCGGCCTGGTCTTCACCCTGAAGCTCATCGAGATCTCCCAGCGCATGGACGGCAGCCAGAGCCTTCCCGGCGTCAAGGAGGTCGTTTTCCTTCTCGTGTTCTTCGCCGTGTTCCTGTTCCTCATACAGAACAGCTTCGACCTGATGGCGTCGATCTACGAGGTCTGCGGGCTCGCCATCGACCGAGTCGAGGCGCTCTTCGGCGCCGGAGGCGCGCTCGACCTGCCCGAGGTGTCCGTCGTCACCACCGACGACGACATCCCGTCGCTCATCGCCATGCTCGTCGTGAGCCTCATCAGCTGGGTCGTGGTGCTGGCGGCCTACGTCGTCGCCCTCGTGGTCTGCTGGGCCCGCGCGCTCCAGCTCTACATCATGGCCGCGTTCGCCCCGATCCCGCTGGCGTTCCTCGGCATGGACGCCACGCGCCAGATAGGCCTTGGCTACCTGAAGAGCTTCGGGGCGGTCTGCATCGCCGGCGTCATCATCCTCGTGCTGCTCATATCGTTCCCGCTCGTGCTCGGCGGGCTCACCGGGGCGAACCCCGGGACGGGCACCCCGGCCGACGCGGTCGCAAACGGGCTCACCTACGCGCTGCAGTACCTGGCCATGTGCGTGCTGCTCATCCTGGCCCTCGTGAAGAGCGGCTCCTGGGCGCGCGACATCGTGAGCGGCTTCTAGCGGAAAAGCGAGGAAGGGGGCGGTCGCCATGAGATAGGGGCACCGCGCCGGGGCACGCGTCCCGGCGGATGAAGACAAGGACCGATTGAAAACGAAAAGGAGGAAAGACATGGAAGAGAGGAAGAACGTGTACCTCTCGCTGCACAAGAGCTTCGTGCGCGAGGGCATCGAGTACACCGACCGCGCGACCGGCGAGACCAGGACCTTCAACTCGGCGACCCTTCCCAAGGGCACCGTCGTCGACGGCGTGGACGTGGGAGGCTACGAGTTCAGCCCCATGTTCGTGAACGAGAGCCGCTTCAAGGGGGCCGACTTCCGGGACATACCGCTGCTCGCGAACCGCGAGGTGTGGCTGAGGAAGACGGTGATGGGCCCGGACGGCCAGCCCGAGCTCGACGAGGACGGCCGCGCGGTCAAGGACACCGTGAAGGTCATGCCCGCGCAGCTCAAGGAGGCCGTTGACGCAGGGCGCTCGCGCTACCTCGCGGAGCGCGCCGAGCACGCCCGCCAGGCGAGCCGCGCTGCCGAGCACGAGGCGCCCCGCGCACAGCGAAGCGTCGAGAGATAGGGAGGCGGAAAGATGAACGCAGCGAAAGACTGCACCCTGCAGGAAAAGCTCCTCCGATGCGCCATGGCGCTCATCCTGGCGGCGGGGGCGCTGCTCGCCTCCGTGGCGGCCTCGCCCGCCTACGCCGCGCCGAGCACGGTAGACGTGTCCATCGGCGGCAAGATCCCCTACGGCGGCTTCGCCACCACGTGGATGAGCGCCGACGGGAACATCGCCTACTGCGCCGAGCCCTCGTCCCCGACGCCCGCGCCGGGCTCCTACTCGACGAGCCCCGTGCCGAGCGGCGACGTGACAGCGGCGATCTGGTACTCGTTCGGCTCTCCCGGCTTCGACGCGTCGATGTTCCCGGGCAGCTGGTACGACGGCGGCGGCTGGGACGACGCGAAGTACGCCGCGGCGAGCCATGTGCTCATCGCCTACGCCTACTCTGGGTCCGAGTCGGCTGCCACGCACGGCACGAGCGCCGAGTTCGCCTCCTGGGCGAAATCCGAGCTGATCGGCGGGACCTTCGCCAAGATGAAGGCGGGCGCCGGCAAGGTATCCGCCGGGTTCGAGGCATTCTGCGTCAGGACCGGCGGCGGCTCTCAGACGCTCGTGAGCTTCAGCTGGTCCACGGGCGGAGTCAAGGTCGCCAAAACGGACTCCGAGGCGGGCGCGGAGCCCCAGGGCGACGCCTCGCTCGACGGCGCGAGCTTCTCCGTCGTTAACGAGACCGGCCGCTACGTGCTGGTCGGCGGCAAGTACTACGCCGACGGCGAGGTATGCGCCACGATAAAGACCGCGCCCGAGGACGGGTCGCACGTCGCCGCGACCGGCGCCGACACCCTCCCCGCGGGCAATTACCGCATCGTCGAGTCCGGCGCGCCCGAGGGCTACGACGCCAGCGACGCCTCCGTCACGTTCACCGTGAAGGCCGACGAGATGCGCGACCTCACGGGCGACCCCGTGACCGACGAGGTCTTCCGCGGCGGCGTGCAGGTGACCAAGTCCGACAAGGAGCTGCAGGCGTCCGAGGCGCTCGCGGGCAGCGGCCACAAGGAGGCGCCTGGCAAGCACCCCGGCCTCGACGGGATCGAGTTCACCGTCACGAACCGCTCGGCGCACAAGGTCCTCGTTGACGGCGAATGGCGCGAGCCGGGCGAAGCCGTGGCCACGCTGACCACCGCATGGAACGACGAGGCCGGCGCCTACACCGCGCAGACCGCGGCCGACGCACTGCCGTACGGGACCTACGACGTGCGGGAGACGGCGACGAACGGGAGCTACCTGCTGACCGACGGCGAGCCCCGCACCTTCGAGGTCCGCACCGGCGGCGAGATCGTGAGCGCCTCCGCGGACGGCGCCGCGCTCGAGTTTCGCGACCAGGTGGTGCGCAACGACCTCGAGCTCTCCAAGAAGAGCGAGTCCGACAACGCCGGCCTCATGGTCCCGTTCGCCATCGAGAACGCGGCCACCGGCGAGACTCACGTGCTGGTCACGGACCGCAACGGCGACGCGTCGACCGCGAGCAGCTGGAACAGGCACTCGAGGGACACCAACGCCAACGACGCCCTGCTTGGCCATGAGGGCCCGATTGCTGCCGCCGACATGGACCCGAAGGCCGGCATCTGGTTCTCGCTCGGCGAGGACGGCTCCTCGGCGCCGGTCGACGACTCGCTGGCGGCCCTGCCGTACGGCGCCTACACCATGACCGAGCTGCGCTGCGATGCCAACGAGGGCCTCGAGCTCATCACGAGGAGCTTCTGGGTCGATCGCGACTCGACGGTCGCGAAGGCCGTGTGGATGGGCCTCGACGACCAGGAGGGCCCGCGCATCTCCACCACGGCAAAGGACGGGGCGGACGGCGACAAGGACGTCTCGGCCGACGCCGAGGCCAAGGTCGTCGACACCGTCGCCTACGAGGGCCTGAAGGCCGGCGAGGAGTACGAGCTCTCGGCCACCCTCGTCGACAAGGCGACCGGCGAGCCCGTGGCCGACGCCTCGGGCGTGCCCGTGGAGGCCAAGGCCGAGTTCGCCCCCGCGCTCTCGACCGGCAGCCAGGACGTCGAGATCGCCTTCGACGCGAGCCTGCTCGGCGGCCGCGACCTGGTCGCGTTCGAGAGCCTACGCAAGGACGAGGCCGAGGTGGCGTCGCACGCGGACCTCTCCGACGAGGGCCAGACAGTCCACGTCGCCGTCGAGGTGGGCACGCAGGCGGCCGACGCCGCCGACGGCGACCAGGTCATCGAGGCCGGCAAGGCCAAGGTCATCGACACGGTGGCCTACAAGGGCCTCGTCCCCGGCGAGACCTACATCGCCGTGGGCACGCTCATGGACAAGGGCACCGGAGAGCCGTTCCTCGACAAGGACGGCAACGAGGTGACCGCGCGCACGCCCTTCGAGCCCGAGGCACCCTCCGGCACCGTCGAGGTGACCTTCGAGTTCGATACCGAGGGCCTGGCCGAGGGAGACGAGCTCGTCGTCTTCGAGAAGGTCCTGGACTCCGCCGGCAACGTCGTGGCGGCCCACGAGGACATCGACTCCGCCGAGCAGAGCGTCGTCGTGGACAACCCCGGCACGCCCGAGGTCCCCGAGGAGCCCTACGCCAAGACCGGGGCCGACGCCCCCGACGGCACCGGCTACGCCGTGGCCGCGGGCATCGCTCTGGCAGCTGCGGCGGGTGCGGGCGGGGCGCTCGCGTACCGCAAGCGCAAGACGGCCGGCGCAAGCAAGGACGCGGCAGACGAAGAGCCGGAAGAGTAGCGGCGCCGCATCGATACCGAACCGGAGGCCCTGGGCGCTCGCCCGGGGCCTCCCCTGCGAACGGGGGAGGACATGAACAAAGGGAAAGCCGCCACGGCGCTCGCCATTGCCGTGGCGTTGCTGGCGATGGGGGCGCTCGCCGTCCTGCCGCTGTCCGAGAGGAACCCTTACGAGGTGCACGAGGTGCCTACTGCGGAAGAGGGCGCGACAATGGAGGCTCAAGAGACGGGAGGCGGCATCGACTGGGACGCCCTTCCCGCCTCCGTCGTCGCTTGGGTGCGCGTGCCGGGCACGACCGTCGACTACCCGATCGTCCAGGGCCGGCCCGAATCGCCCGACTTCTACCTCACGCACGACGCCGGCGGCGAAAGATCCGCGTGGGGCGCTCCCTACATAGATGCCGGGTGCGCGCAGGGTGCCGAGAGCCCGCTCGTCATCGTCTACGGGCACCACATGTCCGACGGCACCATGTTCGCGCCGCTCGCGCAGTACTCGTCGCGCGACTTCGCCGAGGGGCACCGCACCATCCGGGTCTACACCCGCGAGAAGGCGATCGAGCTCAAGGTCTTCGCGGCCGACGTGGTCGACGCGAGCTCGGAGGGCAAGCGGACCGACTTCGCCGACGCGGCGGAGCTCGCCGCCTACCTCGGGGACAAATTGTCCCGGTGCGAGGTCGTCCTGGAAGAGCCTTCGGACGTCGCGCAGGCCTGGGCCTTCGTGACGTGCAGCTACCAGACGAGCAACTCGCGCACCGTCGTCTACGCGAAGGAGGTGGAAGGATGGGATTCGCGCCCTTCGGAATAGGGCTCCTCATGGGGCTCCTCACGCTCACGGCCTACGCCTGCTGCGCAGCCGGCGACGACGACCGGGACTAGCCGTGGGAAATCGAAATCGCACAACGGAAAGAGGCGGGCAATTGCCCGCCTCTTCTCACATCACCCACTTGAACACGGCACGGAACAGCCAGACGAAAAAGCCCAGCGTGACCTTAAGCGCCGCCATGAGGAACCTACCAAGCCTCTTCATCGACGTCACCCCAATCTTCCTTGACCTTGCGGGCGCCCTCGTCGGCGCCCTCCTCCTTCTCTTGCGCGAGCAGCCTCGCCAGCTCGTCGGGCACGCCCGGGACCTCTGCCCTCCCCAGAGCGCGCTGCAGGTCCCTTATCTGCGATTTCAGCGGTTTTGAGGGAGGGCCCACGTGCTCGCGGTAGCAGGCGCCGATCGCGGCCGCGTCGCACAGGAAGCCCCGCACCCGGGCGAACGCCTCGTCGCCGTCGAGCAGGACGCGGCGGGCTCGCCCCAGCTCGGCCTCCGAGGCCAGCATGAAGCGCCAGCCACGGGACCTGCGCGCGGCCGGTATCCCGTCCGCGGGCGCGTCGGCGCGCCAGTCGTCGCGCACCTGGTGCCAGTTCGCCGTGAGCCAGAGCCCCTTCTCGGGCTCCTCCCGCATCTCGAGCTCGAACTCCGTGAGCATGTTCGCGCCGGAGAACGGCGACCCCTCCGTGAACGAGAGCGTGTCGAACAGCGTCGTCCTGCCGCCCTCGTACTCTATCCTCACCATCATCTCCGGCCCCTCTCCCTGCGCTGGTCCTGCTGGGCCCGCTGCCGCTCGGCGGCGAGGATGCGCTGTTGCTCGTCCGCTCGGTGGCACTGGCGCGAATTGCCGCTGGCATCGTCGCGCCCTTCACCGTCCCCGTAGCGGGTCTTGAGCGGCATGAGCCCGTTCTCGGCCATGTAGGCGCGGGCGGCCTCGAGGCGACGGTATCCCTCGCCGCCCGCCTGGCCGCGCCGCTCGAGCGTCGCCATCCTGAGCCCGAACTCCTCGATGGACTCGACGTCGAACTTCGCGCACGTCTCGAGCGCCGAGGAGAGCCTGCTCAGCTCCGAGAGGTCGTTGAGCTCGAGGGCTCGCTCGGCGGCCTCGCGGATGCGCGCGGCGCTCGCGTCCGTGGGGCGGTAGGCGCCTTCGCGCTCGAAGCGCCGGCGCAGCATCTCCTTGCCGTAGACGAACCCCAGGCGCTCGCCGGTTACCTTCTTGGACGGTTCCTCCGCCAGGCTGAACACCCAGTCGTCCCGCCGCGCCTTGGCCGAGTTGTCGGCGACGTGCACGCCCAGGGCGTCGAGGATGCCGAAGAACTCCGCCTCGTCGCGCGCCGTGGTCTTGGCGAGCGCGACGCGGGCGCGGATGTCGCCGACCCACGAGTAGCCGCCCGAGCGCATGATCTCCTTCTCGGCCCGGCCCAGGTAGACGCTCCTGCGGCTCCTGGGCCCGCCCGCACCTGCCCGCCCGCGCGCCTTCGACGGAGATTCGGGCGCCCGGTCGTTGGAGAGCCCCGACAGCCCGCGCTCGCGCGCCATGTCCTGCAGGTCTCGGTTGAGGTCCTCGGGGTGCTGGGTCTGCATGCGGTAGCCGGTGCGGAGGTTGGCGTTGTTCACGACGATGTGCGCGTGCGGTATGCCGCGGGCGTTGTCGTCGTGGTAGACGATGGCGATCTCGTGGTCGTCGAAGTGCCTGAGCGCCCACGAGCACGCGAGCTCGCGCAGCGTCGCCAGGTCGATGTCGTCGCCGGGGTCCGGCGAGAGCACGAAGTGCTTGAACGTGCGCGCGGGCTTGCCCCTCCAGGGTGCGTCCGTGCCGAACGCGGCGCGCGTGGCGTCCATCTCGGCGTCCCAGGCACAGGCCTCCTTGGCGTCTTCCCCCAGCGCGCCGGCGTCGCGCTCGTCGTAGCTCAGGTTGAACAGGTCGCGCGCCAGGGCGCGGCCTCCCTTCTCGAGGTAGCGGCGGATGCCGCCCGTCGAGCCGTGGCCGCTTATCGGCTTCAGGATCGGCATGGCGAGCCCTCCACGAGCGAGTCGGCGCCGATGCGACCGAGCTCCGCCGCCATCTCTCGGGCCGCGGCGTTCACGTCGGCGAGCTCGCGCTCGATCGTCGGGATGCTATCCGCGACGAGGTCCCGGTCGACGTGCCCGTGGCGGGCGTGGAAGTTGATGAGGTTCATCGCGTGCACGGCCTGGTTGTAGTGGTAGCCCCACTTCGTGAGCTCTCGCGACATCGCCCACAGGGCCCTGCGGTCCACGAGTATGCGGTGCTCGTCTCCCGCGTTGGCCTCCGTCGACAGCGGTATGCGCACGAGGTAGCGCAGGTACTCCGACTTGCTGAGGCCGGCGCGCTCGCACCGCTCGCAGAGCGCGCCGTAGTCGCCTCCCTCCATGCGGAACGTGACGCGGCGCTCCTTGCTCTTGGCGGCGCCGGCTTCCTCTTCCATGGCGGATTCCTTTCCTCGGGCCCGCCGCGCGGCGGGCGCGTCTCTCTAGGGGCGCGGGGGATCCCCCGCAGGCGGCGGCCCGGCTCGGGCGCCGCCTCTGGGACCGGGCCTCGCGAAAGCGGGCTCCCGAACGGCCCGCGGCATGACGGGTCCGAGGCCGCCCGGTCCCCAAGTGCTATGGACGCCCGACGCGATGTCGGACGCCATAGGCTACTTGCTGGATTTCGAACCTGAAGCCCTTCTGCGGCGCTTTCGGACATCGCTGCCCGCATCCGCGTACGGGGCGGTCATGAGCGCCATCTCCCGCAGCAGCGAGAGGTCGGCCGCGCTCGGACTGTCGGGCGGGCTCTCGAGGAAGTCGGCGACGAGCCTCGCGGCCTTCGCGATGCGCCCATCGGGGCCGGCCTGCGTTTTGCTCTCGCTCCTCACGTAGTCGGAGAGCTCGCGCTTGGTGCGCCGCCAGGGCTCCATGGTGGCGTGCATCTCCGCCTGGCGCTCCTTCGGCATGTCAGCGAGCGTGCGCACCGCCTCGGCACTGAGGTTGCCCCGGTCGGCCTCGGCAGCCCACTCGGGCGAGAGGTCCTCGGCGATTCTGCGGGCCAGCCTCTCCTCGCGCGCGATGGTCTTGCCGGAGACCTTGCGGCCCGTCTGCCGCTCGATGATGGCGGCCTTCACGTCGTCGACGCGCATGCCGGAGAACGACGGGTCCTCGGAGCGCAGGCGCACGGCGTCGCCCCTGAGAGCCTCGGTCGCGGCGGCGCGCTCGGTCACGGTGAGCGCGCGGGTGAAGTAGTTCGCGGCGTGGAGCAGCGTCACCGCCCGCTCGTCGTCGATGCCCTCGATCACGCGGCAGGGCATCCTCTCGTAGGCGGGGTCGTCCTCCGCGAGCAGCGCGTAGGCGGCCTTGCGGCGGTGCCCGGAGACCATCTGCCACGAGCCGTCGCCGACCTTGCGCACGAGCGGCAGGTCGGTGAGGCCGTCCTGGCGTATGGACTCGGCGAGCTCGGCTATGCCGGCCGGGTCCATGGAGTACGCGGCGTTCGCCGGGTGGTCGGCGATGTCGGCCACCGCTATCTCGGACACCGGGTAGCGCCCGCGGGTGCGCGACGCGCCGTCGAGCAGCCCCGTGATGGTGAAGCCCGCGGCCACCTGGCTAGGCGAGCTCACGGTACACCTCGTCGGCGAGAGCCTCGTAGTCGCGCGCGGGGCGGCTCCCCGGCTCGAAGGCCGCCACCGGCTTCCACTGCCAGCTGCCCTCGCAGACCTTGCTGCTCGCGTGTATGACCGTCTCGAACTGCTCGTCCGGGAAGAACCCGTCGAGCACGGCCGCGCCCGTGGCCTCGGCGTTGGTCATGCGGCCGGGCACGCAGGTGCGCAGTATCTTCCATCTGGGCGTGGGCATGCGCAGGGCGTCCGCGATGGAGCGCGTCGCCTCCACGGTGAGCGCCGTGCCGCGCATCACGGTGGAGTCGAGCTTCACGGGGATGACGACCATGCCGCCCTCCGCTGCGGCGAGGTAGGCGTTGAAGGCGAGCCTGCGCATCACGGGGCTGCAGTCGATGAGGCAGACGTCGTAGGAGCCCGAGGCGTCGTCGAGGGCGAACTTGAGGCGCTGCTCGCGCAGGAGCATCTCGTTCTGGTCGACGAGGTCGATGGTCGAGGCCACCACGTCGAGGTTCTCCGCCGCCGCGTAGGCGGCCTCCTCCACGGGCGCGCCGCCGTAGAGCAGCTCGACAGAGGTACGCCGTTCGGAGGCGGCCCGGTCGTAGAGGCCGAAGAAGTCGGTGGCCGACGCCTGCGGGTCGAGGTCGACGAGCAGGGTCCGAAGGCCCCGGGCGGCGAAGATGGCCGCCAGGTTCACGGCGGTCGTCGTCTTGCCGACGCCGCCCTTGTAGTTGGAAATGGCTATCGTGCGCATGGGTCGCGTCCTCTCTAGCGTGGGGCGCGCCTCGCCGCGTTCGGTCCGGCGCGCCCCGAGTCTCGGAGCGTCGGGACAAAACCGTACGGATTTGTCCGACAAGCGGAGTGTACCATGAAAACGTACGGATATGTACGCTTTCGTGGTACACGGGCACGGTTTCGGGGGAAAGCCCGGCCCCGGGAGCCCGGGACCGGGCGCACCGCCTAGGAGAGCGGCTCCATCTCGCCGAAGCAGTTGACGTGGTGGCGCAGGAGCGCTCGGTTCTCCTTGACGACCATCATCGCCACCTCGTCGAAGCGGACCGGGGTGTCGGCGTAGTCGTCGCTGTTGCTGGCGAGCCACGTCGCCGCCAGCGCCTCGCGCAGCCCGCGCGCCCTATGGGCCTCGGGGAAGCCGTCCGTCCCGATCCGGACCGTGGCGTCGACGAAGACCAGGGTCCCGTCCTCGTCCACCGCCACGAGGTCGATCCCGCCGATGCCCTCGGGGCCCTGCCAGGCCTCGTCGACGATCTCGTAGCCCTTGCGCTCGAGGAAGACCTTGACCGCGCCCATTGCCTTTTCCTTCATGTCGTTCATGTCTTGCTCCTTAGACTCTGAGGCCCGCCCCTGTGGCGTGCCTTGCGTCGCGTGAGTCGCATGCAGCGCGGGCGTGCCGGCAAGGGAGGAAGCGAAGTCGGACGTGGTTATAGAAGTCTCCCGACGTCAGTTTTTCGCGTTGTTCGCGCACGGAGCGCATGGGGCGAAGAACCCGAAAAAGTGTCGCGGCCCTTGCTGGCCGCCCGCCAGCGTGCGACCCTGCGCGTCCAAGGAGCGCCGGGGCGGGTTTCAGGTCGGAGGGGCGGAGGCGTGCGGCATGGAATCGGGCGTGGGCACCGAGGCCCTCCGGGCATGGGATGCGACCCGTCGGCGGTTGCCGGGGCGCTCGCGAGGGTTTACGTCGGAACGTCACGGCGAGGACGGGGGCGAGTTCCCGAGTCGCGGCGAATCGGTCCGAAACGGGACGGCATTTCCCACGCCGCTTGCGGCCGATATGCGCACGGGACCGCTGGCGGCGAGAGGGTTCTCCGCATGGAACGGCTACGGTGCTGCGCAACACGTCCGTTGAGAGAAGGAGTGGAGCTGATGTTGGGCTACGAAGAGAAGTTGGAGCGCATGGAGCTAATCGATGCCGTGTGCGATGCCGGGAGGCTGGCGAGGGGCCTGGACCAGTTGCTCGAGTCCTTGGCGCACGCCGACCAGCTGGACCCGCTCGACGTCGAGGGGGTCCTGGCCCTGAGGTCGATAAGCGAGAGGTGCGCCGAGCGCATAGACGACGCTACGCGCATCTTGGAGGCGCAGAACGAGGCCCTTTACGCCGAGGAGCGGGCGGAGAAACAAAAACCGTCGTGAGGGCTAAGCGGCCGAACCCGCCGTTCGAGCCGCCGTCACTACCCGCATAGAGACCACGCGAACCGAACACCAACCGATTAGGGGCTACCCGATCAAAGAAACGGTGCACTTCAAGCCGAAAGACGTCACGGGCGACATCGTAATCTCACTGGTTCCGATGGGCTGCCCTATGAGAAGCGGACCGACGGGAAGGGCGAGACGAAGCGCATCGAGAACTCCCCTTTGTTTGTGTTGCCTGAAGGTTGGGTTTGGGCTCGACTCGGGTCATTAAGTGCCCAAATTAATTATGGAGTAAGCAATTCTGCTGAACGAAGCGGCTCACATAAGCTGCTCAGGATTACCGATATTGATCAACAGAAGGTCGATTGGAACTGCGTTCCCTATACAACTGTTGATGAGGCAACAGCAACCAACTGTAGAGTTAATGATGGGGACATATTGTTCGCGCGTATTGGCGCGACGGTGGGAAAAACCTATCTCGCAACAGGGACGCCACGCAATACCGTTTACGCGTCATATCTAATTCGCGTTCAAGCGCTTCTCTGCGACGCGCATTATCTCATCAACTTTTTTGATACGCCCTATTACTGGGAAGAAATTAGTTCTAATGCCGTTGGCTCTGGCAGACCCAACGTTAATGGCACTGTTTTGAGCGGCTTGTTCGTCCCCGTTCCGCCTCTTGCCGAGCAGCGCCGCATCGTCGACGCGCTCGGCAAATACCTGGCACTCGTCGACAGGATCGAGCGAGACCGGGCGGACCTCGACGGCCTGCTCGCGCAGCTCAAATCTAAGGTGCTCGACCTCGCCGTCCGCGGCGAGCTTACCGAGCGCGACCCGGGAGACGAGCCCGCGAGCGAGCTTCTCGCGCGCATCCGCGAGGAGAAGCTCGCCATGGTGGCGCGCGGCGAGCTCAAGCCGAAGGACGTCAAAAACGATACCGTTATCTTCACCGGTTCCGATGGCCTGCACTATGAGAAGCGGGCTGATGGCAAGGGCGAGGCGGAGTGCATCGAGGGCGAGATCCCGTTCAAGATCCCCGAAGGGTGGAGCTGGGCGAGACTCGGGCAGCTTGTCACAACGTGTGGCGGCAAGACCCCCTCAAAAGCGAACGAGGCTTTCTGGGAGGGTGGCGGCGTTTCCTGGATAACCTCGAAGGACATGAAGGCGCCTGAGCTATTTGGCTCGCAGATAGAACTCACTGAGTCGGGCGCCGCTGAAACCAACATGGTGCCGGCTGGGTCAGTGCTCATGGTCGTCAGAAGCGGCATTCTTCGTCGATTACTTCCAGTTGCCATCAATCGCGTTGAAACCACGATCAATCAAGATCTGAAGGCCATGACACCGTATGACTTGGGGTTCAGCGATTGGCTTCTCACCTGCTTCAACGCTTGGGATAAGCGAATCCGCAATAAATATCACAAGGACGGGACAACGGTTGACAGCATCGAGTTTGACGCGATGCTGTCGATGTTGCTTCCCATCCCGTCCTTAGCAGAGCAACGGCGCATCGTCAAAGCTATTAAGACCGCATTCGACCTCACCAGTCTATAGCCTCATCAACGGCGCGGCGCTGTTCCGCCGAAGTGCGGCGCAAGTAAATACGCGTCGTCTCAATACTCTCATGACCCATTAAATCAGCGAGAAAGGCTATGTCGGGGTTTTTGGATATGAAGTTCTTAGCAAACAAGTGCCGGAACGAATGAGGGTACACAACGTCGGGGTTTATGTCATAGCGCTCGGCAGCACGTTTGAGGCCGAGCGCTATGCCACGGCTTGTTAGTGCCGACCGGTCGCCGAACAGCACACCTTCCGTTTTACCCTCTCGAGTGCACCAACTAATCGCCTCCGTTTGAAGGTTTACTGGGATATATACACGACGCAGCTTCTGTCCTTTCGAAACAATATCCATATGACCAGCTAAAACGTGCGCATGCTCGAATTTGCGAAGCTCGCTCACTCTGACGCCCGTGCAGGCAAGAAAGCGTACAACGAAGTACCAGAACCAGTCCTTGTCTCGCGTGAGCCCGTCGCGAAGACGACGGTACTCATCGTTTGAAATAACGTTATTTAGGAAGGGCTTCTGCTGGACTTTAACGCCCTTCAGGCGTATCCCGTTGTATTCAAGGAAATCCAAGTAAACGTTGATGGCACCGATTCGATTATTCGCAGTCTTGGGCGCAAACGACGAAACCAGCCACTCCTTGTGCTCAAGAAGCGACTGGTTTGTGATAGGCGATATATTCTGCTCAAGCTGCTTCGCGGCAAACAGGTACGAAGAAATTGTGTTTGACGCATAATCTTGTGCTTGCAGGTACTCTTCAAAATCTTTCATTGCATGTCTCCTTTCGACTAAGCAATGAAAGCAGCTAATCGAGCAGATTGAATACCTCTTCGATTCTTTCGATGATGCGGCGCTGCTCGGCAAGGGGCGGAACGGGAAGCAGCATCCTTTCGAGATAGTCTTTTTTGATGCGCTGCTGACCAACCGAACCCATAAAGGTTTTCTTGGCGTCTCCAGTGAAATAGTTCGAGGCAAGGAAATAAAAAAGGTACTTCCTGCGCAGGCCTTTTGATGGCGAGCGTAGGACATACAGTTCTGTCGTTCCGGCCCCCACGCCATTCTCAAGAGACGAGGCAATGAAGTATTTGCCATTCTCGAAGCAGGGCGAGATTTTAGCGAATACGACGTCGCCGTCGGCGAACTGGGTAAATCCTTTCTTGATTGCTTTCCAGCGCCGTACCTCAGGATGATATTTATTGCGAAAGCCTTCTTCGATTGCCGCCATCGGTAGAAAGCTGGCTGGTGTTTCATCATCAACATCATTCTTCGGATCAAGTGAGACAGGCGTAAGTAGACGGCACCAGCTCCACCCTTCGGGGATCTTGAACGGGATCTCGCCCTCGATGCACTCCGCCTCGCCCTTGCCATCAGCCCGCTTCTCATAGTGCAGGCCATCGGAACCGGTGAAGATAACGGTATCGTTTTTGACGTCCTTCGGCTTGAGCTCGCCGCGCGCCACCATGGCGAGCTTCTCCTCGCGGATGCGCGCGAGAAGCTCGCTCGCGGGCTCGTCTCCCGGGTCGCGCTCGGTAAGCTCGCCGCGGACGGCGAGGTCGAGCACCTTAGATTTGAGCTGCGCGAGCAGGCCGTCGAGGTCCGCCCGGTCTCGCTCGATCCTGTCGACGAGTGCCAGGTATTTGCCGAGCGCGTCGACGATGCGGCGCTGCTCGGCAAGAGGCGGAACGGGGACGATGATTGACTTTAGAACGCCCTGACTTATTGTATTTTGACCCGCAGCACAGACAATTCCAGCGTCAATCGTTTCGCGAATGAAGTTAACGCCCATGACAGCCGCGATGAATTGCGAACTGATGCTAGTGACGGATTTGCCACGAATCAGATGATCGCAGAAAGCGTAGCGTTCGTTAAGCGAAGGAACCACGAAGCAGCTGCCAACTCGGGTACGACTTCCATTAACCCGAATAAACAGCAAATCATTGGGCTGTAAATCGCATTTATTGCGCTCCGTTTCAGTTAGAACTACGGCACGGACTCCGTCCAATGCGATAGTCGTTTCATCAAGGTCTGCAAGTCGTAAAACGGGGGTTGAAACCCCCTCCTTACCGGAACGCTTCGATGTTCCATTGCTGAACAGGTAATGATCGCTAAGCCTTGCCCAGCTCCATCCCTCGGGGAGATCGAACGGAATCTCGCCCTCGATGCGCTTCGTCTCGCCCTTCCCGTCGGTCCGCTTCTCATAGGGCAGCCCATCGGAACCGAAATAGATTACGGTATCGTTTTTGACATCCTTAGGCTTGAGCTCGCCGCGCGCCACCATGGCGAGCTTCTCCGCGTGGATACGCGACAGCAACTCGCTTGCGGGCTCGTCGTTCGGGTCTTGGGGGACCAACTTGCCGTGGATGGCAAGGTCCAACAGTTTTTGACGTAGTTTCCTAGTGTCCATTAGTCCTCAATATCCCCCAGAAGCGCCTCGAGCTGCTCCACGGCGTCGGCAATCGCGTCGCTCTTCTCGTGAATGCTTGCGAGCAAATCCGAAAGCGCAATCTCGGAGATGTCCTCGCCGGTTTTGATCCAGGTGATATCGAGACTCAGCTTGTCACGGCCCATAATCTCGTCGATAGTGAAGCGACGCCAACGACCATCGGGATTGTTGTCCTCGTTGTAGGTCTCATCGCGCTCATCGATATGACCGGGGTTATAACAATCGAGGAAGTCGGCAAGGTCAGTCTCTGTCATGGGGTGTTGCTTCAGCGTGTGGTGAACGTTCGTGCGATAGTCGTAAATCCACACCTCGCGGGTCTGCACACGCTCGCTACCAGGACGGTTCTCGAAAAATATAACATTGGCCTTCACACCCGGCTTGTAGAAGATGCCGGTCGGCAGGCGCAGGATAGTGTGCAGGTTCGTGGTCTCCAGCAACTTACGGCGCACTGTCTCGCCCGCGCCGCCCTCGAACAGCACGTTGTCGGGCACGACAACGGCAGCGGTGCCGCCAGTCTTCAAGATGGTATGAATGTGCTGAACAAAGTTCAGCTGCTTGTTAGAGCTCGTTGCCCAGAAGTCCTGGCGGGAGTACGAGAGTTCTTCGTCGACAAGCTCACCATCCTCGCCGGCGGCGGCTTTAAGCGTCGCCTTTTTACCGAAAGGCGGGTTGGTGAGCACGTAGTCAAAACGCACGCCAGGGTCGGAAAGAAGCGCATCGTTCCTCGTGATGGGCGGAACGTCGTTGAAGTCGCCGATGTTGTGCAGAAAAAGATTCATGAGGCAAAGCCGGCGCGTGGCGGGAACGATCTCCCAGCCGTGGAATGCCTCGTTTTTCAGGAACTTCTTTTGGTCGGCGTCGAGCTGGTAGGCTCCCTCTATGTAGCTCTTCGCAGCCAGCAGGAAGCCGCCCGAGCCGCAACACGGGTCACAGACGGTCTTATCCGGCTTAGGCTGAACGCACTTTACGATGGTATTGATGAGCGGCCTAGGCGTAAAGTACTGCCCTGCACCGGATTTAGTGTCCTCTGCTATTCGCTGAAGCAACCCCTCATAGATGTCGCCTTTGACGTCCTGCGACATAGCCGTCCACGTTTCTGCGCCGATCATCTGAATGACTCGCGCCAAAATCGCCGGAGAGCTCATCTTGTTTTGGGCCCCGGTAAAAATCTCTTGAAGCATGCCGCCCTGGGCACCTAGCTTGTCGAGCATCTTCTTATAGGTGTCGAACAGCTCTGCGCCGCTCTTACCCGCAAGGCACTCCCAACGACAGTCCTCCGGAAGACCGGTCGGCCTGTTGTAGGGGGGCTTGCTGTACTCGTCTGCCATCTTGAGGAAGAGCAGATAGGTGAGTTGCTCGAGATAATCGCTGTTGGAGACGCCATCGTTATAGAGGACGGTCGCCATGTTCCAAATCTTCTGGTTAATGGTGGATGCGCTCATGCGCTGCCTTTCTAGCTAATAGGTGTTATGCGACAAGCGCGTAGTTCATGTCGTCGAGGACGTCTTGGTACTTATCGCCGAACAGGACGTAGAAACGCCCGAGGCCGCCCTTCTCCCCGAAAGGCGACAGATCGAGGTCGTCAGAGCTCACGCTTCCCGAAGTAGCGATATGGTCGCGAATCATGCGCAGCCAATCCATCTGCTCTTCGGTAAACTGGCCGTGGCCTGCGTTCTTGGAGAAGACCCAACTCTTGAAACGCTCCGCCACGCCCGCCTCGAAGGGTCGTAGGGTCTTTTCCTGTCCGAGTTCGAATCGAATGACGGAAATGATGTCCATAAGCTTGCCCACAGCGCTTCGTGCCGTAGCGATGGGTGCGCCCGCGACCTCATATGCATGCCAGACCGTGTCGCAGGAGAGTCCATAGGGGGACGTTTTCAACGCATCGTGAACGGCTTTGACCATGCGCAGCGTGATGGGGCGCTGTTTGTAGGTCTGGCCGTAGATGATCTGCAACGCGTCCAGCTCATCCTTGTTGTCGGCAAGGAATTGTCTGAACGTTTGGATGACCTCTTTAGCATGGTCCTCGCGATCGGTGTCCCAACCGGATGAGATGACAGCATCTAGGTTCTCATTATCTATGACCTGGTCGTGCGCCTTGCGCACATTTTCGAGATAGTTTCTCAACTCGGCAGAGAACATTGGCTTAATCGCCTTCTCGACAAGGCGAGACTGGGCATCTGCCAACTTGGCTCGCTCTTCTTCGGTTGCTTCTCGGGCATCAACGCTAAGGGTAAACCCAGCTTCCCTTGCTATCTTGTCCTCGTCGAAAGCGTCAAGCATATCTCTGGCGATATCGTTCACGGAGGTCCCACCGGCGAGCTCGGCGGCCTTCTTTCGCTCGCCATTGTCCATAACGGCGGCGAGTCGAAGGAGCCGGCCGGCGAGCGAGGTGACGGTATCGTCATCGCGCGCACCCATGGCGACGCTCATCATAAGTTCTTTCAAGCTCACGGAAGGCTTCCTGTCGAGCTGCCTTGTTTCAGTTTTCAGGCTCTTCGTGACGCCAACGCAATCGACGACCACGTAGCGGCATTTGTTCGTTGTCGCCGACGGCGAAACGCGAGCCAGGTCATCATGGTCGAGCGTACGACGTCCACGGCCAAGCATCTGCTCGAAGTAATTTCTAGAACGAACGTCTCGCATGAAGACGAGGCACTCGAGAGCTTTGACATCGGTACCTGTAGCGATCATGTCAACGGTTACGGCGATGCGGGGGTAGAACTCGTTGCGGAATGCCGCAAGCACAGACTTGGGGTCTTCTTCGGCGTTTAGGTTATCTTTTTGCAGAACTCGTTCCCGCGCCCGAATTCTTCGCGCACAATGTTGATGATGTCGTCCGCATGACTATCTGTTTTGGCAAAGATAAGCGTCTTGGGTATTTCCTTGCGACCGGGGAACATGACCGTCGTGACCTTGTCGCGGAACTCACGGATGATGGTGCGTATCTGGGACGGGTTGACGACATCGCGGTCTAGCTTGCCCTTGTCATATTCTAGGTCCTCGTCGTTCTGCTCCCATCGCTTCTCGCGGGAAAGGCGATCTCTCTTCTCAACAAGACGCTCGGTGATAGTCGCGCCGTTCTTGCTCACATCAGTTTCGATGACGTAGGTATCGCCGCCGACGTTGACGCCATCGATGACTGCCTCCTCATGGGTGTATTCGCTCACGACGTTCTGATTGAAAAAAGAGTAGGTTCGCTTGTCGGGCGTAGCGGTAAGCCCGATGAGAAAGGCATCGAAGTAATCAAGAACCTGTTGCCAGACGTTATAGATAGAACGGTGACACTCGTCGATGATGATGAAATCGAAATATTCAGGTGGGTAAGCTGAGTTGTACTCAACATCGCGTGGCTCGCCGACGATGTGACCTTCATTAGGAGAAGATTCCTCGTCTGCTTCGTCAAGCTCTTTGCCCTTGAGGATGGAGTACATCCGCTGGATGGTGCTGATGCACACGTTGGAGCCATTGGGAATCTGCGAAGAGGTCAGGCGGCAGACGTTGTAAAGCTCGGGAAATAACCTCGCATCGTCGGTGGGCTTGTACTTGCGGAACTCCTCCTCGGCCTGTTCCCCTAGGTTCTTCGTGTCGACAAGGAATAGGATGCGCTTGGCCTTGGCAAATTTGAGCAGGCGGTAAACGTTAGTAATGGCGGTGTACGTCTTGCCAGCACCAGTGGCCATTTGGATTAACGCGCGTGGACGGTTCTCCCCGAACGACTTTTCAAGATTAATAATCGCATTCACTTGGCACTTGCGAAAACCAGTGGTATCAAAGGCGGGGAAAGATCTGAGCCTGTTCCGGATGGTATCGGAATCCTTCAGCCAAGCGCGAAGTTGCTCCGGTCGATGGAAGGAAAAAATCTCGCGAGAACGATAGTCCTTATCGTGGTAGTCGCAAAAACGGGTTAAGACATCAGTTGCCTCGTAGGCAAAACGAATGTCGATATCTGTGGGGGCATACTTGAATTCGCTCTCGGCGTAGCGTCTTGTCTGCTCGGCTACGGCCGTGAGCTTCTCGCCCTTGTCGTGTTCCTTGGCTTCAATCAGCCCGCAAGGGGTGCCGTCGATAAAGATAAGGTAATCACATGGGCCGGTGGTCGTTTGCCATTCACGGACAACGACACCACACGCCGCCATGGGATTGAACTCTTTAACATCCTGGACAGCATATCCGGAAGCTTCTAGTTTCTTATCGATAACGAGACGCGCTTTTTCCTCGGGACTCACCCCAACCGCCAGCCTTTCTCGATGCCGTAAATTAACATGTCGGCACCCTTAAAACACACATGACACTATTTTATCAGGCAGTAGACGGCAGCGTCCGACTATTGAGCAAAAGCAACGAGCGCTCCGGGTCCAAGACCGATAAGCGAAGACATATCAGGTTTTACTCCCTTAACAGGCCCAGCTTGCCAAGCCACTCGACAAAAGCGGTGATGATTCGCTCGGTGCGCGTTTCGATGTCGCTCTCGGCGAAGTCGCCGCATCGCGCAATTTCCACGAGTTCGCGAACAGCGGTCCCCGACACCTCAACGCCCTTATCGTTCACATAGCCCTCGTAATACTTGCGTTTATCCGTCAGTTGGTAATCTGAGGCGCGAATGTTTACGCGCTTCTCCAACATCGCCTTGTTTCCTAGTGCTTCAAGGTTTGAGCGATTGGATAGCGGGTGTACCTCGTTACGCTTTCTTGCATAGATGTGTTCGATCTCGAGTGTTGTGTCCAAATCCATGAGAGGTTGCCTAGGATCTGAGTAGGCCCACCAAACAAGCATCGATCGTGTGAAGCGACGCTGGTTGGTGAACTGATAGCTTCTGAAGCGTCCTGTAATTGTCTCGCGGTCGAACAGATGCGCTGAAAAGTCTACCTTGCGGCCCTCTACGATGTCTATGAGTGCGGGATAGACGGGACCGCGCAGGGCGTTCACGCCGGGACGCTCAAGTGAGTAGGCGTAGATGAATCCGGTGATGTAGCAAAGGAAATCGTAAAGCTCTTCGTCATCTAGCTCGCCTTCGGTATTGCGCTTTGCCAGGAACCAGGTGCTCAATAGATAAGCCCACATGCCGTTGGGCGCGTAATTGAGGACGAATAGGCGGCGCGTTACCCGCTCGGAAAAGCCCTCCTGCGCATCAACCCGCTTCCAAAAATCGAGCAGAGACTCCAAATCGTCGAGCGTCGCGTCCTCACGTAGGATTTCATACGAGTTATCGCTGTAGAAGTCGCGTAGGCTCTTGGTCGTTGTGTCTCGGATGCCCTTCTTGGCACGGCGATAGTACATATAGCGGGTGAAAAGCTCGTCGAGCGGTGTGCCCGAGGTCGGTTTGAAAATAAGGTTGGCCGTTTCCTCGAGCGCTTTCCAACGCGTGACGAACTCGTCTTTGCGGCCCTCGCCGGAGAAGTGCTTGTAGAACTGGCTCTTGAAGATGTCAGCGTCTGCCAACGGGAGTCCACGGTCGTTCAAAGTCGAGAAGATCCTGAGCGCGGTGTCCTGGGACTCCGCCTCGATGGGAAGCAAGATCACGTTATTGAGAATGCGAGCGGCGAATAGCGCGATGTAGCTTGGCCACTCGCTTGCCATTTCGGCCATTCTTTTAGAGAAGAAGGCGTAATTGCGTGAATAGGCGCTGTGGGCCATAGGGCCCACGGAGCCGTGGCGCAATATATCTAGAAACTCATCCTTGTCGGAATCGCTCGCCACCTCTGAATCGATTTTCAGCGCATCCATGTCAGGGTCGTCGAACTCATCGGTCTTCCAGACGCAGCCAGCAATCGAGTCGCGCACTTTAATTGACTGCTTGTCCTTCATGTTTGCGAACTTGTCGTAAAACGCCCTAAGCAGCAACATGATGGTTGTAAGCCTCTGCTGGCCATCGATAATTTCAAGCTGACCTGCGCCGTTCTTGAAAGTAACAATGGGGCCGAGGAAGTATTCATCACTCGTGCTTTCGAAGGCGTCGCAGTCGTCGTTGGGAAACGCGAAGGTGAAGAGATCGTCCCATAGCGTTGCGCACTCGTCTTCGCCCCAGGCGTAAGGCCGCTGGTAATCTGGGATGAGGAAGTCCGAATGCTTATCTGTAAGGAGCAGCTTGATCGTTTTCTGGTCGATGTTGAGCTTGGACATGCTGGAAACCTCCGTGCAGGTATCTTTTTACATCCAGAATTATATTGCACAGAGTTAATAAGGTGCTTGATGACGGCACGATAGGACCAGAGAGCGCGGGAACGGATTGAAGACCCGCATCCAGCACTCCCTTTATGTTCTAGCGCTTATTCGTCCCAAATAGCATGGAGAACTGCGTGCCGGATGGAACCTAAAGACTCAATCTACCCGCGTCCCATATCGAAGATGCTCGTGTCCCCGTCAGTATCCACGTTAAGCGTCTCTGGCACTGCCGTCGATGATTTCATCGACTTGTCGATCGAAAGTGGGTCAACAGGCCCGCCGAGTGCCAAGAAGAGCCCCATCACGAGCTCGACCCTCTGCTGCAGGGACTCGCTCAGCTCGCCGCAGGAGGCCGCCAGCCGTACTTCCTTGGCCAATTCCGCCATCGAGTCCTTCAGCGCCTTCTGAACGCTTATGGAGGGCCTCACCTCAACCTGGGTATCGGTGAGCTTGGCGATGATGTAGTCCTGCCTGCTCATGCCGCTCCAGGCGGCCATCTCGCATATGAGCTTGCGCTCCTCGGGCGTGCAGCGGAACGCCATCGTCTTGCTGCGCTTGCGGGCGCTGTTCTCGCACGGCATCCTTCTTACCCCCTCGCCCCGTCGAGCGCGGTGGCCATCTCATCCTGCTTCGTGGGGAACAGGTGCGCGTAGCGGTAGGTGATGTCCACTGCCTCGTGGCCCATGCGCTCGGCGATGGCCAGCGCGGAGAAGCCCATCTCGATCAGCAGGCTCACATGGCTGTGGCGTATGTCGTGTATGCGGATGCGCTTCACGCCCGATGCCTTGCACCCGCGCTCCATCTCGTGGGCCAGGAAGTGCTTGGTCACGGCGAACAGGCGCTCGTCGGGGGCGACGTCGTCGCGCATCTCGATGAAGTCCGCCATCTCGTCGCGAAGGAAGGCCGGCATGACGATCGTGCGCACCGACTTGGGCGTCTTGGGGTCGGTCACGGTGTCCACGCCGTGGAGGCTCTGGTACGACTTGTTGATGCGCAGCCGAGAGCTCTCCAGCATGAAGTCGGAGGGCGTGAGCGCCAGGAGCTCGCCGCAGCGGATGCCCGTCCAGTAGAGCAGCTCGAAGGCATGGAACGAGAGCGGCTTGTCCATGACAGCCTCGCTGAACCTCAGGTACTCGTCCTTGGTCCAGAACTGCATCTCGCCGCCCTTCTTCGAGCCTATCTTGTCGACCCTGCGCACCGGGTTGTCGGTGAGGCCGTAGTAGCGCTCGGCGTGGTTGAAGATGGCGTTGAGCTGGTTGTTCACCGTGCGCAGGTACGTCGGCGCCCAGGGCTTCCCACCGGCGTCCCGGTGCTCGGTGAGCTCGTTCTGCCACCTGATGACGTCGATCGGCCTCACGTCGCACATGCGCATGTCCCCGAAGAACGGCACGAGCTTGTCGTTGATGATGTACTCCTTGGTGATCCAGGTGTGCTCGCGTATGCGCGGCTTCACCTCTGAGGCGTACACCTCGACGAACTCGGAGAACGTCATGTCCATGGCCCCGCCGTTAAGGCTCTTGAACTGGCTCTCCCACACTGCGGCCTCCACCTCGGAGGAGAAGCCGCGCTTCGTCTTGTGGCGCTTCGAGCCGCGGGCGTCGCGGTAGTAGCACTGCACGTAGAACGTGCCGTTGTTGCCATCCTTGTACACGGGCATGTCAGTCCGCCTCCGGGAAGTACAGGGCGTCGAAGACGTCGCTCCGAACGCGCCCGCGGATCACCACGCGCCCGCGCGCCTCCTGCTCGGCGTTTATCCTCCTGATCACCTCGTAGGCGCTGCCTTTCTTGATCCTCAGCAGCTCCGCGACCTCGTCGGCGTCCAGCATGTGCGACCTCGCCGTCTTCGCCACCTTCTCGTCCATGGCTCCTCCAATCAATGGCGTACGGATACGTACGGTTTACAGATTCAGAGTAAACGTACATATCTGTACTGTCAATAGAATTGCGTACATTTGCGTACGCTGATAAGATGTGCTGGTACGTGATTCCAGGAGGAGGGCGCATGTCCGTAGGCGAGAACATAAGGCGGTACCGCAAGTCGCGCGGCATGACGCAGGCGCAGCTCGCCGAGGCCGTCGGCCTGACCGAGGGGGCCGTGCGCCACTACGAGAGCGGCATCCGCGCCGTCAAGCCCGAGCTGCTCAAGTCCATCTCCGCGGCGCTCGGCGTTTCCGTCAACGCCCTCAAGGATTACGGCGTCGAGACCGCGGGCGACCTCATGTCGCTGCTCGTGCGGCTCGAGGACTCCTTCGGCATCGTGCCCGCAGCCGACGGCAGGGGCCTCTCCCTGAACCCCGAGGCGCCGCACGCGCCCAAAGCCGCGATGGCGATCGAGTTGTGGGCAGAGAAGCGCGCACGGCTCGAGAACGGCGAGATCGACGCCGACGAGTACGAGGACTGGAAAGCCTCGCTGTAGCGACTCCCCGCATTTCGCAATCAACGCAATCGAATCAGGACGCCAGGCTAGGCGGCGAGCGCCGCTCATTCCTGCGTCTGCTGAGTTTTTACTCCCCATTGCATACGCGGGCATTTTCAGCGCACCTGGGGAGTAAATGACGCGGTGGCTTACATGGCGGCACACGGCAGTACACTGCGGCATTTCCCCTGATTACTCCCGTTTTCATTGAGGCGGCGAGATTCTTTACTCCCCATTAACCACCTGGGGAAACGCCGTACGGAGACCGTAAAAACGCCCGTTGAGTTCGATTTGAGTTTCATGGGCCCCGAAACGGCCTCGTTTCGTTCTCGGGGACAAAAATCGAGTGTCTACTCACTTGGGATAAATCCTTACTCCCGTTCCCCCGAATACCGCCCCGCGCCTTGCCGTCTTGAAACACAGGGAGTAAATCGCGAAATCGCAGGTGAAAGGGAGTAAAACGACAAAGAAAAAGCCTCCGTTCCAACGAGGGAACGGAGGCTAGAAAATCGTTTTCACTCACCGCTGTCGCTGGTGGCTTTGCCATGACTCTCGTACGAAACGAAACTCAGCGGCACAGTGCGGCACTCAAAAGTGCAGGTCAGAACCCTATCAGCCTACTCCCACTCAATCGTTGCAGGGGGCTTCGGGGTTACGTCGTAGACGACGCGGTTGACCCCAGCGACCTCGCTGACGACGCGACTGGAGATCTTACCCAGCACGTCGTACGGAAGCTTGGCCCAGTCGGCCGTCATGGCGTCGGAGGACTCGACGGCACGCAGGATGACCGTACGACCATAGGTGCGCTCGTCGCCCATGACGCCCACCGAGCGGATGTCGGGCAGGACCGCAAAGTACTGCCAGCAGGAGTGCTCAGAGTTGCGCTCGCCCGTCTCCTCGAAGAGGCGCTGGTTGTAGGCGTCGAGCTCCTCACGGACGATAAGGTCGGCGTCCTTGAGCGTCTCAAGCTTCTCGGCAGTGATCTCGCCGATGATGCGGATGGCCAGTCCGGGGCCGGGGAACGGCTGGCGATAGACCATCTCGTCGGGCAGGCCGAGGGCGGTGCCCAGGGCGCGGACCTCGTCCTTGAAGAAGTGGTCCAGCGGCTCGATGAGGTCGAAGTGCACGCCCTCGGGGAACGGGATCAGGTTGTGGTGGCTCTTGATGGTCGAGGCCTTGCCACCCGTCTTGCGGGCTCCGGACTCGATGATGTCGGGGTAGATGGTGCCCTGCGCCAGGTACTTGACGCCGTCGAGCTTCTGGGCCTCCTCGAAGAAGACGTTCCAGAACTCGCGGCCGATGATGCGGCGCTTCTTCTCGGGGTCGGTGACGCCGTTGAGCAGGCGCGCGTAACGCTCCTCGGCGTGGACGTGGACCAGGGGGATGTCGAACTCCTCGGTGAAGACGCGCTCGACGCTCTCGGGCTCGCCCTTGCGCAGCATGCCGTGGTTCACGAACACGCAGGTGAGCTGGTCACCGATGGCGCGGTGCACGAGGGCTGCGGTGACGGCGGAATCGACGCCGCCAGAAAGGGCCAGGATGACCTTGTCGTCGCCGACCTTCTGGCGAATCTCGGCGACCTTGGACTCGACCAGGCCGTCCATGGTCCAGTTGGCCTCGAGGCCGCAGACCTCGAACAGGAAGTTGGACAGCATCTTGTTGCCGTACTCGCTGTGACGGACCTCGGGGTGGAACTGCGTCGCGTACAGCTTGCGCGCGGGGTCCTCGTAGGCGGCGATGGGGCAGGTCTCGGTCGAGGCAGTAAGCGTGAAGCCCTCGGGAAGCCTGTCGACCGCGTCGCGGTGGCTCATCCAGACGGTCTGGCCCTCGTCGGGGGTACCGTCCAGCAGCTGGGAGGCGCCGTGACGGGTGAGGGTGGCCGGACCGTACTCGCCCTTCTCGGTATGACCGACGTGGCCGCCCAGCTTGTGGGCCATGATCTGCTCGCCATAGCAGAAGGCGAGGACGGGCACGCCCATCGAGAAGATCTTCTCGTCCATGTCGGGCGCGTCGTCCGCGTAGACGGAGGCGGGGCCACCCGACAGGATGATCGCGGACGGGTCGAGGGCCGCGAGCTCGTCGGCCGTGATGTCACAGGGGACAATCTCGGAGTAGACGTGCAGGTCGCGGACGCGACGCGCGATGAGCTGGCCATACTGGGCGCCAAAGTCGAGGACGACGACGCGCTGCTCGGTGATGCTTGTGGGCATTGATACCTCCGCTTGACGACGGGGGACGCGCATTGGCCGCGGCACCCGTTTTATTTCTGGTTGCACATGATATAACGCGCGGCACAGGTATATGGCGGTACGACGTTATTCCTCTCGAGTAACGCAGGAAATCTTGAGCCTTGGCTAGCATTAGAGGGTAAACTTGCAATCGCGGAGGCCTTTGTGCACGCCCTCCGCACAACGAAGGGTCTAACGCGTGGCTCACAAGAAACTCCGCGCAAGCAAGGACGACACCGGCAACGCCATTACCGACGCCATCTCTCGCGCAGACGGGGCAATCGACCGCTACGTCGACAGCCGCAAGAAGAGAAAGCGCACCCACACCCTGCGCGTTGCACTTGCGGTCATCCTTATCACCTTGATCTGCCTGGGCGGCGCCGCGTTCGCCTACATCAACAGCATCAACGCCAAGCTCGCCTCCGGCATCGACGACTCGCTGCGCGGCTCCCTCACGCAGGTCGAGGCCGGCCAGCCGTTCTACATGCTGCTGCTGGGTGTCGACAAGGACCAGGACCGCGTCAACAGCTCCGAGTATGGCGCGGCCGAGAGCGCGTACCGCACCGACTCGATCATGCTCGTCCGCGTCGACCCCAAGGCCAAGCGCGTGACGCTCGTCTCGATCCACCGTGACACCCTGGTCGATCTGGGCGAGTACGGACAGCAGAAGATCAACGCCGCGTACTCGGTCGGCGGCCCCAGCTACACCGTCAAGACGATCTCCGAGTTCGCCGGCGTGCCCATCTCGCACTACGCCGAGCTCGACTTCGACAACTTCGTCAAGATCGTCGACGCCATCGGCGGCGTCGAGGTCGACGTTCCCGTCAAGGTCGACGACTCCACGGGCACGGGCAAGGTGATCGAGAAGGGCAAGCAGACCCTCAACGGCGACCAGGCCCTCGTGCTGTGCCGCGCCCGCCACGCCTACGACGCCTACGGCGACGGCGACCGCTACCGCGCCGCCAACCAGCGCATGGTCATCTCGGCCATCGCCAAGAAGATCCTGACGCTCGATCCCGCCTCGATGGCGACCATGGTCTCCAAGCTCGCCGACTCCGTCACCACCGACCTCGACGCGACCTCGATCCTGACGCTGGCGACCCAGTTCCGCGGCATCGACACCACCAAGGACATCTACTCGGGCATGGAGCCCACCAACTCCGAGTACGTCAACTCGACCTGGTACGAGATCTGCGACAAGGACGCCTGGCAGAAGATGATGCAGCGCGTCGACAAGGGCCTCTCCCCCTACGAGTCCGAGGACGAGGACACCACCCGCGGCGTCGCCGGCTCCGTCGGCTCGATCAACAACGGCGACAACAGCTCCACCGCGTCGGCCACGACCACCGCGACCGACTACTCCGGCACCGTGCTGGTCCTCAACGCCGCCAACGTCAACGGCTTGGCCGGCCGCATCTCGGCAAGCCTGAACTCCAGGGGCTTCGAGTGCACTGCCTCCACCTCCAACAGCATCTACGACCACACCGTGGTCGTCTACAACGGCAACACGCACAAGGCGCAGGCCCAGGCCGTCAACCAGGCACTCGGCGGCAACCTCACCGTCAAGGCCAACGACGGGCAGTACTCCACCGACGCCGACGTCGTCCTGGTCCTGGGCACCGACCAGTCCTAGCCGCGACGCCCCCCGCCCGCGCACGCGGGCACATACGAACGAAACAGGGCCGCCCCTCGCACATCGTCGCGAGGGGCGGCCCTTCTCTGCAGAGAAGTGCGTGGAGGAAGAGGCCTACACGTTGAAGCGGAAGTGCATGACGTCGCCGTCGGCCACGACGTAGTCCTTGCCCTCCATGCGCAGGCGACCCGCGGCCTTGCAGCCGGCCTCGCCGCCAAGCTCGACGTAGTCCTCGTAGCTGGCGACCTCGGCCTTGATGAAGCCGCGCTCGAAGTCGGAGTGGATGACGCCCGCGGCCTGGGGGGCCTTGGCACCCACCGGGATGGTCCAGGCCTTGACCTCCATCTCACCGGCGGTGAAGTAGCTCTGCAGGCCCAGCAGCGAGTACGCCGCCTGGGCGAGCGTCTCCAGGCCGCTGTGCTCCAGGCCCAGGGACTCCAGGTACTCGGCGGCCTCCTCGGGGTCCAGGTCGGCGAGCTCGGCCTCGACCTCGGCGCACACCGGGATGGGACGCTGGCCGTCGATCGGGCCGAGGTCCTCGGAGAGCATGCCCTCGTCGACGTTGGCGACGTACAGGATCGGCTTCATGGTCAGCAGGAACAGGTCGTGCGCGGCGGCGCGCTCCTCGGGGGTCATCTCCATGGTGATGGCACGGTTGCCCTCGTTCAGCCACTCCTGCAGACGCTTGGCGACGGCAACGCGCGGGGCCAGCTCCTTGTCGCGCTTGGCCTCCTTCTCGAGCTTGGGCAGGCTCTTCTCGAGGGTGCCCAGGTCGGCCAGGATCAGCTCGGTGTTGATGACCTCGACGTCACCGGCGGGGTCGACGAAGTCGGCGGTACGGCCGACCTCGCGCATGACGTTGGGATCCTTGAAGAAGCGGACGACCTCGCAGATGGCGTCGGTCTCGCGGATGTTTGCCAGGAACTGGTTGCCCAGGCCCTCGCCCGCGTTGGCACCCTTGACCAGGCCGGCAATGTCGACGAACTCGACCGTGGCGGGCACGATGCGTCCCGGGTGGACGATGTCGGCCAGCTTCTGCAGGCGCTCGTCGGGCACGTCGACGATGCCGATGTTGGGGTCGATCGTGGCAAACGGGTAGTTGGCCGCCAGGCCTCCCTTGCGCGTCAGCGCCGTAAACAGGGTGGACTTGCCGACGTTGGGCAGGCCGACGATTCCGATGGAAAGAGACACTTTCTCACCTCTCTGTGCTGTCGAGAAGGGCCGCTACTCGTTGGCGCTTCTCGTCCTCTTGGGCTTCGCGACCACGCGGGCCGCCTTCTTCTTGGTCGTCTTCTTCGCGGGTGCGGCACCGGACGCCGCCTTGGCGGGCCTCGCCTTGTTCGAAGTGGCCTTGGCAGGCGCCTTCTTGGCGGAGGCAGGCTTCTTGCCCGCCGTCTTCTTGGCGGAGGCCTTCTTGACCTTGCGCTTGGGCTTCTCGCCCGTGGCGGCAGCGGTGACCTCGTCCAGCAGGTCCAGGCCACGCTGCAGCTGACGCTTGCCCTGCTTCTTCAGACGCTCGACCTCGGCGCGCTGCTTCTCGAGCTCGCGGCGTGCCTCCTCGGCGTCGGCGTCGGGGACCACGAGCGCCTTGGGGTCGGTGGGCTCCATCGCCAGGGCCCTCGAGGCACAGGCGCGCACGCAGGCCCCGCAGCCGATGCAGTAGGAGGCCTCGACCGTGACGTGGCCGCGGTTGTCGAGGTCGATCGCGCGGGTCGGGCACACCTTGACGCAGTCGCCGCACATGCTGCACAGGGACGTGTCGCAGACAGGGGCGCTCACGGCGAAGTTGCCGGCAAGCGTCGGGTGCTTCTGCAGGGCTCCCATCACCAGCTGGCGCTTGGGCGGGATGACGCGCTTGCGGCGCTGGGTCGTCTGCGAGCCGCACATCTTCTCGAGCGAGTTCTGCAGCGAGTTGATCTGGCGCGAGTGCTCCTGCAGGCGCTGGGTGATGGACTTGGCACCCGCCAGAAGCGGGTTGGCCATCGACGCGACGGAGGCACCTGCCTTGGCGATGTTGCTCACGAACTCGCGGCGCTCGGCGGAGCGCAGCTTCTGGTGGTCGAGCTCGGACTCGTCGGCAACCAGCCCCACGCCACGGCCGCTCAGCTGCTCGGCCAGGCCGATGGCCTCGCCGTAGGCGTCCTCGCCGGTGACGGTGCGGCAGCGGTCGCACACCCCCATGGGCAGGTAGACGCTCACGTTGGGGAAGTCGCACAGGATCGAGAACCACACCTCGGTCGGCACGCAGCCCACGCAAGGGAGAAGGACCTCGTTCTCCTCGGGCAGGCGCCCCAACGCGCGGGTGCAGGTGACGTATGCATGTCTGTACGAACCTGCCGCCTTGGCGATCTGTTCGTACATCTGGTGCGCGGAGTGGTGCATGTCGCTGAACGCCTCGACAGGGCACGCGGCCACGCACAGGCCGCACTTGCGGCACGCGTCGGACACGTGGATCGAGTTGCCCGTGACCTCGATGGCGCCCACCGGGCATACGTCGACGCAACGGATGCAGGCAGACGGGTCGGACGTGAGGCAGCTCATGCACGAGGTGGTGCTGGCACGGGGACGCCACTTGTAGCGACTCGGGTCCCACTCGGGCTCGGAGCCGGGCTCGGCGGCAAGCGCGTCGGCGAGGTTGCCCAGCGGGTTCTTGACCGCGGTCCAGTCCTTCTGGATATCGATGATGTCGTCGAGAAGGTCGCGCTTCTCCGACATAGGCCCTCCTTGGGGTCGACCACACATACAGTTGTCTATTGTACCCCGCCCATACGGCGCAAGAAGGGGGTCCCGCGCACGTGGCACGGGACCCCCAACAAAAGGCGATTTGCCTAGGCGAACGCGCTATGCCTAGTACATGCCACCCTGGCCGCCCTGGGCGGCAGCCTGGGAGATGGCCTCCTCGATGGAGGTGTTCTTGGGCACGTCGGAGACGGTGGCCTCGGTGATGAGGATCAGCGAGGCGACGGAGGCGGCGTTCTGCAGCGTGACGCGGGAGACCTTGACGGGGTCGAGGACGCCCATCTCGATCATGTCGCCCCACTCGCCGTTGGCGGAGTTGAGACCCTGACCGGCCTCGAGGCCCTTGATCTTCTCGACCACGACGGAGCCCTCGAAACCAGCGTTGTTGGCGATGGTGCGGACGGGCGCCTCGAGGGCCTTGCGGATGATCTCGACACCGATCTTCTCGTCGGCGTCAACGGTCTCGACGTCGTCGAGGGCAGAGGAGGCCTCGATGAAGGCGACACCGCCACCGGCGACGATGCCCTCCTCGACCGCGGCGCGGGTGGCCTGCAGGGCGTCCTCGATGCGGTGCTTGATCTCCTTCAGCTCGACCTCGGTGGCCGCGCCGACCTTGATGATGGCGACGCCGCCGGAGAGCTTGGCAAGGCGCTCCTTGAGCTTCTCGCGGTCGAAGTCGGAGTCGGTGTGCTCGATCTCGGACTTGATCTGGGCGATGCGCTCGTCGATCGCCTCACGGGAGCCGGCGCCACCGACGATGGTGGTGTTCTCCTTGGTGATCTTGACGGACTTGGCGCGACCGAGCATCTCGGCGGAGACGTCGGTGAGGTTGATGCCGAGCTCCTTCATGGCGACCTGGCCGCCGGTCAGGGTCGCGATGTCCTCGAGCATGCGCTTGCGGCGGTCGCCGTAGCCGGGGGCCTTGACGGCGGCGATGTTGAGGGTGCCACGCAGCTTGTTGAGGATCAGGGTGGCGAGGGCCTCGCCGTCGACGTCCTCGGCCAGGATCAGCAGCGGGCTGCCGGACTTCTGCACGGCCTCGAGGATCGGCAGGATGTCCTGGATGTTGGAGACCTTCTGGTCGGTCATCAGGATGTAGGGATCCTTGAGGTCGGCCGTCATGGTCTCGTTGTCGGTGGCAAAGTACGGAGAGATGTAGCCCTTGTCGAACTGCATGCCCTCGACGGTGTCGATGTCCAGGCCGAAGGTCTGGGACTCCTCGACGGTGATGACGCCGTCCTTGCCCACGACCTCCATGGCGTCGGCGATCTTGGAGCCGACGACCGGGTCGCCGGCGGAGATGGTGCCGACGGAGGCAATCTGCTCCTTGGTGGAGACGTCCTTGGAGGCGCCCTTCATCTTCTCGACGACGGCGTTGACGGCCTTGTCGACGCCACGACGGATGGCGATGGGGTTGGCGCCGGCGGCGACGTTGCGCAGGCCCTCGTTGACGATGACCTGGGCCAGCAGCGTGGCGGTGGTGGTGCCGTCACCCACGGTGTCGTTGGTCTTGGTGGCGACCTCCTTCACCAGCTGGGCACCCATGTTCTCGACGGGGTCCTTGAGCTCGATCTCCTTGGCGACGGAGACGCCGTCGTTGGTGATCGTCGGGGCGCCGAAGGAGCGCTCGAGGGCGACGTAGCGGCCCTTGGGGCCCATGGTGGTGGTGACGGCGTCGGCCAGGGTGTTGACGCCCTTGGCGAGCTTGGCACGCGCGTCGGTGCCGAAATCGATGTTCTTGGCCATGTGGCATTCCTCCAATTGGTGTCAGTTCAGATGCGACGCTCGGGTCGCGGCGTTTGCTGCCGAGAAGTGCCTACTCCTCGACGACGGCGTAGATGTCGTCGGCGCGGAGCAGCAGGTAGTCCTCGCCCTCGACCTTGACCTCGGTGCCGCCGAACTTGCCGTAGAAGACCTGGTCGCCGACCTTGACGTCGATGGGCAGGCGCTCGCCCTTGTCGTTGAGCTTGCCGGCGCCCACGGCGACGACCTCGCCCTTCTGGGGCTTCTCCTGCGCACCGCTGGAGATGTACAGGCCGGAGGAGGTCTTCTCCTCCTTGGGGGCGGGCTTGACGAGGACGCGGTCACCCAGTGGCTTGAGAGTCATTTCCAAGTACCTCCTTTATTGCGCCCGACGGGCGCGTTGCTTAGCGACGCCGGCACGCGCGCGTGCGGGTCGCCCAGGGTCCAACCGCAAAGAATAGTACCCAGCCCACGCCGATATAACAACGGGATGGGAAAAAATCTCACTAATTGCCGCTTAGATTTTCTGGTGTGCGCTCAGCGAGGTACGGCGAGCGGCGACGAGCCCGCGACGTCCTTCTCGGTAGCTCGCCCTACAGGCCGTCGAGCTGCGCCTGCCACACCGCGACGCACGCGTCGCTGGGCATGCGCAGGTCGCCGCGCGGGCTGACCGCGACGGTGCCCACCTTGGGGCCGTCGGGCAGGCAGCTGCGCTTGAACTGCTGCGAGAAGAACCTCCAGTAGAACTTCCTGAGCCACGCCAGGATCGTCCCGTCGTCGTAGGCGCCGTCGAAGGCCGCGCACGCCAGGCGGTAGACCTTGGCCGGGGCGAAGCCGCAGCGCAAGACGTTGTACAGGAAGAAGTCGTGCAGCTCGTAGGGCCCCACCAGGTCCTCGGTGCGCTGGCTGATCGTGCCGTCGCCCCCCGCGGGCAGCAGCTCGGGCGAGACCGGCGTGTCCAGCACGTCGAGAAGCACCTCGGACAGCCGCTCGTCTCCGCGCTCGCGCGCGGCGTCGGCCACGTAGCGCACCAGGTGGCGCACGAGGGTCTTGGGCACGCCGGCGTTGACGCCGTACATGCTCATGTGGTCGGCGTTGTAGGTGGCCCAGCCCAGCGCCAGCTCGGACAGGTCGCCCGTACCCACCACCAGGCCACCCTCGCGGTTGGCAACGTCCATCAGGATCTGCGTGCGCTCGCGCGCCTGGGCGTTCTCGTAGGTGACGGAGTGGTCGGACTCGTCGTGCCCGATGTCGCGGAAATGCTGGCGGACCGCGGCGGCGATGCCGATCTCGCGAAGCTCGCAGCCGAGGGCCTCGGCCATGGTGCGGGCGTTGCCGTGGGTGCGGCTCGTGGTGCCGAAGCCGGGCATCGTGATCGCCAGGATGCCGGAGCGGTCCAGCCCCAGGAGGTCGAAGGCACGCGCGCAGACGAGAAGTGCCAGCGTCGAGTCAAGGCCCCCCGAGACGCCGATCACCGCGCGCGCCGAGTGCGTGTGCGCCAGGCGCTTGGCCAGGCCGTGCGCCTGGATCGAGAAGATCGACTCGCAGCGCTCGGCGCGGCGCGCCGGGTCGGACGGGACGAAGGGATGCGGGTCGACGTGGCGCCCCTCCAGCGAGGTCTCGCGCACGCCAAGCTCGAAGTCACAGAACACGTAGTCCTTGGCGGACGGGTCGCAGGCGAAGGTCGACATGCGTCGGCGGTCCGCCGCGAGAAGCGCCACGTCGACCACCGAGACGGTGCCTGCCCAGGGGTACTTCTCGGCAGCGCCCTGCCTGGCGGCGGCACTCGTGGCGGCAGCGTCGGCACACGCGGGCGCGGAGTCGGCGAAGGGGGCGGACTCGGCCAGGACGCGACCGTTCTCGGCTACCAGGCAGTGGCCGCCGTAGACGACGTCCTGCGTGGACTCGCCCCAGCCGGCGCTCGCGTAGGCGTAGGCGCACAGCAGGCGCGCGCTGGTGGAGCCCACCAGGGCGCGGCGGTAGTCGGCCTTGCCCACGAGCTCGTCGGAGGCCGACAGGTTGCACACGAGTGTGGCGCCCGCGAGCGCGGCCGCGGTGCTCGGCGGGTTGGGGACCCACAGGTCCTCGCAAATCTCGGCCGCCACGACCAGGCCCGGCATGTCGGCGCACTCGAACAGCTGGTTGGCGCCGAAGGTCACGTCGTCGCGACCGGCGAAGCGCACCAGGCTGACCTCACGCGGGCCCGCCGAGAAGCGCCTGCCCTCGTAGAACTCGTTGTAGGTGGGGATGTTGAGCTTGGGGACCAGGCCCAGAAGCTCGCCTCGGCACAGGGCCGCGGCGCAGTTATACAGCTTGGACGCCACACGCACCGGCACTCCCACGAGCACCAGGGCGTCTCGGTCGGCCGTGAGGTCGGCAAGGCGGGCGAGGCCCTTCTCGGCAGCGTCCAGCAAGGCGTCCTGCCAGAAGAGGTCCTCGCAGGTGTAGGCGGTGATCGCCAGCTCGGGCAGGACGACCACCTGGGCGCCCGTGCCGGCCTCCCCCACGGCCGCGGTGACGGCCCGCACCGCGGCGGCGCAGGCCTCGACGTTGTAATCGACGTCGGCCACGCGCACGGAGGGCGCGAGCGCGGCGACGCGGGCGAATCCGTCCCTCATCGGTCGCTCCCCTCGGAGTCGTAGACCCTCCTGCCGCCGACGTAGGTGGCGAGCGGGCGGGCGAGCTGCAGGTCGTCGTCGGGGCAGGACAGAAGGTCGCGGTCCCACACCACGAGGTCGGCGAGACGGCCGGGCTCGAGCGTGCCCAGCTCGTCGGCGCGTCCGACGGCGCGGGCGCTGCCCAGGCAGTAGGCGCGCAGGGCCTGGGCGCGGGTCAGGTCGTGCTCGGGGTGCCAGCCGGCAGCGGGCTCGTGGCCGCGCGACGTGCGGCGGGTGCAGGCGGTGTACAGCACGTCGCCCGGGGCGGCGCCCACCACGGGGGCGTCGGTGCCCAGGGCAAGCGTCACGCCCTGGTCCAGCATCGCGTCGAAGGGCCACATGCGCGCGGCGCGCTCGGGGCCCAGGTCGCGGTCGGGCTGGGTGATGTCGATCGTCACGTGGGGCGGCTGGACCGAGCACACGACGTTCGCGGCAGCCATGCGCGCGACGTCGTCGGGCTGGACGTCCTCGGCGTGCTCGATGGAGTTGGCGCCCTGGGTGGGGTCGCCAAAGGCGGCGCGGGCGTCGGCGAAGATCGAGATGGCCTCGTGCACCGCGGCGTCGCCGATGCAGTGGATGCGCACGGCGTGGCCGCGGCTCGCGGCCTGCATGACCAACTCGCGCATGCGGGAGGGGTCGACGGTCGGACGGCCCTTGTCGCCAGCGAAGCGCGCGTTGGCGTAGGGCTCGGAGCACCACGCCGTATGCTGGCTGGAGACGCCGTCGAAGAACTGCTTGAAGCCGGGGGCGCGCAGCATCTCGCCCGTCAGACGGTCCTGCAGGCCCTCGAGGATCGACTCGTCGTCGCCCAGCGCCGGGAACAGGTGGGCGCGCACGCACAGCTCGCCCGCGTCCCGGAGCGTCTCGTAGACGGTCGGGTTGATCGCGTCGGCGCCCGGGATCAGCGACAGCGCCATGTCGCACACCGAGGTGATGCCCATGGCGGACAGCTTGCGGAAGTAGTCGCGGTAGATCGAGACCTTCTCGGCATCCGAGAAGGACGACAGGATGCGGCCCACGTACAGCATGCCCGCTGCCTCGCGCAGCACGCCGGTGACGTGGCCGTCGGCGTCGCGGTCGAACGAGCCGCCCTGCGGGGGCTCGGTCTCGTCGGTGATGCCCAGCTCGGCCAGGCCGCACGAGTTGACCCACACGGTGTGGGCGTCGCCGGAGTACATGGCCACTGGGCGGTCGGGAAACGCCTCGTCCAGCGAGGCGCGGGTGGGCGGCACGGGCGGGTCCCACAGGTTGTCGCGCCAGCCATGGCTGACGAGCCACCCCTGCTGCGGGCGCGTGGCCGCGAACTCGACCATGTGGGCCACGCAGTCGGCCTCCGACGTGCCCGCGTACTCGCACGCGACCTCCGAGGGGAACAGCGCCGCGTGGAACACGTGCTCGTGGGCGTCGTGCAGGCCGGGGCTTACGAAGGCGTCGCCCACGTCGACGAGCTCGTCGCCACGCAAGAGGTGTGCCTCGAGCTCGTCGGGCGAGAAGGTCTCGGCCACCCGCGTGCCCTCGATGGCCACGCACAGGGGCACGGCGCGCTCGCAGGCGTCGTCGCCCACGAACACCTTGCTGGAGAGAAGTACGGTCCTGCCCATGGTTCCTCCCGTCATCGCGCGCTAGTCGTCGGCGCGGGTCAGCTGCAGGTTGGGGTCGGCGTCGATCGTCAGCGGCACGAAGTCGCGCTCGCGCCACTTGCGCAGCGCCACCAGCGCGATCATGGCCGCGTTGTCGGTGCAGGCCGAAAGCGGCGGCACGGTCACGCGCACGCCCATCTTGGAGAAGCGCCTCTGGTAGTCGCCGCGCAACTTGGGGTTGGCGGCGACGCCGCCGCCGACGCACACGTCGGACACGCCCGTCTCCTCCACCGCGGCAAGCGCCTTGGCCACCTGCACGTCGACGACGGCCGCCTGGAACGATGCGGCCAGGTCGGGCAGGTCGATGGCGCGGCCAGCGCGGTTCTCGCCCTCGATGTAGGTGATGACGGCCGTCTTGAGGCCGGACAGAGAGAAGCGGTAGTCGTGGCTGTGCATCATCGCGCGTGGGAACGCGATCGCGCGCGGGTTGCCCTTCTCGGCAAGCCGACTGATGACCGGGCCGCCGGGGTAGCCCAGGCCCAGGGCCTTGGCGACCTTGTCGAAGGCCTCGCCCACCGCGTCGTCGATGGTCTGGCCCAGGATGCGGTAGTCGCCCCAGTCGCGCACGTGAACGAGCATGGTGTTGCCGCCCGAGACCAGGCTCGCCACGAAGGGCGGCTCGAGGTCGGGCGTCTCGAAGAGGTTGGCAAGCAGGTGGCCCTCGAGGTGGTTGACGCCGATGAGGGGAAGGCCCGCCGAGCCGGCCAGGCCCTTGGCGAAGGCGAGGCCCACGACCAGGGCGCCCACCAGGCCGGGGCCGTAGGTCACGCCGACAGCCGCCAGGTCGGACGGCACGAGCGTGTCGCAGCCGAAGTGCTCGCCGGCCTTGGCCATGGCCTCCTCGTAGACGCCGACGACGGCCTCGGTGTGCTTGCGGCTGGCGATCTCGGGCACGACGCCGCCGAAGCGGGCGTGGAAGTCGATCTGGGTGGCCACGACCGAGGAGCACACGTTGCCGTGCTCGTCGATGACGGCCATGGCGGTCTCGTCGCAGGAGGACTCGACCGCCAGGATGAGGGCTCCCGACTCGCGGATCTTCTCGCGGGTGGCGTCGGTGCGCTCGCCGCAGGCGATGGGCCAGGGGCGGATGGAGGCCCTGGGCTCGGGACGCTCACCCAGGCGGGCGGCGTCGGCCGCCAGGGGCAGCGTCGCGCGCATGATCACGGCGTCGGCACCGGGACCATAGTAGTCGGGGCGACAGGCCACGTCGGACAGGCCGAGGGCCTCGTAGCAGGCGTGGGCGGCCTCGTTGTCCTTCTCGACCTCGAGCGAGATCGTGGCGGCGTTGAGCATCTGCGCGTCGTAGGCGACGCGGGTCAGAAGGCGCGAGGCGATGCCCGCGCGGCGGCGCGACTCGTCCACGACGACGTCGGAGACCTCGAGCTCGTCGCCGGCCATGGTTCCGCCGGCAAAGCCGACGATGGTGCCCATGTCATGGGCGACCCACCAGGTGCGACCGGGCTGGTTGAGGTCCTCGTAGAACATCTGCTCGGTCCAGGGGGTGTGGGCCGCGCCCGCGAAGGCACGCGCCTCCAGCCCCGCGACCTGCGGCAGGTCGTTGACGGACATCGGGCGCAGCTGCAGGTGCATGTCGGCCAGGGCGTCGGCGGTGCCCGTGACGGCGACGCTCGCGGGCTCGGCCATGCCCAGGCGGCGACGCTCGTTCTCCTCGGCGTCGGACAGGCGGGTGTAGACGGGCAGCACGAGCGCAGGGTCGCCGTCGCCCAACGAGCGCGCGGTCTCGCCGGATGCGGCCGCCAGAAGCAGGCCCTCGCCCGTCGGGCACCACAGCGCCTCGTCGGCGTATGCCGAGAAGCCCGCTGCCTCGAACCGCTGGCGGTACTTCTTGAGCCCGTCGCCCGCCAGGGTCAGCTCGGCGGCGTCGGAGCGCGCGGCCCAGTCGGCGACGCAGTCGTCGGCCTTGCTCACGACCTCGTTGGCGAAGGTGCGGTGCGCGCCGGCGTCGTCAAGCACGTAGACGCCGGGGTAGACCTCGCCACGCATGGCGTCGCCCACCACGCCCAGACGGCCGCGCACACCCGCCGACCAGGCATTCCAGGCAACGGCGTCGAGGGTGGAGGCACCCAGCAGCGGGCGGGCGATGCCGCAGGCGATGCCCTTGGCGGTCGCGATGCCGATGCGCACGCCCGTGAAGGAGCCGGGGCCGCGGCCCACCAGCACGCGGTCGACGTCGGCCATGGCAAGGCCGGCTCGCGCGAGCACGTCGTCGCAGGTGGTCATGAGCTCGACGTTGGCCTTGCGGCGGCACGCGTGGTCGCCCGAGGCCAGAAGCTCGACCGACGACCCGCCCGTCGGAAGCGGGATCATGCGGGCCACCGCGCACGCGAGCGTGTCGGTGGACGTGTCCATCGCGAGGACGACGGCGGGTTCGGTCTGGGTCATGGTGACGCTCTTCTCTGCGGGGTCGCGGACAGGCGCCGCGATGGCGGCGCGACGTTTACGCAGACTAGTGTAGCCGCTCGCAGCGCGTCGGTCGGTCGCGGGACTACGCGGACGCGACGGAGTCCACGGCCTCGGCAAGCTCGCGGGCCAGCTCGGCGGCGCGCTCGCCATGCGACTCGAGCCTCACCGAACGCGCGGGCTCGCAGCCCGCCTCGGCCTCGTCGTCCAGCCTGGTGAGAAAGACGTCGAGTCGCTCGTCGCCCAGCTCGTCGGAAAACTGCTCGCCCCACTCGATGACGCAGGCGCCGTCGGCACCCAGCACGTCGTAGAGGCCCGCGTCACCCAGCTGGTCGGGGTCGGTCAGTCGGTACAGGTCAAAGTGGTACAGGGGCATGCGCTCGCCGGCGTGGATCATCTGGATGGTGAAGGTGGGGCTCGTCACGTCGTCGGTGGCACCCATGCCGGCCGAGATGCCCTTGGTGAGCTGGGTCTTGCCGGCACCGAGGTCACCCGTGAGCACCAGGACGTCGCCCTCGCGCAGAAGGCCTCCCAGCACGCGGCCGAGGCCGATGGTCTGCCCGGTCGACTCCGAGCGGTAGGTCAAGTCGTCCACGCGGCGCGCGACGGCCGCCGCGCCCGCGGCACTTCTCTGCATGTCGTCCGTCACGAGACGCTCCCGTCTCCCGCGCCCGGCGCGGGGTTCTCGGCGAGCCAGCGGCCCACCATCCTGAGGTCCTCCTCCAGAAGCGCGCCCCATTCCTCGTGGTACAGGGTCGCGGCGGGGTGGAACGTGGGGCACACGACGAAGTGTCCCACCTGGTGGAGGCGACCGCGCAGCGACATGACGCCACGGTCGGTCTTGAGCACCCACTGCGAGGCGAAGTTGCCCAGGCACACGAGCACGTCTGGCCACACCGAGCGGATCTGCTCGCGCAAGAACGGCGAGCAGGCCGCGATCTCGTCGGGGTGGGGGTTGCGGTTGGAGGGCGGCCGGCACTTGATGACATTGGCGATGTAGACCTCGTCGCGCGTGAGGCCCGCCACGCCCAGCAGCGAGTCGAGCCTCTTGCCGGCGGCGCCCACGAAGGGCTCGCCCTGCAGGTCCTCGTTGCGGCCCGGGCCCTCGCCCACGAACATGACGCGGGCGTGCGGGTTGCCCGCACCAAAGACGAGGTTGGTGCGCGTCTGGCCCAGCGGGCACAGGCGGCAGTCGCCCATCAGGTCGCGAATCTCCTCGAGCCTGACCTCGCCGGGCCGCTGGTGGTCGTGGCCCGGGATGCGCATGACCGACATCGCGACCCCCTAGACGTAGACCTTCTGGAGGCGCATGCCAAAGTTGCAGGTAACCTCGTAGTTGATGGTGTCACGCAGCGCCGCGATGTCGTCGGCCGTGATCTGCTCGTCGCCGTCGACGCCCATGATGGTGACCACGTCGCCAAAGCGGACGGGATGCGTCGGGTGGTAGGTGCGCGGGTTGACGTCGACCGCGAACATGAACTGGTCCATGCAGATGTTGCCCACCTGGCGGCAGCGCATGCCGTCGACCAGGACGTCCATGCGACCCGAGAGGCCGCGCGACAGGCCGTCGGCATATCCCACCGGCACGGTGGCGATCTGGATGTTCTGCTTGGGGATGCGGTAGTTGAAGCCGTAGCCCACGCCCTCCCCCACCTGCGGGTAGGCCGTGCGCGTGACGCGGCCGCGGACGCTCATGACGGGCGCCAGCTCGATGCGCGGGACGGTGGTCTCGGCGGGGTGCATGCCGTACAGGCCCACGCCCACGCGACACATCATGCGGTGCGTGTCGCGGTGCAGGATCGTGGCGGGGGTGTTGTCGCAGTGGACCAGGCCCGTCTCGAGGCCCGCCGCCTCGAGGGCGTCGACCACGTCCGAGAAGCGCTTGTACTGGAGCTGGAAGTCCCAGCCGTTGACCTCGTCGGCGGTGGCGAAGTGCGTGAAGACGCCCGCGCACTCCAGGCCGCGGTGGAAGTCGATGGCGCGACGGAACTCGACCACGTCGGCGGGCTTGAGGCCGATGCGGTTCATGCCCGTGTCCACGGCAAGGTGGTAGCGGGCCACGCGGTCGAACGTCGCGGCGCACTCGCCCAGGGCGAGCGCGAACTCCTGGGTGTAGACCGACGGCATGATGTCGTGCTCGACCAGCGTCTGCACGCACTCCATCGGCGGCTCGCTCAGGATGAGGATCGGCTCGGTGATCCCGGCCTCGCGCAGCTCGACACCTTCGGCGACCGTAGCCACGGCGAACTGGTCGGCCCCTGCGGAGCGCATGACGTTCGCGCAGCGGACGGCACCGTGGCCGTAGGCGTCGGCCTTCACGACGCACATCATGCGCACGCCACGCTCGATCTGGGAGCGGAAGGCCCTGGTGTTGCGGCGCAGCGCGGCCAGGTCGACCTCGACCCACGACCACCTGTCGTCGGGACAAATCCTGCTAGGCATTGGACTTCTCCTCGTCTGACATGGCGTCGGCCATCTCGGGCGTGGGCACGCCCAGAGCGGCACAGCGCTCAACGGAGTCGGCGGCAAGGCCGACGCAATCGATGATATCCGTCGCCATCACGCCACTCGAGCCAAAGCGCTCGGCGGCGATGCCGGCGGCACGTCCGTGCACCTCGCAGGCAAGCGCGCACAGCAGCGGGAGCCGCGCCATGTCGTCGAGCCCACGGGCGAGAAGTGCGCCGACGATGCCCGAGAGCACGTCGCCGGAGCCGGCGGTCGCAAGTGACGCGGGGCCTGGCTTGGGCAGCAGCGCGGCCTCGACGCCCACACAGGCGGTCGCGGTGCCCTTGGCAACGATCGCGAGCTCGGAGCCGCCGTCGGACCACACGATGCGACGGGCGGCCTCCAGCGCGCTGGTAAGCGAGTCGGGCGGGGTGTCGGGCAGGCCCATGAGCCTGCCGAGCTCGCGGCGATGCGGGGTCAGCACGAGCGGCGCCTCGCGTCGGATGAGCTCGGGGAAGTTGTCCAGGCGGTTGGAGGTGAGCCTTGCCAGGCAGTTGAGCGCGTCCGCGTCCATCACCAGGGGCGCCTGCGTCGCCAGAAGCGCCGAGCACACGCCCACGGTCGCGGCGTTCACACGCATGCCCGGGCCCACGACCACGGCGCCCGCACGCTCGGCGAGCTTCGCGGCGACCCCGGCGGCCTCGTCGGAGAAGGTCCCCTCGGCGGCGTCGCAGGGCAGCGGCACGACGGGAATCTCGACCATGTGGGCCTGCACGACGGGAGCCACGCAGGCGGGCACTGCCAGGGTCACGTAGCCGGCACCCGCACGGGCGGCGGCGCGGGCGGCCATGATGGCGGCCCCGGGATATCGGCTCGAGCCGGCGACCACGAGGACCGAGCCGCGCGTGTACTTGTCGACGACGTTGGTGGGCGCGGGCACCACGTCGATGTAGTCGGGAAGCTCGGCGCGCCAGGCCACCGGGTCGGCGTCGAGCACCAGGCTCTCGGTCTGCTCGGCCAGGGGCGCGATGACGATGGCGCCGCACGCGTCGCGGCCCTCGTCGGCCAGAAGGCCGGGCTTCAGGGCGATCATGGTGACCGTGACGTCGGCGAACACGGTCGCCGACGGCGCGTGGCCCGTCTGGGCGGAAAGGCCGCTCGGGACGTCGGCCGCCACCACGCGGACGCCGGATCCGTTGACGACGTCGATCCAGATGTCGAAGGGCGTGGTGGGGCTGCCGTGGAAGCCGGTGCCAAGGATGGCGTCGACCACGACGTCGGCGTCCACCAGCATCTCCTCGAGGACGTCGCGCGGGGGCGCCACGACCACGGGCACCCCCGCGTCGACGGCCCCCTTGGCGACCATGAGGGCAAGGTCGCTCTTGAGCCGCTCGGGCGGCACCGCCGAGACGACCGTGACGTCGACGCCCGACCCCAGAAGCTCCTGCGCCGCGACCCAGCCGTCGCCGCCGTTGTTGCCCATGCCGCACAGGACCACGACGCGCGAGACGTCACCCATGCGCAGGACCTCCTGCGACACGGCGTTGCCCGCGCGGTGCATGAGCTCGGAGACGCTCACGCCCTCACGCGTGAGCGCGCGCTCGACCGACCTGACGTCCTCGACATTGAGAACAGGCTGCATTACCCGATCACATCTCCTCAGTCGCGCCCTCTTCGGGCGCCTCCCTCGTCACGGCCTCCAGCCCCGCGGCCGTGACCTCATCCTGCTGTACGCGCTCGAGGTCGTCGATGACCGAGCGAGCCTCCCTAAAGGACGCCTGCAGGCGCGCCTTTGGGTCGGGCGTCTCGTCGCGCCTGGGGCGCGCGGCGTCCGTCACGGCCACGGCGTTGGCCACGGCCAGCTCGTGCGTGTGCGTGAGCGACAGGGCGACCTCGCGCACGCCACGCTCGCGCGCCGCCTCGGCCGCGCGACCCGCGAGGATCGCGGTCGGGCGCCCCTGGGCGTCACGGCCCACCGAGACGTCCGTCAGGGCGATTCCCTGCGAGAAGCCCGTGCCCAGCGCCTTGAGGACCGCCTCCCGCGCCGCCCATCGGGCGGCGTAGCGCTCGGCGGGACGTGCCGCGCGCTCACAGTACTCGCGCTCCTCGGGGGTGAAGGCACGCTCGGCAACGCGCGGGGTGCGCTCGAGGGCACGCTCCATTCGGGCGATCTCCAGAATGTCGACACCGACCCCGGCAAGCGCCATGGCTACTCCACCGTAACCGACTTGGCGAGGTTGCGCGGCTTGTCCACGTCGCAACCACGGTCGAGCGCGACGTAGCGCGCGAGCATCTGCAGGTGGACTGCCGCGACGATGGGCACGAAGAACTCCTCGTCCACGGGCGGCACCCACAGGACCTTGTCGCACAGGGCGGCAACGTCGGAGTCGCCGTCGGTCGCCACGGCAATGCAGGTGGCGCCACGCGCGATGACCTCCTCGATGTTCGAGACGGTCTTGTCGTGCAGCTTGTCGCGTGGGACGATCGCCACGACGGGGAAGCCGGTCTCCAGCAGCGCGATCGGGCCGTGCTTCATCTCGCCCGCGGGGTAGGCCTCCGCGTGCAGGTAGCTGATCTCCTTGAGCTTGAGGGCACCCTCGGCCGCCGTGGTCGAGTTGACGCCACGGCCCAGGAAGAGGCTCGACGAGACACCCCCGAAGGCTGCCGCGGCAACGCGGTCCTGCCAGCTGCGCTTGAGGACCTCGCGGACCAGGTCCGGGACCCTCTCGAGCTCGTGGTACTTCTCGGCAACTTGCCCGTAGGTGAACGAGCCGTTGCGGTGCGCCAGGTACAGGGCCAGAAGGATCGCGGCGACCATCTGGGCCGTGTAGGCCTTGGTCGAGCAGACGCAGACCTCGGGGCCCGCCTGGATGTAGAGCACGCCGTCGCTCTCGCGAGCGGCGGTGCAGCCGATGACGTTGGTGATGGCGAAGACGCGGGCGCCCAGGTCGCGCATCTTGCGGCCGGCGGCCAGGGTGTCGGCGGTCTCGCCCGACTGGGTGATGATCACGCACAGCGTGTGGTCGGTAACCAGGACGTCGTGGTAGATGAACTCGCTCGCGGTCTCGACGATGACAGGGACCTTGGCCCACGCCTCGGTGACGGTTCGCGCGATAAGGCCCACGTGGTAGCTCGTGCCACACGCGACGACGTAGACGCGGTCGATGGCGGCGGCCTCCTCGGGCGTCATGTCCAGCTCGTCCATGCGGATGCCGTCGTCGGTCAGTCGACCGGCCAGCAGGCGCTCGAGGGCCTCGGGCTGCTCGGCGATCTCCTTGGCCATGAAGTCGGGGTAGCCGCCCAGCGTGGCCGCCGAGGCGTCCCAGTCGATCTTGAACTTTGCCGGGCGCGAGACGAGCGAGCCGTCCGCGGCCACGACCTTCACCGCGCCGTCGGACGACAGGCGCGCAAGCTGGCCGTCCTCGAGCTGGATGACCTGCGAGGCCTTGCCGGCGAGCGCGGTGATATCGGAGGCGGCGTAAGCGCCGTCGCTTGCCTGCGCGATGACCAGCGGCGAGCGGCGACGGGCCACGACGATCTCGCCGGGAGCGTCGGCCGAGATGACGGCGAGCGCCCAGGAGCCGCGGAGCCTGCCGCACGCGATGCGGACGGACTCGAGCAGGTCGCCCTTGGCGGGACCCGCGAGCGAGTCCTCGACCAGATGCGCGACGACCTCGGAGTCGGTGTCGGAGGCGAACTCGTGGCCGGCGGCAAGAAGCTCCTCGCGAAGGGCGCGGTAGTTCTCGATGATGCCGTTGTGGACGATGGCAACGCGCCCGGTGCAGTCCAGGTGCGGGTGGGAGTTCCTGTCGGACGGCGCGCCGTGGGTCGCCCAGCGCGTGTGGGCGATGCCGCTCGTGCCGACCAGGTTGGCCGTCGAGCAACGCTCCGCCAGGGTCGACACGCGCCCCGCGCACTTGACGCCGTGCAGGCCGCCATCGGGCGAGAGCACCTCGACGCCGGCGGAGTCATAGCCGCGGTACTCGAGGGCGGCGAGGCCCTTGAGCAGGAAGGGCGCGGCCTGTCGCGTTCCGGTATATCCGACGATTCCGCACATGGGAACCTCCTCGTCTCTTTGGGTCGGGCGCCACGGGCGCGCCCGGGCATCCCATACTAGCAGCGCGTCGCTACTTCTCGCGGTACGGCTCGAGCGCCTCGAGCACGATGGCGTTGGCCTGCTCGCACAGGCTCTCCTCGGGGGCCTCCGCGAGCACGCGGACGAGCGGCTCGGTGCCGCTGGCCCTCACCAGGACGCGGCCGTTGCCCTCGAGGTACTTCTCGGCAGCCTCGACGGCGGCCTTGACCTCGGACGCCTCCATGGCGGCGTCCTTGTCGGCGACGCGCACGTTGACGAGCTGCTGCGGGTAGAGCTTGACCGGGCGGGTGAGCTCGGAGAGCTTCTCGCGCTCGGCACGGATGACCTCCATCAGGCGCAGGCTCGTCATGATGCCGTCGCCGGTGGTCTCGATGTCGCCGAAGATGATGTGGCCGGACTGCTCGCCACCGAGCGAGTAGCCGTTGGCGCGCATGCAGGCCGAGACGTTTTTGTCGCCCACCGCGGTGGTCTCGTAGGAGAGCTTGGCGATGTCGAGGGCCTTGAACAGGCCGTAGTTGGACATGACCGTGGGCACCACGGTGCCGCCCGAGAGCCTGCCGTGCTTGTTGAGGTACTTGGCGCACACGTACAGAATCAGGTCGCCGTCCACCAGGCGGCCACGCTCGTCGACGGCCAGGCAGCGGTCGGCGTCGCCGTCGTAGGCAAAGCCGACGTCGAGGCCCTGCTCGACGACGTGGCGCTGCAGCTGCTCGATGTGGGTCGAGCCGCAGTCGACGTTGATGTTGACACCGTTGGGGGCGTTGTTGATGACGCGCACGTCGGCGCCGAGGGCGTCGAAGACGGGCTTGGCGACGCTGGATGCGGAGCCGTTGGCGCAGTCGAGGCCGATCTTCACGCCCTTGAGCGAGAAGTTCGCGCTGGCGATGAGGTGCGCGATGTAGCGGTTGCGGCCCTGCATGTAGTCGATCGTGCGGCCGATGGCCTCGCCAGTCGCCAGGGGCACCTCGAACTTGCCGTCGATGTAGTCCTCGACCTTCTCGAGAACGCCCTCGTCCATCTTGATGCCCTTGCCGTTGACCAGCTTGATGCCGTTGTCGGTGAAGGGGTTGTGGCTCGCGGTGATCATGACGCCGCAGTCGAAGTTGCCGTCGATGGTCTCGTAGCTGACGCCGGGCGTCGGGATGACGTGCAGCGTGTAGGCGTCCGCGCCGCTTGCCACCAGGCCGGCGATGAGGGAGCTCTCGAACATGTAGCTCGAGCGGCGGGTGTCCTTGCCGATGACGACGCGGGCCTTGCGGCCCCTGTTGGCGCCGTAGTACCAACCGATGTAGCGGCCGATCTTAAAGGCATGCTCCACGTTCAGGCCCTCGTTGGCCCTGCCCCTGAAGCCGTCGGTTCCGAAGTACTTCATTCGTGTCCCCTTTCGCGGGTCGCGGCGACCGGGCGCGAGACCCGATCGCAATACCGCTCAATCGTACACAGCGAGGGGGACCCGCCGCATGCGACGAGTCCCCCTCGACAAAACTTCTTGTTACGCGTAACAGCCGAGAAGCACTAGCGCTTCGAGAACTGCGGGCGCTTACGGGCCTTCTTCAGGCCGTACTTCTTGCGCTCGACGGCACGGGCGTCACGGGTCAGGAAGCCGGCCTTCTTGAGGTCGGCACGGTACTCGCCAGCCTCCAGCAGGGCGCGGGAGATGCCCAGGCGCAGGGCGCCGGACTGACCGTTGATGCCGCCGCCGTCGCACAGGGCGATGACGTCGAACTGGTCGACGGTGTCGGTGACCCTGAACGGGGCGACAGCGTTGTCGACGAGCTGCTGACGGCCAAAGTAGTTGAGGGCGTCACGACCGTTGACGGTGACCTTGCCGGTGCCGGGAACGAGACGGACGCGGGCGACGGCCTCCTTGCGACGGCCAGTGCCGGTGTAAACAGCGGTGTTGTCAGCCATCGTTTAAGCCTCCAGATCGATCTTGGTGGGGTTCTGAGCGGTGTGCGGGTGCTCGGGACCAGCGTACACGTGCAGCTTGTGGAACTGCTGACGGCCGAGGGTCGTCTTGGGGAGCATGCCCTTGACGGCGTGCTCGATGACGCGCTCGGGGTGCTTGGTCATGGCCTCCTTGAAGGACTCCTTCTTCAGGCCGCCGAGCCAACCAGAGTAACGCCAGTACTCCTTGTGATCGGCCTTGACGCCGGTCAGGACGACCTTGTCTGCGTTGACGACCACGACGAAGTCACCGGTGTCGGTGTGCGGGGTGTACTGCGGCTTGTTCTTGCCACGCAGGATCATGGCGACCTGGGTCGCAAGACGGCCGAGGGTGGCGCCGTCGGCGTCGACGAGCACCCAGTTGCGCTCGACCTCGCCAGGCTTGGCGTAACGAGTCGACTTGTTCACTTGACTCCTCCAACTTGCTTTCGTTGGCCACCCCTGGACGAGTGACCACGCTGTTTGTCTATTTCAGAGATTACGGGGCTCTGAGAAACAAAGCTTTCAAAGTGTACACCACACAAGACGCTTTGTAGCCGTGACGTGCGAGAATCCCCATCTTCACGATGCCTGCACGCAAAGGGCCGGCACGCCCCGGAGGGCATGCCGGCCCGCGACCGATCGGGTCTCGACGCCCCTGCCGACCTACTCCCTGGGGAGAAGGTCGTCGAGGATCGCGGCCGCCGTCTCACAGTACTTTCCGCAGTACATCCACGGGTCCTCGCGGTCGCAGTCGGGCTGGTCGTCCTCGTCGCGCAGGCAGTCATAGCCTCCCAAGAGCTCCCTGCAGGACAGGGTGCCGTGCTCCGCCATGAAGCGCTCCTCCAGCTCGTGGATCTTTGCCTTGAGTAGCTCGTCCTTCTCGCCAGGGTCTGCCTGGTCGAAGCCGTACGCGACGCCCAGGGCCACCGCGGCGGCGTTGGCCGCGCCACAGACCTCGCCGCGGAACAGACCGCCACCCAGGCCGGCGACCATGCGCACGGCGGCGTCGCGGTCCAGCCCCAGGGCGGGCGCCGCGTGCTCCATCACGCACTGCGAGCAATGGAAGCCGTCCTCCATCATCTTGTTCGCGTAGTCCTCGGTAAGCTTCTCGGCCATGATTTCCCCTCTCCCTTGGCGCACGACGCGTCAGTCGAAGTTGTATGCGTCCATGATGGGCTCGCGGCCCATCGCCTTGTCGTTGAAGTACTCGTACAGGCTGATCCCCAGGTACGAGCCGCTGATGTTTGTGACGTTGCGCCAGCCCATGCCCTGCAGCCTGCAGATGGCATAGTAGCTGCGCTGGCTCGAGCGGCAGTGCAGGTACACGGGCACGTCACGCGGGATCTCGCCCATGCGCTCGGCCAGCTGCGACAGGGGCACGTTGTGCGCGCCGTTGAGGTGCCCGGTCGCGTACTCGTCCGGCTCGCGGACGTCGACGATGTAGGCGCCCTTCTCGACAAGCCCGCGAACCTCGTCCACGTGGACCTGGCGGAAGCGGCCGCCCACGATGTTGAGGGCCACCATGGCCGCAAAGTTGACGACGTCCTTGGCGGTCCCATACACGGGCGAGTAGCACAGCTCGCAGTCGCGCAGGTCCTCGAGTGTCCCGCCCATGCCCAGCAGGGCGGCCACCACGTCGACGCGCTGGACGGCATTGCCGACGCCAATCGACTGGGCGCCCAGCAGCTTGCCGGTGGGCACCTCGTAGACGAGCTTGAAGCCCAGGTAGTTGCTATCGGGCATCAGACCGACCTTGTCGGACGGGTAGACCAGCACCGAGTCGCACTCATAGCCGGCCTCACGGGCGGCACGCTCGGACAGGCCCGTGCAGGCCGCGTTTTGCGAGAAGACCTGGATGCACGACGACCCGATGAAGCCACGGTTGCGGTCGGCCACGCCGTACATGTGGTCGGCCGCGGCACGGGCCTCGCGCTGGGCGGGACCGGCCAACGCCAGTCGGCTCGGCCTGTGGGCCAGCGCGTCGTAGGTCTGGACCGCGTCGCCCACCGCATAGATGTCGGGGTCGCTCGTGCGCCAGTTGGCATCGACCTCGATGCCGCGCGTCTGTCCGATGGCAAGCCCGGCGTCGGCGGCAAGTTTGGTCTCGGGAGCCACGCCGACCGCCATGACGACGGCGTCGGCCGCGACCTCGACCTCTCCGGCGGGACCCACGGCCCGCACAAGGCCCTTCTCGATAGACGTCACCGTGGTGGAGACGCGCAACTCGACGCCGTTGTCGTCGAGCTCCTTGTGCAGGGTCTGGACCATGTCGTAGTCGAACGGCTGGAGGATCTGGTCGCGGCCCTCGACCACGGCGACCCGCTTGCCCGCGCGCACGAGGTTCTCCGCGACCTCGATTCCCACGAAGCCGCCGCCGACCACGCACACGCTACGGACGTCGTCGCGGTCGACGTACGACTTGAGCGCGCGAATGTCAGTCACGTTGCGCACCGTGAAGACGTTGTCGGCGTCGGCCCCCGGAATGGGCGGCACTATTGGTGCGGCGCCCGGGGAGAGGACCAGCTTGTCGTAGGGCTCGTCGTACTCGCCACCCGTTGTCAGGTCGCGCACGCGAACGGTCTTGGCCTCGCGATCGATCGCGATGGCCTCGCTCCTTACGCGAACCTCGATGTCGTGCTGCCTCTTGAACTTCTCGGGAGTCATCAATACCAGGCTGTCGCTGTTGGGCACGACTCCACCCAGGTGATACGGCAACGAACAGTTGGAGAAGGAGACGTGCTCGCCACGCTCCAACACGACGATTCTGGCATGCGCGTCCAAGCGCCTCACGCGCGCGGCGGCAGACGCTCCACCCGCGACGCCACCAACGACCACAAGCTTCATCAGTTCCTCCCGTCCCAGGCGTCCCTCGCGCGATCGCCCACAAACTCGCTTCCACACGTGCATCAACGACAATGCCAGAACGACCGCCGTGACCGGGGTGGCCACGACGGTCGCCTCTTGCTAAAGCAATTTCTCGATCTGCGGCAGGCTCTTCTCGGCCTCGCTGCGCCCCATGAGGTAGGCGTGCAGAAGCACCTCGCCCGACCCTCCGGTGGTGGGAATGCCAAGTGGCTCGGGCGGCGCGACGACCGTCACCCTGCCCTGCCTTTCGAGCGAGAAGATCCGCTCACGCTGCGCATTGTAGCGCTCGGGACGCGTCTCGAGGGCCTCCAGGTAATACGGCTTGTTCGCGTACTGTCTGCGCGCGACGGGCATGAGGGCGCCCGACGACTCCTTGCGGTAGTCGCGCGGCTGCGTCAGGACGACCAGCGCGTGCGAGGCGGGATCTCCCGCGCCCTCGGGACGGGCGAATCCCTCCAGCCCAAGAGCCACCTCAACTGGGGCGGAGTCCGCCGTGCCGCCGTCCAGGCAGCGCCTGCCATCAACCTCGACGATCTCGGACAGCATCGGCAGCGACGCCGACGCGATGATTTTGTCCATGTCGTCGGGCATCCTGCGGATAGGCAGATAGGCAGGCGTGCCAAACGTTACGTCGGTTGCGCAGGCCCATACGGGTGTGGTGCCCGAGTTGAAGGTCTCGACATCGAGCGGGTCCAGACGCTCCTGCACCTCGTGGTACAAGAAGTCGTTACCCGCGATGGAGCCTGTCTTGGCAAGCGACATAACCGACATCATGCGGCTGTCATCGCGAAACGCGAGCACCACGCGAATGTAGCGACCGATCTGCCGCGCGCGGAACGTCACCGCATTGAGAGCGCCCGCCGAGGTGCCCCAGACGCTATCGAATCCCGTGAGGCCCTTCTCCATAAGAACGTCGAGCACGCCGGCGGTAAACACGCCGCGGTAGCCGCCGCCCTCAAGCACCAATGCAGTGCCCGTGCCTGTCATGCTCGCGGCAACCGCGTCCGCGGCGGCCGCATCGACGACACAGTCCTTCTCGCCAGCGAATATTTCGCCCATCGCATCTCCTATCGTCGTCCGAGGGCACATGGCCTCGCAAGCATCCTCGTGGGCGCTCGCATCAAGGTAAGTGCCGCGTCCCCTGCACGCCGTGCACCGCCAACCCTGCCGAGAGGCACCTAGTAGCAACAAATGGCAAGATCGTTGATGATGCTAAGCACAAAGCCGAGAACCATTGCGACGACCGCGACAAGCATGGCACCCATAAACAGCCCGTCGGCAATTACCAGCAGGTGGAAGGCGTTATCAGCCACCTCGGATCCCTTGCGAACGACTTCACGTTGCTCGTCGATGCACCTGCGAAGCGCAGCCGCCTCATCGGCTGCGGCGGCCATCGAATCGAGCGAGCCGCCCGGGTTCCACGTGGCAACACCCCTCAGCGACCTGAGTCGCATTCCCGCAACAAGAGAGACCGCAATCGAGCCTACGCACAGCAGCACGACGCCAATGGCAAGCGCGCGTAACGTAATGCTCGCCCAAAAGAACGGAGAGGCATACGAAAGTGCAGGCAAAGCAACGACGCTAATCGCTGCAACGGCAACGTTGCCGAGCACAAGATGACCGATATGTGCCGTCATCGTAGTCAAGCGCGTGTCCAAATCGCCACGCGAGTTAGAAAGCAACTCCGATAGGACCACCAGATCGGCAATCCTGCCCTTACCTTCGCCCATTCGTCCCCCGTTCCGCCGAGCTCAGCCCGGATCAAATCAATTCAATACCTCTTGGGTACCCCAAGCAGGCGTGTGTCACACATCCAACTCGCAACCTACCGAGCAAATTCCTCTACCGAGAAGTGCATCCAAGAGACTGACAAGCCCGAGACGTGAGTCCCAAATAGTGTCCAGGCACCAGATTACATTAGCGCTAACGAGAGGGGCAAAGGCCCGTCCACAATCAATAAGGAGGGGGATATGTATACCCCGTCACGTCGAATGCTCAGCTTTTACATCCGCGGCTTCCAATATTGGGACGGAGCACTCGTCCTCAAGAAGCTAAAGCCGGGAAAGAAGCTGGCACTGGTTGCCGAGCCGGACAACCCCTACGACCCCAACGCCGTAAGGATCGAGCGCCGCGGCACCAAGCTCGGCTACGTCCCGCGCGAGTCCAACGAGGCCGTCGCGCGGCTGCTCGCCTTCGGGCACGGCGACGCGCTCGAGTGCCGGGTCCTGTCGGTCGACCGCGGCGCCGCGCCCTGGGAGCAGGTGCGCGTGGCGGTCGACGTCACCGACGCCCGCTAGCCCCGCGGCCGCGGGCGGGGCGCCGTCGCACGAAAAAGGGCAGGGCCCCGCCGCGAGGCGGGGCCCTGCCCCTGTCAAATGCCCGTCGTTGGTCGGAGGCGCCCTGCTCTCCCACGGCCTGACGCCGCAGTACCATCGGCGCTGGGGGGCTTAACTTCCGGGTTCGGCATGGGACCGGGTGTA
>JAWQCY010000005.1:0-211860 GCA_036321795.1 Coriobacteriaceae bacterium CM84B_73 | reverse complement strand
TCGAGGGTTCAAAGGTAAAGAACCTGTTCGAGTTTCGCTTGAATTTGTGCTGTCCTCGCCGCCCTCTCGGGCGGCAGTATCCGGTTCTCAGGGTTCGCCCCGCCGCCCGGCTCGGCCGCGCGGCAAGGAGTTAATTTACGCGTCCGGGGCGCCCTTGGCAAGCGCGATCCAGGAATCGGCCGATGTTCACATTCTACACACAAACGCGCGGCGACCGAGGAGGCCACCGCGCGTTTCTCGACTATCTATCCCAACCAGAACCGCGGGCGATCTCACAACCCGCCACAAGGAGCTCGTCGCGCTCCGCAGCCTCCCCTGCCTCCGCATAGACGCGGACGAGGGCCTCGGTTCTTGACGGGCGCAGCAACAGCCATGAGCCGTCTTCCATCTCCATGCGCAGGCCGTCGGCATGACTCACCGCCACAGGCTCGCGTCCGCACACGACAGGAGGGTTTAGTCCGGGCAGCACGTTTCGGAAGGTCTGAATCTGGGCTGGGTCGAGCCTGAGGTCGTGCTGCCCATACCAAAGACTGCCAAGCTCCTGCACCAGGTCGTCCACCAGCTCCGATGCGGTCATGCCACTGCATGCCAGAAGCTCCGTGACGAGAAGAGCCGCGAGCATGGCGTCACGCTCCGCGAAGTGCATCGGAATCGACAGGCCGCCCGCCTCGCCAACCGCCATCAGTGCGTCGGGGCGCAACATGTCCCGGTAGGTGCGGGAGAAGCCGATGGGCAGCACGCTCAGACGGCAGCCCAGGCGCTTTGCCTGGCGCCGGACGTACGTCGAGCCGTTGAGCGGCATGGCCACGCGACCGGACATCCCACGAGTCTCGACCAGATGGCCCATGACAAGCGCATACAGACGATGGGTGCTGACAAAGCGGCCCTTCTCGTCCACCAGGCCAATGCGATCGGCGTCCCCGTCCAAGACGAGGCCTGCGCAAGCGCCGGAGCTCACGACCGCCTGCTCACAGTCGTCGACCCAGGGCTCGACCGGGCGGGGGTGCAGCCCCGCGAAGTCGGTGCGATCGTCCCCGTGAATCTCGATGACGTCGGCACCGAGGCGACGCAACATTCCTGCAAGGATTCCACGGGAGGTCCCGTACATCGGATCGACGACGATGCGCGGGTGCGCGGCCGAAATCGCGTCTGCGTCGACCAGTCGCTCCAACTCGCTTATATATGTGTCGAGAAGTGCCACGGATCCGCAGGCCCCGCGAGAGTCGGACGCCTCGCCGGGAACCAGGGACTCGACGCGGGCAAGAAACTCGCCGGGGGCAATCAGGCCGTCGGCGTCCCGAACGCATACGCCCTGGTAGCCGGCAGGGGCCCCGCTAGCGCCAATCATGACGGCGCCGATGACACCCTCATCGTGCGCCGCGGTCCATCCGAGTGCGGGAATCGGGCAGAAGCCCTCGCTCACGCGAGCGTCGAAGCCCCACGAGGAGAGCACCTCCGCGGCAAGCGCGGCGTGGCTGCGAGCGTCTCGGCGGGTGTCATACCCGATGAGCACGGTACCCATGTCCCCCGCCTCGGCCCATGCTGCGCCGAGGGCATCGGCCACCCTGCAAACGTTCGCGTCGGTGAAGTCCTCGTCGACGCGGGAGCGCCATCCCTCGGCGCCAAAGCGAATGATTGCCAATTCGGGCTCTGTCCCCTAAAGCTCGGTGTTGCCAAGCGCCTCGCGGAAGGCCTCGGCGGTAGCGTCATCCTCAAGCGCAAGGCGCGCGTTGGTAGCGGCCCAGGCGGCGGGGGTGCCGGTGTCGCAACCCTCGAGCGGGTCGATGACCAGCGCGTACATCTCCTCCTCGTCCAGCAGGCGCTCCATGGCGTCGGTCAGCTGGATCTCGTTGCCGGCGCCGGGCTTCTGGTCGGCCAGAAGGTCCATGATGCGCGGCGACAGCAGGTAGCGGCCGACGATGAACAGGTGCGAGGGGGCATCGGCGGGCTTGGGCTTCTCGACCAGGCCCGTGACCTTCCAGACCGCACCCTCTTGCTCGGGGTCGGCGGGAACGGAGCCGTCGTAGGCGCCCACGCACTCTCCCGCGATGATGCCGTAGCGGCTCACCTGGTCGGCGGGAACGGGAGCCACCGCGATGACGGAGGCGTTGTTGTGGGCACGGGAGACCTCGGCCATGCGGATGTTCATCTGGCGGCCGGGCACGAAGTAGTCGCCCAACAGGATGAAGAAGGGCTCGCCGTCCATCTTGTCGGCCGCGCAGTGGACCGCGTGACCGAGGCCCAGCGGCTCGTCCTGGTAGACGAACGAGACGGGAAGCGAGCCGGCCTCGTGGACGAGCTCGGCCTCCTGCTTCTTGCCACGGGACTCGAGCATCTGCTCGAAGGACTCGTCGACCGAGAAGTACTTCTCGATCTCGGGCTTGTCGTGGGAGTTGACGATAACGCACTCGTCGACGCCCTCGGGCGCGAGGGCCTCCTCAACCACGTACTGGATGACGGGCTTGTCCAGGACGGGGAGCAGCTCCTTGGGGGTGCACTTGGTCGCGGGGAGAAAACGGGTGCCGAGGCCGGCGGCGGGAATGATAGCCTTCATCGCTGTTGGTCCTTTCATGCGTGGTGCATGTTCGTCTGCGCCCGATGATGCGACGCATCTTATAAAACTCTAGCCCAACCGACGCATCTCGTGTGCAACTCCACAGTAATGCGAGAAGGGCGCGCTACCCACAAACCACCCTCGCCGCGTTCGCGGCACCTATCGTTCGAGACCCGTAAGGACGTCCGCGACGGCGGCGGTGTGTCGGACGGTCGACCCCTCGCCGCAACCAATCGCCGTAACGCCAAGGTCATGCAGGTTGCGTGCCACACGGGCGTAGGTTGCCTGGAGCGTGCGAGCGGGGGCGGACGGGTCGCACGAGGCGACAACGGCGGCTCCCCTGCCCAGCCCGCAGGCGACATCGACCACCGTCGGCGCCAGGGCGGCGACATCGGACAGCGTGGCCGTCACGCCGATGCCGTGTGCACCCGCCTCCGCAACGCGCGCGAGGCCGTCCGCCAGCGGCGACCCATCCGCCAGCAGGCCAGAGGCATCGCAGTCAAACAGGCAGATCACGGGACGCTCGCTCACCTGACGCACGCACTCGACGCATGAGGCGGCCTCGTCGACGCGACGCATGCCTCGCAGCAGAAAGCCGTGAACGCCGCCCCACTTGAGCCTTGTCGCCTGCTCGCGCCATGCGGCGCGGCTCGCGGCATCGGGCTCGCGGGGGGCCCGCTCGCACGGACCGATGGCACCGATAACGTATCGCGACGCCGACGAGTACGCCGCCCTCACGGCACGGTCGTTTGCGTCGCGAACGGACACGTCGAGTCCGGCGGCCGCGATGGCGGGCGCGCTGCACCACATCGTGTTGGTAACCGCCGCGTTCGCGCCCGCGTCACGGTAGAGCCTATGCATCTCGGAGATCGTCTCGGTCTCGCACGCATTCCACAGCGCGTTCGCTACGCCTTCAGAGAAGGGCAGTTCGGACAGCGGACGGCTCATGTCGCCCGACAAGACGACGGTCTCGCCCGAGGCGCCGCAGATGGCGCGCCCAAGCTCGTTTGCGGCCTGCTCGTCCGCATCGTCCGTGGGCCAGGTGCCCCAGACAGGGCAGCTCGGCCCCATGGTTGCGACAGACGCCTCCGCGTCGCTAGCGCTCATCGATGGTAAGGCCCTGTCCCTCGAGGTAATCCATCCAACGGCGCATGGTATCGCGCGAGATGGCGTGTTCCATCAGGCATGCCTCGGCATCGGCCGTCTTGGGATCGACGCCAAGGTCGTGCTCGAGAAACGACCGGAGCATGCGATGGCAGCGCCACAGGTCGGCGCCGTAGACGCGGCCCTTCTCGGTAAGCGTCGCGCGGCCATAGCGGTTTTGCTCGACCAGGCCGGACTCCTTGAGGGTCGTCATGGCCTTGTTGACACTGGCCTTCGAGACCCCCAGCTGGTCGGCAACGTCGACCGACCTGATTCCGTCGTCGTCGCCGCTCTCCACGGTGATGCGATAGACGGACTCGAGGTAGTCCTCGTTCGCCATCGTCAAATCGTGTCCGCCAGCATCCTTTTTGATCATGTGGCACCTCCCGCGAGCAGTGTCGAGAAGAACGTCGGGTCGTAACCTAGTCGTCGAGCTCGACGTCCGGGTCGGGAATCGAGGTCCTCTCGGCACGTGCCCCGAGGGCCTGGAGCTTCTCGACAAACCCCTCGTAGCCACGGTCGATGTGGTGGATGTCGCTGATGGTGGTCACGCCATCAGCGATGAGGCCGGCCATGGCGAGCGAGGCGCCGCCGCGAAGGTCGGGCGACTTGACCTGCGCGCCCGAGAGCGAGGGGACGCCATGCACGATGGCGTGATGACCCTCGATCGTGATGTCGGCACCCATGCGGTCGAGCTCGCTCGCGAACATGAAGCGGTTCTCGAAGACGTTCTCGGTGATGATGCAGTCACCTTCGGCGACGGACAGCAGGCACATTGCCTGTGCCTGCACGTCGGTGGGAAAGCCCGGGAAGGGCAGCGTCTGAATGTCGACGCTCTTGAGGGGCTTGGTACGCGAGGCGGTGACCTCGTGGTCGCCGCGCTGGATGTCGATGCCCATGAGCTCGAACTTCTTGAGCACCAGACCAAGGTGAACGGGCTCGAATCCCCTGACGCGGACCGGGCCGCCGGTGAGGCCGCCGATCGCCAGGAACGTGGCCGCCTCGATGCGGTCGCCGACCACGCGGTGGCTCTCAACGGGGTGCAGCTTCTCGACGCCCTCGATCTCGATCGTGGGGCTGCCAGCGCCGCGGACCTTGGCACCCATCTCATTAAGGAGGTTGGCCAAATCGACAATCTCGGGCTCGCGCGCCGCGTTGTCGATCACCGTCGTGCCCTTGGCGTGCACCGAGGCCATCATGAGGTTCTCGGTGGCGCCGACGCTCGCAAATTCGAGAAGGACGTTCGCGCCGACGATGCCGTTGGGCGTAGTGGCATGGATGTAGCCGTGCTCGACGCAGAACTTAACGCCAAGCGCCTCGAGCCCGAGGATGTGCAGGTCGATCTTGCGGGCGCCGATGTTGCAACCGCCAGGCATGGCGACGACCGCCTCGCCAAAGCGCGCGAGCAAGGGCCCGAGAACCGCGGTCGACGCACGCATCTTGGCGACGAGCTCGTAGGGGGTCTCCCACTTGTCGACGCTGGAGGTGTCGATGACGAGCTCGTGCTTGCCCGCGACGGTAATGGAGGCGCCAAGGCGCTTAAGCACCTTGCCCATGATGTGGACGTCCGAGATGTTGGGGACGTTGGTGAGCGTGGTCACGCCAGGAGCCATGATCGTGGCTGCCATGAGCTTGAGCGCGGAGTTCTTCGCGCCCTCGACGGTGACCTCGCCCGAAATCGGGTGTCCGCCCTCAATCCTGATGACGTCCATATCCTGTGTTCCTCCTGAAGGTAGTGACGCGCTAGGCCTCCTGCGAAGCGTGCTTGAGGAGGAGGTCGCACCAAGCCATCTTATTCTCATAGTATGCACGACGGTGGTCGTTCTCGGGGAGGGCGTCACGGGAATCGGCCGCCTTCTGGCGCGTCTCGCGGACCTTCTCGGGTTCAATGTCATTGATGTCGCGGGCATGGTCCGCGATGATCACGACGGTGTCGTCGGCAATCTCAGCATAGCCGCCCGAGATGATGACCTTGCGCACGTCGCCACCGTCCTCGGCGCGGCGCGTCATACGGACGACGCCGTCGCCGAGGGCGCAGATCTCGGACGCGTGGCCAGGCCACACGCCAAGCTCGCCGGTGTAGGTGACGAGGACCATGGAGGCGACCGGCCCCTCGAAGAGGAGTCGGTCGGGCCTCACGAGCTTACAGGTGAGATAAGCCATCTCTCAACTTTCCTACTCTTTGCCGGCCTTGGCGTCGGCAGCCATCTTGGCGGCGCGCTGACGAACGTCGTCGATGGTGCCCGCGAAGCGGAAGGCCTGCTCGGGGATGTCGTCGCACTTGCCGTCGATGATCGCGGCGAAGGAGCGCACGGTGTCCTCGATGCGGCAGTAGACGCCCGGGTTGCCCGTGAACTTCTCGGCAACGTGGAAGGACTGCGAGAGGAACTGCTGGACCTTACGGGCGCGATCGACGACCAGGCGCTGCTCCTCGGAGAGCTCGTCCATGCCCAGGATGGCGATGATGTCCTGCAGGTCGGTGTACTCCTGCAGCAGCTCCTGCACGCCAGTGGCGACGCGGTAGTGCTCGTCGCCGACGATAGTGGGGTCGAGGGCGTCCGAGGAGCTGGCCAGCGGGTCGACTGCCGGGTAGATGCCCAGCGAGGCGATGTTACGGGACAGGACCGTGGTGGCGTCGAGGTGCGTGAACGTCGTCGCGGGCGCCGGGTCGGTGAGGTCGTCGGCGGGGACGTAGACGGCCTGGACAGAGGTGATGGAGCCCTCGCGGGTCGAGGTGATGCGCTCCTGCAGGTCGCCCATCTCGGTGGCCAGCGTGGGCTGGTAGCCGACTGCGGACGGCATGCGGCCGAGAAGTGCAGAGACCTCGGAGCCTGCCTGCGAGAAGCGGAAGATGTTGTCGATGAACAGCAGGACGTCCTGACCCTGGTCACGGAAGTACTCTGCCGTGGTCAGGCCGGCGAGGCCGACGCGCAGACGAGCTCCGGGCGGCTCGTTCATCTGGCCGTATACCAAGCAGGTCTTGTTGATGACACCAGACTCGCTCATCTCGAGGAACAGGTCGGTGCCCTCACGGGTGCGCTCGCCGACGCCGGTGAACACCGAGGTGCCACCATGCTCCTGGGCGAGGTTGTTGATGAGCTCCTGGATCAGGACCGTCTTGCCGACGCCGGCACCGCCAAACAGGCCAGTCTTGCCGCCGCGGACGTAGGGCTCGAGAAGGTCGATGGCCTTGATGCCGGTCTCGAAGATCTCGGTCTGGGTGGTGATGTCCTGGAACTGCGGGGCGGGACGGTGAATCGGGTAGTACTGGATGTCCTCGGGAATGGGCTTGCCGTCGACAGCCTCACCCAGGACGTTCCACACGCGGCCGAGGGTTTCGGAGCCGACGGGCATCATCATGGGTGCGCCGGTGTCATGGACGCGCAGGCCACGCTGAAGACCGTCCGTGGACGACATGGCGACCGTGCGGACGACGTTGCCCGCGAGCTCGGACTCGACCTCGAGGACGGTATTGACCTCGCCCATGGCGGTCTCGCCCTTGACCGTGAGCGCGTTGTAGATGGCCGGCGCATGATCGTCGAACTTGACGTCGACGACCGATCCGACCACGCGGATGATGGTGCCATCTCCCGCGCTGCGGCGCATGTAGTCGAGGGCTGCCTCCTCGAGCACGTTGCGCTTCTCGTTAGTTTCTGCCATCAGTTGTCCTCCAATGCGGACGCGCCGCCGATGATCTCGTTGAGCTCGGTGGTGATCGAGCCCTGCCTCACGCGGTTGTACGTACGACCCAGGTCGGCCACGACCTCCTGGGCGTTCTCGGTGGCCGAGTGCATGGCGCGGCGGCGCGCGCCGTGCTCGGCTGCCGCGGAATCGAGCAACGCGTGATAGACGATGGTGCGAATGTAGGCCGGCAGGAGGTAGCCAAGCACCTCCGACGCGGACGGATCGAACTTGAACGTCGTGTTGTGGTTCTGGCGAACGTTGGTCAGGGCCTCGGGATCACGCGGGTCGTTGGGGATGTTGAACTCATCGGGCTCGATGGGAAGCACCTGCTCGACGACCATCTCCTGATCGACACGGTTCCTGGCGTGCTGGTAGTACAGCACGACACGGTCGATGTTGCCCTGCTCGTAGCCATCCATGATGTAGGTCGCGATACGGTCGGCCTGGTCCATGGTCGGCTCGGACGAGGTGCCGGTGAACGACATGACCGGCTTGACGCCACGGTAGGTGAAGTAATCGGTCGGCTTGCGACCACAGGTGATGAGGTCATAGCCCACGCCATGGGCCTCCAGTCGCTCCATCTCACGCTGCACGCCACGCTGGAGCATCACGTTGAAGCCGCCGGCAAGGCCGCGGTCCGACGCGATGATGATGAACAGCACGTTCTTCTCGACAGGGTGCTTGACGAGAAGGGGCTGGCGCTCGTCGAGGGACGCGCCCACGACGTTTGCGAGCATGCGCTTGATGGCGTCCTTGTAGGGCGAGGCCTCCTCGGCACGGTCGAGCGCCTTGCGGATCTTTGCGGTGGAGACCATCTCCATCGTACGCGTGATCTGCATGGTCGCCTGCACCGAGGACATGCGCCTTGATATCTCACGAAGGTTCGACATGCGCCGGTTCCTACGCCTTCTCCTGCTCGGACTCATCCTGGTTATCGGCAGCCTCGGGGGCCGCGACGATGGCGGAGTTTTCCTCCAGGAAGTCCTTCTTGAACGCCGTGATGTAGCCCTTGATCCTGTCGCCGAGCTCGTCGCTGATGCGGCCCTTGCGGATCTCCTTGCGGACGTCGTCGTGACGCTCGGCCATATAGGCGGCCAGGCCGTCGCGGAAGGGCGTGACGAGCTCGATGTCGAGGTCGTCGAGGAAGCCCTCCTTGCCAGCAAAGAGTGCCAGAACCTGGTCGGAGACGTCGAGGGCGGCATAGCGGCCCTGCTTGAGCAGCTCGGTCATACGAGCGCCGTGGCTCAACTGGTACTGGGTAGTGGCATCGAGGTCGGAGCCGAACTGCGCGAAGGCCTGCTTCTCGCGGTAGCTCGCGAGGTCCAGACGAAGCGTGCCCGCGACCTGCTTCATGGCCTTGAGCTGGGCGTCGCCACCGACTCGGGACACAGAGATACCCACGTCGACAGCGGGGCGCTGGCCCTGGAAGAACAGGTTGGACTGCAGGTAGATCTGGCCGTCGGTGATCGAGATCACGTTGGTCGGAATGTAGGCGGAGACGTCGCCCTCCTGCGTCTCGATGATCGGCAGGGCCGTCAGAGAGCCGCCACCGAGCTCCTCGGACATCTTGCAGGCACGCTCAAGCAGACGAGAGTGCAGGTAGAAGATGTCACCAGGGTAGGCCTCGCGTCCAGGCGGACGGTGAAGCGTAAGCGACATCTGACGGTATGCGACAGCCTGCTTGGACAGGTCGTCGTAGACGACGAGCACGTGGCCGCCCGGGTGGGTGGCGTCGGCAGGGTTGCCGTTCTCGTCGTTGTACATGAAGTACTCGCCGATCGCGGCGCCGGCCATGGGGGCGATGTACTGCATCGGCGCGGAGTCGGCGGCAGTGGCGGAAACGATGACCGTCTTGTCCAGGACGCCGTGCCTGGAGAGCGTCTCGCGGATGGAGGCAACAGTCGAGGCCTTCTGACCGATGGCGACGTAGACGCAGACCATGTCGGTCTTGGCCTGGTTGACGATGGCATCGATGGCGATTGCCGTCTTGCCCGTCTTGCGGTCGCCGATAATCAACTCACGCTGGCCACGGCCGATGGGGACCATGGCGTCAACGGCGAGAAGGCCGGTCTGCACCGGCTCGCACACGGGCTGGCGCTCCATGATGCCAGGCGCCTTGAACTCGATGGGACGGCGGTGGCTGGTGTTGATGGGGCCAAGGCCGTCAATGGGCTGACCCAGCGGGTTGACGACTCGACCAAGCATCTCGCGGCCGACGGGGATGTCCATGACGCGGCCGGTGGTGCGGACCTCGTCACCCTCCTTGATGGCGTCGACCTCGCCGAACAGAACGGCGCCAACCTCGTTCTCGTCCAGGTTCTGGGCGAGGCCATACACGCTGCGGCCAGTGGCCGAGCTGGTGAACTGCAGCAGCTCGCCGGCCATGGCGGTCTTCAGGCCGGAGATGTGCGCGATGCCGTCGCCGACCTCGACGACGACAGACGCCTCCTGCTGGTCAACAGTCGCGTTGATCTGGGACAGCTGCTGGCGCAGCGTGCTCAGGATCTCGGCGGAGCTGATCTTGTCTGTCATTGCTCATCACTTCCGATATAGGTCGAGGAGAGCGTCTTCCTGATGTTTGCGAGCTGGGCGCGAACGGATGCGTCGTGCCTGTTGCCGCGCGCCTCGACGATGATGCCGCCGAGGATGGAGGGGTCAACCCTCTCGACCAGGAAGACGGGAGCGTCCAGGTCCTTCTCGACCTTGGCGCGAACCTTGGCGCGGAGGTCGTCGTCCATGGGGACGCTGGTCGTCACCGTGACGGAGACGGTCTCGTCCTCGGTGTCGATGATCTCCTTGTACTGGCGCGCGACCTCGCCGATAAGCTCCAGGTCGTCCTGGGCGCGCATCGCGGCGAGCGTCTCGAGCACCTCGGGGGAGAACTTCAGGGCGTGGTTGACCTGGACCAGGTCCTTGTTCGCCCTGCCCTCCTGCCTCGCGGCCTCGATGAGGGCGCGGGCATACGCCTCGGTCTTTTCCTTGTCGCTACGCGTGGTCATGTCCCGTACCCACTTCCGCGAGGTACTTCTCGGCCAGCCTACGCTGCTCGGCCTCGGAGAGGTCGTTGCCGATGATCTTGCCGGCAATCTCGACGGAGAGGTCGACGACAGAGCTCGAGAGCTCGATCATTGCCTTGCGGCGCTCGGAGTCGACCGCGTCATGGGCCTTGGCCACCGTGGCAGCCGCGTCCTTCTGGGCCTTCGCGAGGATGGCGGAGCGCTGCTCCTCGGCCTCGCGCTTGGCCTTGGCGACGATCTCGTCCGCACGGTGGTGCGCGTCGGCAATCTGGGCCTCGTAGTCCATGCGAGCCTGCTCGGCATCCTTCTTGGACTTGGCTGCCGCGTCGAGATCGTCCTGGATCTTCTGCTGGCGCTTCTCCATCATGCCCAGGATCGAGGGCCAAGCGAGCTTGGCGAGAACGACCCAGATGACGAGAAACGCGATGAGCGCGGGGATGAACTCCGCGGGCTTCGGGAGCAGAAGGTCGGGGCCACTGGGTGCCTCGGCAAGGGCGGGGGTGGGCACGCCGGCGAGCACGCCGAAGATGCCTGCCGCGAGCGCGGCGCCCTTGAGACCCTTCGTGTTGTTGTACATTCCTGCCTCCATACAGCTGTTAGCCACGTCTGCCCTCTTGGCCCTAGGCGATGAGGGTGACGACGAAGCCGATGAGGGCCAGGGCCTCGACGAATGCGGAGCCGAGGATGAAGACGGTGAACAGACGGCCCTGCACCTCAGGCTGACGGGCGATGGCGGAGGTGGCACCAAACGCCGCGAGGCCGATGCCGATGCCGGCGCCGATAACACCAAGACCATAACCAATTGCTCCCACGATTCCTCCTTTGTCGTTCGCCCCGGTCGGGGCGACCAATGACCTTATTTGGTGACGCTATGCACAGCGGGCAGATGCCCGCGAGATGCCCTACTCGCTCTCCGCCAGCTGGATGTAGACGGAGGACAGAAGGGTGAAGACGTAGGCCTGGATGATGCCGACCATGATCTCCACCAGGTAGATGACAATAAGGATGGCGACCCAGAACACCGAGGCGCCCGCCTGGCCGAGAGCGACGACCGAGAAGCCCTGCAGCAGCGGCTGGAAGAACAGCGACGCCAGGATGGCGAAGGCTCCCATGACGACGTGGCCGGCGAACATGTTGCAGAAGAGTCGGACGGCCAGAGTGACCAGGCGCAGGAAGGTCGAGAAGAGCTCGATGACCCAGACCAGGATGTTGATCGGGAAGGCGACGCCCTCGGGCGCGAGGCTCTTGATGTAGCCGATCGGGCCCAGTCGCTTGACGCCGACCACGATGAAGTACACGAAGGAGCACAGGGCCAGCGCCGCGGTGACACCAATCGTGCCGGTGCCGGGGTGGCAGCCAGGGATGACGCCAACGATGGAGTTGGCGACGATGAAGAAGAACAGCGCGGCGAGGAACGGGAAATGCTTCTTCCACGTGTCTCCCAGAATGCTCTTGCACATGTCATCGCGCACGAACTCGACGACGTACTCGACGCCGTTGACGAACGTGCCCTGCGGCACGAGCGAGGAGGCCTGCTTCTTCTTGAACACGAAAATCACGACGAGCATGAGGGCCAGGGCCACGGCCAGCCAGAAGGTGTAGTTGGTCAGGCCGAGCGTCGTGTCGCCGACGATGGCGTGGGACATGAAGCCATCGAGCAGCTCGTCAATCTCCTGGGGGAGCTTGTCTAGCGGACCCACGTTGTGTCCTTTCCTTCTCCGCGGCCCAATCGGCCGCTGGTGACGCGTCCCAAGCGCCTTGGGACGACCAATCGAGCAAACGCCAGCTTCAAAGGTGTCTACCCGAATCCGAATAGGGATAGTACACCTACCCCGCCCGTTTGGACCCATAAGTTTAAATTTATTTGACTTGGGTTTAAAACCCCAGTTGAGAAGTACTGAAGCTATGTTTCGGTCCTGTGTCGGACCCCATCACGCCCGTCTTGTCAGCGCTGGGCGCACCACCCCACGAGCGCCTCGACCGTTGCCGCGGCCAGAAAGGCGAGCGCGAGCGGTATGCCGAAATCGGCAAGCCTGGCCGCGTCGTTGACATATACATATGCGAGCGCCCCCTGCGCGACCGCGAACGAGCAGATCACACAGACGACGCCTGCGACGACGCCACGCCCAGGCTTGGCACTGGGACGCGGGCGCCGCGCCGCGAGAGCCAGCGCAAGTGCCAGGGGCACCGTCGCCAACACCCCGCAGGCGACGCCCGCGATGGTTGCGAGCTGTGGGGTCATGACCTAGAGCGTGCCGAAGATGCGGTCGCCCGCGTCGCCCAGCCCCGGCAGGATGTACGCGTCCTCGTTGAGGCAGCGGTCGATCGAGCACGTGTAGACGCGTACGTCCGGGTCTGCCTCGGTGACCACGGCAAGCCCCTCGGGGGCGGCGACGAGCACCAGGGCGCGGATGTCGCGCACCCCATGGTCGCGCAGGACCTTGATGGCCGCGGCGAGCGAACCGCCCGTGGCGAGCATGGGGTCGACGACCAGGCAGGTCCTGTTCTCGATGTCGGGCGGGAGCTTGCAGAGGTACTCGTGCGGCTCGTGGGTGACCTCGTCGCGGTACATGCCGACGTGGCCCACGCGGGCGGAGGGAATCAGGTCGAGCATGCCATCGACCATGCCGAGGCCAGCGCGCAGGATAGGCACGACCGCGACCTTCTTGCCGGCGATCTGCCTGCACGTGGCGGTCTCCAGGGGCGTGGTCACCTCGACGTCCTCCAGGGGAAAGTCACGCGTGGCCTCATAGCCCTCGAACAGCGCCAGCTCGCGGACGAGCTCGCGGAACTGCTTGGTGGACGTGTCGACGGACCTCAGGATGGACAGCTTGTGCTGGACCATCGGGTGGTCGACGACGGTGACCCTGGAGTGGTCGTAGGTTGCCTGCATGTGGTTCCTCCTCGCGGACATAGCACAGATACGCAGCCCCTCGAGTCTAGCCCAGCTCGGGGTAGAGGGGGTGTGGGGCGAGAAGTTCTGCGACCTCGGCCTTGGCTGCGGCAAGGGTCTTCTCGTCCTCCGGCGCCGTGACGACGTCGCCGATGATCTGTCCGACGCGCTCGCACTCGGCCTCGCCGAAGCCACGGGTGGTGATGGCGGCGGAGCCCACTCGGATGCCGCTGGTGACGAACGGCGAGCGCTTCTCGCCAGGAATCGTGTTCTTGTTGACGGTGATGCCCACGGAATCGAGGGCGGCCTCGGCGAGCTTGCCCGTGACCTCGCCGTCGCCGGCGGTCGTCAGGTCGACGAGCAGCAGGTGGTTGTCGGTGCCGCCGGTGACCATGCGCAGGCCACGCGACTCCATACCGCGGCCGAGGGCGACCGCGTTGGCGACGACGCCGTCGATGTAGGTCTTGAAAGAGGGCTGCAGCGCCTCGCCGAAGGCCACGGCCTTGCCCGCGATGACGTGCTCGAGCGGGCCGCCCTGCGTCCCGGGGAAGACCGAGGAGTTGATCTTCTTGGAGAGGTCGGGGTCGTTGGTGAGGATGAGGCCGCCACGGGTGCCACGCAGGGTCTTGTGCGTGGTGGTGGTCACGACGTCGGCCACGCCCACCGGCGTGGGGTGGGCGCCGGTGGCGACCAGTCCCGCGATGTGGGCCATGTCGACCATGAGGTAGGCGCCCGCGTCGTGGGCGATCTGCGCGAAGCGGTCGAAGTCGATGATGCGCGGGTAGGCGCTGGCGCCGGCGATGATCAGCTTGGGCTTGAACTCGCGGACCTTGGCCTCGACGTCGTCGAAGTCGATGCGCTCGGTCTTGGGGTCGAGGCCATAGGAGACGACGTTGTAGAGCTTGCCCGAGAAGTTCGCGGGAGAGCCGTGCGTAAGGTGGCCGCCGTTGTCGAGCGCCATGCCCATGATGGTGTCGCCAGGCTTGACCAGCGCGGCGATGGCGGCGTAGTTGGCCTGCGCGCCGGAGTGCGGCTGGACGTTGGCGAAGCCGGCGCCGAAGAGCCTCTTCGCGCGGTCGCGGGCGATGTTCTCGACCACGTCGACGGCGAAGCAGCCGCCGTAATAGCGGTGGCCGGGCAGGCCCTCGGCGTACTTGTTGGTGAGCGGGGACCCGACGGCCTCCATCACGGCGAGCGAGACGAAGTTCTCCGACGCGATCAGCTCGATGGACGCACGCTGGCGGTCCAGCTCATGACCGATCGCCTCGGCGATCTCGGGGTCTGCGGTGCTCAGGTAATCGAAGTCCATGGGTCCCCTTCCCGTCGTCGTTTGGGCCGGTCGGCGTGTGCCGGACGCCCCTACGCGTCGACGCCCGCGAAGTCCGGGTCGTCCTCGCGCATGATCTTCTCGACACGGCCGGCGTGGCGACCGCCGCCAAACTCGGTGTCCAGGAACTCGTCGATGATGCGCTCGTTGACCTCGACCTCGGTGAAGCGACCCGACAGGCACAAGACGTTGCCGTCGTTGTGCTCGCGGAACAGGTGGGCGAACTCGGGGGTCTGGATCACGGAGGCACGGATGCCGGCGACCTTGTCGGCGGTCAGGGCCATGCCGATGCCGGTGCCGCAGACCAAGACGCCACGGTCGGCGCCGCCGGCGGCCACGAGACGGGCGACGCGGTCGGCGAAGTCCGGGTAGTCGACGCGGTCGTCATTGTCGGGGCCGAGGTCGATGACCTCGTGGCCGCGCGAGCGCAGGTAGTCTGCGAGCGGGGCCTTCTGGATGAAGCCGGCGTGGTCGGAAGCGATGGCAATGCGCATGGGAGCTCCATTTCGTGTCGGGTGGCCGCGGCCACCATGGGCAGCGTAGCCCACGAGGGTGTCCGTTTGATTACGGCTCATTGTACGTGTTGGACCACGCCCTTCTCTGCAGAGAAGGGCGCAAGGGTCGTCGGGAGGTGACGGCGTGGGCGGGCGGCTAGGCGAGCGTCCTTCTGACGGCGGCGCGCCAGCCTGCGAGAAGCGCCTCGCGTTGGACGGCGCTCATCTGCGGCTCGTAGCGGCGCACCTGGGCCTGCATGGAGGCGAGCTCCTCGCGGTCGGCCCAGAAGCCGACGGCTAGCCCCGCCAGGTAGGCGGCACCGAGCGCGGTGGTCTCGTCGACGCCGGCTCGCACGACGCCGATGTCGAGAAGGTCGGACTGGAACTGCATGATGAACTCGTTGTTCGCGGCACCGCCGTCGACGTTGAGCGAGGTGAGGCGGTGGCCGGAGTCGGCCTCCATCGCCTTGAGGATGTCGTAGGTCTGGTACGCCATGGACTCGCAGGCGGCGCGAACCAGGCGCGCGCGGTCAGTGCCGCGCGTGATGCCGCAGACGACGCCGCGGGCATCGGGCGACCACCACGGCGCGCCGAGGCCAGTGAAGGCCGGAACTAGGTAGCAGCCGCCGGTGTCGGGCACCGAGGAGGCGATCTGGCCCGTCTCGGCAGCGGTCTCGATGAGGCCGAGGCCGTCGCGCAACCACTGGATGACGGAGCCCGCCTGGAAAACCGAGCCCTCGAGCGCGTAGTCGACCTCGCCACCCTGGGCGATGCCGATGGTCGTGACCAGGCCGTTCTGCGAGAGCGTGGCCTCGTGGCCGAGGTTCATGAGCATGAAGCAGCCCGTGCCATAGGTGTTCTTGACGCTGCCCGGCTCGAAGCAGCAGTGGCCGAACAGCGACGCCTGCTGGTCGCCGGCGACGCCGGCGATGGGCGGGTGCTGCGTCATGATGTCGGAGCTCACGCGGCCGAAGTTGCCGGAGGACGGCCTGGGCTCGGGAAGCATCGAGCGGGGCACGCCCAAGATCTCGCACAGCTCGTCGTCCCAGTCCAGCTTGTGGATGTCGAACAGCATGGTGCGGCTGGCATTGGTGTAGTCGGTCGCGTGCACGACGCCGTGCGTCAGGTTGTAGATCAGCCAGGTGTCGATCGTGCCGCACATGAGCTCGCCGTCATCGGCCATCTCTCGCGCGCCCTCGACGTTCTCGAGGATCCACTTGATCTTGGTTCCCGAGAAGTACGCGTCGGGCACGAGGCCGGTGCGCTCGCGGATGAGGTCGGAGTAGCCGTCGGCGACGAGCGCGTCGACGATGGGGGCCGTGCGGCGGCACTGCCACACCACGGCGTTGTAGATCGGCTGGCCGGTCCTTCTCTCCCACACCACGACGGTCTCGCGCTGGTTGGTGATGCCGACCGCCTTGATGCGGTCGGAGTGGATGCCGCTCTTGAACTGCACCTCGATCATGCAGGCGATCTGGCGGGAGAGGATCTCGACGGGGTCCTGCTCGACCCAGCCGGGGTGCGGGTAGCTGATGGAGATCGAGCGCTGGGCCTGCGCGACCTTGCAGCCGTACTCGTCGAACAGAATCGCGCGGACGCTCGTGGTGCCCGCGTCGAGCGCCATGACATAGCCCTCGCCACCCGCGCCGGGGCGGGACTGACCCATCGAGCCCATGACGCTGTCCATGATCGTTGCCATGAGGACCTCCTTTTGGGCCTCGCCCTAGTTGGACGGGGCCGGCCTGAAACCAAGAACCGACTCGACCTGGTCGAGCGGGACGCACCCTTCGCGAATCAGCGTAGCCTCCCCCTCCGAGCAGTCCACGATCGTGCTGCTGCCCAGGCAGACATCCGCGCCTGCGTCGAGAACCACGTCGGCGATGGCGGCCACCTCGGGGTCGACGGCCTCGACGGACAGGACGGGATCGGCGTCATGCACGTTGGCGCCCGTGGCGACCAGGGGTCGGCCGCAGGCATGCAGCACCGCCGCGACCACGGGCGACGCCGACATGCGCAGCGAGACCGTGCCATCGTAGCGAGCGAGCCTGCGGGGCACCGCCGAGGAGGCGTTGACCACGATGGAAAGGCCGGACGGCCAGGAACCCTCGGCAAGCAGAAAGGCCTCGTCCGGAACGTCGGTGCCGTAGACGTCGAGGTCGGAGGGCGATGCCACGAGCCACGGGAACGTGAGCCTGCGGCTGCGGTTCTTGGCCTCGAAGAGAAGGTCGATGCCAGGCGAGGGGCTGTTGCCGGCGCGGACGACCGTCGCCAGCGCATAGGTCGTGTCGGACGGGAGAAGCACGACGCCCCCGTCGCGCAACGCCGCCGCGGCGAGCTCCACCGCCTCGGAGGACGGGTGATAGTAGTCGACCCGTCGCACCTGCCGCTCTCTTGCCATGGCACCTCCTTCGAGACAGTCCTGTTGACGCACTGATAAACAATGTAAAGGGCCTTGTCGACGCATCGCGCCGGCAAGGCCCCAGCATTTCGTAAACGGTGGCGAGGTTCGGCAAAAAGATGCAGAAGTGCTCCGAATGGTCCGTCTAGATGGTGGAATTGTGAACCGATTGCACGTGGTCGAGAATCCAATCGGCAATCTCGTCGGTCGTGTTTTGGGCGTCGACCTCGTTGAGAAGCTCGTGACGCGCGCCGTCCACAAGGTCAAGCGTGAGGTCGCTCACGCCCGCGGCACGCAGAGCCTTGAACACGCGGACGGGACCGTCGCCGTCGGCACCCACCGGGTCGCGCGACCCCGAGATCAAAAGGACTGGCAACTCGTCCGGCACGCCCGCAATCGCACGACGCGATTGCGCCTCGCGCAGCAGCGACGACAGGGTCATGTAGCCACCGAGCGAGAACACGAAGCCGCAGTCGGGGTCGTTGGCATAGGCGACGCACGAGGACTCGTCGCGGCTGAGCCACTCGACCCCCGTCTTGGCGCCGGTGCCCTCAAACTTCTTGTTGTAGCCGCCACAGCCCAGACCGTCGACGAAGGCAGAGCGGAAGTCCCACCCGCGCACCGCGGCGATCGCCCGGAGCATGGCCCTCATGGGCGTGATGCCCGGTTGCCAGGCGGTGCCCATGATGACGGCACCCGCAAGTCCCTGCCCATAACGGCCGACGTAGCAGCGGGTGACGAACGACCCCATGGAGTGCCCCAGGACAAAGACGGGCACGCCGGGCAGCCTGCGCTCGAGCTCGAGCCGAACCGAGTGCTGGTCCTCGACCAGCCAGTCGGCGCCATGGTCGGGGTCCAGGCGGCCACGCCTGTCGGGATCGGGGGTCGTACGGCCATGGCCCAGGTGGCTGACGCCGGCCACCGCCATGCCACGCGAGCACAGCTCGCGGGCGAAGGCGTCGTAGCGGCCAACGTGCTCGGCCATGCCGTGAACGAGCTGCACCACGCAGACGGGCTCGCGCCCGTCGGGCAGCCAGAGCGTTCCGCGGCAGGTGCTCGAGCCGTCGTGCGACGGGACCGCAAGGTCCTCGGTCACGACCCGGGCGCACTTCTCGGCAGGAAGGTCGACGGGAGCGGACGCGGCGACGGGGTCGCCGGATGCGGCCGCGACGACGGACATGACGTCGGACGCGGCGATGGCGCCCTCGCGCAGGATGGCGGGCGAGCCGTCCGCGGCAATGCCGACGATGGTGGAGGCCACGGCGACGGGTGCCGCACCGGCGTCGAGCGACAGGTCCGCCTCGGCGACGATCCGCGGCTCGAGCGCGGCGCCCGACGCGGGCGATGCGGCGCCATGGGTGTTTGCGCTGGTGGTGGCAAGCGGGCAGCCGATTCTGCGGGCCAGCTCGCGCACGAGGTTGGAATCGGGCTCGCGCAGCGCGACCGTGCCGTCGCCCGCGCGCCGATACTCGGCCGGGACCTCGTCGGAGGCGCGAACGACCAGCGTCAGGGCGCCGGGCCAGTACTCGCGTGCGAGCGCGTGAGCCCACGCGGGCACGTCGGCGCCGTAGCGGTCCAGGTCGGAGGCGTCGGCCACGAGCCACGGCAACGTCTGCGCGCGGTCGCGACGCTTGATGTCGAAGATGCGGGCGTGTCCGGGACACCCGGGCGTGGCGGCGCAGCCGATGCCATACACGCTGTCGGTCGGCATGACCACGACACCGCCGTCGGAAAGGACCTCGACGGCTCGGTCCAGCACCTCGGGCGCCGGCGCCACCTGGTCGCAACGTACGAGCTCACCCATCACAATCCCCTGTTCGATAACCGGCCCGGCCGCACTTCTCGGCAGGGCAAGACGCGGCCCGGCGCAATGGCTGCGCGACGGGCCCTTACGCCCGTGTACCCCCCTACTCGCGCGGAAGACGCGCTACGAGGATGCGCGGTCGGTGCGTGAGGTCCTCGCGGACCTCGACGGTATCCCACACGCCCTGCCCGCGGGCGAGAAGTGCCGCGGGGTCGAGGGCGCCCTCGAAAAGCTCGACGCACAGCATGCCGCCGGGCCGCAGCGCTCGCGGAGCAAGCTCCAGCAGGCGACGGTAGACGTCGAGGCCGTCGGCCCCGCCGTCCAAGGCGAGGTCGGGCTCGTTGTCGCGCACCTCAGCAGGGACCTCGGCCTCCAGCACTGCCGTGGGAATGTAGGGCGGGTTGGACACGAGCACGGCGAAGCGGCCCATGAGCGACTCGTCCACCCCCGCCGCCAGGTCGCACTCGACGACGTCGACGCGCCCGTCCAGCCCGAGCGAGGCCACGTTGCGGCGCGCGAGCCCCGCGGCCACCGGCGAGAGGTCGGTCGCGACGACGCGCGCGGCCTTGCGCTCGGAGGCGATCGAGGCAGCGACGCAGCCGGTGCCGGTACCCACCTCAAGGACCAGCGGCTCGTCGTCGGGGCACGCGTCGACCCCCTCGAGGGCGGCGTCGACCAGGATCTCGGTCTCGGGCCGTGGGATCAGGACGCCCGGCTCGCAGGCGACCTCGACAAAACGGAAGGTGGTCCTACCGGTGATGTACTGGAGCGGCTCGCCCGCGGCCCTTCTCTCTATGTAGCCGTGCATGAGCGAGAGCTCGTCGGGTGACAGTGGCTGGTCGTAGTCCATATACAGGCGCGTGCGATCCTTGTCGGTCGCGGCGCACAGCAGCCACTCGGCCGAGAGGCGCGCGTGGTCGTCGCCCTTGCGGTCGAGGTAGTCGCGCGTCCAGGAAAGGCAGCTGCCCACGGTCCAGAGCTTGTTCTGCGGCATGGTCCTCCAGTGGTCGGTCGCGGGTCACCCCGCGCGCTTCTTGCCGACGCGGCGTGCGCGTCCGGCATGGCCTTGACGTTGGCGCCTCGGCCGAGTGCTCCCCACCAATACTAGCCGCGGGTGGACGCGGCACCGCCGGCGTGCGCCCTAACAATCTGTTAGGCACCAACTTCGGGGAACGCCGCCGGCAAGTGCGTATACTCATGCCGAGAAGAACGTAGGGAAGGGATGGTCTCACAATGTTTTGCACCAACTGTGGCAAGCAGGTGCCCGACGGGGCGGCGTTCTGCACCAACTGCGGCACCCCCGTCAAGGCACCGGCGCCCAACCCCGCCGCCGAGACCGTTGTGGCGGCTGTCCCCGCAACCGATGTGACACCCGAGCCCGCGACGAGCGTCATGCCCGAGCCGGTGACGAGCGCGACGCCCGAGCCTGTGGCGACCCCCGCGGCGACGACGGCAATGCCGCCGACCGTCGCGCCGGTGCCGAGCCGGCCCTACTCCCCCGCAGGCCAGGCACCCGCGCCCAAGCGCGGCGGCAAGGCCAAGCTCGTCGCCATCGCGCTGCTGGTCATCCTGCTCGCAGGCGCCGCCGGTGTCGCGTTCGTGATGCTCGACCCCCTGGGCATCATGGGCACGGCGTCCCATCCCGCGGCAAGCGAGCCCGCGACCACCAGCGAGGCCGCGACCGACGAGGCGCCCGCCACGTCCGAGCCCGCCGCCGCCACGAGCGCCGCGACCACGTCCGCCGGCACGTCCGCCAGTGACTACGTCATCCCCGACAGTGCCACCCACACCTACACCAAGCAGGAGATTCGCGACCTGGGCCTCACCGTCGACGAGCTGTGGTACGCCCGCAACGAGATCTACGCGCGCCATGGCCGCGGCTTCAAGGACAGCGCCCTGCAGAGCTACTTCGACTCGAAGCCCTGGTACACGCGCGAGTATTCGCCCGAGGAGTTCGACAGCATGGCCGACCCGCTCAACTCGACCGAGAAGGCCAACGCCGACGCCATCAAGGCCGTCGAGCGCGACATGGGCTCCAGCCACCTGTAGGCATGGCTACCGAGAAGGACAGCCGCCTCGTGACCCGTCGCGGCGCGATCGCCATCGCTGCGGGCGCCGCGTTCGCGGCGGTGGCCGGGGCCGCCGCTGCCTGGCGCTCGCGCGTGGGCGCGGGCGGCGCCGGACGCCCCGACGCTCCCGCGACGCCCTTCTCGCCAGCGTCGGACGCGACCACCGACGCCTCGCGGGCACCCGCCACGGCCGCGACCACGGCGACGACGCCCTCCGCGACGGACCTCCGCGGACGCCTGGACCTCGCCGAGCGCATGTACGACGACCTGGACCACGGCCCCAAGCCCGCCGACTGCCAGCGCTACGTCGTGCTTCACGACACCGAGGGTAGCGGCGAGCCCGAGGACGTCATCGACTGGTGGGAGTCCAACGGCAACCTGGTGGCCGCCCACTTCGTCGTGGGCAAGGACGGCCACGTCGCGCAATGCGTGCCCGTCGACCGCATCGCCCACCACGCCGGCTTCGGTGACGCCGGCCACAACAAGCGGTTCGGCGTGACCGACGAGAGCCGCGACGACCGCCGCGGGACGAGTCCCATCGGCTCCGAACACCCCGACTACGGGATGAACTCCTACTCGATCGGCATCGAGATGGTCCACGTGGGCGGCGAGGGCGACTATCCCGCCAGCCAGCTGAAGGCGGTCGACGCACTTCTCGCCTGGCTCGACGCCCTCTATGCCGAGAAGGGCCTCGACGACGCGGGGCGAATCATCGACCACAAGACGTGGCGGATCGGGAACTCGGACACCTCGGCGGAGTTCGCGGGCTACCTGGCCAACTATCGGGACCACCGCACGCACCTGGACGCATAGCCGCCACCCCTGCCACAGCGCTCCGCACGACGCGCGCCCCGCCAAGATGCGTCACACGCATATCGACCTGACAGGCAAAGGGACCCGCCGCAGGCTCTGCTGCGATGGGTCCCCACATGTGCGAACGTGTTGCGCCCCAATGCGAATCGCGCGCAAGCGCGCGAACGCGCCGGTGGCCTACACCTGCTGGGCGAGCTTCTCGGCACGGTCGGCCGCGGCCAGGGCCTCGATCACGGAGGAGAGGCCGTCGCCGAGCAGCACGCCGTTGTACGTGCTGTTGAAGCCGATGCGATGGTCGGTCACGCGGTCCTGCGGCTGGTTGTAGGTGCGAATCTTCTCGGAGCGGTTGCCGTGGCCGATCTGGCTCTGGCGCTCGGCGCCAAGCTCGGCCTGCTGCTTCTCGAGCTCCATCTCGTACAGGCGGGCTCGCAGCATCTGCATGCAGACCTCGCGGTTCTGGATCTGCGAGCGCTGGTCCTGCGACTGGACGACGGTGTTGGTGGGCAGGTGCGTGATGCGGACGGCCGAGTAGGTCGTGTTGACGCACTGGCCGCCGGGGCCCGAGGCGCAGTAGGTGTCGATGCGCAGGTCGGACTGCTCGATGTGGATGTCGATCTCGTCGGCCTCGGGCAGGACGGCCACGGTGGCCGTGGAGGTCTGAATGCGGCCCTGGCTCTCGGTCTTCGGGATGCGCTGGACGCGGTGGACGCCACTCTCATACTTCATGACGGAGTAGACCTTCTCGCCCGTGACCTTGAACTCGACGGTCTTGAAGCCGCCGGCGTCGGACGGGCTGCTGGACAGGACCTCGGACTTCCAGCCCTTGGAGGCGATGAAGCGCTCGTACATCTTGAAGAGGTCGCCGGCGAAGATGCCCGCCTCGTCGCCGCCGACGCCGGCGCGGATCTCGACGATGGTGTCCTTCTCGTCCGCGGGGTCAGCCGGGATGAGCATGAACTTGATGTCCTCCTCTAGCTGGGGGAGCTTCTCCTCGTTGGCGGCGATGTCCTCCTGCAGCATGGCCTTCTCATCGGCGTCGGAGGCGTCGTGCAGCATCTCCTTGGCGGCGTCGATGTCGTCGAGGGCGCCAAGGTACTCGCGGGCGGCCGCGACGAGGTCGGCCTGGTTGGAGTGCTCCTTGGCCAGGCGCGCGTACTCCTTGGGGTCGGCAACGACGGCAGGGTCGCCGAGCTTGCTCTCGAGCTCGGCGTATGCCGCGATGATCTTTTCTAGCTTGTCACGCATGGGGACTCCTTGTTGCGTATGTGGCGGCCGACGGTGCGGCCGGGTGTTAAGGCGGGTGGTTGGTTGCCGCGCGGGGTGGCAGGGTGCCGGGCGAGCAGGACAATCCGCACGCGGCACGGTCATGTCCATGGTAGCTAGAGCTTGTCGATGCGCAGGTACACCCTATCCCCTCTCACATAAGTCATAAGATGGTACCACCGCCGACGCATCAATGGCCGCGGGACCGACGCCTACGAGACGGGCTTTGTGAGGTCGTAGGGCGTGATTCCGCCTACCGTGGTCGACTCGAATGGGTGAGGTTTAAAGCTGGCCGGAATTACGCGACCGACCGGCCCGCCAACATGCAGCTCGCATGAATATTAGGCTTTCTGAAAGCCATAATGGGAATAATGCAGCATGCAAGCATCGCGCAGGCACCCGGCCGACCGGCCCGCGCGGCCGCGCGACGGACCCACGGAGGACCCGATGGACGACACCAAGACCGGCAAGCCCTTCCCCAGCCACGTTGGCGAGCTCTACCTCTTTAGCCTGAGCTCGTACGACCCCGTCCAGATCGAGGTCGTGGTCCCGCGCGTAACCGAGGCTGACATCGACTACGCGATTCAGGTGACGCTGGACAGCATGGGCCTTGGCGACGAGGAGCTGACCGACGCGCTGGTCGCCGAGAAGCTCGAGAACGTCGACACCGTCGCCGAGCTGCGCGAGGTCGCCCGCAAGCAGGTTGGCGAGGCAAATATGCAGCTGGCCGAGCGCTCGAAGGGCGACCGTTGCGCGACCGAGCTCGCCAAGCGCCTGAACGAGGCCGTACCGCCCGAGCTGGTGGAGCAGGCGCGCGGCGTCATGCGCCAGGCCTTCGAGCGCGACCTGGCCGCCGAGGGCATGACGATGGACGAGTTCATCGAGCAGGTGGGCGCCACCCAGCAGATGATGGAGGAACTGTTTGCCTCACAGGCGGAGGAGGCCATCCAGGAGGAGGCCGCCCTGGACGCCTACGCCCGCGAGAAGAAAATCGGCATCCGCGACGACGAGCTCGCTGAGGCCCTGGAGCTCTCCCCCGAGGAGTTCGACCAGGCCTGCATCCAGGCACAAAAGGCGGGAGCCATGGACTCGCTGCGCATGGACGCCCTGAGGGCGAAGGTCGCCAACACCCTTGCCGGTGAGTGCAGCTGCATCTACAAGAGCGAGTCCGAGCAGGACGCCCAGTCCCGCATGGAGCAGTTCCGTCGCCTGCAGCAGATGCGGGATGACGCCAAGGTCCGCGTCGAGAAGATAGGTGGCGACCACCCCGGCTTCAGACTGGTCTAACGAGCCCACGACATCCCGCGAACGCAATCAGCCCCGCACGGCAATGCCATGCGGGGCTGATGTCGATTCTCGAATCGGTATCCGATCGACCAATCGGAACGAGACGGGACTTCGCTCGAGAGCGGGATGCTACTCGGCAGCGGCCTCGGTCTCGACGGCCTCGGCAGCGGTCTCCTCGGCGGGAGCGGCAGCCTCCTCGGCGGCCTTCTTGGCAGCCTCGGCCTCGGCCTTCTTGGCGTACTCAGCGGCACGCTTGGCCTTCTCGGCGGCCTTGGCCTCCTTGGCGGCCTTGCGAGCGGCCTCCTGCTCGGCGACCTTGGCGGCCTTGGCGGCCTTGGCCTCCTCGGCCTTCTTGAGCTGGGCGGCAGCGGCGCCACCGAACTTGTCGGCGAAGCGCTGGACGCGGCCGCCGGTGTCGACGAGCTTCTGCTGGCCGGTGTAGAACGGGTGGCACTTGTCGCAGAGGTCGATGGTCATCTCGGACTTGGTGGAGCGCGTCTTCCAGGTGTTGCCGCAGGTGCAGCGGACGGTGCACTCGACGTAGTCGGGGTGGATGCCCTTCTTCATGTGGAACTCCTTCTGTTGGCCCTGGTTACCGACCAGGGTGGGGATGGTACCGGGCAGGCCCGGGCGTCCTGGTTTCCGACCAGGACAAACAAGCTTTTGAATAGTAGCACGACCGTCGGCGCACGTCACGTGCGGAGAGCCCGTCGACCCTCACGTTCACGCCGCGTTCACTTTGCGACCCGAGCGCACTTCTCGACATCGGGCGCGACGACCCGCACGCCCTCCCCCATGCGTTACGCTTTTGCCGCAAGCACGCCCGCGAGTACGGAGGCGACGATGTTTCTGGCAGTCGACGTCGGCAACACCCAGACGACCCTTGGACTTTTTGACGAGAAGGGCTGCGTGGCGCGCCAGTGGCGCATGGCCACCGACGCCACCGACACCTCCGACGAGCTGCACGAACGCCTCTACGGGTACTTCCAGATGCTCGGCCTCGCGCTAGACAGCGTCACCGACGTCGCCGTCGCGAGCGTCGTTCCCGTCCTGTCGCGCGAGTGGCAGCAGATGACGCGCGCCATCCTGGGCACCGACCCCATGATGGTCAGCGCGACGCGCGACTGCGGCATCCGCGCAGACCTGCCCAACCCGAACGAGGTGGGCGCCGACCGCATCGCCAACGCCCTCGCCGCGCGCGAGACCTACGGCTCGCCCGTCATCGTCGTCGACTTTGGCACCGCGACCAACATCGACGTCGTCGACGCGCACGGCAACTTCCGCGGCGGCGCCATCATGCCAGGCCTCATGCTGTCGGCCAACTCGCTCTTCTCGCGCGCGGCCAAGCTGGCCAGCGTGCCCCTGGTGGTCCCGCCCCACACCCTGGGCGACACGACCGAGCGTGCCGTCCAGTCCGGGATCGTCGTGGGCGCGGCCGCGCAGGCCGAGGGCCTGGTCGCCCGCATCCAGCGCGAGCTCGCCCGCGAGACCGCTGCCGAGAAGGACCTCGAGGCCGAGGACGTCGCACCCGCGACCGTGGTCGGTACGGGCGGGCTGGCAGGCACGATCGCCGAGGCCACCAACCTGTTCGACGCGATAGACTCCGATCTCACGATCCGCGGCATCCACCAGATCTGGCTGCATCGCACCCTCGGGCACGGACAGCGCGACGGGGCCTAGTCCGCCAGGCGCAGGCTCGCCTGCTCGGGCGCGAGCGTGACCTGCTCGCCTCCGTCGAGCTCGACCGACACGCGACCCCACGCGTCGAGGCCGCACAGCCTGCCGCGCGCGCAGGGGCGTCCGTCGGGCAGCAGGGCCTCGACCCGGGAGTTCATCCAACGCAACCTGTCGAACCACTCGTCGGCGACGGGGGCGACGGCACCCGCCACGGCACGGCCGGCGGCCACGTCGAGCGCCCAATTGTCGACCCTTGCCACGACGCCCTCACGCACGACCTCGGCGATGCGGGTTGGTGCGGGCAGGCCGGCCATGCGGCAGACGCCGCCCTCGCAGACGGGGTCGTCGCTCACGAGGTCGCGCAGGTAGGCGGGTTCGAGCGGACGGGGCGTGCCGTCGGCCGCCCGTGCGACCCGGGCCGCAAGCCCATCGACCCTCTCGACGTTCATCTGGACGGCGCACACGGCGAAGGTGCCACCGGCGCCGTAGCCCGCCTCGCAGGCCACGCTGGCAAGCTTGCGCTCGTGCCCGGGCTCGCCGGCGACCACGTCGTCGGGCCACTTGGCGGCGACGTCGGCACCGATGGCGCACAGGGCGTCGACGACGCCGAGGCAACACACCGGGACGAGGCCGTTGAGGAAGTGCATGGGCACCTGCGGACGCAAAACGACGCCCAGATAGATACCTCCCTCGGGAGAATGCCACACGTGGCCGGCGCGGGTGCGGCCGGCCTGCTGCGACGCGGCGAGCACCGCTGTGCCGTGTGCGGCGCCATCGCGGCCGAACTCCTTTGCCTCGTCGAGCACGCTGCCCACGAGGTCCCTGCGGTCGATCTCGGGCATGCCGAGCTCCTCCCCTAGTGTTGCCATGCGACCTCCCCGAGGTCGGACAGGACGTGGCCCACGCGGTCCTCGGGCGCGAGGACGTCGACGCCGGCGTGCTGCAGGAAGCGCACGGGGTCGTGCATGAGGTCTTCCATCGGCACCAGGACGTAGTCACGCTCGCCCAGGCCGGGGTGCGGCAGGCGCAGGCGGCGCCCGGCGTGGGACTCCCCCTCCATCCAGGCGAGGTCACAGTCGATCGTGCGCGGGCCGTAGCCCTCCTGGCCTGGGACGCGACGACGGTCGAGCCGGTCCTCCACGCCCAACAACGCGTCAAGCAGGACGAGGGGCGAAAGCTCGGTCTGGATCTCCGCCACGCAGTTTGCCACGGGCGTGGCGATGCCATAGGCGGGCTCGGTCTCGTATGCGTGGCTCACCTGCACGACGCAGGTGAGCGGGATGGCGTTGATCAGCTCGCAGGCGCGCTCCAGGTAGTGGATGCGGTCGCCCACGTTGGAGCCGAGCGAGACGAACGCACGGCGGACGTCGGGATGGGCGATCGACCAGTAGCCGTCGAGTGCCTGCGCGCACCCCGCCACGTCGTGCACGCGCAGGATCCGCGCGCCGGCCGAGACTGCCGCCAGGCACACGCCAGCGGTCGCCGGGTCGCGGTCCGTGGCATGCGCGGTGCCCGAGACGGCTCCCACGAAGCGCTTGCGCGACACGGCGCATAGCACGGGGTAGCCCATGGAGGCCATCTTGGCGGTGGCGCGCTGGATCACGACGTCCTCGTCGGCCATCTTGCCAAAGCCGGGACCCGGGTCCACGCAGATGCGCTCGCGCGAGACGCCGGCGCGCATGAGGGTTCGGGCCTGGTCGCCCAGAAAGCCCATCACCTGACGCATGATCGGAGCGGACTCCGGCAGGGTGAATCTACGGCTGCCCGCAAGGCGCACGGTCGGCGCGGCCACGCCGCGCGCCGACGAGCGGCCCATCGTCAGGGCGAGCGCGTCGCCTGCGACGGGGAGCTCCGGCTGGGCGTCATCTGCCTCCGCGTCCTTCTCGGCAGCGGCGTCGGTCTCGGCGGAAGCTGCGCCCTTCTCGGCGGCGACGTCCGAGCCGTCGTCGCGGCCCTTGTCGCGCGCGGCGGTTGCGGCGCGCTCGCGGGCCTCGGCGGAGGAGTCCAGCGTCACCGTGATTCGGTGCGGGTGCTCGGCGACCTCGCCGGCGTGCATGACGATGCATCCGGCGTCGCAGCCTGCGGTGACCTCCACCATGGCGGGGTCGGTGAAGCCCGTGACGTCGTTGATGATCGAGGCGCCCAGGCGCACGCACATGCGCGCGACCTCGGGGTGGCGCGTGTCGATCGAGACGCACACGCCCTCGGCCACCAGCGCACGCACGACGGGCACCACGCGGGCGGCCTCCTCCTCGGGCGAGACGGGCGTGAAGCCCGGGCGGGTGGACTCGCCACCGACGTCGATGATGTCGGCACCGGCGTCCAGCATGTCCAGCGCGTGCGCCACGGCGTCGTCGACGGTCTTGTAGCGGCCGCCGTCCGAGAACGAGTCGGGCGTGACGTTGAGCACACCCATGATGCGTGGGCGCACCAACGACAGCTCGTGCTTGCCGCAGTGCCAGGTTGAGTAGTTCTCTCGGAGCATCCGATGGTTCCTCTCCACAAAGCGCCGCCCGAGGCGCAATCGGCCACGGGCGGGCGCGTCACGTGAGTCAGATTGTACCGTCTGGCGGGAGCGCCGTCCGTCCCACACAGGCGCGCGGGCGCCCTAGAAGTCGAACGCCGCCGCGATGTCGCACGCGCACACCAGGTCGGCCATCGCGTCCTGCGGCGTGGGGTCACGGTTGACGATGACGAGGTCATCGCCGCCAAAGTAGCGAATCAGGCCCGCCGCGGGATAGACCACCAGGCTCGTGCCGCCGACGATCAGCATGTCGCAGGTCGCGATGGCCTCCACCGCCGCGGAGACCACGCGGTCGTCAAGCGGCTCGCCGTACAGGACGACGTCGGGCTTGATCCGACCGCCGCACTCGGGGCATACCGGCACGCCATGGGCGTCCTCGTGCTCGCGCGCCATGACCCACTCTGCCGAGAAGGACGCGCCACACCGACGACACACGTTGCGATGCACCGAGCCATGCAGCTCCAGCACGTTCTTGGAGCCAGCGGCCTGGTGCAGGCCGTCTATGTTCTGGGTCACGACCGCCGTGAGCTTGCCGGCGCGCTCGAGCTCGGCGAGCTTCAGGTGCGCCCGGTTGGGCTTGGCGCCAAGCGCGATCATCTTCGTGCGGTAGAACTCAAAGAACTCAGCCGGATGCGTCTCGTAGAAGTCATGGCTGAGCATGGTCTCGGGCGGATAGTCGAACTTCTGGTGGTACAGCCCGTCGACGCTGCGAAAGTCGGGAATCCCGCTCGCCGTGGACACGCCCGCGCCCCCAAAGAACACGACGCTCCCCGCGGCCGCCACGCGCTCCGACAGCTCGCGCGCCGCCTGGGCGGCATCGGTGATGGTTCGTCCCATGTCTCTCCTCCCGACTCGACAGCACTTCTCCCTATGGCATCCCTCTCGAATCTTAGCCCCGTTTTGCGATGCCGCCATGACAAAGGGGCGACCCCCGAGGGGCCGCCCCATCCAACGCTTTCTGTCGAGAAGTGCTGCGACTTCCCTATTACTTGTTGCGCCTGCGGATGATCACGGCGCCGGCCACGACGACGATGCCGATGACCGCGATGGCAACGGGAATCGCCAGGTTGGTCTGGTCGCCGGTCTGCGGCGTGGCGGGCGTGACCTTGTTCTGTGCGGGCTTGACGTCGGCCTTACCGGGCTTGTTGGGCGTGGCGGGCAGCTTCGCGATGGCCTCGACCTTGGTCTGGGTCTCGAAGGCCTCGTTCTCGAAGGTGGCGGTGTAGATGCCCTCGCCGTCCTTCTCGGTCGTGGCAGGGGTGGTCACCTCGTAGGCGGCCTTGACGGTCTCCTCCTCGACGTGGGAGGCGTCGCGCTTGCAGGTGCGCTTGGCGGTGCAGTACCAGCCGTCGTCCTGCTTGGCCCAGCTGTACTCGGGCTCGCCCCAGTCGTGGTCGAGGGCGGGGAGCACGTCGTCCCTGGTCTGGGCCTCGAAGACGTCGCCGTCAAACGTGGCGGTGTAGACGTCCTTGCCGGCCTCGGTGCAGGTCGCGGGCGTGGTCTCGACGGAGGCCTTCACGGTCTGCTGCTCGACGTGGGAGGCGTCGCGCTTGCAGGTGCGCTTGGCGGTGCAGTACCAGCCGTCGTCCTGCTTGGCCCAGCTGTACTCGGGCTCGCCCCAGTCGTGATTAAGGGCGGCGATGCCCTCGGACTTGGTCTGAGGCTTGAAGCACTTGTGCGTGAAGGTGGCGGTATAGGTGGTCTTGCCGGCCTCGGTGCAGGTGGCCGGGGCGGTCTCGACGGAGGCCTTCACAGTCTCGGCAATCTTGTAGCCGCAATAGCCACACTTGGCATGACCGGTGCAATACCAGTCGCCATCCTTCTGCTCCCACTTGTAGTCTTTCAGGTCAACGAAGTTGTCGTTGTGCTGGCCGTCGGTGTAGCTGTGGGTGAGCATCGTCTTGTTGGACCACACCTTCGTGCCGTCGATGGTGACGTCGGTACGGACGGTGTTGTTACCCGACTTGCCGCCAAAGCCAAAGAGCTGCGAGCAGGTGGTGTTGTCGCGCTTCGCGGTGGCAGAGCTGTTGGTGATGTTGAGGATGTACTTATAGTTCCCCATGTTGGAGTCATTAATGCTCAGCGCCTGCTTACTGAACCAACCCGCGCTCGAGTTGAACGTGCAGTTGCTCACGTTGACGGTGATGTCCCGCTTGCCGGCACCGGCATCGGTGTAAACGTTGATGACCTTGCCGCTGGCGTTAAAGGTGCAGCTTTCGAACGTCATGACCGGCGAGCTGTACGTCCAGATGGCGTAGTCACCATTCGGAGCCTTGAACGTCGTGTTCTTGAACACTGCGCTGTCATAGCCCCAGTAGAACGTCTTGCCGTTGATGACGCAGCTGTCAGTCACGGTCCTGTTCGCACGGATGAAACCAAGGTAGTTGGCAGTGCCCGAGCGAAGCGTCATGTTCTTGAAGGTAACGGTGCCGGCGCCATCAAACGAATAGTCGCCGTTGTACTCGGTTCCAAAATAGTCCGGGTTGGGAACCTTGGCACCAATGTTCCACGCGGTCTTGTCCGTGCCGGAACCCACGAAGGTGAGATCCTTGCCCTTGGTGTGACCCACGGAGCTCACGCCGTAGAGGGTGTAGTTACCCTCGCCGAGCTTGATGGTGTCGCCGCTCTGCGCCTCGGCGGTAGCGGTCGCCAGATTCTCGTAGGTCGCCTTGGTACGAGTGTTGGTGATGCTTGCCTCGGCGGCAAGTGCCGGCGTGGCACTCACACATAGCGCGCACACCGCACCCACGAGGGCTGCGGCGATGCGGCCGCCCAACCCCCCCCCTGTTGGCCCCAGTGTCGTGTTTGTGCTTCATTTGGAACCCCTTTCGATGTCCGTACGGCGACGCAAAGGACACTCTCGATGTCCCGGCGTCAATCCGTCAATCCCTCTTGTTTCAGACCGATGAAGCTTATCCAAAGCTACAGTCTGCCATTTAGCATGGGCAACAATCCGTTTTATGACTTATACGACATACTAAATCATAAGCCTGCCAGGTAAGCCGACTGCCTTGGCTCTTCTCTTCAACTATCGTTTGAACCATCGACGCTTCGAGAGCGGGTGCCCGTCCGTTTAAGTGTTCTCACGCTTTGCCCAAGGCTCGTGCGCCATATGGCAAACGTTCTGTAGTGATAGAGTCCCCCCTCGAGATCGCAAGACTCCAACCGGAGGCGACGCCATGATTGTCAGCAAATCACAGACCCACTCCCACGGCACCGACGCTGCCGAGAAGTGCCGCCGACCCGAACACCCCATCGTCCAGCCCAACGTCACCGACTGCGCCCTGGCCTTCGAGGGCGGTGGCTACCGCGGGTCCTTCTCGGCAGGCTTTGCCAACGTGCTGCTCGCGGCACGGATCTCGTTCCCGTACGTGTGCGGCGTATCGGCTGGGGCGAGCAACGCCGTCAACTACGCGTCGCAGGACCGCGTGCGCACGCGCGAGGCCTTCATGACCGATGGCGCGGCGCGGTCGATGGTGGGGCTGCGCTCGGTGGCGCGCGGCAACGGCTACTTCGACGCCGACGCACTTTACGAGGGCGCCGTCGAGTCGGGCGTCATGCCCTTTGCCTGGGACTCGTTCGTCGAGAACGGCGCCGAGGTCAAGGTGCAGGCCTTCCGACGCGACGACGGCGCGACCCTGCGCTTTGGCAAGGCCGACGTCGACGGCGCCCTGCGCCTGATGGACGTCGTGCGCGCAAGCTCAACCCTGCCCGGTGCGATGCGCCCACGCGCGGTTGACGGACGCATCCTGTACGACGGCGGCCTGGGCGACGGCGCGGGCCTGCCCGTCTGCATCGCCGAGGACGACGGCTGGGACCGCGTCCTGCTGGTGACCACGCGCCCGCGCGGCTACCGCAAGCAGCCGCCGACCCGCGGCGAGGTCCGCGTGTACGAGCGCCTTGCGGGCGGCCACGCCGCCATGATGGACGCCCTGACGTCGCGATGGAGCCGCTACAACGCCGAGCTCGAGCGCATCGAGGAGCTCGAGCGGGCCGGGCGCATCCTGGTGGTCCGTCCCGAGCGCATGCTCGTCTCGTCAGGGACCGTCAACGCGAGGCAGCTGCGCGAGCAGTACGAGATCGGCCGAGCGCAGGCCGTCCGCGAGATGGGCCGCATCCGCAAGTTCCTGTTTGGCTCGCGCGACGCCGGCCCCGAGCCCGAGGCCGGCTGGGACGGCTACGTCACGATCGGCTGACAGCAACCCGACAATGCCCGACGCCGACCCAACGACACCCGACGTCGACCCGACAGCCATCCAACAGGCAACTACCGAGAAGAACTGCGAGGCAGACACATGTCAGACACCCGCGAACTGCGACTCGTCTCCTGGAACGTCAACGGGCTGCGAGCCGTCATGCGCAAGGACCCCGACTTCGAGCAGGTCGTGCGCATGACCGACGCTGACGTCTTCGCGATCCAGGAGACCAAGCTGCAGGAGGCCCAGCTGGCCAAGCTCGGCCTGGAGCTGCCCGGCTACCACCGCACGTGGAGCCACGCCGAGCGCAAGGGCTACTCCGGGACCGCCGTGTTCAGCCGCGAGGAGCCGCTGCGCGTCCTGCACGCCGACGCCATGCTGCCCGTGGCACACGAGGTGCTCTCCGCCTCCAACGAGGAACTTCTCGCCATCGCCGCGACCGAGGGCCGCGTCTGCGCACTGGAGTTCGAGCGCTACTGGTTCGTCGACGTCTACACGCCCAACGCCCAAAACGAGCTCAGGCGCATCGACACCCGCATGGCCTGGGACGACGCCTACCGAGAGTGGCTGCGCCGCCTTGCCCAGGAGAAGCCCGTCGTGACCTGCGGCGACTTCAACGTCGCCCATGAGGAGATCGACCTCAAGAACCCGCGCGCCAACCGCGGCAACGCCGGCTTCTCCGACCAGGAGCGCATGGGCTTCACCCACCTTCTGGGCGCGGGCTTCACCGACACGTTCCGCTCGCGCCACCCCGACCTGGAGGGCGCCTACAGCTGGTGGAGCTACCGCTTCAACGCGCGAGCCAACAACGCCGGTTGGCGCATCGACTACTTCCTGGTCTCGGACGACATCGCCGACCGCGTGACGGGCGCGTCAATCCTGCCCGAGGTCATGGGCTCGGACCACTGCCCCGTCGAGCTCACGATCGAGCTCTAGCGGCATGGTCGGGTGAGCGTCAGACGGCTGCGGGGATACGCGCATCGCGGATGGCGCGCTCGAAGGTGGCCGCCGTGCTCGTGGCGATGAGCTCCTGTGGGAAGTGGATCTGCTCCAGCATGGCCAGGGCGTTGTCGAACCCGCCCACACCGAACGAGGCGTGCGCATCGCTCGAGACGCTGATGTGGACGCCCAGCTCGGCACAGCGCTCGGCAATCTGACGGCACTTCTCGATGGACTCGGGCTTGTCGGCAAGGCTGTGCTCGTTGATCTCGATCAGCTTGCCCAGGTCGCGCGCGGCGGTGAGGACGGCGTCCAGCTCGAAGGGGACGCCCGCGCGGCCGGTGTGGCCCAAGATCAGGACCTTGGGGTCCTCCAGCGCGCCGACGTAGGCACGCGTGGTGGCGGCAAGCGACTGGCCCCAGGTGAACTCGGGGTTGTGGATGCTGGCCACGACGTAGTCGCAGCGGCTGAACACCAGGTGCTTGAGCGACGTGGGCTCGCCGAAGGGCGTGCCCGTCATGCCGCGCCCGTACCAGATGTCGTGGCCGTACAGGTTGCCGTCGCAGTCGACGATGTCGGCCTCGCAGCCATGCATCAGGCGGACGCCGTGCCAAGTGTCGGGCAGCATCGCGTAGTTATAGAAGTATTGGAAGTTGCGCACGTCGGGCTCGGGGAAGAGCATGGACGAGAAGTGCTCGGCCATGCCCAACAGCTCGAGGCCCTTCTCGGCAGCGGCGCGAAGGTTCTCCTCGACCGTGGAGTAGGCGTGGCGCGAGTAGAGCGTGTGGGTGTGGACGTCGCAAAGGCTGTGCAGCAAGGTTGCCTCCTACTTGTACTCCTGGGCGAGGGCAGCCCAGGCGGGCATCGAGTTGACGATGGTGTCCAGGCTCACACAGTAACCCACGCGGACCCAGCCGGTGCAGCCGAAGCTGTCGGACGGGACGGGGAGCAGCTCGTGGGCGCGGGCGCGCTCGAAGAACGCGTTCGCGTCGGGCTCGAGCGCCTTGACCCACAGGTAGAAGGCACCCTGCGGCTCGATGTACTCGTAGCCGAGCTCGGACAGGCCGCGCGTGAGCGCCTCGCGGTTGGCGGCGTAGGCCTCGACGTCGCAGGGGGCGTCGACGCAGTCGGCCAGCACGCGCTGGAACAGCGCCGGCGCGCAGACGAAGCCCAGCGAGCGGCCCGCGCCAGCGACGGCGAAGACGAGGTCGTCGTGGTCGGGGTTGGCGGGCGGCACGAGGACCCAGCCGATGCGCTCGCCCGGCAGGCTCAGGCTCTTGGAATACGAGTAGCACACGATCGTGCGGTCGTAGATGGCCGGGATCCAGGGGACCTCGGCACCGAAGGTGATCTCGCGGTAGGGCTCGTCGGCGATCAGGTAGACCTGGGTGCCCAGGGCCGCCTCGCGCTCGCGAAGCGTCGCGGCGAGGGCCTCGAGGTTCTGGCGAGAGTAGACGGTGCCCACGGGGTTGTTGGGCGAGTTGACGATGACGGCCTTGGTGCGCTCGGTGACGGCGGCGGCAACGGCGGCGGCGTCGACCTGGAAGGTGTCAGGGTCGGCCATGACCTCGACGCAGGTGGCACCGCAGGTCTCGATCCAGACGCGGTACTCCGGGAAGTACGGCGCGATGACGATGACCTCGTCGCCGGGGTTGGTGACGGCGTGCAGCGAGATCGAGATGGACGCGGCGGCGCCGCAGGTCAGGTACAGGTCGGCGGCCGTCGCGGCACCGGCGCCGAAGCGGCGGCACAGCGAGTCGGCGAGCTTCTCGCGAACCCAGGGCAGGCCGCTGGCGGGCGTGTAGCCGTGGACCTGCGCAGGCGGCAGCGCGATGGAAGCCTCGATGGAGGCGCGGACGCAGTCGGGGGCGGGCACCGACGGGTTACCCAGGGAGAAGTCGAAGACGTTCTCGGCACCGATCTGGGCCTTGCGGGCGGCTCCGTAGGCCGCGATCTCGCGGATGGAAGACTTGGACGCGCCGTAGGCGTGGCTCTTCTGGTTGATTGCCATGGGGTGCTCCTCACGCGGTGTGTTTGCTGGGCCGCGTTCGTGCGGCGACCCTTGCATTGTACGGCGAGAAGGGCGGGCGGGTCGCAGCCTTGCCGCCTCCCTTACCCAAACGAAACCCGTTTGGGATGCGCAGTGGCGATGCCGGGTGGGCGACCGCATCGGACGGGTGGCGACGAGACGCCCCTAGCCCAGGCGGACCTCGCGCGCGCCGAGAAGCGCGGGCAGGGTCGCGTCGTGCGTGGTCACGAGCACCGTGCCCCCGCGCGCGACGAAGGAGCGGACGAAGCCCACGAGCAGGTCGCGAGAGGCGTCGTCGAGGCCGTCGGTCGGCTCGTCCAAAAGCAGCGACTCGGGCGCCATCGACACGACGGAGGCCAGGGCCACGCGGCGCTTCTCGCCACCCGACAGGCGATAGGGAACGCGCGCGGCAAGCCGACCGATGCCAAACAGCGCGAGGGAGTCGTCCACGCGCGAGGCGACCTCGTCGGTGGGAAGGCCCATCTGGCGCGGGCCAAAGGCGACCTCGTCGGCGACCGTGGCACAGAACAGCTGGGCGTCCGGGTCCTGAAACACCACCCCCTGCCTGCGGTGGATTCGCTTGGCAAAGGCGCGGTCGGCCATCGTGGAGGCCGTTATCGGCTCACCGTCGTAGCGGACCTCGCCGGACGCCGCGAACGACAGGCCGCACGCCAGGCGCAGCGCCGTCGACTTGCCGCAGCCATTGGGGCCCAGAAGCGCCACGGCCTCGCCGCGCGCGACCCTCAGGCTGACGTCGTCGAGGACGGGAATCGCCTGCCCGAGGTCATCGCGGTAGGAGAACGACACGCGGTCGAGCTCAATCAGCGGCACTGCGGCGCTCGCGCCCATGTCCGTCCTGGCGTCGCCCGCGTGCGCGGCCATGCCCGCACCCACGATCATGCCATCGCCCCCTCGAGCCAAAGAAGCGTGGCGAGAAGTACCACGACCAGCAGCGCGTATGCGACGTCGCCAACACCGAGGCGCTCGCGCGCCACGGGCGCGGGTGCCTCGCCGGCGTCGAGCCCACGGCAGACCATGGCCTCGGCCTGCGCCTGCGCGAGGCCATGCGCCTTGATGAAGGTGACGCCCATCACGCCCGCGGCGCTCGCGGTCTTGTCGGCGTTGCGGCCGACGCTGCGGCAGGCAAGCGACTCGGACAGCTCGGCAGCGGTGCGCCCCAGAAGCGCCAGGTCGCGAATCGCAAGGTCGCACACGAGCGCGGCCGTGGCAGGCAGCCCCAGCGTGCGCGCGGCCGCCACCAGGCCGTGGGCCCCGGTCGAGCGCGCGAGACCCAGCACCAAACAGCAGGTGACAAACGACTTGACGGCCATGCGCACGGGCGCCCCCGGCTGGCCGAGAAGTGCCGCGGGCACCATGAGCAGGGCGGATATGACGGCAAGCGCCAGGGCGGGACCGCACAGCGCGCGAATCTCGCGAGCCGGCCGCATGGCGACGCAGGCGAGCAGCCCCGCGAGCACGAGCCACACGAACGCCATGTTGCGCGCGGCCGACACCATGGCGACCAGGGCGACGACGCCCACGAGCCTGACCGGCGCGGCGACACGAGCGTAGGCGCGCGCCATGGGGCAGGCGCCGTGAGGACGCATGTCGAAGGCCGCGAGCGTCGAGACGACCCTCAGCAGGTTGTTTCGCACGAAGGCGTCGCGGTCGCGCGGCGGCACGTAGCCGGCCGCGGCGGACGGGTCCAACCAGGCGGGCAGCCCCGCATCGGATATGGGCGTGGCGCCAGGCACGCTAGGCCCTGTCGCCAGGGGCGTCGGGGCCGGCGCACTTCTCGGCAGGGGTGGCGTGGGCCGTCTGGGCCACCAGCTTGAAGATGATGACGAGAAGGGCCACGCCGATGAGGGCCGAGAGCACGTAGGCCGCGGCGTCGGGAAGGCCGGCGAGAGAGTAGTCGGGCATGACCGACTCGAACGAGAGGCCGCTCGCCATACCCGCGGGGGCCTTGGCCAGGCCCGCGTTCGCGACGAGGTCCTTGGTCGACCACTCGCCCCAGGCGTCGCCCGTGGCCAGAAGGCCCAGCGGGGTCGCCACGGCGAGCGCACCCACGAGCATGGCAACACGCGCCAGACCACGCGAGCCGGGCGCGGGCGCGGCAGGACGGACTACGTCATCGCCAACCACCAGGTCGGGGGCGCAGCGCAGGACGAACTCGTAGATCGCGACGGTCGAGACGGCCTCGACCACGCAGGCGGCCAGCAGGTGCGGCACCATCATCGCCGGCACAGCGACACCCAGCCCGTAGGGGCAGAACAGCGCGTTGCCCGCCGCGTCGGAAAACAGCGTCGGCTGGATGCCGAACTCGACGGCGGCACACAGCGCGGCCACGGCAAGGCCGACGTAGGCGCCGACGGCGGCCGCCATGCGACGGCGCGCGGGCGAGGTCGACCCGCCGCGCCCCAGACGGGCGACGCCCCAGCCGACAAACGGCAGGACGAAGGCCATGTTCAGGCAGTTGGCGCCAAACGCCAGAAGGCCACCGTCACCAAAGACCAGCGCCTGGATCGCCAGGGCCACGCTCACGGCGAGGCAGGCCGCCTCGGGCCCCAGCAGCAGCGCGACAAGCGTGCCACCCACGGCATGGCCGGTGGTGCCGCCGGGCAGCGGCACGTTGAACATCATGAGCAGGAACGAGAAGGCCGCGGCCATGCCCAGAAAGCTCAGGTGGCGTCGGTCGAGGCGCTCGCGCACGACGCGGGCGCACCGCACCCACACGGGAACCATGACGGCGGCAAGCACGGCATCGGTCTGCGGTGACAGGTAGTTGTCGGGAATGTGCATGTCTCCCCCTCGCTCGGGTCTCCAAAAAAGGACGCGCCCCACGACAGCTCGCGGGACGCGTCCGGGGCCTACTCTGCGTCGGCGACGGGACCGGCGTCGGCATCGGTGTCGGCGGTGGCGGCGTCATTGTCCTTGGGCTTCCACTCGTCGTGGATCGCCACGTACTCGTCCCACTTGCCGTCGAGAAGGGCCTCGACGGCCGGGCCCTCGACGGTCTCATGGTCCAGCAGCACGCCGGCCATGGTGTCCATCTGGTCCCTGCGGTCCTCGAGCACCCTGCGTGCGCGCTCGTGGGCCTCGCGCATGATGCGCTCGACCTCGTCGTCGATGCGCTTGGCGGTCACGGCCGAGTAATCCTGGTGGTCAGCGTAGTCGCGACCCAAGAACACCTGGTGCTGGGCCTCGCCGAAGACCTGGGCGCCCAGCTCGTCACTCATGCCGTAGCGGGTGACCATCTCGCGGGCCATCTTGCTGGCGCGCTCGAGGTCGTTGCTAGCACCCGTGGTGATGTCGTCGCAGAACAGCTCCTCGGCCGTGCGGCCGCCCAGAAGCACGGCCAGCTCGTCGAGCATGCCGCTGCGCGTCTGGAGGAAGTGGTCCTTCTCGGGCAGCTGCAGCGTGTAGCCGAGTGCCTGGCCGCGGCTGATGATCGAGATCTTGTGCACCGGGTCGGAGTTCTCCAGCACGTGTCCCACCAGGGCGTGGCCGCCCTCGTGGTAGGCGATGACCTTGCGCTCGGCGTCGGTGATGACGCGGCTCTTGCGCTCGGGGCCGGCGATGCAGCGCTCCATGGCCTCCTCGACCTCGGGCATGCCGATGGCGTGCAGGTTGCGGCGGGCGGCCAGAAGCGCTGCCTCGTTCATGAGGTTGGCCAGGTCGGCGCCGGTAAAGCCGGGCGTGAGCTTGGCGAGGTTGGCGAAGTCGACGCCGGCCCCCAGGGGCTTGCCATCCGAGTGGACTCGCAGGATCTGCTCGCGGCCCTTGACGTCGGGGCGGTCGACCGTCACCTGGCGGTCGAAGCGGCCGGGGCGAAGCAGCGCCGGGTCGAGGATGTCGGGGCGGTTGGTCGCGGCGATCAGGATGACGGCGTCATTCTCCTCGAAGCCGTCCATCTCGACCAACAGCTGGTTGAGCGTCTGCTCGCGCTCGTCGTGGCCGCCGCCGACGCCGGCGCCACGCTGGCGGCCGACCGCGTCGATCTCGTCGATGAAGATGATGCAGGGCGCGGCCTCCTTGGCCTGCTTGAACAGGTCGCGCACGCGGCTGGCGCCGACGCCGACGAACATCTCGACGAAGTCGGAGCCCGAGATCGAGAAGAACGGGACGCCGGCCTCGCCCGCCACGGCCTTGGCAAGAAGCGTCTTGCCCGTTCCCGGGGGGCCCACCAGAAGCACGCCGCGCGGGATCTTGGCGCCCATCTTCTGGAAGCGCTCGGGCTCGGACAGGAAGTCGCGCACCTCGCGCAGCTCCTCGACGGCCTCGTCGATGCCGGCGACGTCGGAGAACTTGACCTTGGGTCGGGTCTGCTCGCTGGTCTTGGCCTTGGTCTTGCCAAATCCCATGGCCTTGCCGTTCTGGCCCTGCATCTGGTTGAGGAAGTAGAGCATCACGCCGACGACCATCAGGGTGGGCACGAGCGTGATCAAAAGGTCGGTCCACATGCCCGGCTGGCTGGTGTCGACCGTGTACTTGACCTTGGGGTTGTCCGCCATGAGCTCGGACAGGGTGTCGTCACCCACGTAGGTGCTCTTGAACTTGGTGGGGTCGGCGCCCGAGTCGCGCTTCTTGGCGGAGGCCCAGTAGCTGCCCGTCAGGGTGCCGTCGGCCGCCTTGTAGGTCGCCTCCTTCACGCGGCCCGCCTTCACGGCGGTCACGAACTCGCTGGTGGAGAGCGTGACCGTCTTGCCGCCGAACCCTGCGAGGCCCTGCGCGTTGAATACCAGGTAGGCCGCCAGGGCCGCCATGATCAGCAGGTAGAGAAGACCTGTGCGCTTCTTCTTGTCGTCGATGGGGCCCTTGTCGCCCCGGTCGTTGGTGCTCACGTGCTTGTGCTCCTTTATGCCGCGCGGCCCGTCCGTCGCACTGGCGACGTCGGGCCGCAGCCGGGTAGTGCCTCTCGTGCTTCTAACCCATCTGGCCTAGCTGTAGACCTCGGGCTTGAGGATGCCGATGTAGGGAAGGTTGCGGTAGCGCTCGGCATAGTCCAGGCCGTAACCGACGATGAACTCGTTGGGGACGTGCGCGCCCACGTAATGCGGGTCGACCGCGGGGGTCTTGCCCGGGATGTCCTTGACCAGGAAGGCGGCGACCTCGAGGCTCCTGGGCTTGCGGGCGGCCAGGTTGCGCATGAGGTAGCTGAGGGTCAGGCCCGAGTCGAGGATGTCCTCGACGATCAGGACGTCGCGGTCCTCGATCTTGGTGTCGAGGTCCTTGACGATGCGGACCACGCCCGAGCTCTTGACGCCGTCGCCATAGCTGGAGACGGCCATGAAGTCGATGCCCAGGTCACACTTGATGGCGCGCATGATGTCGGCCGTGAAGACGACCGCGCCGCGCAGGACCGCCACGATCAGCGGGTTGCGACCCTCGTAGTCGCGGGTGATCTCGGCGCCCATCCTCGCGACGATGTCACGAATGTCCTGCTCGGAGAGAAGGACTTCGGCGACGTCCGGGTGCAGGCCTTCCATGAATGAATCCCCCTTCGGTTCGGGCTCACGCCTCAGCGCCCGCCCTGAGTGTTTGCGTCATTGCCATGCAGAGTCAATTCTACCAACAACCTGCTCGCGGTTTGGCAGCGCGCCCGCTCGTCGGCACGGATTCCCGCCACCCACAGGACTTGCCCGTTCGGCGCGGTGCGCACGACAGGCACGCCGGCGCGATCGGCAGCGGGCACGCGGACGTCGCACAGCAGGTCGGACAGCCGCTTGGACTGCCCATGCATGCCCAGGGGGCACATGACCTCGCCGGGCTGCGGGGCGTCGACCCACAGCCTTCCGCCCAGCTCGCCCAGGCCACAGGCCACGGCGTCCAGAAGCACCGAGGCGCCCTTCCACTCGAGACCGTGCGCGCGGGCCACCTGCGTCGGGTCGGTGGCGTCCGGACGCAGCAGGCGCGCCGAGATCGTGGCGCCGGCGGCCACCCGGACCGTGCCGGGGACCTCCAGCCAGGCGGCGTCGCCACGGGCGCCGGCGTCGGCGGCGCGCACGAACAGAAGGCCGTACTCCACCCGGCAGTCGACGCCCATCGGCACCGACGCGGAGCCGGCGCCCGTGGCGACCAGGGACAGCACGCGGTTGACGTGGCGGGCTTCCAGACGGCAGTCGGGGCAGGCCAGAAGAATCGCCTGGCGCACGACGCGGCGGGCAATCGCGACGTCGAGCGCCGCCAGGCGGGCGGAGTCCAGGGCGAGCATTCCGTCGCGCGAGCGACGCGTGAGGTCGCGCAGCGCGCGCGACGAGACGCTCGTGAGGTAGGCATCCTCGTCCGAGAGGATGTCGCAGGTGGAGCTGATGCTCGACACGACGTGCGGGTTGCGGGCCTCGACCACGGGCATGACCTCGTGGCGCACGTATGCGCGCAGGTAGCGGGTATCGGAGTTGGTGTCGTCCTCGCGCCAGACGATGCCCCTCATGCGCAAAAGGTCGCAGAGCTCGTCGTGCGTACGGTCCAGAAGCGGCCGCACGATGCGGTTGCGACGGCGCGGGATCGACGAGAGTCCCGAGGACCCGGAGCCGCGCACGGCATTCATCAGGAAGGTCTCGGCGCGGTCGTTGGCGGTGTGCGCCGTGAGGATGCGCGCGGCGCAGCGCGGCGTGCCCGCGCGCTCGGACAGCTCGTTGGCCAGGCGATTCGCGGCCGCATAGCGCACTTCTCGGCCGGCGTTCTCGACGTTGCCGTCCGGGCGCGACGCGGCCAGGGCGGCGACGTCGGCACGCACCACGGTGCACGGGATGCCAAAGCGCTCGGACAGGCTGCGGACGTACTCCTCGTCCTCCTCGGCGTCCAGGCCGCGCAGCATGTGGTTGACGTGCAGGACGTGCAGGCGCTCGCGGGCCACGCGGGCCTCGCCGCGGCCGTCGCAGACGTCCAGGGTCGAGGTGGCCGCCAGCACCAGCAGCGCCGTCGAGTCGGCCCCGCCGCTCACCATGAGGACCACGGGCGCGCGACCCGCGTCCCTCGTTCGGGAGCTCGGGCGCTCGAAGGTCCCCTCGGGACTCGCGAACCTGCGTGCGACCGTCGCCACGTTGCCTCCCTGCTGCCGTCCCGGCACATCCCTTGGGAGGGGCCGGCCCCTCCGCTTTCGTAGGCGTCCCATTGTAGTCCGCCACCTGGCGCGATACCCTCGGATGCCAGTGTTCCCGCCAAGACGACATGGGCGGGCGAGAAGAACGTCGAAGGGACGAGAATGACGCCACGGATGCACCTGCACGTGCTCGCGAGCGGGTCCAAGGGCAACGCCTGCGTGGTCGAGGGGCCGCAGGGCGCCATCCTCATCGACTGCGGGATATCCCGCCGCCAGCTGTGCCTTCGCGCCGACGAGCTGGGACTGGACCTCGGCATGCTACGCGCGGTGGTGCTGACCCACGAGCACGCCGACCACACCTCGGGCCTGACCGTGCTTCTCAACAGGTTCGAGGGCGAGCTGTATGCCACCGCCGGCACGATGTCGGCGCGAAAGTACCTGACGAACCTGCCGTTTTGCCTGGTGGACTCCGACGACTCGTTCGAGGTCGCGGGCATGCGCGTGCGCACGTTCCCGACCTCGCACGACGTGGCCGACCCCATGGGCCTTCGCCTCGAGACCGACGACGACGCGCTCGGCTACTGCACCGACACGGGCGTCCTGCTGCAGCAGGCCTACGACGCCCTGGCCGACGTGCGCATCCTGGCCATCGAGTCCAACCATGACGTGAGGATGCTCGAGACCGGGCCGTACCCCTCCTCGCTCAAGCGGCGCGTGGGCGGCACGACCGGGCACCTGTCCAACGCGCAGTGTGCGCAGGCCCTGCCGCGCCTGGTTGGACCCGACACCGAAACCGTGGTCGCGATGCACCTGTCGGGCGAAAACAATCGCCCCAGCGTGTGCGTACGGACCCTGGCCGCCGCCGTGGGGGCCGAGCCCGTCGACGACCTCGGCTGCGAGGCACGCACGCCGGACGGGCGCCTCACGGTCGTGGCGGGCGCGCAGGACGCGCCGCTCACCGTCTGGTAGCGCCGGCGCCAGGCGATGCGAAAGGACGGGTCGCAAGGCGAGGCACTTCTCGGCAGCATGCCCAAACAGACAGGGAGGGGGACCCGACCGATGCCGGGTCCCCCTCCCTTTATGCCATGTCACCGTGTCTGCGGCAGGGCATGTCGGCTGCCGAGTCGCGTGCCCGCCGCGCGCCAACCGGTTGCCAAGGGCTAGTCGATGGCAATCTTGGTGACGTTGGCCTTCTCGTCCTGCTTGGGGACGTTGACGGTAAGCACGCCGTCGGCGAGCTTGGCCGTGAGGCCCGCGGTCGCGGCGTCCTTGAGGTAGACGCCACGGGTGGCCTGCCACTCGCTGGTCTCCTTGTGCAGGAAGTTCTTGGCCTTCTGCTCGTCGGACTCCTTCTTGTCGACCGAGATCGAGAGCCTGCCCTCGTTGAGCTCGACATCGATCTCGTCGCGGCCGACGCCGGGAAGCTGGGCGGTGACCACATAGGAGTCGCCGGCGTCCTCGACGTCCATCTTGAAGCCCTGCGCCACGTCGGACGTGGGGACGAAGAACTCGTCGAGCGAGTCGAACGGGAACAGCGAGCGGATAGCCCTTCCGTAACGATCGTAGGGAACCATGCTAGTCATACGTCATCACTCCTTCGCGATGCGGACGACCGGCGCCTGGTGCGTCGCCGTCCTTCTCTGTCGAAGTCATATCTTCCCGCCCACAGCGGAATTAATCACGATGCACGAGATTTTCTCAGTTATTTTGACTCATCAAATCTTATAGAGAAGGACTTAGGTCTTACAAAGCTCGTCAGGTATGCGCAGACATCGAGCCGTGCGCGTGTTTTTGGCGGACGACCTGGCGGGCTGCTATATGATTATTGGGTCTTTTGCCCGGCACGGATGCCGCGGCAGCACGAAAGCATCGGGAGCCTCGCATGACAGAGCCGGCCGAAAACGAGCGCGACACGCGCGCCATCACCAACGAGGAAGCCGCCCGCCGGCCCTACGTGCGACCCGCGCGGCAGCATCGAACCGTGGGCGCGGTCGACGACCTCGCGGCCGACGACGCCGAGAGCGACTACTCGCACGACTCCGAGTTCACCGTGGGGTCGCACTCGCCCCTGCCGGGCCGTGCCTATCGACGCTCCCGCAACGAGATGCCCCAGCTCAAGCACGACCTACAGTACGGCCAGTACCTGTCGGTCCCCAAGGGGCGCAAGGACATCTTCGTGCACAACGGGCGCCGGCGCCGCATGCGCACGGTCATCACCGTCGTCGTGGTCCTGGCGCTTTTGGCCATCGCGGCCGCCGCGGCCTGGAAGCTCACGGGCCACTAGGCCCAGGGGTCCCTCTCAAACAGGGGCTCAGGCGTCGGGCGTCGGTCCGACCACGGGTCGTAGCCGTCGTCGTCCTCGTTCTCCGCGCGCGCGAACGCGGGGTCTACCCTCGGGCCACGCGCGTCGGTGGGAGCCGCGGGGCCGACGTCCCTCGGGACGGCGTTCTTCTCGGCAACGTCCTTCTTGGCAAGGCACTTCTCGGCCGTAAGATCGGCCGTGGCCTCACGATCCCTGTCCATCTAAACCTCCCGGGCTCGAGGGGTTCTGGCTGGCAACTCCCACGTACAGCGTGATCGACGCGCGGGTGTCCTGACGGGTCCCGGGCTTCGGGTCCATGTCCACGACCAGGCCGACCTTGGAGTCGTCGGCACGTTCGACCTGATTGACGGAAAATCCCTCGCCCACCAGGCGAGACGAGGCCTCGGTGGCAGTCAGCCCGCGGACGTCGGGCACGGTCCTGCCACCCCACAGCTCGGCATTCCAGGCGCCGTATGCCACCGCTCCCATGCAGAGAAGCACCGCGAGCGCGATGGCGCCCCAAGTGCCCACACGGATGCGACGCCTGGTGCGAAGGACGTCCTCGGCACCGCGGATGTTTCCGCCCACGCTGAACCTGCCCGGCAGGTGGACGTGCAGGCGAGGGTCGCCCTGGGGCGCGAGGCCCTTGCGCATGGCGATGCGCTCGGTGCGGCGGCGAGCGCGGGCAGCGGCGCGGGAGTGGCGCGAGAGGGTGGTCTCGGCGGGGGTCGGGCTGGACTCCGGGACCGAGTCGACGAACTCCGCGTCGGCGTCGGAGAGGTGCCTCATGAGCTTGGCGCCACACGAGGGACAGATGGCGGCATGGCCTGGTATTCGAGCGCCGCATTGGCGACAACGCATGCAAGGCCTCCCGAGGTCCGATGCGCCCCAGTGGGCGCCATTGCAGATAAGACAGTAGACCATTATCGCAAAAACCGGACCGGTTGTAGAGAAGGGCCCCCTCCCGATCGCTCGGGAGAGGGCCCTGGAAACGTTGGCACGACCGGAAGGTGACTACTCGATGGAGTCGGGCTCGACACCCTCGTCGTCGCCAGCTGCGGCAGGCGTTGCGGATCGACCCGCAGCAACCGGCTCGGCAAACAGGCGGTTGCTGTCGTCGGCGTCCACGCGGACGGCACCGCCCTCGCGCAGGCTGCCGTCGATGATGAGGTTGGCCACGTTGTCGACGACCTGGCGCTGGATGAGTCGCTTGAGCGGACGCGCGCCGTACACCGGGTCGAGGCCGTCGAGCGAGAGGACCTGCCTGGCACCATCGGTGAGCTCGAGCGTGATGCGGTCGCGCGACAGGCGCTCGCGCACGTCGGCCAGCTGGATGTCGACGATCTTCTCGATCTCCTCGAGTCCCAGCGGGTGGAACACGACCACGTCGTCGATACGGTTGAGGAACTCGGGCTTGAAGGTCTGGCGCAGGGCGTCGTTGACCTTGGGCTGGACCTCCTCGGGCGTGGCGTTTGCCGCCTCGGCGCCGGCGATGTACTGCGAGCCGACGTTGCTCGTCATGATGATGATCGTGTTCTTGAAGCTGACCACGCGACCCTGGCCGTCGGTCAGACGACCGTCGTCGAGCACCTGCAGCAGGATGTTGAAGACGTCCGGGTGGGCCTTCTCCATCTCGTCCAGCAGGATGACGCTGTACGGGCGGCGGCGCACGGCCTCGGTGAGCTGGCCGCCCTCGTCATAGCCGACGTATCCAGGAGGGGCGCCGATCAGGCGCTGGACCGAGAATTTCTCCATGTACTCGGACATGTCGATGCGCACGAGGGCGCGCTCGTCGTCGAACAGGCAGTCCGCCAGCGCCTTGGCGAGCTCAGTCTTGCCCACGCCGGTGGGGCCGAGGAAGAAGAAGCTGCCGATGGGCCTGTCGGGGTCGGAGAGGCCGGCGCGGCTGCGGCGCACGGCCGCGGCAACCGCGGTGACGGCCTCGTTCTGGCCGATGACGCGCTTGTGCAGCTCGGCCTCGAGGTTCTTGAGCTTATCCAACTCGCCCTGCATCATCTTCGACACGGGCACACCGGTCCAGGCGCTCACGACCTCGGCGATCTCCTCGCTGGTGACTTCCTCCTTCAGAAGGCCGCCGGCCTCCTGCTTGGCGTTGAGCGCGGCCTCGGCCTCGGCGTAGTCGTTCTGCAGAGAAGGAATCGTCGAGAAGCGCAGCTCGGAGGCTCGGGCGAGGTCGCCGTCGCGCGTGGCGCGCTCCTCGGCGGTCTTGGCCTCGTCGATCCTCCTCTTGAGGTCCTGGACGCGGTCGATCGCGCCACGCTCGTTCTGCCACTGCGCCTTCATGCCGTCGAGCCTCTCGCGCGTGGTCGCGATCTGCTTGCGCAGCGTCTCGAGGCGCTCCTTGCTGGCGGCGTCCTCCTCCTTCATGAGGGCCTGCTCCTCGATCTGCATCTGGGTGAGCTGGCGGTCAACCGCGTCGATGTCGGAGGGCATGCTGTCGAGCTCCATGCGCAGGCGACTTGCGGCCTCGTCGACCAGGTCGATGGCCTTGTCGGGCAGGAAGCGGTCCGAGATGTAGCGGTTGGACAGGTCCGCCGCCGAGACGATCGCAGCGTCGGTGATGCGGACGCCATGGTGCATCTCGTACTTCTCCTTCAGGCCACGCAGGATGGAGATGGTGTCCTCCACCGTGGGCTCGCTGACCATGACGGTCTGGAAGCGGCGTGCGAGGGCCTGGTCCTTCTCGATGTACTTGCGGTACTCGTCGAGCGTGGTCGCGCCGATGGCGTGGAGCTCGCCGCGGGCCAGGGCGGGCTTGAGGATGTTGCCCGCGTCCATGGAGCCCTCGGTCGCGCCAGCGCCCACGATGGTGTGCAGCTCGTCGATGAACAGGATGATGCGACCGTCGGAGGCCTCGACCTCCTTCAGGACGCTCTTGAGGCGCTCCTCGAACTCGCCACGGTACTTGGCGCCGGCCACCAGCGCGCTCATGTCGAGCTCGACGAGGTCCTTGTCGCGCAGGGTCGACGGAACGTCGCCAGCGACGATGCGCTGGGCCAGGCCCTCGACGATGGCGGTCTTGCCGACGCCGGGCTCGCCGATGAGCACGGGGTTGTTCTTGGTGCGGCGGCTCAGCACCTGAATCGTGCGGCGAATCTCCTCCACGCGACCGATGACCGGGTCGAGCTTGCCCTGGCGTGCCAGGTCGCACACGTTACGGCCGTACTGGCTCAGGGCCTCGAGCTGGGGCTTTGCGTCCTGCGAGGTCACGTGCTCGTCGCCGCGCAGGCCCTCGTAGGCCTCGCGCACGCGCTTGCCCGTGACGCCCGCCGCCTTGAGCAGCTCTCCGGCGCGGGTGTGGTCGTCGGCCAACGCGCACAGCAAGTGCTCGCTGGTCACATAGCTGTCCTGCATCTTGGAGGCGAGCCTCTCGGCGTCATCGCCAACGCGCACCAGGTCGCGGCTCGCGCCGAGTTCGGCGTTGCCACCAGTGACCTTGGGTGCCGCCGCAATCGCGCGGTCGACCTCGGCCTCGATGGCATGGGGATCGGCGCCCACACGTTCCACGATGGCACTCAGGTTGCGTTCGCCCGAGCCGAGAAGTGCCTTGAGCAGGTGGATGGGCTCCACCTGCGACGCGTTCGCGTCGGTGGCGACCCCGATGGCTGCCTGCAGCGCCTCCTGGGCGGTGACCGCCCACTTGTCGATTCTCATGTGATCACCCCTTCTACGGGTATTCGTCGTTCAATGGGATTTGTTCCCTCTCACATGAGCGCCTATACAAAATCTAAGTCTCTACATATAAGGTTTATTGCTACGTCTGCCCGTCCCCAAACGGAAGTCCTTTCCTTTTTTCCTATCCTTTCCTTTATTTCCTATTGGAAGTGGAGTTTCGAACAGACGACAAACGGGGTCGCGGACATCATGCCCGCAACCCCGTTATGACGGATGGCCATATATTGCGAAGATGCCCCGAGGACGCCGTCCTTCTCGGCAGCTGCTTCTTGTCGGGCTAATCCTCGATGTTGCCCGAGAGAAGGCCACGCATGACCTTCTCGGGGGTCATGCCCTCGTACGGCGCCAGGGCCGTGATGCGCTCGCGCGTCTTGAGCTCGCGGACCTCGTCCTCCAGCTCGCGCACGCGCTTGCGAAGACGGTCGATCTGGGCGTCGCGCTCGCGCGCGCTCTCGCGCATATCCAGAATCCTGACGACGCCCGCGAGGTTGATGCCCTCGTCGGTAAGGCGTGCGATCAGGTTGAGCCTGTCGATGTCGGCCTGGCTGTACAGGCGCGTGTTGCCGCGCGAACGACCAGGGTTGACCAGGCCCTTCTGCTCGTAGACGCGAAGGGTCTGCGGGTGCATCCCCGTAAGCTCGGCCGCCACGCTAATCATGTAGAGCGGCTTGTCACGACCGTCGAGTCCGTCACCCATTGTGCCTCCCCCTCACTCGTCTTGTTCGATGGTACCGCGGCGGCTAGGCCACGTAGGACTCGAGGTCCTTGCGATACTCGCGCTTGTCCTTCTCGGCAAGCTGCTGGAGCGCCTCGCGCTCCTTTGCCGAGAGCTTGTCCGGCACCTTGACGCGCACCGTCACGTACAGCGCGCCCTTCGCGCCCTCGCGCTTGGGGTCGGGCGCCCCCAGCTCGCGGAAGCGGAACTTCCTGCCGTCCTGCGTGCCCGCCGGCACCTTCAGACGCACGGTCTTGCCCTCGGGCGTGGGCACGTCGACCTCGGCGCCCAGCGCCGCCTCGAACATGCTCACGGGCAAATCCATGCGGATGTCGGCGCCGTCACGCTTGAACAGCGGGTGTTCGGCGACCGCGGTAACGACAAGCAGGTCGCCCCTGGTGCCGCCGTTGTGGCCGAACTCGCCCGCACCGCGATAGCGCAGCCTGCTGCCGTCGACCGCGCCAGCAGGGACCTTGACGTTGATCGTCTGCTCCTGCCCCGTCGACGGGACCCTGTAGGTGATCTTGCGCGTCACTCCCGTAAGAGCCTCGTCGAACGAGACGCTCACGTTGACGGTGATGTCGCTGCCGCGCTGTGGCCTGGCAGCCGCCCGCGCCTGCCCGCCGAAGAACGTCGAGAAGACCGAGTTGAGGTCCGAGAAGTCCATGCCGCCGACGTTGGTCGCATAGCCACGACCGCCATTGCCGCCGAAGTCGGCGCCGGGAATCCCGCCAAACATGAGCAGTTGGTCGTACTCGCGACGCTTCTTGGGGTCGGACAGGGTCTCGTACGCCTCGCTGATCTCGGAGAACTTCTTGGTGTCACCGCCGTTGTCGGGGTGGTACTTGACCGCGAGCTTGCGGAAGGCCTTCTTGATGTCGTCCTGGGAAGCGTCTTTCTTCACGCCCAGGACGTCGTAGAAGCTCCTCTTAGTTGCCATGTGAAGTCTGCGCCCCCTTTCAAAGGCGCGCCCGGGCCACCTTGGGCCCGGGCGCAGTCACCGTGCTTGCTTAGGCCTTGTCGGCCTCGGGCTCCGCGTCCTTCTCGGCCGGGTCGGCCTCGACGGGCCTGCGGGCGCCTCCGAAGGTGACCGTGACCATGGCGGGCCTGATCACCTTCTTGCCCATGCGGTAGCCGAACTGGTAGACGTCGCGAACCGTCTCGTCGTACTCATCGGCGTCCTCGACGCGACCCACGGCCTGGTGGCACATGGGTTCGAAGGGCTGGCCGGCGGGGTCGATGAGCTCGACGCCCTCCTGCGCCAGCACGTCGAGCATCTTGGCGCGAACGGCCGAGACGCCGTCGACGAACTGCTTGAGGTTCTCGTCGCCGTCGTTGGCCGAGTTGGCGTGGGCCACGGCGCGCTCCATGTCGTCGATGACGGGAAGCAGGTTGCCCACGAGCTTCTCGCAGGCGAGCTCACGCTCTGCCAGGCGCTCGCCGGCGGTGCGGCGACGGTAGTTCTCCCAGTCGGCCTGCAGGCGCGCAAGGCGGTCCGCGGCATCGGCGGCCTGGGACTTTGCGTCCTCGGCGGCCTGCTCGGCGTCGGCCAGCTTGCGGGCGAGGTCGTCGCGCTCGTCGCGCAGCGCGTCGACGTCGGCCTTGAGGTCGTCGGCCGCGGCCTGCTCGCCGCGTCGGATGGCCTCGGCGACCATGGCCTCCTCGTCGGCCTGGGTGCGGGCGTCGGCGGCCGCGGACTGCTCCTCGCCCTCGGCGTCCTTCTCGTCGACGGTCGCGTCAGCCTCAGGCTCGCGCACGTCCTCGTCACACTCGACGGGAACCCTCACGTCGTCTCCCTCCGGGCGGGCGGCGGCCACGTCGGCCGCCGCCTTCCTGTCATTCATGTCCTTGGCAGACATGCGAATCATCCCTACTCGTTCTTGTCGTCGTCGACGACCTCGTAGTCGGCGTCGACCACGTCGTCGTCGGATGCGGGCTGGCCAGCGGCGGCCTGCTCGTTGGTGGCCGAGTAGACGACCTCGGCGAGCTTGTGGCCGACCTCCTGGAGCTTCTCGCCGGCAGCCTTGATGGCGTCGATGTCGGTGCCGTCCAGGGCCTTCTTGGCCTCGTCGACGGCGGCCTTGACCTCGGACTTGAGCTCGGCCGGGGCCTTGTCACCAAGGTCGTTCAGGGTCTGCTCGGTGCTGTAGGCGAGGCTGTCGGTCTGGTTGCGGACCTCGATCTCGTCCTTGTGCTTCTTGTCCTCCTCGGCGTGGGACTCGGCGTCCTTGACCATGCGGTCGACCTCGTCGTCCGAAAGCGCCGTGGAGCCGGAGATGGTAATCTGCTGCGACTTGCCGGTGGCCTTGTCCTTGGCGGTGACCTTCACGATGCCGTTGGCGTCGATGTCGAAGGTGACCTCGATCTGCGGGACGCCGCGGCGGGCAGCCGGGATGCCGGTGAGCTGGAACTTGCCCAGGCTCTTGTTATCGGCGGCCATCTCGCGCTCGCCCTGCAGGACATTGATCTCGACGCTGGTCTGGTTGTCGGCGGCGGTGGAGTAGACCTCGCTCTTGGAGGTCGGGATCGTGGTGTTGCGGTCGATCATCTTGGTCATGACGCCGCCCATGGTCTCGACGCCCAGCGAAAGCGGGGTCACGTCGAGCAGCAGGATGCCCTCGACGTCGCCAGTCAGGACGCCGCCCTGGACGGCAGCGCCGTCGGCAACGACCTCGTCGGGGTTGACGGACATGTTGGGCTGCTTGCCGGTCATCTGCTTGACGAGCTCCTGCACGGCGGGCATACGGCTGGAGCCGCCGACGAGGATGACCTCGGACAGGTCGGAGAGCTGCATCTTGGCGTCGCGGAGCGCCTTGGTGACGGGCTCCTTGCAGCGGTCGAGAAGGTCACGAGTGATCTTCTCGAACTCGGCGCGGGTCAGCGTGTAGTCGAGGTGCTTGGGGCCGGTGGCGTCGGCGGTGATGAAGGGCAGGTTGATCTGCGCGGACTGGGCCGAGGAGAGCTGCTTCTTGGCGGTCTCGGCGGCGTCCTTCAGGCGCTGCAGGGCCATGGGGTCCTGGCGCAGGTCGATGCCGTTCTCGGCTTTGAACTTCTCGGCCATCCAGTTGATCACGCGCTGGTCCCAGTCGTCGCCGCCCAGGTGGTTGTCACCGGCGGTGGCCATGACCTCGAAGACGCCGTCGGCCAGGTCGAGCAGGGACACGTCGAAGGTGCCGCCACCCAGGTCGAAGACCAGGATCTTCTGCTCGGTCTCCTTCTTGTCCAGGCCGTACGCCAGAGCGGCGGCCGTGGGCTCGTTGACGATGCGCTGGACGTTGAGGCCGGCGATCTTGCCGGCGTCCTTGGTGGCCTGGCGCTGCGCGTCGTTGAAGTAGGCAGGAACGGTGATGACGGCGTCGGTGACGGTCTCGCCGAGGTACTTCTCGGCATCGGCCTTCATCTTGGACAGGATCATCGCGGAGACCTGCTCGGGGGTGAAGTCCTCGCCCTCGATCTCGACGACGGCACGGCCGCCCTGGCCCTCCTTCACCTTGTACGGGACGGTCTCGAGCTCGGAGGTGCACTCGGAGTACTTGCGACCCATGAAGCGCTTGATCGAGAAGACCGTGTTCTGCGGGTTGGTGACGGCCTGGTTCTTGGCCGGGTCGCCGACGATGCGGTCGCCGTCGGCACGGAAGCCGACGACGGACGGGGTGGTGCGGGCACCCTCGGCGTTGACGATGATCGTGGGCTCGCCGCCCTCGAGGACCGCCATGGCGGAGTTGGTAGTGCCCAGGTCGATGCCCAGAATCTTGTTGCCCATGACTGGCACGTTCCTTTCTTTATGCCGCCCGGAGCCTTTGTTCGAGCGGATGTCGCTGCTGTTTCACGGGACTATATCCCCGTTGCGTTTTCATTCTATACATTATCTAAGCCCCTACATATTAGATTTATTATTGCTGTCATTTTAGGTGCCGAGAAGCGCCTGACCTCGGGACGTGTCGCCAGACGCAACCGCCGGAAGCTCGCTTGCGCGAGCTGCGTCGCATGCTATTCTCACAGCGAGGAGCGCTCGGGGCGCCCTTGGAGAGAACGTGCCCGGGCGATAGCTAACAAGGAATGGAGAGCATCATGTCTCACCCCGTTATCAGTGCCGACGAGTGCATTGCCTGCGGCGTTTGCGTTGACACCTGCCCCGCCGGCGTCCTGGAGCTCGGCGACGAGCACGCCCAGGTCGTCGACGCCGACTCCTGCGTCGCCTGCGGCGCCTGCGAGGAGGCCTGCCCTGCCGGCGCCATCACCGAGATCGCCGAGGACTAACTCGAACGACATGCGTCACCAGGAGGCCCCGGGCTTTGCGGCTCGGGGCCTTTTTGTGCCCGACGCCCATCCCCACGCCACCCGAACGTGTAGGCTTGCAGAGAAGTACCGCGAGGCTGGGAGGCACACATGAGGTTTCTGATCGCGAGCGACATCCACGGCTCCGCCACCTGGTGCGAGCGCCTGCTCGACGTCGTCGAGCGCGAGCGGCCCGACCGCATCCTGCTGCTGGGCGACGTCCTGTACCATGGCCCGCGCAACGACCTGCCGGAGGGCTACGCCCCCAAGCAGGTCATCGCCATGCTCAACCCGCTCGCGGCAAGCATCGTCGCGGTCCGCGGCAACTGCGAGGCCGAGGTCGACCAGATGGTGCTCGACTTCCCCTGCATGGCCGACTACTCGACCATCCTCGACCCGACCGCCACGCGCGCCGCCGACGGCTCCGGGCGCACGACGCCCGGCTGCGAGCTGTTCCTCACGCACGGCCATGTGTATGGCGCCGGCTTCCACAACAGCGTAGACAGGCTGCCCGAACTGCCACAGGGCTCGGTTCTTCTCTACGGCCACACCCACAAGAAGGTCAGCGAGCCCGCGCCGGGGCACGACGGCGTCTGGGCCTTCAACCCCGGTAGCGTCTCCATCCCCAAGGACGGCACCCACTCCTGCGGCATGTACGAGGACGGCGCCCTGCGCCACATCGTGCTGTAGACGTGCACGGCGGCGGCCGCTACCGCAGCCACCCGCCGTCACCACAAACAACGGGACGCCCCGCACGACCTACGGGCCATGCGGGGCGTCCATGTCAATCGGGCCATTTCGGCGCCGCGTCGGCGTCACCTCGGCGTGACTACTTCACCGAGAAGGTCTTCTCTGCAAGAAGGGTCTTCTCCGTACCGTCATGCTCGTACACCTGGACCTCGATGTCGTCAAAGCTCGAGACCTCAAAGCCAAGGGCGATCTCGCGGCTTTCGCCGGCCTTCAGGTCGGCCATCACGGCATCGCTGTCCGTGCCGGGGCAATCCGTCTGAGGGCATCCCCCGCCGTTCTGGCAGACCTCCACGCTAAGGCCGTTGACCATCGACCAAGTGTCCTCGGAGTTGTTCGTCACCACAAGGCTGACGGAAACCGCGGGGTTCTCGTCGCAGTCGACGACCCTGCGATATCCCTCGATGGATGCCTTGTGGTCCGACGAGCCAGATCCCATTCCGCAAGCGGCAAGCGTCAGGGCAATCGCGCCCGCCATCGCGACGGTAAAGATGTTGCGCACCTTCATTCGAGGTTCCCTTCGGTGTCGTGAAAACGTACGTTCGCAAATCCAGACATGGCACTTGGCATTTCAACAGCTTGCTGCAACATGCCTTAACAGATGTCGGCTAGCGAACCGGATACGCCACCCAGACGGCAGGCGTCAGGAGTTGCCGTACGGAAGGGTCTTCTCGCCAAGGCGCTAGAACTTCTCTTCCACGCGCTCGTGCAGCTCGGCGATGCGGGCGGGAATCTGGTCGAGGTCGTAGGGCGTCATCTGGTAGATCCAGTTGAGCCAGTTGCGGTACAGCAGGTTGGCGTGGCTACGCCAGGTGAAGATGGGCTGCCTCTCGGGGTTGTCCTCCGGGAAGTAGTTCTCGGGCAGCTTGATGGGCAGCCCCGCGTGGAAGTCGCGCCAGTACTCGTCGGCCAGGGTGTCGCGGCCGTACTCGAAGTGGCCCGTGACGTAGATCTCGTGGAAGTCGCGCGTGGCGATGAGGGCCGGGCCAGTCTCGAAGCCCTGCGAGAGGACCTGCAGCTCGGGGTGCTTGGCCAGCTCGTTGGTGTCAATCGCGGCATGGCGGGAGTGCGGCATGTTGTGCACCTCGTCGAAGCCGTTGGTAAGGAAGTTGTACTCGTCGCACAGGCGCTGCGGGAAGACGCCGAACAGCTTGGCGCCCAGCTGGCGCTTGGGGACCTGGTGCAGGTGCCACAGCATGGCCAGCGCACCCCAGCACAGGGTGATGGTCGAGAACACGTGCTCCTGGGACCAGTCGATGATCTCGCACAGCTCGTCCCAGTAGTCGACCTTCTCGAACGGCATCTGCTCGACCGGCGCACCGGTGATGATCAGGCCGTCGTAGTTGTTGTGCCGAAGGTTCTCGAACGTGTCGTAGAACTTGACCAGGTGATCTTTGGAGACGTGCTGCGCCTCGTGGGTCGAGACGCGCATGAAGTCGATGTCCACCTGCAGCGGCGACTTGGAGATCAGGCGCAGGATCTGGGTCTCGGTCTCGACCTTCTTGGGCATGAGGTTGAGGATCGCCACGCGCAGGGGACGGATGTCCTGCTTGCTCGCGGTCTCCTCGTCCAGCGCGAAGATGTGCTCCTGGTGCAGCGTTGTCTTGGCGGGAAGGCCATCGGGAATGTTGATGGGCACCTGGGTAGCCCCTTTCGTAATCAGTGCGAGAACCGTGCAAAAATCAGTATATATGCCGAGAAGGGCATTAAAGTCGTGCGCATATATAGGGAGTCGGCCACCGAAGGGAGCGCCCCATGGCGATCATGACCACGAACTTCTACTCGTACTGCCTCAACCGCACGGTCGCGGCCGAGGTGGTCCTGCCCACCGACAAGGTGTCGTTCCCGGACGGACGGCCCATGGCAAAGGGTCCCTTCAAGACGATGTACCTGCTGCATGGCCTGCACGGCAACTACACCGACTGGATTACGCAGACCCGCGTCATCCGCTGGGCAACCCAGCATGACCTCGCGCTGGTCATGCCCTCGGGCGACAACCGCTTCTACGTCGACTCCTCCCTGTCGGGCGAGCGCTACGGCACCTTCGTCACCCGCGAGCTGGTCGACTTCACGCGCGCGACCTTCGACCTGTCGCATCGCCGCGAGGACACCTACCTCGCGGGCCTGAGCATGGGCGGGTTCGGCGCCATCGTCAACGGCCTGGCCCACCCCGAGACCTTCGGCGCGGTCGCCGCCATGTCGTCCGCCCTCGAGAAGGACGCGATCGCCACCGCGACCGACGTGCCCTCGCCGCTGGGCTTCACGCGCGAGAGCTGGCGCTGCGTACTGGGCATGGACCCCGCCGACTACCCCGGATCGCCGATCGACTACGAGCGCATCGCCCGCGAGCTGGCTGCCGCGGACGGTCCCAAGCCCCGCATCTGGATGGGTTGCGGCTGCGACGACCACCTCTTCGGCTGCAACGTCGCCTACCGCGACCTGCTGCGCGACCTGGGGCTGGACGTCACCTGGTTCGAGGCGGAGGGCCACGCGCACCACTGGGAGTTCTGGAACCTGGCCATCCGGAAGGTCATCGACTGGCTTGACCTGGGTCAGGCCACGCAAGGCGTCGACTCCGGCGCAATCACCGGCTCGTCCGAGGGCGTGCTGTAGCGGCAACCGGGGTACAAGCGACGTCAAGAGGCCACGACGAAAGGGGAACCATGGACGCGTTCGAGATGCTCACCGGCCGCAGGAGCTGCAGGGCATACACGGCGGAGCCGGTCGCGGAGTCGGATATCGAGAAGGTCGTCGAGGCGGGCGCGTTCGCGCCCAGCGGCATGGGCCGCCAACCGTGGCACTTCGTCGTCGTCACCAACCCGGACGACGTGGCGGAGCTCTCGCGCATGAACGCGCGGATCATGGGCTCGTCGGGCGACCCGTTCTACGGCGCGGGCACCGTGGTCGTGGTGCTGGTGGACCCGGACGTCCCCACCTGCGTGGAGGACGGCTCGCTGGCAATCGGCAACATGCTCAACGCGGCGCACGCGCTGGGCCTGGGCTCGTGCTGGATCCACCGCGCCTTCGAGGAGTTCAACTCGACCGAGGGCAAGGCCCTGCTGCGAAAGTGGGGTGTCGCCGGCGACTGGCGCGGCGTCGGCCACGTGATCTTGGGCCATGCCGCCAAGCCCGCCGGCGAGGCCGCCCCACGCAAGGGAGATCTTGTCACCCGCGTGCGCTAGCCCCGGCGACCTGCGTGTATGGCATACTTGCGGGTATGGATAACGAATTTGGCAAGCTCGGCCTCAACGAGCAGATACTAGCCGGCGTCGAGGCGCTCGGCTTCACCGATCCCACCCCCGTCCAGGCAGATGCCATCCCCTGCGTGCTGGAGGGACGCGACGTCGTGGCCTCCGCCCAGACGGGCACCGGCAAGACCGCCGCGTTCACGCTGCCCACCCTGCAACGCATCGCGGGCGGGGACGGCACACGCCGCGCGACAAAGAGGCACCGCGGTCCCTTTGCCCTGGTGGTCACCCCCACGCGCGAGCTGGCGCAGCAGATCGACAAGGTCGCGAGCGTCGTGTGCGCCCAGACCGGCCAGCGCGCCACCATCGTGGTCGGCGGCACCAAGTTCGACAGGCAGATCACCGAGCTCGAGCGAGGCTGCGACATGCTCGTGGCAACCCCTGGCCGCCTGCTGGACCTGATCGAGCACGACCACGTGAGCCTCTCGCAGGTCGAGACCCTCGTCCTCGACGAGGCCGACCGCATGCTGGACATGGGCTTTTGGCCCAGCATCCGCCGCATCATGCACGAGCTTCCCACCAAGCACCAGACGCTGCTCTTCTCGGCAACGATCCCGCCGTCGATCAAGTCGACCATCGACGCGCTTCTCACCGACCCCGTCACCGTCGAGATCGCCCGCACCGGCGAGACGGCCGACACCGTCGAGGAGCACCTGTGCCCGGTCACCCAGGGCCAGAAGACCCAACTGCTCGAGGCACTTCTCGACAGGTTCGCCCCCGAGCGCGTGCTGGTCTTCTGCCGCACCAAGCACCGCGTCGACGACGTGTGCAAGCTGCTCAGGAAGGCCGGCGTCAAGGTCGACGTCATGCACGCCGACCGTCCGCAGGGCGCCCGCGAGAGGGCTCTCGAGAAGTTCCGTGCGGGCAAGATCCAGGTCCTCGTGGCGACCGACGTCATGAGCCGCGGCATCGACGTCTCCGGCATCGACGCCGTCGTCAACTTCGACGTCCCCATGGACCCCGAGGACTACGTGCACCGCATCGGCCGCACGGGCCGCGCAGGCGCCACCGGCCATGCCTACACCTTCGTCGCCCCCGACGAGATCAGCCCGCTGCGCGAGATCGAGTACTTCACCGGCAAGCTCGTGCCCGTGTGGGACCTCGAGGGCTTCGACTATGACTCGGGGCGCATCGTGCCCAACTCGCGCCGTTCGACCTCCAAGCCCACGCGCACCATGTTCAGCGGCTCGCGCAGCCGCGGCCGTGGCCCGCGTGGCGGCCGCTACGGCCGTCACTACTAGGGGACGCGCATGAGGCAGCAGCGCCCCTACCCCAAGCTCGTCGTCACGCGCAAGGCCGCCCGCTCGCTCAAGGCGGGCCACCCCTGGGTCTTCGAGGGCGAGGTCATCGATGCCGAGCCGTGTGCCAACGGCAGCGTCGTCGACGTGTTCGAGGAGAACGGCACCTGGCAGGGCGCCGGCCTCGTCTCCCACAACAGCAAGATTCGCGTGCGCATCGTCACGCGCAACGTCAACGACCGCGTCGATGGGGCCTTCTGGTCGCGCCGCGTGGCCTACGCCTGGAACCACCGCAAGGTGACCATGGGAGGACGCGCCCTCCCAGGCTGCGAGCCCGACACCAACTGCTGTCGCGTGGTCTTCTCGGAGGCCGACGGCATGCCCGGCCTGATCGTCGACCGCTACGAGCACGTGCTGGTGACCCAGGTCGGAACCGTCGGGATGGAGCTGCTCAAGCCCGTCGTCTACCCACTGCTGCTGTCGACCCTGCGCGCCGACGGGCAGGACGTGCGCGCGATCTACGAGCGAAACGACTCGCCCAGCCGCGCCAAGGAGGGCCTGCCTCAAGAGAAGGGCTGGTGGGTCGGCGACGGAGCCGAGGCACCCGACGACGCCCGCATCCAGGTCGTCGAGAACGGCCTGGCCTACGACCTTGACATCGAGAATAGCCAGAAGACGGGGTTCTTCCTCGACCAGAAGTACAACCGTCGTGCCGTACGCGAGCTGGCGGGCGGCAGGCGCGTGCTGGACTGCTTCTGCCATGTGGGGCCGTTCGGCCTCAACGCCGCCGCCGGCGGGGCCGAGCTCGTCCGCTGCGTCGACGTGAGCGATACCGCCATCGAGCTCGCGCGCGCCAACGCGCGCCTCAACGGCCTCGACGCCCGCATGGACTTCACCTGCGCGAACGTCCTCGAGTACCTGCCCGAGCTGCGTCGCGACCGTTCGCGCCTGCGCGAGCAGGGCGGCCCGTTCGACCTGATCGTGCTCGACCCACCGGCGTTCACCAAGAGCCGCGGCACCGTCGCGCACGCCGCCAAGGGCTACCGCGAGATCAACTACGAGGCCATGCGCCTGCTGCCGCGCGGCGGTTACCTGGCCACCTGCAGCTGCAGCCACTTCATGACGCGCGACCTTCTGGCAAAGGCCATCGCCGACGCCGCACACCAGGCAAACGTGCAGCTCAAGCAGGTTGAGGAGCGCCAGCAGGCCCCCGACCATCCCATCCTGTGGGGCGTGCCCGAGTCGCATTACCTGGACTTCTTCGTGTTTCAAGTCGTTTAGTGTGGACATCTCGCTGCGAGCGGCCTGATATTATCGGTAAACGGTAATTACTCGCTCGGTCCCACGCGACGGGAGATACACAATGCTCGGTCTGCTCGGAATGTTCCTTCTTGCCCTTACGCCCATCTTCTGGCTGGTCATCGCCTTGTGCGGCCTGCACATGGAGGCCTACAAGGCCAGCCTGGGCGCGCTTTTGGTCGCGATCCTCGCGGCACTTCTCGGCTGGCACATGACGCCGGTCAACATCGCCACCGCGGCACTCGAGGGCTTTGCCATGGCGGTCTGGCCCATCGTCATCGTGATCATCGCGGCCGTCTTCACCTACAACCTGACGGTCCACACCGGCGCGATGGACTCGATCAAGCGCATGCTGTGCGGCGTCTCGGCCGACAGGCGCGTCCTGACCCTGCTCATCGGCTGGTGCTTCGGCGGCTTCCTCGAGGGCATGGCCGGCTTCGGCACCGCCGTCGCCATCCCGGCGTCGATGCTGGTGGCGCTGGGCATCTCGCCCGTCACCGCCATCCTGTGCTGCCTCATCGCCAACAGCGTCCCCACCATGTTCGGCTCGATAGGCATTCCCACCACGACGTTGGCCTCCATCACCGGCATCGACCCGGTGCAGCTGGCCACCACCCAGGCCATCCAGGTGTTCCCGTTCGTCGTGGCCTGCCCGATCCTCATGGTCATGCTCGTCGGGGGCGGCCCCAAGGCCCTCAAGGGCGCGCTGCCCGTGACCCTGGTCGCCGGCCTCAGCTTTGCCATCTCCGAGCTGGTCGCCGCCATGTTCATCGGCCCGGCACTCGCCGACGTGGTCGCCGCGGTCTTCTCGCTCGCGCTGACCTTCGCCTTCGCGCTGTCCCGCAAGGGCGTCGAGGTCCCCGCCGAGCACCACCTGGACGTCGCCCAGGCTGACGACGCCGAGGACGAGACGGCCGCCCAGAAGCTCCGCGCCTGGTCGCCGTTCGTCCTGATCTTCGTGGTGCTGCTGCTCACCAGCAAGCTCATCCCCGCCATCAACGAGCCGCTGTCCGCCATCAAGAGCACCGTCAACATCTACGCGGGCGACCCCGAGACCACCCTTACCTTCACCTGGGTCAACACGCCCGGCGTCCTGATCATGCTCTGCGGCATCGTCGGTGGCATCATCCAGCGCTGCCCCGCCCGCGAGATGGCCCTGGTGTTCCGCGACACCTGCGTCCAGATGAGCAAGACCATCGTCACCATGCTCGGCGTCCTCGCCGTGGCCAAGATCATGGGCTACTCGGGCATGATCGCCAGCATCGCCGCCTTCTTCGTCGGCACGCTCGGTGGCCTGTACCCCATCGTCGCCCCGCTGCTCGGCGCGTTGGGCACCTTCGTCACCGGCTCCGGCACCTCCAGCGAGGTCCTGTTCGGCAACGTCCAGCTCCAGGCGGCGAGCACCCTGCACGTGGACCCCACCTGGCTCGTGGCCGCCAACTCGCTGGGCACCTCTGCCGGCAAGATGATTAGCCCGCAGAACATCGCCATCGGCTGTGCCGCCTGCGCCCTGGTCGGCAAGGACGGCGAGATCCTGGGCAAGATCGCCAAGTACGCCTTCGCCTACGCGGCCTGCATGGCCGTCATGGTCTACGTCGGCTCGCTGGTCATCGCCTAACAACCGTCGTCAGACAACAAGCCCCCTACAGAGAAGTACCGAGAAGGTCGCTTGGGTCACTCACGTGTGGCCCGGGCGGCCTTTGCCATGCGGCGGCGCTCCCGGAAAAAGTCGCGCAGCTGGGCGGCGGCCTCGTCCGCCAGCACGCCCGAGGTAACCTCGAACTCGTGGTTCAGCCGCTCGTCATGACTCACGTCGTACAGGGTGCCCAGCGCGCCGCCCTTGGGGTCGGGCGCACCGTACACGCATCGGTCGATGCGGGCGTTGACCATGAGGCCTGCGCACATGAGGCATGGCTCCAGCGTCACGTAGACCGTGCAGCCCGTGAGCCGCCAGCGCCCCAACTCGCGCGAGGCGGCAACCATCGCGCTGAACTCCGCGTGCGCCGAAGGGTCCAGGTCCAGCTCACGGCGGTTGTGGGCACGCGCCACGACACAGCCGTCGCACACGACGACGGCACCGATCGGCACCTCGCCCTCCTCAGCCGCAAGCGCCGCCTCGTCGAGCGCCATCCTCATGTAGAGAAGATCATCTGCCTCGGACACGCATCCCCCTCGCAGTAGTCGCCACACCTCTCCCGCACTTCTCGATAGCGCCCATGGTAGCGGACGGACGCGGCAAACGCGCCATCCCGCACGTCGTTCCTCGCGTCGCATGCGGTAGAATGGTCACCCTGTCGGAGGGATGGCAGAGCGGTTGAATGCGGCGGTCTTGAAAACCGTTGGGCGTTTACGCGTCCCGAGAGTTCGAATCTCTCTCCCTCCGCCATTTGACGCCTTGGCGCCCTCGTCTCGCTTAACGCACGGATGGGGGCGCCTTCTTCTTGGGTATGATTTCCCTTAGCAAGACGGGTCGCATGGCGGCCCCTGTCGAAAGGATCACCATGCCCATCGCAATTGTCGTCGTCGTCCTAGTGCTGCTTGCCGTCGGCGGCGTCGGCATCTACAACGGCATCGTCACCAAGCGCAACCGCTGCGACAACGCCTGGCAGACGATCGAGACCCAGCTCCAGCGCCGTAACGACCTCATTCCCAACCTGGTCGAGACCGTCAAGGGCTATGCCTCCCACGAGAGCGAGACCCTCGCGGCCGTGACCGCCGCCCGCGCCGCCTCCACCAGCGCCACCACCCCGGGCGAGGTCGCCGCTGCCGAGAACCAGGTCATGGGCGCCCTGCGTCAGCTGCTCGTCGTCGCCGAGGCCTACCCCGACCTCAAGGCCAACGCCAACTTCCAGCAGCTGCAGTCCGACCTCACCGACACCGAGAACAAGATCAGCTACGCTCGCCAGAGCTACAACGACTGCGTCCTCACCTACAACAACGCCATCCAGACCTTCCCGGGCAACCTGGTCGCCGGCTTCGGCCACTTCGACCCAAAGCAGGGCTTCGTCGTCGAGGACGAGGCCGCCCGCAAGGCTCCCAAGGTCCAGTTCTAGCAACACCCTTCCGCATCCGCGGAACATACGCGTCAACGTCAAAGGACCCCGCCAGGCAATGCCTGGCGGGGTCCTCCATTTGCGCGTCGCGACACAAAAGAGCCCTGCCGAGAAGTGCTCGGCAGGGCTCGACAAAAACGTCGTTCGCCAAGCGCGCATCCGTACGACGCGCGGCTAGCAAGGCGCGGGCTACTGCAACTTCTGGCCGCAGGACATGCAGAAGGCGTCGCCCTCGGCAACGGGGGCGCCGCAGTTGGGGCACGTGGCACCGGCGGGGGTGGCGGCAGGCGCGGACGTGGCGGCGGCAGCCTTGATCTGCTCGACGGAGGTGCCGCAGCCCGAGCAGAAGGCGTCGTTCACACTGACCCAGGTGCCGCAGTTGGGGCACTTGATCTGCTGTGCGGCGTAGTTAGCAGCGGCCTGCTCGGCCTCGAGGGCCTCGATGGTCGCCTGCATCTGGGCGCGGTCGGCGTCGATCTTGGCGATACCGTCGTACAGGGCCTCGCGGCCGGCACGAAGCTCGGGATTGTCCTTCGTGGCGTCGTACAGGCTGGCGCCAAGCTGGGCGGCCATGTCCTTGCGCTGCTTCAGCAGCTCGCCCATCTGCAGCTTGATCTGGGCGGCCTTGCCGGAGCGACCGACCGCGTTGACGCCGCGGTTGAGCGACGCGGAGACATCATCGAGAAAACCCATTCGTGCCACCTTCCCTTGCATGGTGGCCACGCGGGGCGCGACCACGCACTTCTCTGCACACGTGAAGTCTAGCGCATCGACGTTGCGGACGATGGCGCGACACCTGCCGAGAAGGGCGTCCAGGCAGCAACCGCGACGTGGGGCTTTCGCGTGACTTACCCAGGCTTTGCGCGTCGGTGCGACACTTTGGGGCGGGCGCGTGTAAAATGCGATGAGGTGTGGGACGGCTTTGCCCACACGATCTGCAGCCAAGGAGAAAGGGTCTCGATGAAGCCTCGACCTCACAGTCGATGACCCTTCGCAGCGTGCTCCAGTCCGAGTCCGCCGCGAGGGGTGTGACCGGATGCGTCCGCAAGGCGCGCCAGCACGCGTGGCCAAAGGCCATGCGTGAAGTACCAAAGGAGCATGCATGATCTACCTGTCCCAGCTGCTGGGCAACCCCGTAATCGATTCCGACGGCGAGAGGATCGGCGTCGTCAACGACCTGGGCATCGCCACGGGCGAGGTCTTCCCCCGCGTGACGTCCCTGGCATTCCAGGGCCCGGGCAAGACACCCTTCATGATCTCGTGGCGCAAGTACGTCGACTCGTTCGGCGACGGAGAGGTCCACCTGAAGGTCCCCTCGACCGACATCCGCTTCTCCTACCTCCAGCCGGAGGAGGTCCTTATCGCCCGCGACCTGCTCAACAAGCAGATCGTCGACACCCGCGGCATGAAGGTCGTCCGAGTCAACGACCTCAAGCTCTCCGACACCAGCTCGAGCCAGCTGCGCCTCCTGGGTGCCGAGGTCGGCGTGCGTGGCATCCTGCGCTCGCTGTCGCCGGCGATCGAGACGCTGGCGCAGCGCGTGGCCCACACCTTCGGACGCGACGTCCCCGAGCGCGTCATCGCGTGGAACTACATGGACCTTCTGGACCGTGACCTGTCCAACGTCAAGCTGTCCGTCACGCACAAGACGCTCGACGAGCTGCACCCCGCCGACATCGCCGACATCATCGAGCAGCTGGACCCGCGCCTGCGCGGCCAGGTGTTCGCGCAGCTCGACGACGAGCAGGCGGCCGAGGCCATGGCCGAGCTCGACGACGATCAGGCCGCCGAGATCATGGGCGACATGACCGAGCTCGACGCCTCCAAGATGCTGGCCGAGATGGACCCCGACGACGCCGCCGAGCTCGTCTCTGAGCTCGACTACGAGAAGGCCGAGAAGCTCCTGCGCCTGATGGGCGTCAAGGAGGAGCGCGCCATCCGACAGCTGCTCGGCTACAAGGACGACACCGCGGGCCGCATCATGACGTCGGAGTTCGTCAGCCTGAGCGAGGACGCGACCATCTCCGACGCTATCGAGCGCCTGCGCAACCTGGACGAGGACTTCGAAACCGTCCACTACGTCTACCTCTGCGACGAGGAGCGCCACCTCAAGGGCGTCCTGTCGCTTCTCGACATCGTGACCGCACGACCCGACGACAGGCTCGGCGACCTGGTTGAGGTGGCCGACCTGATTACCGCCTCCCCCGATGACGACCAGGAGGACGTGGCCGAGGACATCTCCAAGTACAACCTCATGGCCATGCCCGTCGTCGACGAGAAGGGCCGCATGCTGGGCATCGTCACCGTCGACGACGCGCTCGACGTCCTGGAGGAGGAGCACGAGGAGGACCTGCAGATCGCGGGCGGCTCGCACACCTCCAAGTCCGACGAGGCGTCCGACCACCTGCTGGGCAGGGTCTTCTCCAACGAGATGTGGTTCTTCTTCTGGGTCGCGGGCATGCTCGCCCTGGCACTTCTCGCCCCGGCGCTTGGTCGCCCGGCCATGTGGGGGCTCGTGGCCGCCGTGGGCCTGCCCGTCGCGCTTCGCGCGGCCGACACCATGGTCCGCTATGCCACGAACTTCTTCCTCGAGTACGACGAGGATGACGAGGACGCCCCCTCCGTGCTTGGCTTTGGCTTCAAGGGCGTCGCGGTGTCGGTGGCCTACTCCGCCGTCATGCTGCTGGTGGCCCTGGCCGTCTCCAACATCTTCGCGGTTCCCGCCATCACTGCCGGCTCGCACGCCCTGTACGACGTCCTGGCCGCCGGCACTGCCGGCCTGAAGATCGCCGCCGCCACGGTCGTGCTCGGCTTTGCCAGCGCCCCCGCCTATCTGCTGACGCTGCGCCGTCGCGATGACGCGGGCCTCGACACGAGCGGCCTGTCGCTGCGCGTGACCTCGCTCGCAATCGCATGCGTGCTGTTCGTGGCGCTGTCATGCGTGGCCGCAGCCATTGGGGTGGCGTAGGATGTCGCGATCCGACAAGGCGCCCAAGCGCCAGCGAACCCACCTGGACGCGCGACGCGTGCTCGCCGCCATGGGCCCGGGCATGGTTGCCGCCCTGGCGGGCGCCGACGCGGGCGGCGTTGCCACCTACTCAAACGCCGGCGCCCTGTTTGGCTTCGGCCAGCTGTGGACCGTTCCCATCATGTGCCTGCTGCTCATCGTCGCGCAGGAGACCGCGGCCCGCATGGGCTGCGTCACCGGCAAGGGCTTCGCCTCGCTGATTCGCGAGCAGTACGGCGTGCGCATGAGCGCCCTGGCGATGCTGGCCCTGCTGGTGTCCAACACCACGGTCACCCTTTCCGAGTTCGCGGGCATCGCGTCGGGCATGGCGCTGTTCGGCATCCCGGTCTACGCCTCCGTGCCCGTCTCGGCACTCATCATCTGGATGCTCACCATGAGTGGGTCGTACCGTCGTATCGAGAAGATCCTGCTGGCCATCAGCTGCGTCTTCGTCACCTATGTCGTCGCCGGCGTCATGGTCGGGCCCGACTGGGGCGACGCCCTGTCGGCCACGCTTGTGCCGCGCTTTAGCAGCGACCCGCAGTACTTCTCGCTGTTGGTGGCCAACGTGGGCACGACCATCGCACCCTGGATGATCTTCCTCGCCCAGTCCAACGTCGTCGACAAGAACGCCCGTGAGGACGACATTCCCTACCAGCGCATCGACACCGTGACCGGGGCCGTGGTCGCGAGCGCCATCTCGTGGTTCATCATCCTGACCACTGGCGCCGTGCTCAACCCCGCAGGCGTTCGCGTCGACGGCGCCGAGCAGGCCGCGGCCGCCCTGGCCCCGCTTGCCGGCCCCTATGCAAAGGTCCTGTTTGGCGCGGGCTTGGTTGGCGCGTCCTTCCTGGCCGCCTGCGTTCTGCCCGGCATCACCTCGAGCGCCATCTGCGAGGCGTTCGGGTGGGAGCGCGGTGCCGACCGCTCCTGGTCCGAGGCACCTGTCTACCGCAGCATCATCACCGTCATCCTGGGCTTCTCGGCCGTGGTCGTGCTGCTCCCGGGCGCGGACCTCTTTGGGATCATGATGGTCGCGCAGGTCGTCAACGGCCTGCTGCTGCCCGTGTTGCTGGTCTTCATGGTCAAGATCGCGGCAGACCGCCACGTCATGGGCAGCCACGCCAACTCACGCCTGTGGAACGTCCTCACCTGGCTGACCGTAGCAATCGTCATCGTCCTCACCGTGGTGATGTTCGCCCTACAGGCGATGGGCTACTAGCCCGACCGCCGACACCAACCCTCGCCGAAGCTAACCCTCACCAACCTCGGTGGGCCACAGCGCGTCCTTCGGCATGGTGGCATCCCCCGAGCACGCCTCGTCGGGAATCGATTCGTCGGAGGCCATGAGCTCCGAGATGGTCACGAACTCGTAGCCCTGCTCGTGGAGCTGGTCGATGATCTTGGGCAGCGCCTCGAGGTCCTGGTCGCGGTTGCCACCGCCGTCGTGCATCAGGATCACGTAGCCGGGCTGGATGCCGCTGACGCAGTTCTGGACAATGGCGTCGACGCCGGGCAGCGCCCAGTCGCGAGAGTCCATGTTCCACAGCACCGAGGTGCTGACCGTGCCCTTCGTGGCAAGCCAGACCTTGGAGTCGATCGCGCCGTAGGGCGGACGAATGACGGTGGTCTTCTGTCCCGAGTTCTTCTCGATGGAGTCGAACGCGCTCGTGATCTCGGACGCGATCTTCTTGTCGGAGTCGGCCGTCAGCTGGTCGTGCGAGTAGGTGTGGCTGCACAGCTGGTGTCCTGCCTCGACGACCTTCTTCTCCAGTTCGGGATACTCGTCCGCACACTGGCCCAGGTTGAAGAACGTTGCCTTGGCGCCATGCTCCTTCAAGATCTTGAGGTAACGCTCGGTGTATTCGCTCGGGCCGTCATCAAACGTGAGCGCCACGAGCTTCTTGCCGCCCGCGGGGGTGGGGTTCTTGATCGTCAGGACGCAATCCTGGACCTTGGTGATGGTCTTGCCGTCCACCACCTCGCCCGACACCTTGCCTGTGCGGACCTCCTTCTTGCCGACCTTTCCCCACTTGGAGACATAGGTGACCGAGCCGGCGACCCCATCGAACACGAGTCGGGGCTGCACCTCGACGGTCTTGGTCGTGTACTCCTCGCAGACGTCCTCGCCGTCACCGAACACGATCTTCTCGTCACCGCCGATGGCATGCGAGCCCGCTTCCGAGAAGGACAGCTTCTCGCCGTTGACCTCGACCGACCAGGCGTTGCCCTTGCCCTTCTGGAGCACCTCGCCCGAGACGCTCACGAGGTTGCCCGCCTGGGTCTCGACGCCCTCCTTCTGGCGAATCTGCTCGAGGGTCGTGCCCGCGTTGTAGGTCCGGCGCGAGCCGTTGACGAAGATCTCGACGGGGCGGTGGGCCCACACCAGCGCCAGCAGCAGCACGGCGACAAGGGCGATGGCACCGGCGATGAGGCGGCCACGGCGGTCCAACGGCTTGCGCGGCCTGTTGCGACGCTGCTCTCGCCTCTCGAGCATACCTTGCTCGGCAACGAAGCCCTGATCGCGAGGCACACGTTCGAAACGGCTGGTGCTGCCTGCGGGAAGCTTGCGGTCCTGGGCGGCGCGGGCCGATTGGGGCGTGATGACGGTCTCGCGGCGGATGTAGATGTCCTGACCGCCCGTCTGGTCCGAGGCCCGCTCTGGCTCGGCATGGTCGGCCCGGGCGGCGCGGGCGGTCTGGCTCGCCTGCTCGGCATGCGCACGGTGCGCGGCCTGGTTTGCCGCATGCTGCCTGCGCCTGGCACTCAAGTGAGCTGTCTCGTCGGTCTCGATGCGATGATGGGGACGCGAAGCCCCCTCGTGCTTTGCCATGACCCTCCCGTCGTCGGTTGCGGCGGGTGCCGTCCGACCTACTTGCTGTTCTTCTCGAACTCCTCGACGAAGGCCCCGAACATGCCCTTCGTCTTGCCCAGCTGCCTGGCCACGGCGCGCGACGCCTTCTTGGCGGCGACGCCCGCGGCCTCGGCGCCGGACTTCTTGCCCTTGGCTGCCTTCGAGGACTTCGTCCCCTTGGCGCCTGCGGCTTTCTTGGAGCCCGTCTTCTTGGTTGCCTTCCTCTTGGGCGCGTCCGATTTTGCGGAGTCCTTCTCGGCAGCGTCCGCCTCCGCATTATTGCCCTTTCCGGCGGCGTCCAAACCGGGCTTCGGGACATATGTGCCCTTGGTAGAGACGTCCTCGTCGGCACCCTTGTGCAGGCGCTTGGGCGAGTCGCCCTCCACCACGACATCGAGGGCCTCAACCCGCGCGGGCTCGGCCTCGTCCTGTATTGCCTCGTTGACGGCGCGCTTGGCCTTGCCGATGACGCGGCCAAGGCCATACGAGCCCTTGTCGACCGCCTCGCCCACCGCCTTGGACGCCTTGGAGCCAACCTCGCTCGCGCGGATCTTGGCCTTTGCCGTGGCCTCGCCCGCCTTGGCGGCAAAGCCGCCGGACAGGGCCGCGCTCGCCGCCTCGTCGTCCACGACCATGCGGCCATTCGCGTAGCCGATGACCATGTCCGCATCGATGACGGCGGCGCCGACGACGGCGTTGGCCATGCTCCCCTCCGACACGCTCACGCCGGCGAGTCGGCCCGTCTTTGGCGAGAAGGTCAGGTCGTCGACGAATCCGAGCGGCTTGCCCGACCTCGTGGCGACGTCCATCCCGCCCCAGATGATGCACTCGTCAAGGGGCAGGCCAAGCCTCTTGCAGGCACGCGCGTCAAAGCTGTCGTCGCCGCGCGTGCACACCAGGCCACCATCGATCACGCCCATCGAGTCGAGCGCCAGAAACACGTCGTCGCGCTTGACCATGCCGGCGATGTCGGGCCGCTTGACCATAAGGCCGACAACTCTCTTGCCGTCGGGCGAGAAGACCAGGTTGTGGACCTTGCCCACGCGTTTGGTCGACTCGTCCACACCCTTCTTCTGCTCACGCCGCGACGCGGGCTTGATCTTGTAGACGCGAACGCCCACGAGCTGCTTCATGGAAAGCATCCGAACACCCCTCGAGTCGGTTTCCAACACCTGTCGTCACCTATCAAATGGGGCGCCCCTGCCGAGGCGCCCCACCGTATGCCCCGTCATGCGGGGCCGCATTGCCTTTACGGGCGAGAAGTGCGCGCTACTCGGCGTCCTCGCCAGCCTCAGGGGCCTCGACGGGCTCGACGTGCACGTCCTCGGCGGCCACGGCATCGGACGCGGAGGCGTCGACGGCGGCGCTCACCTGAGCGGTGGCGGCGTCGATGGCATCCTGAACCTGGGCAGAGGCGCTGGTGACGGCCTCGGACAGCGAGGAGCGGACCTGGTCCATGCGCTCGCGAGCGGCGTCGACCTTGGCGCGCAGCTCGACGGTGGTGGCGTCGACCTGAGGACGGATGTCGGAGAAGCGATCGGAGACGGCACGGGCACCGTTCTCATAGGTATCGACCGCGGCGTCCCATGCGTCGTTGGCGGCGTCAGCCGCCATGGCACGGCTCTCGGCACCGGAGCGAGGGGCGAACATCATGCCCGCAACCGCGCCGATCGCGGCGCCGACGACGCTACCAAGAACGAAACCGAAACCGGTGTTGTGCTTGCTCATGGGAGTCCCTTCCCCTCGTAATGCGGCACCAGGCCGCAATCGCTCTATCTAGAACAGCCTGTGCGGATTATACCCATCATCGGCAGGCTTACCCGCATCCGCAGCATCGTCCGAACCATCGGCGTCGTCGGCGGGAGTGTCCGCTGCGGGGTACGGGTCGTACGGATCGTAGGCATCACGCTGCGCCACGACGGTGGCGTCGGGACCGTCTGCCGCAGGGGTCTCGGGGGCAGACTCTTCGGCAACGGGCTCGGGGTCGTACTCGGGCACGGGGTCGGGGTCAACGTCCCCGAGCGTCGGCTCGGCCGCGGGCGTGACCTCATCGACCGCATCCTCGGACTCGGGGTCCTTCTCGGCAGGCTCTTCCGTGGGCTCGACGGGATCGTCCTCGGACACGGGAGCGTACTCGGGCTCGGGGTCGACAATGGGAGCGGGCTCGACGTCAGGCTCGGGCTCGACGATGGGCTCAGGCTCTTCGACGGGCTCCTCAAGAGGCTCGGAAGCGACCTCGGCGACCGTCTCGACAGCGGGAGCCGGCTCGGGTACGGGCAGGCCACTGACCATGGCGACAATGCCCTCGACGATGGCGTCGACGCCAGGCTCGGGCTCGCCGCCGCCAGTGTAGGCCCACTGCAAGATCCAGACGGCACTGGACAGAGCCGCGACGACCAGGACGTCGTCGGGACAATCCAGGCGGATGTCGAAGGTGCGCTCGTCGCAGTCGTGGGCGTGGGTGGTCTGACCGCAGGAGACCGAGCCTGCCAGGCCCGTGCGCGCGATGAGCTCGACGGTCACATGCTCGAGCAGGTGTGCGATCTCGGTCGACGGCATGGCATCCTTGAAGGTGGAGCCGGCGTCGCCAAGGCACACATGGTCGCAGATCTCGGGCATGAGGTTGTAGACGAGCGTGGTTCCGATCAGGTCCTGATCGGTGGTGAGGGGCGCACCCTCGGCAACGCGGACACGCGCCGTGAGGTAGCGCGGCCCCACGCACACCTTGCGGATGTCGATCATCTGCGACATGTGACTTGGGCCTCCTGTTGGAGAGTGATTACAGGAATCGGTACGAGACCGTCCTGACGCCCCACTCGTCCGTAGAAGATGCACCGAGGGCACGCCAGACGCCTCCCGCAAGGTCGAGGTCTCGACCGAGCGGCGCGAAACCGCCGGTGTCGGTGACCTTGGCGGTGACGGTGGTGCCATTGTAGTAAATCTCGACGGTCTTACCCAACAGGTCGGCGCGCTCGGCGGGGACCGCGACCGTCATGGAGTTTTCCGTGAGCTTGACGCCCGACGCGGTGGCGTCGTAGCCGTCGTTGCAGGCGAGGGTGTAAGCGGAGGCGGAGCCACTACGCCAACCCTGGTCCTGACGGACGACGACGGTGCCGTTCTCGATGCTGACGCCCGCCTTCTGGGAGGTCTCGGTGGGACCAAGCTTATGAACGGAGTAGGTGGGGTGGGAGTGCTTGTCCTTGAGGGACTGCACGTCCGAGGAGGAGCTGTCGGAGTAGGAGACCGCGACGAAGTTAGAGGGGCTCGCGGCCGAGCTGGTGCGATTGACGCCAATCGAGGCGCCGGAGGAGGCCGGGTCGGCGAGGGCCACCTGCGCGGGGGCCACAACGGCCACCGCGACCAGCGCGGCTGCCAGAATACCCATGACGCTGTTGGGGCGAGTGCTCAAGCTGCGTCCTTCATCCGTTCGCCCGCGGCATAGAAGATCGTCGCGGGCGATTCCGCGAGGCCCAACGCTTGGTTTGTTTGGTGTGTGACTGCGCCTATTGCCTCGACGACTGACCCCGTGTCAGCCGCTTTTTAATGGTTCAACGTGCAAAAGTATATCAGCGGGCTCGTGTCGACCTTGTGGAGGAGAGCTTGCCGACAAAACACCCAAAGCTGTGAGCTGCGCATTCGTTCGAGCGGGGTTCCGTTCGCGGAGCGAGCATGACCAACCGCCGAGCAAGAAATGGGCGGTCCGAAGGCCGCCTCGGACGGTTGGTTGACTGTTCGGCCGACTACTCGGCCCCGTGGTCCTTCTCGGCAGCCTCGGGCTCGGGCTCGGGGGCGGTCACGCGAAGCATGGCGATGCGGCGGCCGCGCATGGACTGCACGCGGAAGGTGTAGCCATCGACCACGAGCTGCTCGCCGGGCTCGGGCAGCGAGTCGGCGATGTCCAGCACGAAGCCGGCGATGGTCTCGTACTCGTCGGAGTCGGGCACGGGCCAGCCCAGGTCCGCGGCGTCATCAATCGAGAAGCGCCCGTCCACCAGCCACTCGCGGCCGCTGAGCTTGGTCAGGTACTTGTTGTCGGGATCGAACTCGTCCTCGATCTCGCCCACGACCTCCTCGACGATGTCCTCGATCGTGATGACGCCAGCGGTGCCGCCGTACTCGTCGACGACGATGACCATCTGGTCGTGGCTGCTCTGCATCTCGGAGAGCAGCGGGATGATGTCCTTGGTGTCGGGCACGAAGTCCGGGGTGCGCACGTGGTTTGCCAGGCTCTCGGAGGCATCGGTTCCGTCCATGATCAGGCCGATGAGGTCCTTGATGTGCGCCACGCCGACGATGCGGTCTACGTCCTCGTGGTAGACGGGGATTCGCGAGAAGCCCGTGCTGCGCATGACGTCGAGCGCCTCGCGCACGGTCGTGTCGTCCTCGAGGGCGGTCATGTCCACGCGCGGGACCATGACCTCGCGGGCGATGGTGTCGCCCAGGTCGATGACCTCATGGATCATGGACTTCTCCTCATCGGAGAGCTCCTCCGAGTCGGTGACCATGTACTTGATCTCCTCCTCGGAGACGTCCGAGTGATCGGCGTCGCCCACGCCCAGCGCGCTCGACAGCGCGTCGGCCGACTTCGACGTCAGCCACACGAGAGGCTTGGCCACGTGCATGAAGCCGCGCAGCGGGCCCGCCACCGACTTCGCGACCTTCTCGGCATTGGCGAGGGCAAGGCGCTTGGGCACGAGCTCGCCGACGACGATCGAGAAGTACGAGACCACCAGGGTGATGAGGACCGGTGCCAGCACGGCGCTGATGGCCGAGGGGCAACCCACCGAGACGAGCAGCGAGTTGAGGGGGTCGGACAGGCTGGTTGCCGCGAACGCCGAGGACGCGAAGCCCACGAGTGTGATGGCGACCTGGATGGTCGCCAGGAAGTCGCCCGAATCGGACGCGAGGTCCAGGGCGAGCTTGGCCTTACGGTCGCCGGCGTCGGCCTCGGGCTCGAGCGCGGCGCGCTTGGCAGATACGAGGGCCATCTCGGATGCCGAGAAGTACCCGTTTGCCAAGGTCAGGAGAAAGGTGACTACGACTGAGATGGCTATGTCCATGCGCGGGGGCGCGACCTCCTTGTTGGAATTTCGTTGGCGGCTATTTTACCGGTAATTTCCCACGTAAACGCACGCCCTTACACGGCCGTGCCCTTTGGGGCACGACGCCGACCAAAAAAGCATCGCCCGCACGGCGCGAGACGGGCCGGCTGGCGCGTCCGGGGCCATGCGGTGCGATGCGGGCGAAGCCGAGAAGGGCCGTCGAGCCGACGGCCCTTCTTCGCAGGGGCGAGCGGCGGGGCTACTCGGCCGAGGCCATCTTGCGGACGGCCTCGCGAATCTCGTCGAGGCGCTCCTGCGAGGGAACCCACTGGCTGGTCACGACGTCGAGCGGCAGCTCGAAGCCGGCCTCCTCCATCTGCTGGGCCACGGCCTTGGGGCCGGCAGGCGCCCAACCATAGCTGCCAAAGGGAATGCCCGTGCGACCGGCGTTCTTGGGGGACAGGCCGCGCATGTAGCAGAGAAGGGCGGCGACCTGCGGCATGGGCTGGCTGTTGAGGGTTGGCGAGCCGACGGCGACGTAGCGCGCGTCGAGGAAGTCGTCCATCACGTCGGAGACGTGGTTGTCCTTGAGGTCCATCAGACGCGCGGGAATGCCGGCGGCGAGGAAGCCGTCGCAGATGGAACGTGCCATCTTGGCGGTGGAGCCCCACATGCTGTCGTAGACGACGATCGCCTTGTCCTGCAGCGCGCCCGAGGTGAAGGTCTTCTCGTATGCGTCGAGAATGTCGGCGACGTGCGAGCGCCACACCACGCCATGGGCGGGGGCGATCATGTCGACGGCATCGGGGCCCAGGCCACGGACGGCCTTGAGCGCGGCGGCCGCCTTGAGGCGGTAGGGCTGGACGATGTTGGCATAGTACTTGCGAGCCTGACGCATGACCTCGGCGAGGTCGTTCTCGTCGTCGAAGCGCGCGGAGCTGGCAAAGTGCTGGCCGAAGGCGTCGTTGGAGAACAAGATCTTGTCCTCGGCGTCGTAGGTGACCATGTTGTCGGGCCAGTGCACGAACGGGGTCTGCACGAAGGCGAGGGTCCTCTTGCCGATGCAGAGGGTGTCGCCCGTCTTGACGCCGTGGTAGCCAAGATCACCGTAGTGCGCGGTCAGGCCCTTCACGCCAGCGGGCGCGGAGCAATAGATCTGCAGGTCAGGATTGAGACCGGCGATGGTCGGAATGTTTCCTGAGTGGTCGGGCTCCACATGGTTGGCGATGAGGACGTCAATCTTGGACGGGTCCACGACCGACGAGACGCGCTGCAGGAGCTCGTCGGCGAAGGTGGACTTGGCGGTGTCGATCAGGGTGACCTTCTCGTCCATGATCAGGTACGCGTTGTAGGTGATTCCCGCCTCGGTGGTGTAGCCGTGGAACTCGCGGGCGTTCCAGTCGAGGGCGCCGACCCAATAGACGTCGGGCTTGAGCTGTACTGCGCTGAGCATTTCTTCCTCCCTGTTTGCGCGACCGCCCGCCGGTCGGGAGCGCCGGCACGCGGGACGTGCCAGGCGAACGGCCTCCTGGCCGTGGGGAGCGGTCGTTCTTCCCGATATATGTTACCAACTTGATGCCAGTTAATCGGCAGGATTTCGCGCCGGGCTCGCACCCATACGCAAGGGGTCCCGCCACACCCTTGATGCGACGGGACCCAAACAAAAACGGTCAGGTGCCGAGAAGTGCGCCAGACCCGTTACCTGCCAGCGGCACGGCGCGCGGCATACTCGGCCGCCAGCTTCTCCTGGACGTCGTGCGGGACCTGCTCGTAGCCGCAGACCTCGAGCGTGAACTCGCCGGTACCACGCGACAGCGAGCGCAGGCGGGTGGCGTAGTCGGTGACCTCGGCCAGAGGCACGGTGGCCGTGACCAGCGTCTGGCCCTTGTCGGTGGCGTTCATGCCCTCGACGCGACCGCGCGACGCGGAGACGTCGCCCATGACGGAGCCGGCGTAGCTGTCCGGGACGGTGACCTCGATCTTGGCCATCGGCTCGAGCAGGACGGGCTCGGCCTGCTCGCAGGCCTTCTGGAAGGCGATGCGCGCGGCGGTCTTGAAGGCCATCTCGTTGGAGTCGACCGGGTGGTAGGAGCCCTCGTACACGGCGACGCGCACGTCGATCATGGGGTAGCCGGCCAGAACGCCGTCGCGCATGGTTTCCTGAACGCCCTTGTCGATTGCGGGGATGAAGCCGCGCGGGATGTGACCGCCCACAACCTCGTCGAGGAACTCGTAGCCGGCGCCAGGGTTGGGCTCGAGGCGCAGCCAGCAGTCGCCGTACTGGCCGGCGCCGCCGGTCTGCTTCTTGTGGCGACCCTGGGCGCTTGCCGTGCGGCGGATCGTCTCACGATACGGGATGCGCAGCGGGACCGTGTGCGCGGTGATGCCGGCGCGATCCTCGAGCCTGTCGAGAAGGACGCTAACCTGCGCCTCGCCGATGGCGGAGACGATCGTCTGGCCGGTCTCCTCGTCGTGGTCGACGCTCATCGTCGGGTCGGCCGCACAGCTCTTCTCGAGGAAGGTGAACAGCTTGTCCTCGGTGCCGCGCTTGTCGGGCTCGAGGGCGATGCGATACAGGGAGTTGGGGAAGCGGAACGCCGCGGCCTCGACCTTGCCCGTGACCGAGATCGTATCGCCGGTCATGGCCTCGAGCTTGGGCACCACGACGATGTCGCCGGCGCACGCGCTCTTGACGTCGGTCGTCTCGCGGCCGCACATGCGGTACAGGTGCGTCAGGCGCTCGGCCTTGCGGGTACGCGCGTTGTTGAGCGTGATGCCCGGCTCCAGCGTGCCCGCAAGCACCTTGAGGAAGGACAGGCGGCCCATCTGCGGGTCGTTGAGGGACTTGAACACGAATGCCACGGGGCGGTCGTCGCCGGCGTCGATGTTGAGCTGCTCGCCGTTGACCAGCGGCACGGGGCCAAAGTCGGACGCCGCCGGGAAGAACTCGGCGACGCTGTTCATGAAGGAGACGACGCCCTCCTCGCGCACGCAAGAGCCCGCGAACACGGGGACGAACACGCGCTCGGCGATCGCCTTGTGGAGAAGGCCCTCGAGCTCGTCCTGGCTCAGCTGACCACCGTCGAGGTACTTGAGCATCAGCTCGTCGTCGGCCTCGACCACAAGCTCGCACAGGGCATCGTGCGCGGACTGCGCCGCATCGGCGTACTCGTCGGGAATGTCCTGCTCGACGGGCTTGCCATCCTCCATGTGACGCGCGCGCATGTGGACGACGTCGATGATGCCCCGGAAGTCGTCGCCGACGCCCCAGGGAAGGGTCACGACGCCCAGGCGGTTACCGAAGTGCTCGCGCAGGTCGGCGAGGGTGACGTCGAAGTCGGCGTCGGACTTGTCCAGGCGGTTGACGAAGATCGCGCGTGCCAGCGAGAGGTCCTCCGCCGCGAACCACAGGCGCGTGGTCGTGGGCTGCGCGCCCTCGGCACCGACCACGAACAGGGCCGTCTCGCAGGCGGCCATCGCGGCGTAGGCGTCGCCGACGAAGTCCGGGTAGCAGGGGGCGTCGAGCACGTTGATGCGGGTGTCCTCCCAGTCGATGGGAGCGATCGCCGTGGAGATCGAGAAGGAGCGCTTGGTCTCCTGCTCGTCGTAGTCCAGCGTGGGCTTGGTGCCCGCGTGACCTCCCAGACGCGTCGTGCGGCCGGTGATGTGAAGCATGGCCTCCGCGAGCATGGTCTTGCCCACGCCGCCTTGGCCTACCAGAACCACGTTCCTGACCTTCTCACCCATGGGTACCCCTTTCGTCGAGGCATGTCGTTGGGTGGCAGATACCCGTAACCGCCGACGAAAAGGCCCCGCCCACCCCGCGATGGGGCGAACGGGGCGTGACGTGCGACGGACGGTAGGACAAACCCCTGCCGAGAAGCGCGTCGGGTCGCGGACCCTATTGCTTGTGGCGCGCGTGGCGAGTGAGGCGAACCTCGACCTGGCGGCCAAGCGCATTGGCGACCGCCTCGAGCGTGAGGGCGGTCACGTTTCCGTTGCCCTGCTCCAGACGACTCAGGCTCGACTGGTTGATGCCGCAGATCTTGGCGACCTCCGCCTGCGTCATGCCAGACTCCACCCTCGCCTCGGACACTGCCTTGCCAATCTGACGCATGAGCTCACTATCCTCGGAATAGTGCCTGCTCACCTGACCTCACCTACTCCCAGAAACGCCATGGGCCGGGCGGCGGCGCAGCTCGTGCTACAACGGCGCCGACAAAGCCCCCCCCGCAATTTACGAGATGGGAAGCCTCAGATCGCACGACCAGCACGACCCGAGGCGACCTTGCGCGTTTGGTCATCTCCCGGTCACCCGCCTCGTGAGTTGAGTCCCGCCGACATTGTTTCAAGTTAGCCCCGCCTCAAATTCGATAGCGAAAATATGACTTATATGCATTCCATCAGAGAAGTACCCCGAACAGCCCCAACGCCCATGTCATAAAGTCACGCGCCTGGCGGGCTGCGAAAGCCCGCCAGGTAACAAGGTGGTATCAGCGCATGACGGACCCATGCCCGCAACGAGCGCTCACGCGCAGGTCGCGGGCATGGTGCGTGGACACGCCAAGTGGCCTATCGACGCAAGTCGATGCCATTAGTTGTGACGACGACGCAGCAGCGCCCCAAGGCCAAGGGCAAGAAGCGAGGTGCCCGCGAGGGCGAGGGGCAGGGTCGACGGGGTGGCATCTCCCGTCTGGGGCGTGGTCGTGGTCGTCGCTGCCGGGGTCACCTTCACGGGCGACGCAGGCCTGTCGGGCGACGCAGGAGCGGGCTTGTCGGGAGTGGTCGGCTCGGGCTTCTCGGGCTCGGGGTCCTTGGTCCACTTGCCGAACAGCGTCATGTTGCCAGGAAGCTCGTCACCGTCGACCCACTTGACGGTGCAGTCCTCGTCGACGTACCAGCCGTCGAACGTCCAGCCCTCGACGCCCTCCTGCGCGGCGGCGTCATAGGCGGCTCCGTGCTCGAGGTCGAGGTCGGGATCGGGAAGAGCCGCGCCCTCGGGGGCGTCGCCGACGTAGGCGTAGTCGACCCGGACCAGGCCGTGGGCCGCCTTGAGGGCGAGCTCGCCCTCAAACTTACCGCCGTCGATGGGCACAACGTGCTTCTCGGCACCATGGGCCGCCCAGCGGGCGTCGACGGAGTCGTCATACCAGGCGTCGATCGGGTGGGAGCAGTTGCCGAGCTGGTCGTCGAGCTTCCAGTCGTCACCGGTCGCGCCAAGAATCAGCGCGCCGAGGCTAAAGATGTCGTCGCCGGTCTTGTCGGCGTGGTTGTTGTAAATCGCCGCGTCGGACGGAAGCGTGAGATTGCCGCTTGCGCCGTTGAAGATGCCCCCGCCGCGACCAGTCTCATGGTTGCGCATGATGGTTAGCTTGGCACCCTCGTCAAAGGTGAATGTACCGTAGTTCTCGAGGCCGTTGCGACCGTTGTCACAGATCTCGACCACCGCGCCGGAGGCCACGTGGGCGGTCGTTCCGCTCCTCATGGCGCGCAGTCCGCCGCCGCCCTTGGAGGCGTTGTGGTCGACCGTCATCGAGGACGTGCCGTCGATGTCCATGTTTCCGTAGAAGTAGACGCCAGAGTAGCCGTTGGAGTTGCAGGTGGCCTTCGAGCCGCCGGTCAGGCTGATGTTGCGGGCGGACATGCCGTGTGCGCCGTTGGAACTGACGACGAGGGTGGCGCCGTTACGGCCGATGTAGTCGGCGCCGTTGGAGCCGTTGCCACGGTTGTTGGAGTTGGTAAGCTTGGAGCCATCGACCGTGATCTGGACACCGGCGGTGATGCCGGCCCTGTTGCCCGTAACGCTGAGGTCGGAGCCGCCAAGGACGTTGAGCTCGGTCGAATATGCCGCGGTGCCGCCGGGCTCGACGTCGGAGCAGATGCCATTGACGCCGAAGCCGGTAACCGTCATCTTCGTCCCATTCAGGTTCACCTTGGAGCGAGCGTGGTAGTAGATGCCCTGGTTGACGTTGCCGGCGGCGGCGATGGTCACCGTCGAGTTGTTGAACGTGAGCGCGCAGTCGTAGTTGACGACGCATGCCGCCCAGGAATACCCATCGCCTGCGACGGTGGGCGTGCCGAGGGCAGGCGCCAGGTCGAGCTTCACGTTGTCGAAGGTGAGGCTGGAGGTCTTCTCGCCATTCTTGGCGATGTAGATGCCGTGGTCGTGCGCCGTGATGGTGTGGCCGTTGCCCTTGACCGTGACGTTGGCACCATAGATGCCAAAGCCCTTCTCGGTACTCGCCTTGCCGAGAAGTTCGATCGTGTCGCCATCCTTCGCGGCGGCAAGCGCGTCGTCGAGGCTGCCATAGGTCGCCTTGCCGATCTTTGCGACGGGCTCGACGGCAGGGGCGCGACGGGGCTGCGCCGAGGGCTTCGGCGCGGGCGTCGTCGCCACGGGCGTGGCCGCAACCGCAGGGACCTCCGCCTCGCTGGCGTCCAGCGACAGCGCCTCGCCATCGTCGAACGACGCGACTGCGACAGGGTCGGCGGGGTCGTCGGCAAGGGCGGCAGGCTCGTCCACGGGAGCGGCCGGCGCATCGGCAACGGCGGGCGCGACGGCCGTGACAGCAGGCGGGTCGACGACGCTGACGGGGTCGGGCTCGTTGCTCTCGACGACCGCGGCGTCGATCGGCTGGACGTCATCCGCCAGGGCGACGGTGGGCGCAAGGGCACCCAGGGATGCCACCAACCCTGCGGCCACGACCGCCATGGCGACGTTGGAGTGGATCTTTCTCATGACAGGCTCCTATCGTCGTAACGGATACCGTTGGATGCCTGCGCATGTCGTACCGAGTCTTCGGTTGGAAGCGGGGATGGCAGGCACCCTCTCTTCCAGCTTATTATCAGTTGTGGTCAAACTGCAGAAAATATGCGATATAGGGCATATTTCCAACCCGTTTCATCTTTTAGTTGAACCCCCCCTACTATGAAATAAGCCTGGCAGCTCACAACTGCCAGGCTTTTAGATATCTGCATAATTTCAAATTATTATGCGATATATAAAACGCTTTCGCGCAAGGTTCCCACCTCACGTGCCCGCGTTATGCGCGGCTTTCGGCCTCCCACCAGTCGCCGAGCTTGGCGATGTTGCCGCGGATGTGCTCGCAGCTGGCATGGAACGCCGCACGCTCGCGCTCGTCCAAGGGCAGCTCGAAGGTCTTCTCGACACCCGTCGCCCCGACGACGCACGGGATCGAGGCAAAGACGCCCCTCTCGCCATGCTCGCCCGCAAGCAGTGTCGAGCAGCAGGTGACGTAGTGCTCGTTGCCCAGCACCGCCTGCACCAGGCGCACCGCGGCGTTGGCGACCGCATACTCGGTGCAGCCCTTGCCCGCATAGGTCACGTAGCCGCCACGGCGGGCGCGCTCCTCGACGGCAGGCTGGTCAAAGCCGAAGGCATCGGGGTCCTCGCTCGCTAGGTCGGCGAGCGTCTTGCAGCCAAAGCTCGCGCACGACATGGCCGCGAACTGCGAGAATCCGTGCTCGCCCAGCATATATGCGTTGATCGAGTGCTGGTCGATGCCCGTCTCGGCGGAGATGGCGTTGCGCAGGCGCGCCGAGTCCAGTGCGGTGCCCGAGCCGACGACATGCCTCGGGTCGCAGCCCGACAGACGCCAGATCTCGGTGCAGACGACGTCGCAGGGGTTGGCGATCGAGACCCACACGCCCGAGAAGCCCGCGTCGGCGACGCGGCTGATAAACGTGCGCGCGATGTCGGTCGTCACAAACAGCTCGCCGTCACGGTCGTTGGCCGAGGCCGACACGTCGCCCGCCGCGTTGACGATGACGTCGCAGCCCGCCAGGGCCTCGTACTCGTCGCCGACCTCGACGATCTTGCAGTTGCGCGGGCAGAACGACAGCGAGTCACGCAGGTCCTGAGCCTCGCTCGTGAGCTTCTGCGCGTTGACGTCGCACAGATACAGCTCGTCGGCAAGCCCCTGCAAAAGCAGGCTGTTGGCGACATGCGCGCCAACATGACCCTGGCCGACGATGCCGACCTTACGGATGTAGGGCATGACGTATCCTTTCGTTTGTCTACCGAGAAGGACGTTGGGCTCGGCCCCGTCCGCGCGCATGCGCGCGGGTGTGTCGCGCCACGACCCGTTCTTCTCGACCGTAGCACCACGACAGGCACGCCAATCAGACCGGAGACCCATGGGATACAAGACGTATACTTGCCCGATCGCCAAGGCTTGCGGCGGTTGCGAGTGGCTCGCCGTTCCCTACCCCATCCAGCTCGAGCGCAAGCAGCGCGCCGTGGCCGAGCTGTTCGCCGACGTGCTCGAGCGCGACGGCGCCGAGCTCCTGGACCCGGTGGGCATGCCCGACCCCGTGCGCTACCGCCACAAGGCGGCGACCCCCTTCGCGCCCGGCGGCAAGGGCACGCTGCGCAGCGGCTTCTACGCGCGCGGCACGCACCGCATCGTCCCGTGCAACAAGTGCCTGGTGGAGGCCCCCGGTGCCCGCAAGGCACTTCTCGCCGTGGCCGACGCCGCCCGCACGCTGCGCATCCCCGCCTACGACGAGGACCGCGGTCGTGGCCTTCTGCGCCATGCCGTGGTACGCATGGGTTGGCAGACCGACGAGGCCCTGCTGACCGTCGTGACCAACGGCCAGCGCATCGCCCGGGCCGACGCCTTCGTCCGCGAGATCCGCAAGCGCGCCCCGCAGGTCACCGCCATCGCGCAGAACGTCAACCAGCGCCGCACCAACGCGATCCTGGGCCACGAGACCCATGCGCTGGCAGGCCGCGGCGTCATGCGCGACCGCCTGCTGGGCTGCACCTTCGAGATCGGCCCCACGTCCTTCTACCAGACCAACCCCCAGCAGACCGAGCGGCTCTACTCGCTCGCCATCGAGGGTGCCTCACTCGAGCCCGGCATGCGCGTGCTGGACGCCTACTGCGGCATCGGCACCATCGGCATGTGCGCCGCCCGCCAGGTGGAAGGCCTCGAGGTCGTCGGCGTCGAGCAGGTCGAGGGCGCCGTCGCGTGCGCACGCCGCAACGCCCGCATCAACAGGCTTGACGAGAGATGCCGCTTCGTCTGCGCCGACGCCACCGCATGGATGCGTGATGCGCGCGACCGCTTCGACGTCATCGTGATGGACCCGCCACGCGCAGGCTCCACCCCGCGCTTCATCGCGGGGGCTGCCGGCATGGGTGCCGAGCGCATCGTCTACATCTCGTGCAACCCCACGACGCAGCGGCGCGACACCGAGGAGCTCGCCTCCTGCGGCTATCGCATGGAGTCGCTTGCGATGGTGGACATGTTCCCGCACACGAGCCACGCGGAGACCGTCGCGGTCTTCAGCCGTTCGTAGGGGCCCGCGACCACACGTCCTTCTGGGGCGTGCAACCCATATCCCCGCCACCCATGGGCCAAGTCTCATGCGACCTGGCCCATACCTTTGCCAGCGGTGTCTAGCAGTATTTCGGGATCATCCTATCGAGAAGTCCGCGAATGGTAATGGCCATGCTCAATTTAGGCAACCTGAGCGCTCTGCTTAAAAGTGCAGCAATGCATAAATAGCGCAATTTTGACCCATTCTAACAACACCTGTCAGACGACATTTCAGACATGTCGCAGGTAAAATGGGCCACCTTCAAAGCTTGTATTTCGATTTTGTGAGTACGTACACACCGTTTAGCGCCATTTTCGCTACCGTACGGAAAATCTAACCAGTATTTGAAGGACCTGTGATAATGTCACATCCGCAACCTGAAATGTCATTCGGTTGCCAATTTGTGCCACTTCGTTCCATTGCTCGCGGAGGGGCGAGTTTCGAGGTTGGCGCAAACCGACTATAGAGAGGTTCCAAACACAGAAAGGTTGGAGGGGATTCCACATGATGAAGTGGCTCCAGAAGCTCGGCAAGGCGCTGATGCTTCCCGTCGCGGCGCTCCCCGTCGCGGGCATCCTCATGGGCGTTGGCTATCTGCTTGCTCCCGCTACCATGGGCGTTCCCGGCGCCGAGGCCGCCGGTGCGGCCTACACCGTTGGCTTCCTGCTCGTCAAGGCAGGCGGCGCCCTTATCGATAAGATGGCTTGGCTGTTCGCCATCGGCGCCGCGGTTGGCCTGGCCGACGATCACGATGGCACCGCCGGCCTCGCCGGCCTCGTTGCCTTCCTGATGATCCAGCAGCTGCTCGACCCCACCGTCGTCGGCACCATCCGTGGCATGGACGCCGACGCCCAGGCTGCCTGGCTCACCACCGCCGAGGGCGTCGCCTTCTCCAAGATCGCGGGCAACTGCTTCATCGGCATTCTATCCGCCGTCATCGGTGGCACGATGTACAACAAGTTCAAGGATACCCGTCTCCCGGATTGGCTGGCCTTCTTCTCCGGCAAGCGCTGCGTCGCCATCATGACCGCGCTCGTCTCCATCCTGGTCTCCGTCGTCCTTCTCTTCGTCTGGCCCATCATCTTTGACGGCCTCGTCGGACTCGGCAACGGCATCGCCGGCATGGGAGGCATCGGCGCTGGCATCTACGCCTTCCTCAACCGCCTGCTCATCCCGACCGGCCTGCACCACGCCCTCAACAACGTCTTCTGGTTCGACACCATCGGCCTCGGCGACCTCACCCACTTCTGGGCTGGCGACGTCCAGGGTATGAACGGTGCCAACTGGAGCGTCGGCATGTACATGTCCGGCTTCTTCCCCTGCATGATGTTCGGCATCCCCGGTGCTGCCCTTGCCATGGTCAAGACCGCCAAGAACAAGAAGGCCGCCATCGGCCTGGTTCTCTCCGCGGCCATCTGCGCCTTCGTCTGTGGCGTCACCGAGCCGTTCGAGTTCGGCTTCATGTTCCTGTGCTTCCCCCTCTACGTCGTGTACGCCGCCCTGTACGGCATCTTCACCATCGTTGTGTACTACCTGAACTTCCGTGCCGGCTTCTGCTTCTCCGCCGGCGCCACCGACCTGCTCTTCTCGGCTAGCCTGCCCGCCCATGCCAACACCTGGCTGATCATCCCGCTGGGCATCGCCGCCTTCGTGGTCTTCTACCTGGTCTTCTACTTCGCCATCACGAAGTTCGACCTCAAGACCCCCGGCCGCGAGGACGAGGACGAGGTCACCGAGAGCGCTCCCGTCGCCGCCGGCAACGACAAGTTCGCCGCCATCGCCGCCGGCGTCCTGGCTGCCGTGGGCGGCAAGGACAACGTCAAGAACGTCGACTTCTGCGCCACGCGCCTGCGCTTCGAGGTCGTCGACTCCTCCAAGGTCGACGAGGCCGCCTGCAAGAAGGCCGGTGCCGTGGGCGTCATGATTCCCTCCAAGGAGTTCGCTCAGGTCATCATCGGCACCCAGGTCCAGGCCGTCTGCGACGAGCTCCAGAAGCTCGTCTAAGGTCGACCCACACCAAGGTCGCCTGACCTAATTGGCACCAAGGCCGTCCCCACTCCGCTGGGGACGGCCTTTTTCTTGTCTGGGGACGGCAGGCGAGAAGTGCCGCAGCCGGCAAGACGGACTCGCACGGAGCCCGCATACGAACGAGGGCCCGCCGACCACCGGTCGACGGGCCCTCTTGGATTCACCTCGCTTGCGCGCTGCTGCAATTATGTGCGAGGCTACTTGGTCCTACTTCGTTACGGTTACCACTGTATCACCAACGGCGACGGTGCGGTTGGTCACAGGGTCAACCGACTCGCAATCGGCTGTGTTGGTGACGATGACGAAGACGGTGTCGGCATGGCCGGCCTCGGCAATCTTCTCGCGAGAGAAGGCCAGGACCTCGTCGCCCGCCTTGACGAAGTCGCCCTGGGAGACCTTGGGCTCGAAGCCCTCGCCCTTCATCTCGACGGTGTCGATGCCGACGTGAATCAGGACCTCGATCCCCGAGTCGGTCATGAGGCCGATGGCATGGGGCATGACAGCCGAGACGGTGCCCGCAACCGGGGCGGAGACGACGGAGACGGTCGGGTTGATGGCAACGCCCTTGCCCATCATCTCGCTGGAGAAGACCGGCTCGGTGGTCTCGGAGAGCTGGACCAGCTCACCCGCGACGGGAGCGGCCACAGGGGTCTTGTCTTCAGCGGGCGCTGTGGTCTTCTTGAAGCGGTCAAACAATCCCATGTCCTTCTCCGATCGATAAAAAGCAAAGGTAGATGCCCTAATTATAGGGCATCTACCAGGTGAGAAGACCTTCGATGCTACCAGGCGTAGCCCTTCGACACGCGGATGCCATGGCGGACGTAACAGGTGCCGTCGGATGCGACCGGGGCAATCTCGGGGCGTTTGCCGTCGATGGCCACCTTGCCGTCGGGACGGACGGTCACACGTCCCTCGGAGAGCATCTTCACGACCTCGGGGTAGAGCTTGTGCTCGACCTTGTGGATCGCGTTCTCCAGGTCGTCCTGGTCCCAGTCCTGCTGAACGGGGATGGGAACCTGCGCGATGATCGAACCGTCGTCGTACACCTCGTTGGCAAAGTGGACCGTGACGCCCGTGACCTTGACGCCGGCGTCGTAGGCCTCCTCGATCGCATGCGCGCCGGGAAAGCTCGGCAGCAGGGCGGGATGCAGGTTGATGACCCTGTTGGGAAAGGCGTCCAAGATCGGCTTGCGGACCATGCGCATGTAGCCGGCCATGATCACGTACTCGCAACCGGCCTCCCTCAGCTTCCGCGCGATGAGCTCGTCCGCGGCGATTGGGTCGTCCTTGTACATCTGCGGCGTCATCGAGAAGGTCGGAAGGCCCGCACGCTCGGCGCGGGTCAGGCCGTATGCCTTGGTCCTGCTGCTGATGACGATCTTGATGTCGGCGTTGACCCAACCACGGTCGATCGCCTCGATGATCGCCTGGAGGTTGGAGCCGTTTCCGGAGAGAAGCACGCCGATAGGCAGTGGTGCGTCCACAGTTCTTCTCGCTTCCTTGGTGTTCGTCGATGTCATGCGTGTCGAATCGGGGCGCCACGGCATGTTGCCCTGACACCCCGAGCAGTTGCTACTTGTAGGCGACCTCGCCGTGGCCGGCGACGCACTCGCCCATGAGGAAGGGCTCGAAGCCCTGCTCGCGAAGCTTGGCCTCGACCTCGTCGCGGTCCTCGGGCGCACAGATGACGCTCATGCCGACACCCATGTTGAAGGTCTTGTAGGCCTCGTCCAGGGTGAGGCCCGCGGCCTTGACCATGTAGGGGATGACGGGCGGCATCGGCCAGTCGGGACCTTTCTCGCCGCCACGGTACACCAGCGCGTCGACGTCCTCGGGAAGCGCGCGGTTGAGGTTCTCGGTGATGCCGCCACCGGTAATGTGCGCCATCGCGTGGATGGGGGCACCGGCCTTGAGGGCGGCGACCAGGCCACCGGCGTAGATGGTGGTCGGACGCAGGACGGCGTCGGCCAGGCTCTCGCCGCCGAGCTCGTCCAGCGGCTCGCTGAGCTCCTCGACGGTCTTGCCCTCGATGGCGACCTTGCGCACGAGCGAGTAGCCGTTGGAGTGGATGCCGGAGGACGGCAGGCCCAGGATGACGTCACCGACCTTGACCTTCTCGGGACCGATCATCTTGGGGCGGTCGACGACGCCCACGACGAAGCCGGCCAGGTCGTAGTCGTCGGGGTTCATGACGCCGGGGTGCTCGGCCATCTCGCCGCCGACCAGGGCGCAGCCGGACTTCTTGCAACCGGAGGCGATGCCCTTGACGACCTCGGCGACGTGCTCGGCACGCAGCTTGCCGATGGCGACGTAATCCAGGAAGAACAGCGGCTCGGCACCGATGGGCACGACGTCGTCGACGCACATGGCAACCAGGTCCTCGCCCACGGTGTCGTGACGGTCCAGCAGCTGGGCGATCGCGAGCTTGGTGCCCACGCCGTCGGTGCCGCTCACCAGGACGGGGTCGTCCATGTCCTTGAAGGCCTTCATCGAGAAGCACGAGCCAAAGCCACCCAGCCCGCCGATGACCTCGGGTCGGTTGGTCTCGCGAACGCTGGCCTTGATCGCGTCAACCGCGCGTGCGCCCTCGTCCACGTCCACGCCGGCGTCGGCGTAGGTCACGTGCCTGTTCTGCTCGCTCATGCTTAGAGTCCCTTCTCTGCATCCTTGACGAACTCCTCGATGCCCATCTGCGAAGCGCGCGAGGCACGGGAGAGGTTGGTGGGGTCATAGCCCTCGAGGAACTTCCCTGCCGAGAAGGACGCGGGAATCTCCACGGGGTACTCGCCGGTGAAGCAGGCGGTGCAATAGCCGCCGTCGGGCACGCAGGTGCGCAGGCCGTCGACCGACAGGAACGCCAGCGAGTCGGCACCGATGAACTCGCAGACCTCGTCGACCGACTTGCGGGCGGAGATCAGCTGGTCCTGGGTGTCGGTGTCGATGCCGTAGAAGCACGGCCACATGGTCTCGGGGGAGTTGATGCGCACGTGGACCTCGGCGGCGCCGGCGTCACGCAGCATGCGCACGATCTGGGTCGAGGTGGTGCCGCGCACGATGGAGTCGTCGACCATGACGATGCGCTTGCCGGCGACGTTGTCAGGCAGCGCGTTGAGCTTGAGGCGCACGCCGATGCGGCGCAGCTCCTGCGTGGGCTGGATGAAGGTGCGGGCGACGTAGCGGTTCTTGATGAGGCCCTCGCCAAACGGAAGGCCCAGCTCTGCCGCAAAGCCCTCTGCGGGCGGAAGGCCGCTGTCGGGGACGCCGATGACGAGGTCGGCGTCGACCGGCGCCTCGCGGGCCAGCTGACGGCCCATGTTGTAGCGCATGGAGTAGACGGACTTGCCGCGGATGATGGTGTCGGGGCGCGAGAAGTACACGTGCTCGAAGATGCACTGCGACTCGAACTTGGGCTCGACTCCCCGCTGCGACACCAGGCCGTCGTCGGACAGGCGGATGATCTCGCCCGGGGCAATCTCGCGGACGTACTCGGCACCGACGATGTTGAGGGCGCAGGTCTCGCTCGCGACGACCCAGCCCTCGCAGAGACCCTCCTCGGCGGGAATGCGGCCGAGCACCAGCGGACGAATGCCATGAGGGTCGCGGAAGGCATACAGGGCGTTCTCGCGGGCAAGAACCATGGCGTAGCCACCCTCGACCATCTGCATGGTGCGGGCAATGCCCTCACGCAGGTGGCTCGTCTGCTCGGTGAAGTAGCCGACGAGCTTGGCGGCGACCTCGGAGTCGGTGTTGGAGCGGAACGGGATGCCCAGGTTGATCATCTCGCGGCGCAGCGAGTTCGAGTTGACGAGGGTGCCGTTGTGCGCCAGCGCGATGATCACGTCGTTGATGGCGGACAGGTGGGGCTGCGCTGCCTCCCAGCTCTTGGCACCGGAGGTGCCGTAGCGTACGTGGCCCACGGCCAGCTTGCCAGGGAGCGCCGCCAGGTCGGTATCGGTGAACACCTGGTTGACCAGGCCAAGGTCCTTGCGGACGAGGACGGTGTTGCCATCGCCCACGGCGATGCCGGCAGACTCCTGCCCGCGGTGCTGCAGGGCAAACAGTCCGAAGTAGGTCAGTCGGGCAACGTCGCGGCCGGGCGCCCAGACGCCGAAGACGCCGCACTCGTCGTGTAGGACGTCACCTTCCGCCTGGGAGTCGCGCTGCCACTGCTCGCTGTCGTGCATCTGTTGGCCTCCTTGCCGATGTCGTGCGTTCGCTGGTGTCTAGCTGTTGGTCGGGCGGTGGCTACACACCCTGCCCGGCGGCGGTGGCCGCCTCGTCCTTCACGGCGCAGACGAGAACCGTCCTGCCGTAGCCGTCGATGTAGTTGCAGGTGGAGAGGGTCAGCACATGGTCGGCGACCTTGCAGACCTGTGCGGCGTCGGAACGCTTGGTCACGGCCTTGCCCAGCTGCTTGCCGAGGTACTCGTGGAACTCGTCGGCCGTGGCGAAGTCGAAGCAGCGGACGTCCTCGCTCTTGGGGGTCGCGTAGTAGACGAACAGCGGCTCGAGCTCGTAGTTCGCCTCCTCGGTCACGTACCAGACGGTCTTGATGCTGTCGAAGAAGCCCTGGCTGTCCATGTCGGCGATCTGCTTGAACATGGAGCCGTTCTTCAGGTGGTGGCCGTAGATGACGGTCTGCTGGTCACGCATGCCAGGCTTCTCGCACTTGTAGTCCAAGAAGATCTGGCCACCGACGCCGTAGACGCCCTCGGCATTGGTGTCGAGGTAATGGTCGTTGTCGGTTCCCTGGTAGACGGGGTAGTTGATGACCGTGCCGGGAACCTGGATCCAACCGACGACGTCGGGGTTGATGGACTTGAGCTTCTCCCAGTCGACCTTGGGTGCCACGTCGCCCTTCTCCGAGACGGTCGCGTAGGACGCGAGCTTCTCGTTCATGACATCCTGCTCGTGGTAGCGCCACTGCGCCAGGCCCCACATGCCGCCCGCCACCAGGATGAGGGCGAGGCCGACGACGAGAAGGATGTTGGACAGGACGCTGCCGCCCTTCTTCTTGCGGGGCGGCTCGGGCTCGTAGGAGGGCGCGATGGCGTAGTGGCTGGCGACGTGGCTCGGCAGCTGGTTACGACGGTGCGTGTTCATTGGTCGTGGGCCTTTCGGTTTCGGTCGTGGGTTTAGGAGAGCCTCTTGCCGACGTAGGCGGCAGCGGCGGGCTTGTCGAAGTTGCCGTCGGTGGCCTTGCCGAGAGCACCCATGACCTTGCCCATGTCGCGCTTGGACGTGGCACCGAGCTCGGCGATCAGCTTGTCGGCAAGACGCTCGAGGTCCTGACCCACCAGCTGGGCGGGAAGCATGTCGCGCAGGGTGTCAGCCTGGGCGGAGAGCTCCGCGATGCGCTCGGCGTGGGTCTCGGCGCCAACCTTTCGCAGCGAGTCGATCTCCTCGCCGGTGACCTTCTGGAGCTTCTTCACGCACGCGGTGATGTCGGCAGACGTGACCTCGCGACGCTCGTCGACCTCGACCTGCTTGACGGCCTGGTTGACCTGACGAAGGATCGACAGTCGCGGCTTGTCCTGCGCGCGCATCGCGTCCTTGATGAGGTCGAGAAGTTCGGCCTTCTCCATAGTTACCACTCCCTGTCATACCACCTGCGGGCGCGTGGCCTGCGGCCCGCGCCCGCGTTTGTCCGACTATCGGCCAGGTCCTAGGCCTGTGCCATGCGCTCCTTGAGCTCGACGATCTTCTCGCGATACTCGGGGCAGGACGCACCCAGGATCTGGGTCGCGTAGATGGCGGCGTTCTTGGCGCCGCCGATGGCGACGCACGCCACGGGCACGCCGGAGGGCATCTGCACCATGGACAGGAGCGAGTCCATGCCGCCGAGGTCGCTCGTCTTCATGGGGACGCCGACGATCGGCAGCGGCGTGTAGGCCGCCACGACACCACCCAGGTGGGCGGCCTTGCCGGCGGCGGCAATGATCACCTTGATGCCGCGGTCCGCGGCGGTCGACGCCCACTCGTGGACGCGCGCAGGGGCGCGGTGCGCCGAGGCGATGAGCAGCTCGTAGGGGACGCCGAGCTCCTCGAGCTGGGCAGTGCAGGCCTCCATGGCCGGCATGTCCGACTTGGAGCCCATGATGATGCCCACAAGGGGCGTTTCCTGTGCCATTCGGATACTCCCGTCATTCTCGTTCACGTATTCCCTCCCAGTATAGGGAGGTCGAACCCAGGCTCAGGCGAGGTCACGAACACTACGGACCCGCCATCTCCCGAACGGTTACCTGGAGGTCGCCGCCGTCGGCGCCGAGGGCGTGGCGGGGGTCGCGGGCTCGCCGTCCTTCTCGGCAGGGTCGGTCGTGGCGTCGGTCGCCGCGTCGCCAGTCATGGCGTCCTCGGACAGCGCGGCGTCAGGGTCGCCCGTCGTGGCCTTGGGATCCAGAAGGCCCGCGCCCGGGGTCTTGAGCTTGTCCTTCAGCAGGGCGGTGGTCGTGTCGTCCAGGCCGGTGACCGTGCAGGCCCAGCCCGTGTCGGTCTTGGTCCAGACGAACGTCATGAAGTTGCGCACCTGGCCCGCGGGCATCAGGAAGCCGAAGAACTGAGCCTTCTGGAACTGCCCGGCATCGTCGACGCGCACGTTGACGTGGTAGATCACCGCGTTGATCTTGGGGTTGAGAAGTGCGTTGATGGCCAGCGCCGTGGACTGGATCTGCGACGAGGCGAAGCACTCGACCGCGTCGCCGGAGGACGTGTCGGTGACCGAGACCTCGACGCGACCGGTGTTCTCGTCGGCCTCCAGCACGGTGAACTGCTCGGGGAACTGCGTGAAGCCGTTGCCCCACTCGACGCCATTGCGCATGGCACCCGAGACGCTGGAGACGTCCACGCGGTCGGAGAGGTTGGAGGTGGTCAGGCGCCTGACGACGCTGCACGACACCTGCGAGACCATGACGACGGCGAGGGTCAGCACCACGAACAGCACCGCGGTGCGCCTGATGGCCACGTCGACGTCGGAACCGGACGGGTCCGACCCCGACAGCGGGTCGATGTCGACGCCCTGGCCCTTCTCCTTGCGGCGGGCCCGCTGGCGGCGCGCGGTCTCGGCGTTGTCGTGCCCGGTCTCGTCAACTCGCGAGAAGAGCTCCTCGGCCTGCTCGGCGTTGAGGAACTTGCCCCGCCTGTCCTTCTTTGCTGCCATGTCGTCCCTTACGGTCTTCGTTCGGTGGCGCCGTGTCCGGCGCCCGGCAATCAGTATAGGTGAGGCGAGGCTAGTCCTTCTCGCCCTGGAACTGCATGCGGTAATAGCGCGCGTAGGTACCGCCGCGCGCCAAAAGCTCGTCGTGGGTGCCTCGCTCGGCCACGCGTCCGTCGGCGATGGTCACGATCTCGTCGGCGTTCTTGATGGTCGAGAGGCGATGCGCGATGACAAGGGTGGTTCGGCCATGGGCCAGGCGCTCGAGCGACTCCTGCACGGCGCGCTCGCTCTCGTTGTCCAGGGCCGAGGTCGCCTCGTCCAAGATGAGCACGCGTGGGTCCTTGAGAAACACGCGGGCGATCGCGATGCGCTGCTTCTGCCCACCGGAGAGGCGTGCGCCGCGCTCACCGACCTGCGTGTCGTAGCCATCGGGCAACCCCATCACGAAGCCGTCGGCGTTCGCCGCGCGGGCGGCGGCGCGAATCTCGTCCAGGGTTGCGTCGGGACGGCCATAGGCGATGTTCTCGGCAATGGTGCCGTCGAACAGGTAGACCTCCTGTTGGACCATGCCGATCGCCTCGCGCAGGCTTCGCTGGGTGACGTCGCGCACGTCCTGGCCGTCGATCAGGATCTGCCCTGCGTCCACGTCGTAGAAACGCGGCAGAAGCGAGCACAGCGTCGACTTGCCGCCGCCGGACGGGCCGACCAGCGCGACGGTGCGCCCGGGCTCGATGTCGAGCGTGAGGTCGTGGATGACCTCGGCGCCCGGCTCGTAGGAGAAGCTGACGCCGCGGTACGAGATGGCGCCTCGGGTGAGCCGAAGCTCATGCGCGCCGGCGGCGTCAATCACGTCGGGTCGGGCGTCGCAGAGCTCGACGAAGCGCCCGAAGCCCGCGATGGCCTTCTGGAACGTCTCGGTAAAGTCGAGGATGCTGCGGATGGGGCTGGTGAACAGGGTGATGTACAGCGCGTAGGTCGCCAGGTCGGCGGGAGTCATCTGGCCACGGGCGATGAGCCAGCCGCCCATGACGACGATGACCGTGTACAGGGCGCCCATCAAAAGGTCGATGGCGGACTGGTATAGGCCCATCACGCGGTACATGCGAACCTTCGAGTCGAGGTAGGCGCGGTTCGACGCGCGGAACTTCTCGCGCTCCAGGTCCTCGGCGGCAAAGCCCTTGACCACGCGGATGCCCACGAGGGAGTCCTCCAGGCGGGAGTTGACCTGCGAGATGCGCACGCGGTTCTCGGCGAAGACGTCCTTCATGCGACGGTTGGCCACGTAGTCGAAGGCGACCAGCACCACCAGGATGCAGGCGAGCGCGAGGGTGAGCCACACGTTGACGAAGCCCAGGATCACGAATGAGCCGACGATTTCGACCGCGCCGATGATCAGGTACTCGGGGCCGTGATGTGCCGCCTCGGAGATGTCGAACAGGTCATTTACCAGGCGACTCATGAGGTCACCCGACTTGTTGCGGTCGAAGAACGAGAAGCTCATGCGCTCGTAGGCGTCAAACAGGTCCTCGCGCATGCGGCTCTCCATGCGGGCACCCATCACGTGGCCCCAGTAGGTCACGAAGTAGCGCGAGAGGAACTGGATGGCGTACATGCCCGCCATGCCCAGGGCCAGGTACGCCAGCGCGCCCTCGATCGCATTCGCCCCATCGGCGAACAGGCCGGAGGTAAGCATGCGCAACAGCTGCGGAAACGCCAGGCCCACCGCCGCGATGGCGACGGCGCACAGCGTGTCCGTGGCAAACAGGTGGGCCTGGCCGCGGTAATAGGAGAGGAAGCGGGCGAACAGGCCCGCCTCCTCCCTGGTGGTGCCTCTATCCATCAAGCGTTACTCCCCGTCGGCCGTCTCGTCGTCCTGGCACGCGGCACACTCTGCCGAGAAGGGCGTCGTCTCGCAGGGGTCGTCAGGCGTCAGGCGACGCGCGACGGCGTCGCAAATCAGCGCGCCGACGACGGTCTTGGCGTCCTCGATGCGCCCGTCGAGCACGGTGTCCACCAGCTCGGGCAGCTCGACGAGGTCGACGTTGAGGAACTCGTCGGCATCCGGGTCGGACTTGCCGAAGGTGATACCCGTCGCCATATAGATGTGGATCATCTCGTCGCAGAAGCCGTCGCTGCTCGCGATCGTGGTGAGGTAGGCCATGCGCTTGGCGGTCATGCCCGTCTCCTCCGCCAGCTCGCGGCGGGCGCAGTCGAGCGGGTCCTCGCCGGGGTCGAGCTTGCCGGCGGGAATCTCCACCGTCACACGGCCGAGGGCCGTGCGGTACTGGCGTACCAGGCAGATGCGGCCGTCATCGGTGAGGGCCACGATGGCGACGGCGCCTCGGTGGCGCACCACGTCGCGCACGGCCATGCGGCCGTCGGGCAGTGTCACGTTGAGGCGGTCGACCGAGAAGATCTTGCCCTCCCAGGCAACGTCCTCCGAGACGATGTGCTCCGACAGGTCGGCGTCGCGCGGGTCGTCGTCGCCCAACACCAGCCCGCGGCGGAGCGGCTCGCCCGACACATGGTCGTGTGTGGTGCGGTCTCCGTCGTAGGTAAGACTGTCCGTCACGTCGATGAGCGCGTCGACGCGGTTGGGCTCGGTATCGGTTCGCTCGGGGTTCTTCTCGGCAGCCATGGGCTACACCTCCCAGGCCTCGCGTCCACGCAGGGCGCGCAGGCCGATGTCGTTGCGCAGGGTCTTGCCCTCGAAGTCGATGAGGGCGCAGGCCTCGTAGGCGCGGTCGCGGGCGGCCTCGAAGGTGTCGCCCAGGGCCGTGACGTTGATCACGCGGCCGCCGGCGGTGACGGTGCGGCCCTCGTCGTCGAGGGCGGTGCCGGCCTGGTAGACGGTGACGCCCTCGAGCGCGGCGGCGTCGGCGATGCCGGTGATGGGCTTGCCCTTCTCGTAGGAGCCGGGGTAGCCGGCGCTCGTGAGGACGACCGAGACGGCCCAGTCGTCGTCCCAGCGCACGTCGGCGTCGGCGAGGGTGCCGTTGTCGCAGCGCAGGAAGACGTCGACGAGGTCGGCATCCATGCGGGGCAGCACGACCTGGGTCTCGGGGTCACCGAAGCGGGCGTTGAACTCGAGGACCTTGGGGCCGTCCTTGGTGAGCATGAAGCCGCCGTACAGGCAGCCGCGGTAGTCAATCCCGTCGGCAGCGAGCTGGGCGACGACGCGGCGCTCGATGTCGACCATGGCCTCGTGCTCCTCGGGGGTCACGAACGGGACGGGCGAGTAGACGCCCATGCCGCCGGTGTTGGGGCCAAGGTCGCCCTCGAGGGCGCGCTTGTGGTCCTGCGCGGTGTCGAGGGGCAGCAGGGTCTTGCCGTCGGTCAGGCCCAGCAGCGAGCACTCGGGGCCCTTGAGCATCTCCTCGACCACGACGACGTGGCCGGCCTCGCCGAACGCGTTGAAGCACTCGTGGACGCCAGCGAGGGCCTCCTCGGTGTCCTGAGCGACGATGACGCCCTTGCCGGCGGCCAGGCCGTCGGCCTTGACCACGACGGCGCAACCAAGCTCGCGCACGTAGGCGGCGCACTCGTCCTCGTCGGTAAAGGCACGGTAGGCGGCGGTGGGAACGCCGGCGCGCTCCATGACCTCCTTGGCGAACTTCTTGGAGCCCTCCATCTGGGCGGCCTCGGCGCCGGGGCCAAAGCACGGGATGCCGGCGGCGCGGACGGCATCGGCGACGCCGGCGACCAGGGGAGCCTCCGGGCCGATGACCACGAGGCCGATGTTCTTCTCGACAGCGAACGCGGCGACGGCGGACGGATCGCAGATGTCCAGCTCGACGCGCTCGGCCGTATCCCACATGCCGGCGTTGCCGGGCGCGACGTAGAGCTTGCCGGCGCGCGGCGAGGCGGCGAGCTTGGTGAGAAGGGCGTGCTCGCGGCCGCCGGAGCCAAGAAGAAGGATGTCGACGGTACTTGCGGTCTGTGCCATGGTTTTCCTCCTGCGCGCCACGTGGTCTCGCGGCGCATCGGTCTGGATGATGCCCTGTCTTACATGCGAGCGAGCCCGCTAGTCCTGCCTGATGTCGGTCGGTCTCGCGACCTCCAGGAGCGACGCCGGCATAAACGCCACGCCCGTCGCACCGAGCCCGGCACGGCAGACGGTCGCACCGCCCGCGTCGGCGATGCGAATCCTGCGCGAGACGAACTCGTTGGTGTCGAGCGGCTTCTCGATGAGGGTGAGGAAGCGCGGCATTCCCGCGCACACCTCGACGTAGACGAGGTCGCCAAGCTCGTGCGCCGTGAGGCTCATCTTGCGGGCGAGGTTCGCGGCGAGGTCGTTGACGTCGGTGCTGGACGAGAAGCGCAGCGTCTCGCCGCGACCGTCGACCCACATGAGGTCGCGCGACGCCGCCAGGTGCGCGGCGATTCGGTCGAAGAGCCCGCGAATGCCCTCGGGCCCGCGCCCGTCCCAGTGCATGACGACGCCCTCCGCGGGGACGAAGTACATCTCGGCGTTCTCGATCACAAGGTTGGCGTGCTCGATGGCCTCGTCGAGCGTGAGGCCCGCGTCGCGAGAGCGAACCAAGTCCTCCACGACAAGGCCGGTGGCCGCCGATGCGGTGCGCGAGTCGAGCAGCTCGATGCGAAGGTCCCGGTCGGTGCGGTGACGAATGTCGCGCGCGGCCATGCGAGCGGTCGAGATCGAGCCGGACAACGCCGCGGAGACGTGTACCGACACGATTTGGTCGTACCCCCGCTCGATGGCTTCCTCGTATGCGCGAGACCATTCGCCCGGCGACGGCTGGGAGGTGCTCCCCGCCGACGCCGAGGAGGCCAGCGCGACATACAGGTCGGCCGGGGCCACCTCGACGCAATCGAGGAAGTCCCGGCCATCGAGCGAGATGTGGAAGGGAACGAGACCGACGCAGTTTTGCTCGAACCATGCGAGGGGGAGATCGCAGCCGCTGTCGGCAACGATCGCGAACGAACCCCGCTTGAGAGCTGCGTCCTGGGTCACGTGCGCCCTACTTCCAGTAGCGGTCGATCGTCTGGTTGCGATCGGGACCGACGGTGATGATGGACACGCGCACGCCGGCGAGCTGCTCCAGGAAGTCGATGTAGTCCTTGGCCTCGCGCGGAAGCTTGTAGAAGTCGGTGACGCCCGAGATGTCGCACTTCCAGCCGGGCAGCGTCTCGTAGACGGGCTTGGCGTGGTAGAAGACGCTCTGGTGCTCGGGGACGGTCTTGTAGATCTTGCCGTCGCACTCGTAGGCAACGCAGACCTTGATCTCGTCCAGGCAGCCCAGGACGTCGAGCTTGGTGATGGCAAGGTCGGTCAGGCCGTTGACGCGGGCGGCGTAGTTGACGATGACGGAGTCGTACCAGCCGCAGCGACGGCGGCGGCCGGTGGTGACGCCGTACTCGTGGCCCTGCTCGGTGAGAAGGTCGTTGAGCTCACCGTCGAGCTCGGTCGGGAAGGGGCCGGAGCCGACGCGGGTGAGGTAGGCCTTGGCGATGCCAAGGACGCGGCTGACGTTGGTGGGGCCGACACCGGAGCCGGTGACAGCGCCGCCAGCGGTGCAGTTCGAGGACGTCACGAACGGGTAGGTGCCGTGGTCGATGTCGAGCATCGTGGCCTGGGCACCCTCGAACAGGATGTTCTTGCCGTCGGCAAGCTGGTCGTTGAGGAAGGCGGAAGACTCGATGATGTAGGGCCTGATGCGCTCGGCATAGGGCAGGTAGGTCTCGCAGATCTGATCCACCGTGTAGGTGGGCATCTCGTAGACCTTCTCGAGAATCGGGTTTGTGTACTCGAGGGCGGCCTCGAGCTTCTCGCGGAAGATCTTCTCGTCCATCATGTCCTGGATGCGCAGGCCGATGCGGTTCATCTTGTCCATGTAGCAGGGCCCGACGCCACGCTTGGTGGTGCCGATGAGGTTCTTGCCGAGCTTCTTCTCGTGGGCGCCGTCGAGGTCCTTGTGGTAGGGCATGACGATGTGCGCGTTACCGGAGATACGCAGGTCGGCACAGGAGATGCCCTCGGCCTCGAGCGTGTCGACCTCACTGAGAAGAACCTCGGGGTCGACGATGCAGCCGTTGCCGATGACCGGCGTGGTGCCCTCGTACATGACGCCGGAGGGAACCTGGTGCAGGGCAAGCTTCTTGCCGTTGGCGATAACGGTGTGGCCGGCGTTGGCTCCACCGGAATAGCGGCAGACGACGTCAAAGTCGCCGGAAATGAGGTCGGTGACCTTGCCCTTGCCCTCGTCGCCCCACTGGGCACCAACAAGCACAGATGCAGACATGCAGACTCCTTAGATTTGCGCACGAAAAAGTCCCGTCAAGCAGGTGCTCGACGGGACTCAAGTATACGGCAAGCATGCGGCCGTTATGCCCTAGTCCATATGGTGAGGGTCGACCTCCACGAACTTGGTCGAACCTGCCAGGAACGTGAGGTGGACGGTGTCCAGGGGACCCGAGCGGTTCTTGGCGATGATGAAATCGGTGATGTTCTCGTCAGGCCTGTCCTCACGCGCAGCCTCCTCGGGAGTCATCGAGCGGTCGAGCAGGATGACGATATCGGCGTCCTGCTCGATGGAACCCGATTCGCGCAGGTCGGAGAGCTGCGGCTTCTTGCCGGTACGCCCCTCGACGCCACGGTTGAGCTGCGACAGCGCGATGACGGGGACGCCCAGGTCCTTCGCCATGATCTTGATGCCACGCGACATCTCGGAGACCTCGGTCGCTCGGCTGTCGGCACGGTGACCGCCCGACGGCGGCGAGACGAGTTGCAGGTAGTCCAGAATCACGACGCCGCGCTCCTTGCCCTTGAGCATGCGTCGGGCCTTGGCTCTGACCTCGGTGACGGTGGTACCGGGCGTGTCGTCGACCATGATGTCGAGCTGCGACAGCTCGCTGGTCGCCTCGAGAATCTGTGGCCACTGCTGATCGCGGATGTTGGCGGAACGGATGTCCATGAGGCCGATGCGCGCCTGCGCGGAAAGCAGGCGCTGCGCGATCTCGGTCTTGCTCATCTCGAGCGAGAAGAATGCGACAGAGGCCCCACGCGCCGCCGCATTGACGGCAAGGTTCAGCGAGAAGGACGTCTTGCCGACACCAGGTCGGGCGCCGACAACGACCATCTGGCCGGCACGAAGTCCCAGAAGCTTGCTGTCAATGCCCGGGAATCCCGTCTCGACGCCAAGGGAGTCGGACTGGCTGTTTGCCTGTTCCTCAAGCTCGGCATACTCCTCCTCCATGATCTGCTCGAGGGTCGAGTAACTGGAGCTGACGCTTCGGTTGGTAACGTCCAACAAGAGCTTCTCGGCGTCGTTGACGACCTGTTTGGTGTCCTCAGGCGCACTGTAGGCAAGTGCAGTGATCTTGGCGGAAGCCTGAATGATCGAGCGTAGGGTCGAGTCTCGGCGCAAAATCTCGACGTGGCGCGACCAGCCGGCAAGGGCAAACGTGTTGCCGCCAAGCTCGATGAGGTAGGCACGGCCACCCACGCGCTCCAGATCGCCCGTCGACTTAAGGTGGTCCGCCAAAGAGACGGGGTCAACTGGCTGACTGTGGTCGAACATATGGTGCATAGCCGAGAAGATGATCCTGTTGGACGGGATATAGAAGTCATCCTCGTCGATTTCGACCAGGCACTCCTGCAGGACCTCGGGGGAGTTGAGCATGGCTGCAAGGACCGAGGCCTCCGCAGAGGGATCCTGCGGCATCGGGGCGCCGGCCTCCGGCATCGCCGGGGAATCGTCCTCGTAGTCGTTGCGCCTGTATCTGCTCGGGCTCACGGCGTTTTCCTCCACTCCCAAATGGTTGCGCGGGAATGGTATCCCGCAACTTCCCCGTTTTACAAGGCGTCATTCCTCTTTGGACACCACTCTGTCGAATCAAACGCCATGAGACCTTGCATTTTGTCGCTTTTCAACGTTTTCGACAAAAAATCAAGAATTTTGGTAATGGTTTTCGACAAACAGAGAAGTTCCCTGCTAGACAGTAGTGTCGGGACGCCTAACAATGGCTTTACTCAAGTCTTTGCATAAGAGAAATACGTTTTCCCAGGTAAACGCCTTATCTCAATCTCATTGAAAGAGAAAGCCCTGTTCAGGCGCTTACGTCTGAACAGGGCTTGTTCTCGAGTTTCGACAAGGGCGGGTGTTCTCCGCCTTGCGATTACCTGCGGATTCTGTCGAAACCGCAGGTACGTCGAGGGAAGAGACGCTACTCGGCGGTCTCCTCGGTCTCGGGGGTCTCAACGGCCTCCTCGGCGGTCTCCTCGACCTCGGCCTCAGCGGCCTCGGGAGCGAAGAGGCTGGGGTCACCGACGGTGACGGTCAGCGTGGCGCCAATCTCACGGTACAGGTTGACGTTGACCTCGTGAATGCCGGCCTGCTTGATCGCGGCGGAACGCTCGACGCGCTTGCGGTCAACCTCGACACCGAGCTGATCCTTAATCGCGGCGGCGATCATGGTGGTGGTGACGGAGCCGAAGAGCTGGCCCTCCTCGCCGACCTTGACATCGACGGTCACGTTCTTGCCCTCGAGGGCAGCCTTCACGGCCTCGGCGTCAGCGATACGCTTCTCCTCGCGCTTGGCGATGTTGTGGCGACGCTCCTCGAGCTGCTTGATGTTGCCCGGGGTGGCGGCGATGGCCATGCGCTTGGGGAACAGGAAGTTCTCCGCGTAGCCCTGAGCGACGTCGACGACGTCACCCTCGCCACCCTTGCCCCTGAGCTCACCCAGAAGGATGACTTTCATGGACACTCCTTTGGTTGCTCATCGGGTCTCCCCGATGACTTCTTGCTGTTTACGCGCCCTGTTCCTGGGACTTCTCCCCACCACGTATGAGGTGGCGGAAGTTGGCCCAGACGTCCACAAGGCCGACGACGCTCACTGCCATGAGCGATATCTCCAGATTGACCGCAAGCACGAACAGAAAGAACCTGACGATTCTTCCAAGCCCGAACCTCTGGCAGACCCAGGCGATGACAGCAAGCCCCTGAACCGCAAGCGCGATCCTGGATGCCATCAGCAGGTTTGCCCCTACCATGGTCACCCGATGGGGAGCCCCTGGAAGCGTGCGGCCCAACACCAGGATGAACACCCCGGCAACAAGGGCTGCGACGACCCAGAGGGGCAAGTCGAAGGCAGCGAGTCCGGCAGAACCCGAAACCTCGACCTGCGCTCGCCTCGCACCACTTCGAGCACCGACGAGTGCGAGCCATGCAGTGAGCGCACCCATGAGGGCATAGCAGGAGGGCCAAAGGAGCAAGACCATGCTCCTCGCACCCTCAAGCTCGCTCGCCACACGAATCCCCATCTGGGACTCGTAGGCACGCACCGTAGCGTCGAAGGTCTGCGCCACGGCATTCGTCATCGAGAGGCCTGCCGTGGCCATAATGGCCATGTCGATGCCAAAAAGCGCGACGGAGGCAACGACCGCACAGGCGACTGCGCGCCCAGACGAGACGTCATCCCGCACGACACGGCTACCGACCGCATAGGCAATCAGGTAGCACGCTGTGTCGCGGGCGAGCTCGGACGGGTATCCGCCGAGCGCGTATCCGAAGGCGGGAACCAGCAGGGCCATTGCATAGCCCAGCCAGGACCTCTTGCTCGCCATACCCGAGAGCACGGCAGAGCCCGCCGCAACGACGACGATTCCGACAGGAACCATGATCGTGCAGAGAATGGCACCCAGAATGCACCAGACCAATCCGGTCGAAGGCGCCAACTTGGCGCTTTCGACCACGGAGCTAGCGAGAACGATTGCGGTCTCGTTGCTCTCGACCCCGTCAGGAACGGGGGGACGGTCGTTATTTCCCTGCTCGCCCATGGTCTTCTCGGTCAATCCCTAGCTTTCGCTAGTTACGCTCGCGACGGCCGCCGCGGCTGGAGACCACGGGGACGGCGTAGGGAAGGAGAGCCATCTCGCGAGCGCGCTTGATGGCGGCAGCGATGTCGTGCTGGTGCTGCGTGCAGGCGCCAGTGACGCGACGGGGCTTGATCTTGCCACGATCGGTCATGTACTTGCGAAGGAGCTGGACATCCTTGTAATCGATGAAGTCCGTGTCCTCCTTGCAGAACTGGCAGAACTTGCGACGCGGCTGACGCTGGTAGTCATTAGCCATGTCTTAGTTACCTTTCTTTTGGCGACCGAAGGCCGCCATGCGTTCTTAGAACGGAATATCCTGGTCGTAGACGTCCGCCGCGGGCGGGGTCTGCGCGGGACGGCTGGCCTGAGGCGCTGCCGCCATGGGGGCGGAGGCCACGGGGGCGGCGGCCGGAGCCGCCTGCTGCTGTCCCCTGGAGAGGAACTCGATCTCGTCGACAATTACCTCGAGCTTGCTGCGCCTCTGCCCGTCACGCTCCCACGAGCTGTAGCGAAGCTTGCCCTCGATAGCGACCTTGGTTCCCTTGGAGAGATAGCGAGAAATGGCCTCGGCGCGGGTGCCAAACATGACACAGTCGACGAAGTTGGGGTAATCCTCCCACTCGCCGGTCTGCTGGTTGCGACGACGGTCGTTGACCGCGACACCAAACGAAAGCACAGAGGTGCCGCCGGTGGTACCCCTCATCTCGGGGTCGCGAGTGAGGTTGCCGCTGATGTTGACTCGGTTGATGCTCATTCTTTGATCACTACCTCTCATCTACGGGCAATGCCCGTCATTCCATTGCTAGTCCTCGTCCGGAAGACGCACGATCATGTGACGCTTCACCGCATCGAGGATGCGGAGAACACGGTCCAGCTCGGCGATCTGGGTGGGATCTGCGTGGAAGTTGATGAGGGTGTAGTCACCCTCGGTGAGCTTGTCGACCTCAAAGGCGAGCTTGCGCTTGCCCCAGTCCTCGACGTTGTCGATGGCGCCACCGTTCTCGGTGATAGCGACCTCGATGCGCTTCATAGCGCCTGCGCGGGTCTCCTCGTTAGACGAGGGGTCGACGAAAAACAGCAGTTCATAAGCCTTCATTTTGTCACCTCCTCTGGGCTGATGGCTCCCGGTCGTGAAGGATGCGCCGGGAGCAGGAAAGGTTCGACCTGAAATCCTAACACAGCCAAGACCTCTGACCCAGAAAATGTCCCGCTCAGAACTCTTCCTCCACGCTTCTCCACAAATTGACGGTAAGGCACGGGTCTGACACTAATCCACTCCCGCGCCGTCAATCATCCAACAGGCATCTCCCATTTCCGCCGCTCTGCCGAGAAGAACCTCGCGCGAACGCTTTGATTCATACGTTTACGACTTCATAGCTTGAACAAAGAAAAGGACGCCCGACGGTCGTCGGGCGTCCCTGACAGAGCGGTTGGGCCAAAGGTGCCGTTATTCGGCCTCATCGACCTTCTGGCCGCAATTGGAGCAGAACTTCACCCCAGGGTTAAGGGGACTGCCGCAATTGGTGCAGAACTTGGCCTTTTGCGGCGCAGGCTGACCAACCTCGGCGCCCTTCTCGACAGGCTCGGAGACCGGGGCCGCGACAGTCTCCGACGCAGGCGGCACGACTACGGTCTCGTCCGCGGGAGCGGGAATCAAGGTGGTCACGACCACGTCATCATCGGTAGAGTTGGCAGCGGGAACGGGGACGGGCTTCACTGCCGGTGCGGGGACGGGGTCCACGGGCTGGACGGGGGTGTTCACGGGCTCGGGGATGGCGACGGGCAGCGGCGCGGGCGCAGGCCGGGACTCAACCGGAGTCGGAATGGCGACAGGTGCGGAAGTTGGAGCGGGGACCGGGGTTTCCGCAGGCTCGACCTGGGTCGGAACGGTTGGAGCGGGAGCAACGGGCGCCTGGCTCGCCGGGGCGGCGGGCTGCACGGGGGCTGGGTCACTCGCCGTGGGGACGGGGCCAACCGCGGCGGGATTGACGGTGGCCACGGCTGCCGCGCCCGCATCGGGAAGGGAGGCGGGCAGCGGGTCGCTGGGGGAGCCCCAGTTGGGGACATCGAACTGCATCATCCACAGACCGATCAGGTTGGCGGTCAGCAGCATGGTGAAGGCACCAAGCACCGCGGCCAGGACGATCACGACGACCATGAACGGGCCGAAGAACTGCAGGAATCCACTGACGACTTTGGCGGTGTGAGAGTAGTCCATCGTTCCCAGGTCGGCAGCGTTCGCGGCATAGGAGACGTCATAGAGGAAGTTGCCAAGGAACGGCAGCGTCGCGACACCGGCAATCAGGGTGATCACGGTGCCAATGAGACCACTGACCAGGGCGATGACAAGGTTGATGCCCAGGACCTTGAGAAGGCCCTTCCAGCCGCGGCGGACCATCTCGACCAGGCGACGGACCGCGAAGCCCGCACCAAAGCGCTCGTAAATCGTGGCCTGCAGGGCCGCGACAGTTGCGAGAATGCCCGCAACCCAGGTGAGCAGGGTGGTCAGCATGGAGACAAGGGAGCCGAGGGCGGAGTCACCGCACAACACGTTGAGCACGCCGAAGACAAAGCCGACGGCAAGCGACCAGCACAGGGTAACCATGCAGACGCGGAAGCCACTCTTGATGCAGGCTCCAATCTTGACGTCGCGCTGCTTGGGGGCGGAGTCGACTCCCCATGCAGTCAGGCGGGCCCACTCATACGCATAGCCGGTGACGCCAAGTATGCCGACGATGGGCACGAGGCTGGCAAGAGCCATGAGCAGGATGGGCTTGATCCAACCCTTGTCGCGAGTGAGCATTGCCCAGTCGCGTGAGAAGTACGACTGGTCGGTAAACGCTAGCTTGGCCATTGAGAAGCTCCGATCTCGAGGTGCTACTTGGAGCAAGTATAACCAGGACTCTGTCAGCACTTCTCGGCATGAAAAAAGGCTGGCCCAAACTGACCAGCCTCTTTACATCCTGGCGGAGGGGGAGAGATTCGAACTCTCGTACGCCCAAAGGACGTAAACGGTTTTCGAGACCGCCGCATTCAACCGCTCTGCCACCCCTCCAAGGGTAAAACGGCGCCTCATGGGCGCCGCGGGAAGTTCTGGCGGAGAGTCAGGGATTTGAACCCTGGAGACGCTTTAGACGCCTACACGATTTCCAATCGTGCTCCTTCGGCCACTCGGACAACTCTCCGTGGTTAAAATGCATTGGCTAGAATACAGGACTTCTCGCTCGGGGGCAACACCCTAATTTGTCGGATTCACAAATTGTGCGCGTGTCGGCACACACAACGTCTCTCTAAAGTACATCCGACTACCGAGAAGGACAGGTCGGACACGGTAGGTGGTCTTACCATGGTTGCCCGGCAGACACCATCTCCCGATCGAAAGGCACGACACTTGGACAGCGCCACCCTGCTCTTTCTTAAGGGAAGCACCATCCTCACGCTTCCCGCCTGGCTCGACCTGTCGGCCGTCGCCGTCGGCGCGCTGTCTGGCGCGATGGTGGGCACCAGCCGCAAGCTCGACCTCGTCGGCACCGTCGCCCTCGCGTTTCTGTGCGGACTGGGCGGTGGCCTGATCCGCGACATAATCATGCAAAAGGGCGACGTCTACATGCTCAACTCCACCAACGCGGTGATTGTGAGCGTTCTCACTGGCGTCGTGGTCTTTCTCTTCCCGACGCTTTTCGAACGGATTCCCAACGCGCTGGAATGGGTCGACATCGTCTCGGTGGCGCTATTCGTGGTCGCAGGCACCAACAAGGCCGTCGTCTACGAGCTGGGTGCCGTGCAAACGATTCTCATGGGCGTCATCACGGGCGTGGGCGGCGGCATGCTACGCGACGTCTTTTTGGGAGACGTGCCCAAGATCTTCCAACCCTCGAACTTCTATGCGGTGTGCGCCCTGGGTGGTTCCGTCGTCTACTTGGCCCTCATGGTCCTGTGCAACGTGGGTAACCCTTGGTGTGCGTTCGTAAGCGTCTTCGTGACGGTCGCCCTCAGGCGCGCGAGCCTGCGATACGACATCATGTCGCCCGGTGGCGTCGACCTCACGCCGAGGGTGACCGAGCCGGTCAAGCGCGCGGTAGCCAACCACACCCAGAAAAAGGCCGAGAAGAACCGTTAGGCCGAGGCATGCCAGCTCGGTCTAACACCCGCTGTTAGGCCCACCATGACGCTCGAGACCAATCAACCAGACAGAGGAAGGGCGCCAGGCCGCGCTTGCGACCCGACGCCCTTCTCGGCATTTGCTATGCGATGCACCCGTCCTACTTGTTGACCAGGCCGTGACGCACGGCCCACTTGCGGCGCTCGGTGCCGTTGAGGATGCGCTTGCGCATGCGGATGTTCTTCGGCGTGACCTCGACGAGCTCGTCGTCCATGATGTACTCGAGCGCCTCCTCCAGCGTGAAGGAACGCGGCGGGGTCAGCTGGACCGAGATGTCGGCGGTCGAGGAGCGCTGGTTGCCCAGGCTCTTGGTGCGGGCGATGTTGACGATCATGTCACCGGGCTTGGAGCGCTCGCCGACGATCATGCCCTCGTAGCACTCGGTGCCGGGCTCGACGAACAGCTGGCCACGCTCCTGGAGCGAACCCAGGGCGTAGGCGACGGCCTTCTCGGTCGACATCGAGATCATGGCGCCGTTCTGGCGGACGCCAATCTCGCCGGCGTAGGGACCGTACTCGAGGAACGTGTGGTAGAAGACTGCCTCGCCGTGGGTGACGTTGAGGATGCGGTTCTTCAGGCCCATGATGCCGCGGGTCGGGATCTTGAACTCGAGGTGGGTCTGGGTGGTACCGGCCTCCATGCTGGTCATGGTGCCGCCGTTGTTGCCGAAGACCTCGATGACCTTGCCGGAGTACTCGCCGGGGCACTCGACGACGGCCTGCTCGACCGGCTCGAGCTTGTTGCCCTGCTCGTCCTTCTTGAACAGGACGCGCGGACGGCCGACCTGGAACTCATAGCCCTCGCGGCGCATGGCCTCCATCAGGACGGACAGGTGCAGGATGCCACGGCCGGAAACCTCGACGCCCGTCTTGTCGGGGAGCTCCTCGATGCGCATGGTCACGTTGTTCTCGCGCTCCAGCTCCAGGCGCTCCTTGAGCTGGCGGCCGCCGACGATGTCGCCGTCACGGCCGACGAGCGGCGAGTTGGACGGCTCGAAGACGATGGCCAGGGTCGGGGGGTCGATCTCGATGGGGTCGAGCTCGACGGGGTCGTCAGGATCGGTGTAGACGTCACCGATGTCGGTGGAGTCGACGCCGACGACGGCGCCGATGTCACCGGCGACGACCTCGGTGCACTCCTTGCGGCCCAGGTAGTCGAAGGTGTAGAGCTGCTTGACCTGCGACATGGCACGCGAGCCGTCGTTCTTGACGACGAGGATCTTGTCGCCGTCGTGGATGGTGCCGGAGTAGACGCGGCCGATGCCGATGCGACCGACGTAGCTGGAGTGGTCGATGGTGACGCACTGCATGGCGAGCGGGCCGTCGGGGTCGACGTCGGGGGCGGGCAGGTCGTTCACGATCATGTCCAGCATGGGGAACATGTCGTTGTTGTCGTCGTTGGGGTCGAGGCGAGCGAAGCCGCTGACGGCGGAGGCGTACACGACGTGCTCCATGGCGAACTCAAGCTGCTCGTCGGTGGCGGACAGGTCGGCCATGAGGTCGAGGCAGTCGTTGTAGGCCTTCTCGGGGTTGGCGGCGGGCTTATCGATCTTGTTGATGACGATCATGATCGACAGGCCGGCGTCGATGGCGTGGCGCAGAACGAAGCGCGTCTGGGGCATGGGGCCCTCGGCGGCATCCACCAGAAGCAGGGCGCCGTCGGCCATCTTGAGCACTCGCTCGACCTCGCCGCCGAAGTCGGCGTGGCCGGGGGTGTCGATGACGTTGATCTTGACGCCGTTGTACTCGATGGAGATGTTCTTGGCCAGGATGGTGATGCCACGCTCGCGCTCCTGGTCGTTGGAGTCGAGCACGCGCTCCTCAACCTGCTGGTTCTCGCGGAACGCGTCGGTGGCGCGAAGCAGCTTGTCCACAAGCGTGGTCTTGCCATGGTCGACGTGGGCGATGATGGCGATGTTCCTGATGTTCTCCTGGCGCATTTCTCCTACTTCCGTGTCTTTCGGCCCCTGCCGTCGGGACCATGCGTGCGCGTCGTTCGTTCGGTCATTCCGCCCTACAGCAGCGAGTCAACCTCGCCGGCGGGCATGGGGTCACTCCATGCGAAGTCGTCGCCGGAGCCAAAGCCGTCCCACAGCACGTATGCCGAGAAGGACCGCGAGCCCGTCTCCCCAAACTCGAGGACCAGGGCGTCGTCATAGCCGCCCTTCTCGCCAGCGACCGCACCCTCGTACACGAGGGCGTAGCGGACGGGCTTCCCGATGGGCTCGGACTCGTCCCCTCCGTCGGCCACGAGCTTTCGCACGAAGCCGCGGGCGCCCTCGAGGCAGGCCTCGGGACCGTCGTCGGAGAAGGCCCTCGTGTCACGGCGGGACTGCGCGTCCTCGACCGAGACCACGCCATGGACGTCGACGCCCGCGGCGAGCGCGTCCAGGGCCGACCCCAGAAGGTCGCACGACAGGGCGTCAAGCTCGGGCGAGACCTGACCGGCGTCGGCGTTGCCGTTGTTCTGCGACATGGGTGACCAATCTACTTGGAATTCGACGGGACAATGATAGGGCCTTGCAGTTACGCGTTCGTGACTACTACAAAAAAAGCGGGCCGCTCCCACAAGAGGTGCGACCCGCGCATTTGCATGGTGGAGACGATGGGTCTCGAACCCACGACCTCAGGCTTGCAAAGCCCGCGCTCTCCCAGCTGAGCTACGTCCCCGTGCGCGGCGTGGCGCCGCATTTGCGTCCACCATTATAAATGAATAATCACCCCAGCGGCGACTCGGCTAGCGCTGGGGTGACTATTAGCAAAAAGGTGGTGGGCCCGACAAGGTTCGAACTTGTGACCTCCCGGTTATCAGCCGGACGCTCTGACCAACTGAGCTACGGGCCCAACGCGAGAAAATATATTAGAGTACGATTCCCCTCCCGTCAACACTTTGTCTAAACTTTTTTATGGGTACCATGTCCCTACAAGACAAAGGCAAGGCCACGACCCCTAAAATCGTTTCGTGGCCAACGGATTCCAGCAGAAAGGAGAGACATATGCCACAGGTCAGAATGGACATAGAGTCCGTCGTCGTCGGCAACGGCCCGGTCTCCTCGATGCTGGTCCTGCGCCCCCGCGACGCCAAGGGTGAGACCGCGGGCAAACAGCTGCCCATCCGCATCGGCGTCGTCGAGGCAACCCAGATCAGCGCCGGCGTGGCTGCCGAGAAGGGCGCCCGCCCCATGACGCATGACCTTTTGCGCGCTACGATCGACCGTCTGGGTGCCACGGTCTCGGGCGTGAGCATCGACCGTGTCGAGGGCGCGACCTTCTACGCGACGATCGATCTTCTCACCGCCGATGGCGAGCACCTGGCGCTGGATGCCAGGCCTTCGGACGCGGTCGCGCTCGCGGTGCGCACGCACTCGCCCGTGTACGCGTCGACCGACGTCATCGCCCGCGCGTCCTACCCGTCCTTCTCGAGCATCAAGCGCGACGAGCGCGAGCGCGAGGCCGAGCGCTTCCACGAGTTCGTGGAAAGCCTCACCCCGGACGATTTCTTGGCCGACGGCCACCCGGAGGCGGGCCAACAGTAGGAGTGCGCCCGACCGAACACCCACCGACGGAAATGGGGCCACGGACATCTTGTCCGCGGCCCCATCCTTTTACGATTCGCGTGTGACGGCGCTACTCGCCGTCGATATCGATAACCTGCTCGTCTCCGCCGATGTCGACGGGAGCCTCGTCACCGGGATCCTTCTCGCCAGCGGCAAGAAGGTCGAGCGCGGCCTGGCTGGAGTCGTCGGAATCCTGCTGGCCCTGGTTGACCTCCATGCGGGCCACGGCAACCACACGGTCGGAATCCGCCACGCTCATGACCCTGACGCCCTGCGTGGAGCGGCCGAGGCGGCTGATGTCGCCGGACTTCATGCGGATGACGATGCCCTCCTCGGACACGATCATGAGCTCGTGCTGCGGGGCGACGACCTTCATGCCCGCGAGGTCGCCCTTCTTGTCGGTCATCGTGATGGTAAAGACGCCCTGGCCGCCACGCTTGTGCTCGGGGTACTCCGAGACGGGCGTGCGCTTGCCGTAGCCCTTCTCGGTAATGACGAACAGGTCGCCGCTGCCGTTGGTGATCTCCATGCCAAGCAGCCTGGCGTCGCCCTTCATCGTGATGCCACGGACGCCGGAGGTCGCGCGACCCATGGGTCTGGCCTCGGCCTCGTCGAACATGATCGCCTTGCCGTCGGTGGACACGAGGATGACCTTCTCGTGCTCGCGAACCCGACGGACGTCGATGAGCTCGTCGCCCTCGCGCAGGTTGATGGCGATCATGCCGTCGCGGCGCGTGCGGTCATAGTCGCTCATGGCAGTCTTCTTGACCATGCCGTTGGCCGTGGCAAACAGCAGGTACTCCTCGCCCGGGAACTCGCGCGTGGTGATGACGGCCGCCAGGCGCTCGCCCTCGGACAGGGCGAGCAGGTTGACGATCGCCTGGCCGCGGGCCTGGCGCGAGCCGACCGGCAGCTCGTGGACCTTGAGGCGGTAGACCTTGCCGAAGTTGGTGAAGAACAGGACGTAGTCGTGCGTGGAAGCCACGAACAGACCCTCGACGAAGTCGTTCTCCTTCAGCGACAGGGCCGAGACGCCCTTGCCGCCGCGCTTCTGGGAGCGGTAGGTGTCCACTGGCAGGCGCTTGATGTAGCCGCTGTGGGTGACGGTGACGACCATATCCTCCTCGGCGATGAGGTCCTCGACGTCGAGGTCGCGGGCCTCGCGACCGCAAATCTGGGTGCGACGCGGCGTGCCGAACTTCTCGACGACCTCGTGGAGTTCGTCCTTGATGACGCCCAGGATCTTCTCCTCGTGGGCGAGAAGGTCCTTGAAGTAGGCGATCTGCTCGTGGAGCTCGGCGATCTGGGCGGCAAGCTCGTCGCGGGCCAGGCCAGTGAGGCGACGCAGGCGCATCTGCAAGATCGCCTCTCCCTGTACATCGTCGAGGCCGAAGCGCTCGTTCATGCGGGACTTGGCCTCGGCGTCGTCGCGCGAGGAGCGGATGATGTGGACGATCTCGTCGATGTTGTCGACGGCCACGAGCAGTCCCTCGAGGATGTGGACGCGCTTCTCGGCCTTGTCCAGGTCGTACTTGGTGCGACGGGTTACGACGTCGACCTGGTGGTCGATGTAGCAGCGCAGCATCTCGCGCAGGGTGAGGGTGCGCGGAACGTTGTCGACGAGGGCGATGTCAATGACGCCGAAGGTCGACTGCAGCTGGGTCTTCTTGTACAGGTTGTTGAGGACAACCTGCGGCACGGCGCCGCTCTTGAGGTCGATGACGATGCGCATGCCCTTGCGGTTGGACTCGTCGCGCATGTCCGAGATGCCCTCGATCCTCTTCTCGTTGACCGCCTGGGCGATCTTCTCCTGAAGAAGACCCTTGTTGACCTGGTACGGGATCTCGGTGACCACGAGGCGCTCGCGGCCGTTCTTGGCCTGCTCGACGTGGACCTTGGAGCGGATGGTGATCGAGCCGCGGCCCTTCTCGTAAGCGTCGCGAATGCCCTCGGTGCCCATGATGATGCCGCCGGTGGGGAAGTCGGGGCCGGGCAGGACCGTCATGAGCTCGTCGGTCGTGACGTCGGGGTTGTCGATCATCATGCAGACGGCGTCGACGGTCTCCTTGAGGTTGTGGGGAGGCACATTGGTCGCCATGCCGACGGCGATGCCCGAGGAGCCGTTTACCAGCAGGTTCGGGAACCTGGCGGGCAGGACGGCAGGCTCGGTGAGCGACTCGTCGTAGTTGGGCTGCAGGTCGACGGTCTCCTTGTTGAGGTCGCGCAGCAGAGCCTCGGCCGCACGGGTGAGGCGCGACTCGGTGTAACGCATCGCTGCCGCGGGGTCGCCGTCGACCGAGCCGAAGTTGCCGTGACCGTCGACCAGGGGCAGGCGCATCGAGAAGTCCTGGGCCATGCGGACCATGGACTCGTAGATGGCGGAGTCTCCGTGGGGGTGGTACTTGCCCATGACCTCGCCGACCGTCCAGGCCGACTTCTTGTGGGGCTTGCCTGCGGTAATGCCCGCCTCGTTCATCGCGTACAGGATGCGGCGGTGAACGGGCTTGAGGCCGTCACGGACGTCGGGCAGGGCTCGCGCGACGATGACCGACATCGAGTACTCGAGGAAGGATGCCTTCATCTCCTCGCCCATATCGGTGGGCTTGATGGCGCCGCCATGGATGTCCTCGAGGTCGATGCGAGTGCCAGCCTCGTCCGTGATGGCATGGGACAGGCCGCTGCCGGCGATGCTGGGAGCCGACTCGGGGTCGACGTCCTCAAAGTCGTCGTCGGTCAGGTCGTCGTCATCGTCGACGTCCTCGACGTCGCCCTCCTCGCCCAGCAGGTCGTCGTCACGCTCGTCGTCGGCGTCGTTCGCGTCGAAGCCGTCGCGCGTGTTGTCGTTATCGTTTGCCACGTGTTGTGCCTTTCGCTAGGGATGGGGCTTAGATGTCCAGGAAGCGCACGTCCTTGGCGTGCGTCTGGATGAACTCCTTGCGCTTCTCGACCTCGGTTCCCATGAGGTCGGACACGGCCCGCTCGGCGGCCATGGCGTCGTCGATGGTCACGCGAAGCAGGATGCGGTTCTTCGGCTCCATCGTCGTGCTCCAGAGCTGCTCGGGGTCCATCTCGCCCAGGCCCTTGTAGCGCTGGACGGTGTACTTGGAGGAATCCTCGAACTTGGCCGCCTCGACGGCGAGCTCCTCGTCGGTGTAGATGTACTTGCCGTTCTTGCGACCCTTGGGCTTGAGCTGGTACAGCGGAGGCTGGGCGACGAAGATGTAGCCCGCCTCGATCATCGGGCGCATGAAGCGGTAGAAGAACGTAAGCAGCAGGATGCGGATGTGGGAGCCGTCGACGTCTGCATCGGTCATGATCACGATCTTGTGGTAGCGCGCCTTCTCGATGTTGAACTCGGGACCCACGCCGGTGCCGATGGCGGTGATGAGCGACGTGATGGTGTCGGAGGACAGCGCGCGGTGCTCCTGCACACGCTCGACGTTGAGAATCTTTCCGCGAAGCGGCAGGACCGCCTGGATGGAGCGGTCACGCGCCATCTTGGCCGAGCCGCCTGCGGAGTCGCCCTCGACGATGAAGAGCTCCGTCATCTCGGCGTCACGCACGGAGCAGTCGGCGAGCTTGCCGGGAAGCGCCGCGCTCTCGAGAAGACCCTTGCGACGCGTGGCCTGGCGCGCCTTCTGGGCGGCGAGGCGACCCTTGGCCGCCTGGCCGGCCTTCTTGAGGATCTCCTTGGCCTGGTTGGGGTGCTCCTCGAGATACTCGGACATGCCGTGGCTCACGATGCGGTTGGTGAGCGTGCGCATGTAGGAGCTGCCGAGCTTGGCCTTGGTCTGGCCCTCGAACTGCGGGTCGGGCAGCTTGACCGAGATGACCGCGGTGAGACCCTCTCGGATATCGTCACCGGTGAGGTTGGGGTCCTTCTCCTTGAGGATGCCATGGCTGCGGCCGTAGTCGTTGACGACCTTGGTGAGGGCGGTGCGGAAGCCCTCGAGGTGCATGCCGCCCTCCTCGGTGTAGATGTCATTGGCGAAGGACAGCGTGTGCTCGGTGTAGCCGCCGTTCCACTGCAGCGACACCTCCACCTCGCCGCGCATGGAGTCGGGCGCGTCGGCGGCGGACTTGCCCTCGATGTAGATGGGGTCGGTGAGGCCGGGAAGGACCTCCCTGCCCTCGTTGAGGAACTTGACGAAGTCGATGATGCCACCGGAGTAGCAGAACTCGTCGACGCGCGGGGTGGCCTCGCGCTCGTCGGTCAGGATGATCTTGAGGTTCTTGTTGAGGAATGCGGTCTCCTGGAGGCGGTCGTGCAGCGTGTCGAAGTTGTAGGTGGTCGTCTCGAAGATCTCGTCATCGGGCCAGAAGGTGATGGTGGTGCCGGTGGCCTCGCTGACACCGAGCTCCTTCATCTTCATGGTCGTCTTGCCGCGGGCAAACTGCATCTCGTAGATCTTGCCGTCACGGCAGACGCGCGCGACGAGCTTCTTCGACAACGCGTTGACGACCGAGACGCCGACGCCGTGCAGGCCGCCGGACACCTTGTAGGCACTGTTGTCGAACTTGCCGCCCGCGTGCAGGATCGTGAGAACGACCTCGAGCGTCGGAATCTTCTTGATGGGGTGGAGGCCAACGGGGATGCCGCGGCCGTTATCCTCTACGGTGATCGAGTTGTCGGGGTGGACGGTCACCTTGATCTCGGAGCAATAGCCGGCCATGGCCTCGTCGACGGAGTTGTCGACGATCTCCCACACCAGGTGGTGCAGGCCCGACACCGAGGTGGTGCCGATATACATGCCCGGGCGCTTACGAACCGCCTCGAGGCCCTCGAGAATCTTGATCTCGCCCTCGTCGTAGGCATGCTCGTTGTTGTTGGCTGTCACCTATGCGTCCCTTTCTCGCGACGGCAAAAATGCATCCTTACGATTCTACTATCTTCGGGACGAATGCCATCAACCAAGAGAAAAACGACACGCTAGGAACGCATGATTTATGGCTCAGACCTAACAGGAGCCGTTTTAAGGTGCGAGTTCGCCAGTTTGCGACCCTTTGGCTCTTTGGCGGTGAGCTGACGAAATCATGGCTCTGCAGACTTTCTCGCGAAGACCGTCCGGCAGTTTCGCCGTGGCATCTTGCGCCCAGGCGATCTCGGCCGCGGTCGCCTCGGGCAACGCAGGCTTGTTGGAGGCCGCCGAGTCGGCGTCCTTCTCGGCAGCGCGCTGCCTCTTGTACTTGGACAGCCTGAACTGCACGTCCGAGACGACAAAGCCGATGTTGCGCAGACGCAGCAGGTATACCTCGCGGTTGGTGGTGAAGTCCTGCATGATGGCGTTCGAGTCGATGTAGACGAACAGAATCGGTTCGATCCCCTGCTCCGACATGTCCTTGAGAAAGACGCCGCAGGTGTGACGATGTTCGAAGTCGCCGTTTGCCTGGTGCCAGGCGCGGCCAGCGCTCATGGCGCAGGAGGCTCCCGCCGACAGCTCGTGGGAGAGAAGGTCGTCGAACATCGACCGCACGGTCTCGGGTCCGTCGCTATTGGTCGCCAAAGTCCACCACCCTTGCCTTGTCCAGAAGCTCGCCGGGGAAGTACCCCAGGTTCGTCGTGGTCACGACCGTCTGCACGCCACGCTCGACATACGCCAGGATCGCCTCGCGCCTGTCGGCGTCCAGCTCGCTCATGACGTCATCCAGAAGCAGCAGCGGCCGCTCGCCCACCAGCTCGGGCGCAAGCTCGACCTGCGCCATCTTCCATGCGAGCACGATCGAGCGCTGCTGGCCCTGGGAGCCGAACGCGCGCGCGTCGCGCCCGTCGATGAGGAAGCGAATGTCGTCGCGGTGCGGGCCGACCCCGGTACGCCCCAGGCGACGGTCCTGCTCGCGCGACGCACGCACGCGCTCGAAGGCCAGCTCTCGCAGGCCTTCCTTGTCGAGCCCGAGCGCCTCGTCGCCGAGGGAGCACTCGTAGCGACACTCGAGCGTCTCGCCGCCGGATATGTCCGCGTAGACCGCTGCAACGTGCGGCACTAGCCTGGCAAACAGACTCAGTCGGTGCGTGAGCAGCGTCGCGGCGCCGAGTGCGATCGACTCGTCCCACGCGTCCAACAGAGTCGGGTCGCACCACGGCTCCCTAAGAAAGCTGTTGCGCTGTTCGACCGCACGGGCGTAGGTGCGGCACACCTTGTCGTAGCCAGGGTGTGCCTGGGAGCCGAACGAGTCGATGCCCTGGCGACGAAGCGATGCCGACCCCTTTACCAGCGCGAGGTCGTCGGGGCAGAACAGGACCGACATCAGCGTGCCAAGGAGGTCTGCCGCGCGGCACGGCTTGCCGTTACGGCGGAAGGCACGCTTGGTCGGCGTCAGATTGAGCTCGACGTCTATCACGCGACCGTCGCCGGCGAGCCTTGCTGCCACACGGCCCTTCTCGGCACCGTCACGCAACAGCTCGCAGGCGCGCGGGTGTCTGAACGACACGCCCGTGGTGAGCAGCTGCATGGCCTCGACCGTGTTCGTCTTACCGACGGCGTTATGTCCCACGAGAATCGTCAGGGCCTCCGCAGGCTCGACGACGCGGTCGCGGAAGTTGCGGAAGTCCGTCAGGCGGACCTCCCGTACCAGCAGCGACACGCTAGTTCCAGCGCGTGGGCATGAGCAGGTAGAGGTAGTTGATCTTGGAGTAGGACTTGAACGTCGCCGGGCGCATGGGCTCCTGCAGCTCGAGCGAGATCTCTTCCTGGTCGGAGGCCGCGTTGATGCAATCGAAGAGGTAGCGGAAGTTCAGCGCGATCGCGATGGACTCGCCCTCGGCCTCGATCGAGACGGTCTCGGACGCCTCCCCCTGCTCGGGCGAGGTGGCGCGCAGCGTCATGAGGCTCGCGTCGGCATCGACCTCCAGGCGGACCTTGGGGTTGGCCTGCGCGATGACGGACACGCGCTTGAGCGCGGCGGCAAACTCGTCGACGTTGATCTTGACCGCGGTGTTGTAACCGTCGGGAAGCAGCTGGCGGAAGTTCGGGAAGCTGCCCTCGAGGCGGCGCGAGACATAGGTGGTGTTGCCAAAGACGAAGACCACCTGGCTGTCGGTGCTGCCGATCAGGATGGACTGCGTGTCGGACGGGATGGTCAACACGTCGTGGAAGACATGACCGGGGATGATCATCTCGAAGCCGTCGTCGACACCCTCGGCTGCGACGTTGGTGTCGCAGACGGCCAGACGGTGCGAGTCGGTCGCCACGAGGCGGATGGTGTTGTTCTCGACGGTCATCAGGATGCCGGACAGCAGCGGTCGCGCGTTGTCGTTCGACGTGGCCCTATAGACCTTGTCCACCATGGTGGTGAGAAGTGCGCTGGGAAGCTCGACGGAGCGGTCGAGCACGAAGGTCGGGAACTCGGGGAAGTCCGCCGGGTCCAGGACCGTCAGACGGTAGTTGGACTTGGCGCACGTGATGGTCACACCGACCTCGTCGCTCTCGAAGGTAACGGCGGCGTCGGGGAGCGTCTTGACGATGCTCGACAAGATCTTGCCCGAGATGACCGTCTCGCCGGGCTCCTCCACGTTGGCGGGAACCTTGTGGCGGATGGAGATGGCCAGGTTGGTGGTCTGGAGCTCGAGGGTACCCTCGGCAGCGGAGACGCGCACGCCCGAAAGGATGGGAAGTGTCGAGTTGGACGCCATGCCCTTGGAGACGACGGCGAGCGCCTTGGTCAAAGACGACTGGCTGACTGTAAACCTCATGCGCGACCTTTCTCTTTATCTATTAGTAAATAGATATATCAAAGAACACTCTAATAATAAGCACTGACGAAATGTCGAGAAGTACTAACGCCCCAGCTAGATGACCCTAAATGACGTCTCCCGGATTCAAAAGACTTTCGACACTTCCTACGTTTCCACATTTGTCGAAAACCCTCCCTACAAAGACGGCGACTTTTCGAAAGTCCTTCTCGCCCCTTCCGACAGGGTTTTCGACAACCCCCTACTCGTTGAGGAGAGACTCCTTCAGCCTGCTCACCTGGTCGAAGAACAGCCTGTTCTCCTTCATGGCCTTCTCGGTCTCGGTAATGCTGTAGTACACCGTGGCATGGCTGCGCCCGCCGAAGTGCTTGCCGATGTCGGCCAGGGTCACGTCGGTGAGGTTGCGGGCCAACCAGCATCCCACCTGACGCGGCACCATGACCCCCTTCTTGCGGGTGGAACCCACCAGGTCGCTATGGGAGACCCCGAACTCCTCCTCGAGCGCCTTCTGGATCTCGTCGATCGTGACGGTGTGGTTGGAGCTGCCAAACTTCTGGGTCGCCAGCTTGATGATGTCGTTGCGCTCGAGGTCGCGCCCGGCTCGCTGGAACTTTCCCGCCTCGAGCAGGCAGGCCTGGCAGAAGCTCTCGATCACGCGGATGTTCGAGCCCGCGCGCTCGGCCATGAGCTGCAGGTTCTCCTCCGAGATGGTGCCCTCGTAGCCCATGAGGCGCTCGGTCTCGGCATCCTGCTTCTCACGTTGGTAGAAGTTGCGGATGAGTGCCAGCTTGAGCTCGTAGTCGGGAACCTGGATGGGACACGCCACGCCCGAGTCGAACCTCGAGACGAGCCTCTCGTCGAAGTCGGCGTTGCTCACGCCGAGCATGCGGGGCGACTCGTCTGCGGCCAGCACAATCTGCTTGCCATGGTCCTTGAGGTAGTTGAACAGGTCGAAGAAGAAGCCGACCGACGCCGCGCCCTTGAGGAACTGCACGTCGTCGATGATCAGGATGTCGATGTCTTGGTAGTTGTGCTTGAAGGCGTCCTTAACTTCGAGCGTCGTGTTGACCATCGCGGTCGCGTACTCGTTGACGAAGTCGTGTGCCGTGCGATAGACGCACAGGCGCTCCACGTTGTTCTGGATGACGTAGTTCTGGATTGCCTTGAGCAGGTGGGTCTTGCCCAGCCCCGACTTGCCGTAGACGAACAGCGGGTTGTAGTTGCGGTCGCCGTCGGCCACGCGCTTGGCAGCCTGCAGGGCGATCATGTTCTCCTCGCCCACGACAAAACGGTCGAACGTGAGCTTGGAGTCGTTGACGGTGACCTCGGCGATCAACGGGTTGCGCTCGCGGCGCTGGGCGATCGTCAGGGGTTGGCCGTCCATCGGCTGCGATGTGGGCACTGCCGAGAAGGACTGTTGGGTCGGCGCGTATTGCGTGGGCATGCCCTGTGGCATCGTGCCTTGTGCCGTCACGGGCGCGCCCGTCATGGCCTGGGTCACCGCCGAGCTCGCGGCGATGTCGCCCGCTGCGGCGTTAAGCTCGCTGGGAGTCATGACCGACGATGTGTCGATCGTGGGTTCGGACGGGCCGGCGCCGATCTCGACGACTAGGTGCACGGGGGCAAATGCCGCCTCCTCGAGGCACGATTCGATCTGCGGCGCGAACTTCTCGACCTGGCGCTTCATGAATCGGGCACCGGCGGCTACCGTGATGGTCGAGGTTTCGTCGTCGAAAGAGACGGCTCGGCACTTCTGAACCATTGCCGGCATCGATGCGGGAAGGTCGCTTCTTGCGGCGACGATGTCGGCGACGTCCTCCCAAAGGGCGATGGCGTCGGATTCGCTTGAGTCGGTCATGGTCTTCCTCGTTTTTGGGTCATTTTTGTCGAAAACCCATTATATGCACGAGGTCGCCCTGTTGGGGAGGGTTTGTCGAAAACTCGCTCAGGCGCCCATGTTCGTCAGGTAGGCGCTCCCCATTGCGGTGAGCCTGCGCTTCTGGCCGTCCTTGCGCGTGAGACCCATCTCGTCTAGGACCTTGAGTTCGCGCGACCAGGTGGGTTGCGATCCACCGTATGTCTTTACGAGGTCGACGCCACCGACAGTCTCGTGCGAGGCGAGGTAGGTCAGGATCATCGTCGCCCTCTGCGAGATGGAGGGCTGTGCCGCCGCCATGCCAGCCTGCTGGTATTGGGGCTGCATTCCCATGGGAATGCCCGCGGGAATGCCGGCTGCTGTCTGCTGTGGCTGCTGCATGGGCTGCACCGCCGGCTGCACCATGGTCTGGCCCCACATTTGCTGCTGAGGCCACATGCCACCCTGCTGACCCTGCCAGGCCTGCTGTTGCGTCGTGGGCATCTGCGACGTCCAGGCCTGATGGGCCTGCCAAGGCTGTCCGGCCGCCTGCTGCCATGGCTGGGCGTAGCCACCCTGCGCCGGCATGGCCTGCGCCGCCATGGGCGCCTGGCCAGGCATCCCCATCATTGTGGGGTCCGCCCCCATTGCCATGGCTTGTGACCCCGCGATGTCACTGCCCACGCCCTCGCCCTCAGTGTGAGGGGAGAGCTGCGCGTCACATTCGCCTTCGGGCCGCGTGGAGATGGTGACGATCGTTCCGCCGTTGATGTTGTCTTGGATCGTGAGTGACCCGCCCTTGTCGATCATGTACTGCTGAGCGATGGGAAGGCCCGATCCAACGCCTCGGATGTAGTGCTTCATCTCGTCGGTCGCGGAGGTGGTGCCAAATTGCAGCGCCTGGTCCTTCTCGCGAATGCCAGGTCCCTGGTCGCAGAAGCGGATCGTGTTGCCGCCGTCAAGGATGGTGATAGTCGGCTCGATGAACGCGGCATGAATGAAGTTTTCGACAAGCTCGCGAATGATGGTGAAGGGAATCGTGCCACCCTGCTCGCGCGCGAGCTTGGTGACTTCCTCCGTGATCTTTGCCAGGAAGTCTCGCACATCGCACGGTTCGATTACGACGACTCTCGGCGTTACCGCCGGGTCGTCGTAAACGGCGATCCTGGCGGGATAGACAACGCCTTCCTGCGCGCTTTCGCCACTCTTGGCGTTGCCGAGCTTGTCGTCCTCCTCGACGAACGGATAGAAGTCCCTTGGCATCCGAAAAGTTCCCTTTCACGGATTTCGACAATCTTTCATAAGCTGTCGAAAATTTCACGAATCTCGTTTAACAGAAAGAAAGTTTTCAACACGCTTTGAAAAGCTGTCGATAACTGGCTTGCACGCGCTGAAAGACGATGAAAAGTACTAGCATCGCGAGAAGTTCTTTCTGGTCTTTCGCAATATTACTACCAAGGTTCTTTCACGCTGGTCAAACCCCGAACGCAACGGTCGCGTGGGTCGGCGTGAGGACTTCACGGTTTCTCCCACAATCGGTTCTCGAGATGATGCCTGTCATCCGGGCCACCGGGTGCTGTGTGCCAAGCTTGCGAAGCATCTATATATATGAGTAGAGAAGCACCTGGCACTTCTCGGCGGTTATGCCGTTCGCGGGTATGTTTACGTGGAGAAAAGTTGGAAATTGACAGTTGAGATGCCAAGCATCTACAATCTTTTGGCTATGGCAATAAACGTACTACCTGTGTTTCAGGAGGATTCGAAATGAAGCGTACCTACCAGCCGAACAAGCGCAAGCGCGCCAAGTGCCACGGCTTCCGTGCCCGTATGGCTACCAAGGGCGGTCGTGCCGTTCTCGCCCGTCGTCGTGCCAAGGGCCGCAAGAGGCTCACTGTCTAGTTTTCCATGGAGACCATCAAATCCAGAGCGGAATTTGAGAGGGTCTTCTCCAATGGGAAGCGAGTGGCTCACCCGCTGGTGCGCATAACGGTTCTGCGCGGCGACGAAGGCGACCCGGGAAAGGTCGCCTTCGTCGCAGCTAAGCGACTTGGCAATGCCGTGTACAGGAACCGTTGCAAGAGGGTTTTGCGAGAGGCCGCCCGCGCGTGCGATATGCCGCGTAACGGAGCCTCGATAATTCTCTTCTCAACTCGTGCCACGCATGACGCGAAGCCCGCGGACGTGAGCGATGCTCTCGAGAGGTTGCTTGGTCGTGCAGGAGTCTGACGAACAGTCCCAAAGGGGGAGTAACAATCCCATCGCGCGTGGTGCCATAGCGCTCGTGCGCGTCTACCAGAGGTTCATCTCTCCCCTGTTCCCACCCTGCTGTATCTACTCCCCAACGTGCTCCCAGTACGCCGTGGAGGCTATCGAGAAGTACGGATTTCTCAAGGGCACCTGGCTTGCCTTCAAGAGGATTCTCCGCTGCAACCCATTTCATAAAGGCGGTTTCGATCCCGTCCCCTAGGGGCGGCTACGTGCGGAGGAAGCATGTGGGATTGGTTTATTTGGTTCCTTAAGTCTGTTCTCGAGTTCTTCGCGAACACCTTTGGCGACTGGGGACTTGCCGTCATCATCCTGACGGTCATCATTCGTCTTGCCCTGACGCCCCTCACCATCAAGTCGACCAAGTCGTCGGCAAAGATGCAGGCGCTGCAGCCCAAGCTTCAGGAGATTCAGGAGCTCTACGCTGACGATCCGCAGAAGCAGACCGAGGAGCTTCAGAAGTTCTATTCCGAGAACAAGTTCAACCCCCTCGGTGGTTGCCTGCCTGTTCTCATCCAGATGCCTGTCTTCTTCGCCCTCTTCTCGGTTCTGAAGGAGCTTCCCGCCGGCGCCCACTTCTATGGCATTCTCGGCTCCCTGTCGCAGAGCGTCTCTGGCGCCGTGGCCGAGCTTGGTCTCGCCGGTGCCTGGGTTTATGTCCTTTTGGACCTTCTCTTCGGTGTCCTTACCTTTGTGCCGATGTGGCTCAACTCCCGTAACGCCGCTGCCGAGCAGCGTCAGCAGAACCTCATGATGGGCCTGCTGATGGGTGCCATGATGTGCTGGTTCGGCTGGGCTGTTCCCGTTGGCATCCTGCTCTACTACGATACGTCCTCTGCCTGGGGTGCCATCCAGCAGCAGTTCATCACCAAGAAGGTGTTGGACGCTGCCAAGAAGGAGGAAGAGGAGAAGTTCGCCAACCAGCCCAAGATCGATATCGTGCGCAAGGAGCGTAAGCCTCGCCCGCACAAGAAGAAGTAGGCTGAGATACCGTTATTGGCACCCATTCAGTAGCATTACTGGGTGGGTGCTTTCCCCTAAATGGAGGTAACCATGGACGAAGTCATTAATGACTCTGTCGAGAAGGACGAGAAGTCCGAGCAGGTTGTCTCGAGCGATGCCTTTGCCGAGATTCGAGCTGCCTACGAGGCCAATGAGGAGCTAAGCGACGACCAGCTTGATGCTGTTGCCGATCTTGCCGTCGGTGTGATTCGTGACGTTCTCAAGTGCTTTGGTGAGACTGAGTCCACCATCGATGAGTACGATGGTGATGAGGGAGAACTCATTCTCGACGTCAATGGTGGTGACCTTGCAGTTCTCATTGGTCGCCATGGCCGCGTGCTCGATGCCTTGCAGCTTGTGATTTCCTCTATTGTGAGTAAGCGTCTTGGCTTTCACTTTCCTATCGTGGTGGACATCGAGGGTTACAAGAATCGTAGGAAGCAGAAGATTCAGACGATTGCTCGTTCCGCTGCTTCCCGCGCCAAGCGTTCGGGCAAGGTTCGCCTGAAGCCTATGAACGCCTATGAGCGTCGTCTCGTTCACCTTGCTCTCATCGACGATGCAGATGTCACCACCCATTCTGAGGGTGAGGATCCTGAGCGTTACGTGGTCATCACTGCCGTACGTGGCGAGTAGCAATCTTCCACTGACGCTTTTGGACCATATGAACTATTCTGGGAGGGTATTCGTACCCTCCCTTTTCTTTTGACAAAACTTCTCGTATCGGTAATTCTTGTCGGAGGATATATGTTCCTTGAATCTGATGACCTTAGAGAGCTCCTGCGTTCTGATGCCTCTTCATTTGGAATTGAGCTGACGGATAAGCAAACCCACCTTCTCCTTAAGTACATGGATCTTGTTGTCGAGAAGAACAAGGTAATTAATCTCACCAGGATCACTGACCCTGTCAGTGCTGTTAGGCTTCACCTCATCGATTCGCTACTGCTTGCTGCCACTGTGTCCAATAAGAACAAGTTCATTGATATTGGAACTGGCGCTGGTATGCCAGGCATCCCTTTTGCCATTGCAACTGGTTCCAATGGCTATCTTCTGGACTCTGTTGGTAAAAAGATCAATGCGGTTAATGAGTTCATCAATGAGTTGGGTCTCCAGAAGAGTCTTCTTGGTGTGAACTCTCGAGCTGAGGAGTTTGTTCTTAAGAACCATCACGTTCTTGATCTTGTTATGGCCCGTGCCGTTGCCCCTCTTTGTACGCTTGTCGAGTACGCTAGTCCGTTTCTGCACACAGATGGTTTGTTCCTTGCGGCTAAGTCGCACATCACTGATGAAGAGCTCTCCAATGGCATGAAAGCTGCTTCTGTTGTCGGTCTCTCGTTGGTTTCACGTGAAACATTTGAGCTTCCAGATCACTCTGGGCATAGAGAGATACTTGTATTTCAGAAGAACGGAAAAGAAAAGCTGCACCTGCCTCGTAAAAACGGAATGGCAAAGAATCATCCATTAATTGTTCGAAGCATTGGTTAAATAATGTCTAACGCCGAGTGTTTCACGTGAAACACTCGGCGTATTTGATTAGTAAGTAGCCCATTGCGTATGGCAAAATTACTAAGATCCCACGACAATGAAGCGGAATAGGAGGACTCGTGGAAGAGACTTATGAATTCAGGGCGTTTAAGCGACACCATCCGAGTAAGGACACACGAGTAATTGCGATTATTAACCAAAAGGGTGGAGTCGGTAAGTCTACGACTGCGGTAAACCTGTCCGCAGCACTCGGAGAGCAGAACCAAAAGGTGCTCGTTGTTGACTTTGATCCACAAGGAAACACAACCAGTGGATATGGAATTGACAAAGAGTCGCTTGACTGTGACATCTACGATGCCCTGCTGCAGGGACATGATATCAAGGACTTGATTGTTCCGACAGTAGAGAAGAATGTGTTTGTCGTGCCTGCGACAATTCAGCTTGCAGGAGCAGAAATTGAGCTCGTGTCTGCAATGGCTCGGGAAAGCATCTTGAAGTCACTGATTGACAAAGTGCGCGATGATTTTGATTTCATCTTTATCGACTGTCCGCCGTCCCTCGGTCTTCTCACAATAAATTCTCTCGTTGCTGCTGATAGCCTCCTGATTCCAATCCAGTGCGAATACTATGCGCTTGAAGGTGTCACTAAACTCCTTGAGTCGATGAGGATGGTAAAGGGACGACTGAATAGCGATTTGAGCATCTACGGAGTATTGATGACTATGTTTGATAGCAGAACTACGCTATCGAATCAGGTTGTTGAGGAAGTGAGCAAGTACTTCGGCGATTCGATGTTTAAGACCGTAATTCCGAGAAGCGTAAAGTTGTCTGAGGCGCCGAGTCATGGTCTGCCTATTACCATGTATGCAAGGCTAAATAAGGGTGCAATTGCGTACAATAATTTGGCAAAGGAAGTGATCCGTCGTGGCTAAGTCTGGTCTTGGCAGGGGTCTCGAATCCCTGATGGGGGAGGCCAACCATGAAGTCGGTGCAATGGCTCCGGAGAGCTCACTCCCCATTTCAAAGATTAAGCCTAATCCGAAGCAACCTCGTCATTCATTTGATGAGAACGCGCTAGAAGAGCTTGCGGACTCAATAAAGCAGAATGGAATCCTGCAGCCACTCCTTGTTCGCAAGGTTGGTCAGACCTATCAAATTGTCGCTGGTGAGCGACGTTATCAAGCTGCCAAAAGGGCTGGTCTGAAAGAAGTTCCAGTTGTTATAAAGGATATCTCTGATGAGGATGTATTTAAACTCGCTCTCATCGAGAACTTGCAACGTTCCGACCTGTCGCCTATCGAAGAGGCCCAGGGTTACAGGCAGTTGATTGATGAGAACGGACTCACCCAGGAACAACTCGGAAAGGCCTTGTCTAAGTCAAGATCGGCAATCACAAACACCCTAAGGCTTCTCGATCTGCCTGTTGAGGTTCAAGAGATGATGGGTGACGGAAAGCTGTCGGCTGGACACGCCAGGGCAATTCTTGCTGTCCCCTCAGAGGAGGGTCGAATCAAACTAGCGCAGAAGGTTGTTGATGAGAGATTGTCAGTCCGTCAGACAGAAAGTCTTGCACCACTGTTTTCCGGCATGCAAGCCGAGAAGAAGCCGCGTCCTGTTATCCCGCAGTCCTACAAGAGGGTTGCAAGGCAGTTGAGAATGACGCTCGATACCAATGTTAAGGTCAGGCAGACTCGCGGTAAGAACAAGATCGAGATTGAGTTCAAGGACGAGGATGACCTCATGAGAATCATCGGTTCCATTGAGGGCGGTGTGAAAGAGGGCTATGAATCATGAGTAGGTTAAGGAGCAGTGTAATAAGCACTTCCCTACTCGCGCTTGGAATTTATGCCTCATATCGCTTTCTATTAAATGATGATGCGAGAGAATCCTTGCGCATCTCAATCAACTCCGTCAGAAAGAACGTGCTCACCTTGATTGAGAAGATCGACGAGGTAGAAGGTGTAGTCCTCGAGGATGATGGGCTGCTAGAGGCCCACAGGTGCGTCATTGCAGATAAATGGCAAAGACTCGAGAGCTGTTAGACATAGAACATTTGTTCTGTACTAGTCTAATAAGAAGGGCGTCGGCAAATGGTTGTGTCGACGCCCTTCTCGATATGTAAAGTCGCAGCTGGTGCTGACGTTGTGGAACTGACTTACTTGCCGGTCTTCTGCTTGAGCTGGCCGCACGCGGCGGCAATGTCGGCGCCGCGGGAATTCCTGAGGGTGGTTTCAACGCCAACCGACTCGAGCGTACGAACGAAGTGCTCGGCCCTGCCCTGGCTTGAGGGGCCGTACGGCGATCCAGCGACCTCGTTGAGCATGATGAGGTTAACGTGGGCCAGGGTTCCACGAGTGAAGTCGCACAGTGCGGCCAACTCCTCCTCGGAGTCGTTGACGCCGCCGATGAGAGCGTACTCGTAGGTCGGGCGTCGGCCGGTCCTGTCGACATAGGCCTGCATGGCGTCCCAGAGGCGCAGCAGCGAGAAGCGCTTGACGCCAGGCATCAGGTTGTCGCGCGTGCGCTGAACGGCGGAGTGGAGGGAGACGGCGAGCGTGAACTGCTCGGGTTCCTTGGCGAACTTATGGATCATGGGAACGAGTCCGCAGGTGGAGACGGTGAGGTGACGAGCACCGATGCCGGCGCCGTCAGGGGAGTTGAGGAGGCGAAGGGCCTTCAGCGTCTCATCGTAGTTGGCGAAAGGCTCTCCCTGGCCCATGAGGACGACGCTGGTGACGCGCTGGCCAAAGTCGTCTCCGACATGGCGAACCTGCTCGTAGATCTCCGCCGCCTTGAGCGAGCGGGTGAGGCCTGCCTTGCCTGTGGCGCAGAAGGCGCAGCCCATGCCACATCCGGCCTGGGTGGAGGCGCAAACGGACAGCTTTGGGCCAGAGGGCATGCCAACGCACTCGACAGAGACGCCATCATCGAAGCTGAGCAGGTACTTCCTGCTGCCGTCGACGGACTCCTGACGAACGATCTCGGTGGCAGAACCGGTCGAGAAACGCGCGGCAAGCTCGGAGCGAAGCTTGGCGGGCAAGTTGGTCATCTCGTCGAAGGTCTGGGCGTTCTTGGCCCAGAGCCACTCCTCGATCTGCTTGGTTCTGAACTTGGGCTGGCCAAGCTCCTCCACGAGCTCGGCAATCTGGTCATGAGTGAGGTTTCTGATAGAGGTGGGCCCTGCGGAGGGGCGGCGGCTCTCGTCTGCCATATGAAGTCAACCGACCTTGTCTATATAACCGTTGGTGGAATCTGGGCCGGCATCTCCGTGAGAAGATACGGTGACGCGGCATTCATGCCCTAAAGTAACAAATCGTATGGGGCTGTCCGCGCATACGGGCGCCTCGGCACTCAAAGCACTGAATTCGGCGCACGAGGCGCCACGATTTTGGGGAGAGACGCATGTCGATGGATGACGTTACCAGCAAGAGGGTCGCACTTCTCACTGGAGGCTGGTCGGACGAGCGCGAGGTTGCCCTCAAGAGTGCCCGCGCCTGCGAGGGGGCCCTTCGCGAGGCCGGCTTCGAGCACGTTGACCTGATTGACGTCGCCGACGAGGGCTTGCTGTCGCGACTTTCCGCGGGCGCGTACGACGTCGCCTTCATCGCCATGCACGGCCGCTGGGGCGAGGACGGTTGCGTCCAGGGCCTGTGCGAGCTGCTGCACATCCCCTACACCTTCTCCCACGTGCTCGCGTCGGCCATGGCTACCGAGAAGGACGTGGCGAAGACCGTCTGCTCCGCCGCAGGCATCCCCGTTCCGCTCGGCGAGGTCATCGAGGCCGGCACGACGCTCGACGACGCGCTGGTCGATGGTCTGGTCGAGCGACTCGACCTCCCGATGTTCGTAAAGCCCGCGTGCAACGGCTCGAGCTTCGGCGTGACGAAGGTCAACGACCGCGCCGAACTTCTCGACGCTATTTCCCTGGCACTCGAGGGTGACAGCACCGCCCTCGTGGAGTCCTGCGTCGAGGGAACCGAGATTACCGTTCCGGTGCTCGGCAACGAGAACCCCGACCCGCTGCCGATCATCGAGATCGACACTGGCGCCGACTTCTACGACTCCAAGGTCAAGTACGAGCCCAGTGAGCTGCACCACGTGATTCCCGCCCGCATTCCCGAGGAGGCGGCCGAGCTGGCTCGCAAGTACGCCGTTCTGGCCCACCAGACCCTGCGCTGCTCCGGTGCCTCGCGCTCCGACTTCATCGTTCGCGCAGACGGTGTTCCCGTGCTGCTGGAGACCAACACGATCCCCGGCATGACCGCGGCATCGCTCATGCCCGACTCGGCGCGTCACGCGGGCATCGAGTTCCCGCAGCTGTGTCGGCGCTTCGTGGAGCTGGCGCTCGAGGCAAACTGACGAACAATAGAGTCCGCGCGACCTGGAATACTGTGAGGGGCGCCCTTTTCGAGGGTGTCACGTGAAACCATGGACGGTAGGGAAGCGCATGACCAACCCCAACGGCGCCGCCGCGGCGCCCGACAATGACGAGAAGGACGCCGAAGGGCGTCTGACCATCGACGACCTGCTGCTGAGCGACACTCCCGAGCGCATCAGGAAACGCTATCTCGGTCTTGCCGAGGATGCCCGCACCCGCGACTTTGGCCTCCTCGAGCAGGACGTCGTCGTGTTGGACACCGAGACTACGGGTCTTTCGTTCAGGAAATGCCAGCTGATCGAGATTGCGGCCGCGCGTCTCTCGGGCCGCGAGGTCGTCGGCCGTTACCACACGTTCGTCCACCCCGGCGGACCCATTCCGCCGGAGATCGTAAAGCTCACGGGCATCAGCGACCTTGACGTGACCGACGCCCCCTCGCCGGAGGAGGCGGTGCGCGGCCTGGCAGAGTTTGTGGGCGGTGATCCCGTGCTTGCGCACAACGCGACCTTCGACAGGACCTTTGTCGAGAAGGTCCGTGGCGGTGTCGACGTGTCGGACAACTGGATCGATACCCTGGCGCTGTCCCGCATCGCCCTGCCGCGCCTGTCGTCCCACAGGCTCTCCGACATGGCGGAGGCCTTTGGGTGCGACTCGGTCTCGCACCGTGCGATGGACGACGTCGACGCACTGTGCGGCATGTGGCGTGTCATGTTGTGTGGCCTGGCGTCGCTGCCCGCCGGCCTTCTCGGCAGGCTTGCCTCGATGCATGACGACGTCGAGTGGCAGTACCGCCCGATCCTGAACCACCTGGCCCTGGACATGCCCGACGTCCCGCTGGACATGCCGTCGATCCGACGTGACCTGATGGAGGCCACCGACGACCACCCCCACGTCGATCCTGCCGAGAAGGACGCCGAGCTCGTGGGCATCCCCGCGGACGAGATTGCCGCCGAGTTCGGTCCCGACGGCATCGTGGGCAGGATGTATGACGCCTACGAGACGCGTCCCGAGCAGCTCCAGATGGCGCAGGAGATCCGCCGCGCCCAGTCGACCTCGACGCATCGCTCGATCGAGGCGGGAACGGGCGTCGGCAAGTCGATTGCCTACCTGCTGCCGTCGGCCCTGTATGCCCGTCGCAACAACGTGACCGTGGGTGTGGCGACCAAGACCAACGCCCTCACCGACCAGCTCGTCTCCCACGAGCTTCCCGCGCTCGAGCGACAGCTTGGGGGCGACCTCACGTACTTCTCGCTAAAGGGCTATGACCACTACCCCTGCCTGCGCAAGGTCGTGAGGGCGACCAACGCCGAGCTCCCCGTGGCACAGTCGCCCGACAGCAACCGCAGCGAGCAGGCGATCGAGCAGGACATGCTCACCGCCATTGCCGTGACGCTGGCGTTTGCCAGCCAGTCGCCCTCCGGCGATCTGGACGCGCTGGGCATCAGGTGGCGCTCGGTGCCACGCGGCATGCTCACCACGACCGCGGACGAGTGCCAGCGCCGCCGCTGCCCGTTCTTCCCCAAGTATTGCCTGCTGCACGGTGCCCGCCGTCGCGCGGCATGTGCGGACGTCGTGGTGACCAACCACTCCCTTTTGCTGCGCGACGTCGAGGCGGACGGCAACATCCTGCCGCCGATCAGGCACTGGATCGTCGACGAGGCCCATTCCTTCGAGGCCGAGGCGCGAAAGCAGTGGGCGGTCGAGGCCTCTACTGCCAATGCCCGCGCCGCCTTCGAGGAGCTTGGCGGCACGCGTTCCGGCACGATCAAGATCCTGATGGCCCAGTCGGGAACCAGGGAGGCCTCCACCACCGTCGTCGGTCTTCTCACCAAGACGTCCGTGGCGTCCGCCCGCGCGCAGGTCGCAACGGCGGACCTGTTTGACAGGGTTCGTGGCCTGGCCTCGCTTGCCGGACGTTCGTCGAGCTACGACAAGGTGACGCTGTGGTTGGGGCCCGACGTCCGAGCGACCGAGGCCTGGGGCGACGTCGTTGCCGCGGCCGATGGTGCCTGCCGGGCGCTCGACGAGACGTGCCGCCTTCTTGACCAGACCTCCGAGGCAGTGAAGGAGGCTGTTCCCGATCCCGCGGCCGACCTGGGCAACCCGACGCGCATGCTGAAGGGGCTGCTGGAGGGAATCAGGCTCGTCGTGGCCGGCGAGGACGAGTCCTACGTGTGCTCCGCCCAGTTCTCCCGTGGCGGCCGTGCCGGCTCCGAGGCCCTGATTGCCGAGAAGGTCGATGTGGGTGCGGAGCTTGCCGAGCGCTGGCTGCCCGAGATGATGAGCGTCGCCTTTACGTCGGCGACCATCGCCGTGGGCGAGGACTTCTCGCACTTCGACAATGCGGTCGGTCTGGACAGGCTCCCGTCCTCGATGCACGACGACGTGCGGCTGGACTCGAGCTTTGACTACGACTCGAACATGAGGGTGGTCGTGGTGAGGGACCTGCCGGCCCCCGGTACCCCCGGATACGTCGACGACCTCGCCGAACTTCTCTACGACGTGCACGTTGCCATGGACGGCTCGGTGCTCACGCTGTTCACAAACCGCCGCGAGATGGAGCGGGTTTACGAGATCTTGCGCCCTCGCTTGGCCGAGCAGGGCCTTGACCTCGTCATGCAGGAGCGTGGTGCTGGTGCGCGTCAGATCCGTGACAGGTTCCTGTCCGAGAAGAGCCTCTCGCTGCTCGCGCTGAAGTCCTTCTGGGAGGGGTTCGACGCCGCGGGTGACACGCTTCGCTGCGTCGTGGTGCCTCGCCTGCCGTTTGGCAACCCGAGCGAGCCCATCTCGTGCGAGAGGGCCTTGCGCGACAGGCGCGCCTGGTGGAGGTACTCGCTTCCGGAGGCGGTGATCGCGACCAAGCAGGCCGCGGGCAGGCTCATCAGGACGGCGAGCGACACCGGCGTGCTCGTCATGGCGGACTCGCGTCTGGTCGAGAAGCGCTACGGGAAGCAGTTCGTCTCGAGCATGCCCACCGACCAGGCAGCCTACCTCGAGCGAGCAAACGTTGCGAGGTACATCTCGGCGTGGCGCGCCGGCGACAAGAACCGCTAGAAGAAACCGGCCAGTCGATCAATCGGCTGGCCGGAAGTCTGTCTCTGGGATTTTCCTGCCTGTCGGCTAATCCATTGCCTCGGGCATGGCGTTTGCAGCGTCCGCCATCGTCGCCATCCTCACGAGCTCGCCGTCCCACTCGCGGACCCTCCGCATGAGGATGGCATCGTCACAACTCACGTGTCTGCCGCACGCGGCGACGTGTCGGGGCAGCCAGTCTCCGAGGTAGGGTGTCCTCACGACCACGCTGCCGTCGGGCAGGTCTCGGCGACTCGTCTCGTGCCAGTCGAACAAGTCCAGGTAGTGGGCGTCGTCAAACGTGAGCGTCACAAGCCTGTGGTCGGCATCTGCGCTAGGGCGCGGGGCGGGGTGCGGCTCGGCCTTGCCCTTCTCGCGAGCGTCCGAGGCCCGATCGAGGCGGAACACCCTCGGTGCCTGTCGGTCAATGTCGAATCCGTCCAGGTACCAGATGCCGTCCTCCTGGTGGACGCCGGTCGGATCGACGGTGCGCTCTCGAGCCGCGTCGTCGCGGCTGCCCTTGTACAGGAAGGTCAGCCGTGCCTGGTCCATGATCGCTCGGACGCACACCTCCAGGGTGCGCGCCGCCGAGACGGTGCCAAGTGGGGCGGAGAGACGTTCGACGTCTTCCGCCTCGACGCTCGTGTCGGCAAAGGCCTCCTGAACGCTCTTGCGCATGGGGTCGTCGGCGGGAACGCCCATCTGGTCGAGGGCGGAGAGGATGGCAAACGTCTCGGCGCACGTCAGCCGTACCGCGCGTCCCTTAACCCCGTCTCCGTAGGCCAGCGAGATCTCGCTTCCGTCGTCCGACATCGCGAGCGGGACGTAGGAGCCCTCGTCACCGGCGACCTCCACGAGCATGGACATGAGCTTCTCGGCGTCCTCCTTCGAGATGGACAGGCGCTGTCTGATCGACTCGACGGACAGGGTGTCACCTGCCTCGTCGAGCGCCGAGATGAGCACGAGCATCTGACGCAGGCGCTCGCCGCCACCCTTTCTGCCGCGCCCCGGCCTGTCTGCCGCTGCCTTGGTCATCGCGCGCGCACCTCCTCCAAAACACGCTTCCATTCCTGACGAAGCTCGTTCGGCGCCATGGGCACGACGCCGTGCGCGACGGCCCATGCGGCCGCGTCGCGCAGACAGGACACGTTGGCGAGAAGGACCGTCTGCCCGTCGCAGCTTACGATTCGCCCGCCCGCGCGAACCTCGGAGCGGACCTCGGACACAGAGCGCTCCGGTACGAGAAACACGCCACGCGCGATCGTGTCGCCAATCTGGAAGGGAAGGCGGATGTGGTCGTCGACGTAGAAGTCGGAGGGAATCTCGTAACGTATGCTCGCGACCTCGGTCGCCTTGACCACCCGCTCCGAGTTAAAGGTCCGCAGGCCCTTCTCGTCAGCGTCGACGGTGCCGTCATCGTCGACGGGGGCCGCGACAAAGTAGGCGGTTCCGCGCAGGCGGAAGGTTCCGAAGGGCGCGACCGTGCGCTCGGTGCGCCTGCCCCGCGCGTCCTCGTAGGTCATGCGGCAGGCGTGTCGCGCAAGCAGGCAGGACCTGAGGGTTGCGACCCTTTTGTTCTGGCCCGCGCTAAACGTGTCGCCAAAATCGGCGCCCTCGGCAAACGAGCCGTTGACCTTGGCAAGTGCCATCGCTAACTCGTCGGAGTAGGGAAACGAGGGGTCTGCCGCCAGGGGTCGGCACGCGATGTCCAGAAAAAGCGCGTCCCTGCTGGTGAGCCTGTGCGTGTCGGCAAACGAGGCGCGCTCGTCGACTCGATACGCGTCGACGCCGCCTGTGGTGCGGATGGAGCGCACGACGATCCCGCATGATTCCAGGCGCTTCCGATCGCGGTTGAACGCCTTGTCGGCGGCCTGTTTCGCAAGGTTGGGATACACGCGTTCCTGCACCTCGGAGGAGGTGACGGGCTTGCGCGCGTTCATAAAGAGAAGGGCCAGGGCGGAGACCCGCTCGGCCATCTCGTCGTCCTTTGTGAGGGTAACCCTCGGCTCGTCACCGAAGGCGTCGGGCACTTCTGCCACATTGGCCTCCCTGTCGCGTGTGTTCCACCTGATAGTATTTGTTTTCGAGACGGGCGGCTCAACATCGCCCGCGTCCATTGGATGGTTCGGCGATTGGTGGCGAGCATGATGCAGAGAAGGACAGCGCAGCCTGCGCGCCATGTCGCGCGGCACGCCGCACCGGCAACCCATGCGGCGGATTCCCGCACGGAGCGTGCGAATGCGCCTGTCGCCAGCCATATTGCCACGCCTGCGCGTAAGCCCTCGCACTTCGCGTCTGCCGGCCCGGCCGACAAGCGGCCCAACCCCGCCTGGCAGACGGACGGACGCCAGGCCAAGGGCAGGAAAAAGCCCCCGATTCCCCTTCCCGCCCTTATTGCCATCATCCTTGTGGTGGTTGTGGCCGCTGGCTTTGGTGGCTACATGATCTGGCGTCAGCTCACCGGTGCCCAGGCAGGCCACGAGAAGATCTCCGCCGCGATAGAGGCGATGGGCAAGTCCGACGAGAGCGTGATCGCCCTCAACGAGGCGATTACCGACGCGTCGTCATCCCTGGATGCCGACGCGCTGGAGAAGGTCGCCTCAAACGCGCAAGATGGTCTCGCCAACCTCGACGGCGTTACCTCCCAGCTGGACGCCGCTCGCGGATATGACGAGTTTTTCACCGATGACGATCGAGATGCAATCAAGGCTCTCGAGTCGTCTGCTGCTGCCCGTCGCGATCTCGTCGATTCGGGATGTAAGGTCGTGGACCTTCGCGCCAAGGCCCTTCGCTCCCGTGCGAGCTTGGACGAGGCCCTCGGCCATGCGGTCGATGCCGATGCCGAGGTAGAGGAGTCCGTCAAGGCCGCAAGCGAGTACGCCAAGAGCATCTCCGGGCAAAACAGCAGTGTCAAGCACGCGACGGTCCCCGTCGAACACGACAAGAAGGCGGCCGGTCTCCTGCAGCAGGCAACGACTGCCCTCGATGTCGCGAAGAAGGAATGCCCCTCCATCGACTTCTCCGCCTACGAGACCTATCTCAAGAAGAAGGGTGAGGCTATCGAAAAGCTCACCGAGGTCGATCAGGCAATTCAGAAGAAGGACTACGAGAAGGCCGCAAAGTTGGTCGTCGAGTACAACAAGCTTGACGACGAGGCAGCCAAGGCCGCCCAGGAACTCCCCACCGACGAGGACCAGCTCTTCTCGGCTGCCGTCGAGAAAGACACCAAGAAATCCCTCGATGCGTATAACAAGGCATTCGAGAAGGTCGCCGCTGCCGATGCAAAGGTCCGCGAGTATCAGGGCGTCCAGTCGGGAGAGGACTCCGCTGCCTAGCATGTGGCGGCCGTGCGCTTGCGCATTCCCTGTTAGTCCGATACCTGGTACAGACGTATACTCAGAACCGTGTATGCCTCACCTGCGTACACGTGCTCAGCTTTGACCCCCGTACGGAGGAAGAATCGCATGTCGACCAGTGCCCGCAAGTACCTGGAATATATAGACCAGCAGGTCACCATCGCTCCCGCCAACAGCCAGGAGGAACTCCAGGCTGCCAACACCATTGCCGAGGTGTTCAAGGCCCATGACCTTGACACACAGGTGCAGGAGTTCGGCGTCTCTGCTGCCACTCCGTTTATCAGGGGAGTTTTGCAGATCATCCTCATGGCGAGCATCCTTTTGGGTGGCCTGGGCGTAGGTCCGCTCCCCTTGGTCTTTGGCGTCATCGGCCTTGCGTGTGCGATTGTCCTGACGCTCGACTCCCTCGGCCATGACCTCATTGCCTCGGTGACCTCGGGCGCGCGCAGCCAGAATGTCGTGGCGGTGCATCGTGCCACCGGAGATAAGGTGGTCAAGGGTGCGCGTCCCATCGTGATCCTCGCCCATTACGACACGCCCCGCGAGAGCATCCTGTATAACCCCTCCCTTGCGGGCTTCCAGTCGATCGTTCGCAAGCTTGCCTTCTATTGCGCGCCCGTGTGTGGCGTCGTCTGCGTAATCGAGGCATTTGTTGCTGGGTCCGCCTTCGGCAGGGTTCTTTGGCTCATTGGCATCCTCGCCGCTCTCCCTGTGGCACTGCTGGGCGCCGCTGCGGTTGCCGAGAAGTTCGCGCCGTGCAGTCTTGGCTCCAACGACAACAAGGCGAGCATCGCGGCAATGTTCGACATTCTGAATGCCGTCCGTCCCGTGGCCGACGACCTCAACGGCTTTGTCCCCTCGCCCGTCGTCGTCGATCAGCCTCAGGATGGTCCCGACGACGACGTAATCTCGCAGGAGCCCCCCGAGCAGCCGACCTCCAAGCCCGAGCCCGTGGTGGTTCGCGAGGAGGTTTTCGGCACTCGCCACGGAAAGGAGATTGTCGAGTCCCTCGGCATGCTTCCCGTGGACTGCGAACTTGATTACGTCGAACCCAAGATTGTCCGCGTCGAGACGCCCGCTTCCGATCCTGTTCCCGCGGCAGCAACCCCTGTCGTGTCGGCATCTTCCATTCCCGCCGAGCCTGTCGAGACCACAGAGCCGACTGGCCAGCCTCTCGACGATGCTGTCGACGTTGCTGACGATGAGGCTACGGGTGATGAGGCGTCTCAGGATGCGTACGACGAGCAGCTCGTCGGCGACTATCCCATGGATGATCAGAACGGTGAGTACATCGATGGCCCCCATGGCATCGCTGCTTTTATCGACGTCGTGAAGGACGTGTTCGAGAAGATTGTCACGGCACTCAGCGGTCTAATCGCCACGGCACAAGAGCGTGCTGCTGTCGCCAGGCAGGCCGCCGCTGATGCCGCCGCCAAGGCCGCCGTGGCTGCTGCCGAGGCAAGGGAAGCCGCTGCGGCGAGCGAGGATGCTTCCACGGATGACGAATCGGTCGACGTCGTCGCTTCCGACGATGTTGAGCAGGTCAGCGATTCCGATTCTGAGTCCGAGTCCGACGAGGAGCTTTCCGCCGAGGAGACTACTGAGATGGCCCCGATCGACGACGCCGTCTCCGTGACCGGCGATGGTGACACCGCGGGCCTCGAGGCCATGGGAACGGACGATCCCGACGCCACTAGGCCCGTGCCCCAGGTCGTCGTTGACGAGCCCGCTTCGCCCGACGACCCCGATTGGGGAAAGACCGACTTCCACCCCGCCCAGTCGCCAGTCTCGCGTCGCGCGGTCCTGTTCGACCTTCCTGACCCCTCGCAGGCAGAGGCGGATCCCCTTGCTTCCGCCTCCGATGCCCCAGCTCCTCGACGTGTTCCGGCGGTTCCTGCGGTCGACAGCCTTCCTGAGGTTGACCCTGCGCCCGCATCCACGGATGGTGAGACCGTCATGATGCCTGCCGTGCCGCTCGACGACGAGGACACTCAGGTTTCCGATGCCCCCGTCCAGCACCTCACCGTTGACCCCCTACAGTCCGCCACTCCCTCTCAGCCCGCTAAGAAGAGGGGTCTGTTCGGTCGCCGTAAGAAGAAGGACCAAGAGTCGATGAGCGATTGGCTTGGCGTCAACGACACGTATGACGCCCGCTCCGTCGGCGATGAGATTGGCGGTTGGGACAACTTTGATTCCGAGGATGGCTGGAAGGGTGGCGCTGCTGTTGGCGCGCAGTTCCGAGTCGTCGATGACGAATCTGGTCAGCAAGACGGCGCTATGGAGTCTGAGGTCCCGTCCGAGCGCGAGATACGCGAGGCCATCCTGCACATGGGCGATGACATGCTTGTCGCCCATGACATCTGGTTTGTTGCCCTAGGTTCTTCTGAGCTTGACCACGCGGGCACCGATGCCTTCCTCTCGGATTACCGCACCGCCTGCCGTGGCGCCTTTGTCATCAACCTTGACTGCGTGGGTGCCGGCGAGCTTACCCTGCTTGGTCAGGAAGGTGTCCACAACAGGCGCCGTGCCGACCGACGCCTTGTGAGGATGCTAACCAACACGGCTCAGGACCTGCACATCCCCCTTTCTCGTGACATGAAGACGAACATGACCACCGATGCCACCGCAGTCATGCGCTCCTCCATGCGTGCGGTTACCATCGCCGGCCTTAATCCCCAGGGTGTTCCCGCGCTGTCGCATACCCAGGAGGACACGCTCGACCAGGTCGACCCCAACCAGATTTCTGACGTTGCCGATCTTGTCTGCGAGCTCATCAGGCGTTCGTAGAGAGAACACCTCGCGCGTTTCCCTAGCGGGCCTGGCAATCATTTGCCAGGCCCGCCTTTCTGTTTAACGGACGGCCTGTCTTACCGCCTCGTGCCACGTCGCTTTCGAACGCCTTGCATATCGATTCGACGGCCCGCAAGTGCTGCGACGGCAAGGGTCGCAACCGCACCTGCCCCAATCCCCATCTCTCCCGTAATGGGAAGCTTGCCGCCAGACGTCTTCGGCTTGCGGAGGGTCACGCTCTGGTCGGTGTCGGAGACGTCTTCGTGCCTTGCGACAACCTCCCCATCAAGCTCCATTCGTTCGAAGGCGACGACGCGATGGTCCGTAAGGGACTTTCCATCGAATTCGAAAGTGACTTCACACGTGCCGTCGCACTTCTCGGCAGTAAACTCCGTTTCTGCCGTGATGGGCGTTCCATCGGCTTCGGTTGCCTGCTTGCCCGTCTCGGCGTCCATGAGGGTGCCTATGATTCGATAGGTCGCTTCCGGCTGGAGGGCCTTGAACTCAATAGTGTCAACGAGGCGGATACGTCCGTCTGCGACAACCTCATGGCTCTTGCGAGAGGTGTCCGTCAACGTCGTTTTAATTGTCGGGACCCTTACGGTCTGGTTCTTGTCCTGCGCGTCTTCGTGAGTAGCCACGACGACGCCAGACTCGTTCTTGAGGGTCTCGAATGCGACGAGCGCCTTGCCTTCAAGCTTTCGGGCATCGATCTTAAAGGTGACCTGTGTCTTACCGCTTGGCTCACGCGGCGTGAAGCCTCGGCTCGACTCTGCGCCTGCGACGTGAATCCGTCTGCCAGTCTCCGCGTCGACGAGCGTGCCTTCGAGGGTGTATGGCAATCTGGGTACAAGGCCCTGGTATGAGACGGTATCCACAAGCTCAATGTCCTTGTCGGAGACGACGACATGCCGCCCGCTTCCCTTTGTCACCAGGGTGGTGGAGATGGCGGGCCTGCGTACGGTCTGTCCCTCATCATGCAGGCTGTCGTGCGCCGCAATCTCGCGCCCCGAAGAGTCGGTCAGCGATTCGACGCAGACCACGTTGTCGGGAAGGTCGCTGGCCGACAGGTTCTTGAACTCGACCCTTTTTGTCTCAGACCCCTTCTCCGCTGTGAACCTCAACTCGCTGGTCAGGGCCGTGCCGTCCGCAGTCAGAATTCCCTCGCCAGTCGTTGCGTCGACAAGCTTCGCATGTAGGGTGTAGGCCGAGTCCCGTTCGATCCCTCGAACACAGACCTCGTCGACGAGCGTCACTTCCCCATCCTTTGGCAGGATCTTCTCTTCTTGTATGGTGGCGAGCCTGGTCTTGAGCGTGGGGAAGTGGACGGTCTGCCCCTGGTCCTTGAGGTCCTCGTGCCTGGCGAGAAGTGCCTCGTCCTGATACAGACGCTCGAAGACAACGACCTTTTGTCCCCCGAGTGCCCTGGCATCGATTTTGAACTCCAGTGAGATCGATCCCGTTGATGCGACTGGGGTGAACTCGACGCTCTTCTCGGCATCCTCGCCAAGGGACTTGCCCGTTGCGCCATCGACGAGTCGACCGGACACCCTGTACGTTGTCCCGGGCTCAAGCCCCTCGAAACTCACCACATCCGTGATGGTCGTGCCATTTGCTGCGGGCGCGACATGTGACCCATTTACCGTTGCACGCGTGGCGATCTTCGCGACGTGAATCGTCTGGTCTGGATCGGACAGACTCTCGTGCGATGCTACGACATCCCTGTCGTCCAACAGGCGCTCGAACGCAACAACACCCGAAGACGGCAGTTTGCCCGCGTCGACGGCAAATCTGACGTCGACGCTTCCCGACGAGAGCCTTGCCGTGAATGGCTTCGTGGCACGCAGGGGTTTGCCGTGAGCATCCGTCAGGGCCTTGCCCGTGCTCGCGTCCATGAGGGTGCCCTCGATCGTGTAGCCATGGCCCCTCTCGAGGCCCTCGTAGCTCACGGTATCGATGAGGTGCCTCTCGTTGGCAGAGATCACGTGGCTCGAGTTGGTGCCGGTGAGTCGCGTGGAGATGACGGGGCCAGGAGCGTCAATCACCGTTCCGCGGTCGATGGTGACGTCGTCGTCTCGAACCGTGACCGAGAAGGACACGAGCTTGCGTCCGACATTGGCCTTGCATCGGAGCTCTTGGATCTCATAGCTGTCGTAAGGCAACGCTCCACGGCCGTCCACGGCAGTGCTGTTGCGATCGGTGCGCCCACCGAACCAGACGCCTGCCTTGGGGTCGAGTATCTTTTCGTCGATGGTCATGGTCCCGTCACCAGAAACATGGAGTGCCTTGTCGTTCGCGTTGCTGCGGTTTCGGCGTCTGGTGGTGACGATGCCGTTTTCGTCGGAAACGAGTACGTGGGACTCGTGCTTGCCGTCCCCGTCGGCGTCAGACGCGGCAGTGACGAGGAAGGGGACCTTCGCGAGGGCTCTCTGCGTGGCACCGTCGATTTTCAAGAAGCGCAGGTCGCCTCGAGCGATTGGGTTGGCCGCTTTCTTCTCGAGTTGCCTTATGCCCAACGAGCTCACGTCGAAGGTCTGCCTGTAGCCTCCGTTCGTATAGCCTTCGCCACTTGTGCTCTCACGTACCTCGTATTTGCCGAATGGCAGGGTGTCAGCACCGGTTCGTGCAATCACCTTGTCGCCGTCGCGTGTCGCGGCGATCGTGATGACGACGTCGTTCTGTCCGAACGTCTTGTTGCCGACGTCAACCTCTCCTTTGCCACGGTAGATGACGTCAAACGTCGCGCCCTCGAGCGTTGCCGCTCCAAGCGCTCGTCCGTCGCCCGTCTCCGAATCGACCTTCATTAGCTCGACGCCGCCTCGGATCACGTCGTCGGCCACGCCCCGGCCACCCATGTCGTTGTCGACCTTCGTGTTCCACCCATCGAGGTTGTGCCATTCGGCAACGCCACCCTCGCCCATGCGGACCTCGGCGCGGAAGGTCGTGTTGTTGGGCAGATACCCCTTCGGCGGTTTGGTCTCGCGTATCTCATAGGACCCAAGAGGCATGACGATGGCGCCCGACTTGTCTCGATAGGGAGTGCCCTCTACCAGGTTCGCGTTTTGATAGCCGATCCGACCTCGTTCGTCTGTCGAGAAGACCCACCTCCTCGTTGGCTCACCCTGGGCGAATCCGCCCGCGTAGTACTTGACGAGAAACTCCGCGTCCGCGAGACTCGCCGAACCCTGCGACGTGGTGCCCTGTGAGGAATCGCGCTTTTGCAGCAGGTTCCAGCCGGAACTAAAGCACGGCTTGTCGGCAAAGCCGACCTCGCTGGTCTTACCGCCAGTGACAACGACGGTCTTGACCTCGTCTGACTTGAGATAGCCCTTTGGCGCGGAATCTTCGCGTACGTAATAGGTGCCTGCGTTCAGGCCCTTCGCCACAGCTTTTCCCGCCACGTCGCACTTCAGCTGCTTTACCAGCTTGGTGCACGCGTTGTCGGAATAGATGCCAAACGTGGCGCCCTCGAGTGAGTAGGCGTCGCAACCATCGGTCATCTGGGGCTCCGTACTCGTCTTCTTGATGGATACGTCGCCCTTGGAAGCCACGGCAAACTTGATGATTGAGATGCCCGACTGTGTCGTGACCTGCGGTGCGCAGAAGCCGACGATGATGTACGGCTTGGTCCCGCCTGCCTTGATCTTGAGCACGCGCATGGTCACCTTGCCGCGCTTGTTGTTGTAGGCCTCGTCGATGGTTAGGTTGTTGCCCGGCTGGGTGATGTGCGAGCAGAAGGCCACCGTGTCGATGTACTTGTCGTACTTCGGGTCCTTCTTGAAACCCTTGATGGGAGAGGTCAGGCCCGACCAGTTGAGCCCGCCGATCTTCGTGCTGACAGACCTGTCGCCGGGAAGCGCGATCATGAAGTTGATGTCATCGGGCGATGCCGAGACCGGCGTTTCGGAGATGTGGTCCTTGATCTTGTTCCAGGTAGTCCCCTTCTTGATTTGCGAGAAGACCCAGTTGGAGCTTCCGACCGTGTTGTCGCCCACGCTGTTCTCGAAGCTCGTGTACACATGCTTGACCGTGGCCCAGAATGACTTGTTTGCCCAAGGCAGGTCGGCAAAGTGGTTGGCGTTGTAGTCGTATTTGATGGTCGACTCGTAGGTGAAGGCCTGTCCCTCCTTCAGCTTCGACAGGTCGAGCTTGGTGAACTTGCCATAGGGCCAAACGCCAAGCCTGTCGGCGTTGGCGGCTTGCGCGGTCGAGGGCATCGTGATGCTGTCAACGAGCGCGTCGACACCTCCCTTGGGCAGGACCTCGACACGAAGCGAGGTTGTCGTCACGCCGGCGAGGCTTACGGCAAGCGTTCCGTCCGTGGCGTCGTAGCTTGCGTTGGTCCCATCCTCCAGTGCAAGCGGCCTCGTCGAGTCGCCGACGTAGAGCGCGAGGTCGGAAAGCGAGACCTTGCCTGCGTCGCGCTTTGCCACGACGGGGATGCGAAGCTCTGGGTCGATTCCGTCACAGTCGACCGTCTGCGAGCGGGCGACGCAGGATACCCCAAGCCTGTGGCTTGCAAGCGTCACGTCGACCCTCGACTTCCTCTTGCCAAGAAAGTCGTATGACACCAGCAGCTGTGCCGAGAGGGGTCGAAACGTCTCCTCGCCCTTCTCGTCTCGATACAGCGACTTGGGCAGGTAGGCGATGCCGTTCTCGAGGTCGACTCGGGCCTCGTCCACACACGATCCGGATGTGTCGCGCTTGGCGAAGGCGTAGTCGACGGCCTTGCCCTCGCCGGTCACGGCAGTGCTGTCCAGCAGGGCCACGTAACAGTCCCCATAGCCGGGGTCGTAGACGTTGGCGAGCGTCTCGTACTGGGCCCAGATCTTTTGCGCGGCCTCGTCCGCATCCGAGAAGATCGAGTCGATCGTGTCGCCCTGCGCCAGGGAGTTCCTGTCGGCCAGCGTGTACTTGACGTACAGCAGCTGCCCCGTGTCCCGAAGGTCGCCCTTCTCGGTACCTACGCTGGCACCCGAGCCGAAGCCCGTCCGGCCTCGCGCCATACGTGCGTTTTCGGCTCCCGTGCCGGCCCGTGCCACAGCTCGTTTCGCATGCCGGGCGCCGCCGCCATCCGTCTCGTCCAGGTTTTGCGCCAGGTACTCCCTCACCCCCGGGAAGGCCCGCTCGCTCGCAAGTGCCGCATGGCCACAGGTGGCGAGAAGTGCCGCCGGCACCATACCCGCCACAAGGATCGCCGCAAACGCGGCGGACATGGCCCTTGACGCCAGCCCTGCGTGTCCCGTTGCCCTGGGCGACCCGCCCTTTGGCACGCGCCCGCCGCGCACCACCGCCCTCCGGGGGTATGGCATCCCGCGACCCGTGGCGGACCCGCGCCTCGTGCCCGTCCGTCCGTTTCCCAAAACTCCCATCTCTGCCTCCTCTTACGCATTCGTGGGGAGGAAGAGGCTACGGGTCGCGTCTAACAGGCATATGTGTTCGAACGCTCACAAACCTAACGAGAATGGCTGGCTGTGAGGTGTTGGGCGACGTTTTCGCAGGCACCGTTCGCATGACGGTGCGTCCGCGATCATTCCGCCTGCCGCGGGTTTCGAATCGTTACCGATTCATGTGATAGAATCCCCACAGTCGCGGGCATCGCCAAGTGGTAAGGCAACGGCTTCCCAAGCCGTCATCCGCGGGTTCGAATCCCGTTGCCCGCTCCAGGTATCCTGTCGGGCCCCGCAAGGGGCCCGTTTCGTTAAGGGGGCATGTTCGCGATGGCGAGAATGATGCGTCCCATGGCTCGCAAGCTCGTCGACCTTCTCGGCACCTACGCCACGAGCGATGGCTCGTACAGGCTCCCGCCCGAGGTCACCCCCGAGAGGCTTCTGGCCCTCGCGCTGGAGATCGGCGGCGACGACCTCATGTTCTTCGACGCGGCCGAGATGCTCGTGTGGCAGGTCGCGCGCCACGAGGGCTACGTGATTCCCGACTACCCGCTCGCGGGCAACGGCGAGGCAAAGAAGTTCCTGGCCGAGTATGGCGTGGACGACGTGCCCTCCTGGTACGAGCGTCGCGGCGTCCCGCGTGCCAAGTCGAGCCAGTTTTGGCTCTACTCCGCCTTCATGGCGCGCGACGTCGTGTTCTGGCGCCGCGTGGACGTCTTTCCCGCGTCGCACCTGGACTCCGCGAACCTGCTGGCAGCCGACGTCCGCGCCGCGCTGCTGTTCTGCCTGTCGTCTGCCACTGGTGACGACGACACCCGCCTCTTTAGCGTCTAGCCCCTTCTGCCATGGGGTATCCTGCACAGGGCCGCGGCGATTGTCGCGCCCAAGCGGTGCGCCGCCGAGAAGTGCGCGCCCGCAGCAACTCGAAAGGAACAGAATGACCACTCGCATGACCCCTGAGGAGTGCGCCGCCTGCATGAGGGCGCTGCAGCCCAAGATCGACAACTATGCTGAACTTCTCGTCCGTGACGGCGCAGCCGTCCAGCCCGGCCAGGAGCTCGTGGTCCAGGCGCCCGTCGAGGCCCGCGAGTTTGCCCGTCGCGTGGTGGCTGCCGCCTACGCCGCCGGCGCCGGCCACGTGACCGTCATCTGGGCCGACGACGAGATCACCCGCATGGAGTACGAGGCCCTGCCCGTCGAGCGTTTCGAGACCGTTCCCTCCTGGAAGGTCGAGCAGCTCAACTCGCTCGCCGAGGCCGGCGCCGCCTTCCTGTTCCTCGAGGGCTCCGACCCGTCGGCGCTCAAGGGAATCGACCCCGCCAAGCCCGCGACCGCCTCGCGCGCCCGCAACTCGCAGTGCAAGTCCTTCCGCGAGGGCATGGACTTCGGTCGCAACGCCTGGTGCATCGGCGGCGTGCCCATACTCGCCTGGGCCCGCCAGATGTTCGAGGGCCTGCCCGACCACGAGGCGATGTATCGCCTGTGGCTCGCGATCCTGGAGACCTCGCGCGCCGACGGCGACGACCCCCACGAGGAGTGGGAGACCCACAACGCCGCATTCGAGAAGAACATGCGCATGCTCAACGGCCGCAGCTTCGACCGCCTGCACTACACCTCCTCCAACGGCACCGACTTCGTCGTCGGCCTGCCCAAGGGCCACCTGTGGGAGGGTGGCGCGGCCCGCACCACCTCGGGCGTGAGCTTCTTCCCCAACATCCCCACCGAGGAGGTCTTTACCTCGCCCGACCGCATGCGTGCCGACGGTCGCGTCGTCTCGGCCCTGCCGCTGGTCCACAACGGCTCGATCGTGCGTGACTTCTGGTTCGAGTTCCGTGACGGTGCCGTCGTCGACTTTGGTGCCGAGCAGGGCACCGAGGTCCTCAAGGGAATCCTGGACACCGACGAGAACGCGCGCCGACTGGGCGAGGTCGCCCTCATCTCCAAGAACACGCCCATCCGCCAGACGGGCCTGCTGTTCTACGACACGCTCTACGACGAGAACGCCAGCTGTCACCTGGCCCTGGGCACGGGCTTCCCCGAGTGCCTCGAGGGCGGCGTCGACATGTCGCCCGAGCAGCTGATCGAGCACGGCGTCAATCACTCGCACACCCACGTCGACTTCATGATCGGCGCCGACGACCTCTCCATCCGCGGCATCACCGCCGACGGCGAGGAGGTTGACGTCTTCGTGAACGGCCAGTGGGCCTGGGAGTAAGGTTCGCGCAGGATGCGAGGCCCGTGCTAGAATGAGCCGTCGCGCATCGCGTCACGCACCGCGTTGCGCACGCAACAGGCGTCCTTAGCTCAGCTGGGAGAGCAGGGGACTTTTAATCCCAAGGTCGTGGGTTCGATCCCCACAGGACGCACCAGCAAGGCACGCAGGCCATGCCCATCGGTTTGGGCATGGCCTGCTTCTTTGTGGACGTGCGGGCCCGCGCCGGGACCAACCGACCTCGCCGCACGTCGCGCTATGCCAATTTCCGCAGTTGCGGACATGCTACGAAAATGCTGCGGCCATGCATCAAGAGGGGGCCCACAGATGCAGAACTTCGTTCAGGCCATGGGCCTCCGACGCCAGGATCGACGAATCAAGCCGCGACGCCAGCGCGCATAGATCTCGGTCCTCCCGGAACTCACCACTCCACACATATGGACTCGCAGACAGCGTCTGGCAGCAGCCGGGCGCTGTCTTTGCGTTTGATAGTCGCGACGTCCCCCGACGCCAGCCATGGCGTCTGCCGCCAAGCAGCCTGCCGCCGCGCAATGCGACCGCAGGCCATGCGCGGCACAAGCACACCCCAGGTAACCCGCTCCGCACGACGAGCAGACATAGGAGGAGACACCATGTCCACCACGCCCACCGCCGCAGCCACCGCCAAGCCCCAGAAGCAGAGGGTCGTCCTCGCGTACTCCGGCGGCCTCGACACGTCCGTCATGGTCAAGTGGCTTCAGGTCGAGAAGGACCTCGACGTCGTTGCCATCTGCGTGAACGTGGGTCAGGAGTCCCAGGATCTCGGCTGGGTCAAGCAGAAGGCGCTCGACATGGGCGCCATCGCCGCCGAGGCCGTCGACCTGCGCGACCTGTATGCCGACCAGTTCCTGACCAAGGCGATTGCGGCCAACGGCCTGTACGGGGGAACCTATCCGCTGCTTTCCGCGCTGTCCCGCCCGCTGATCTCGGCCTACATGGTCGACGCCGCTCACAAGTACGGCGCCGCCTACGTGGCCCACGGCTGCACCGGCAAAGGCAACGACCAGGTGCGCTTCGAGACCAGCATCCAGGCCCTCGACCCGTCCATCGCCGTCATCGCCCCGGTTCGCGAGTGGGACCTTCTCACCCGTGAGCAGGAGATGGAGTGGGCCAAGGAGCACGGCGTGCCCGTGCCGACGACCATCGACAAGCCCTACTCGATCGACGACAACCTGTTTGGCCGCGCGATCGAGTGCGGCGTGCTCGAGAACCCCTGGAACGAGCCGCCCGCGGACATCTGGACGATGACCGCCGACCCGCAGCAGGCGCCCGACGTGGCGACCGAGGTCGTCATCGGCTTCGAGAAGGGCAAGCCCGTCTCGCTCAACGGCGAGAAGAAATCCCTGCTCAAGATTATCATCGAGCTCAACAGGATCGCCGGGGCCAACGGCTATGGCCGCATCGACATGATCGAGGACCGTGTCGTGGGCATCAAGAGCCGCGAGTGCTACGAGTGCCCCGCGTCGCTGGCGTTGATTGCCGCGCACAAGTCGCTCGAGACCATGTGCCTGGACCACGACACGCTTCACGCCAAGCAGGCGCTCGAGGGCCAGTGGGCCACGCTGGTCTACGACGGCCTGTGGTACTCGCCGCTCAAGCAGGCGCTCGACGCGTTCGTCGCCAACACGCAGGAGTTCGTCACCGGCGACGTTCGCGCCAAGTTCTACAAGGGGACCCTCACGGTGACCGGGCGCCGCGCGGCCAACTCGCTGTATGTCGAGGCGCTGGCCACCTACAGCGACGGCGACGAGTTCGACCGCACCGCGTCCAAGGGCTTCATCCAGCTGCACAGCCTGCCCAGCCAGACCTGGTCCAAGCAGCAGGGTCCCGCCTACGAGCACGCGAGGGCCGTCAAGGCGGGCAAGGTCAAGCTCTTCGTCGCGGCCGGCACGCCCGTGGCCGAGGGCGTCTCGGCCACGGCATAGGGCCAAACCAAGACCAACGAGAGGGGAATCAGACGCATGGCATTGTGGTCCGGCAGGTTCGAACAGGGAGTCAGCGAGTTCACCCAGCGCTTTGGCGCGTCGCTGCCCGTTGACAGGAAGATGTATCGCCAGGACATCGCCGGCTCGGTCGCGCACGCGCGCATGCTCAGCGAGCAGGGCATCATCTCGACCGACGACTTCGAGGCTATCAAGAAGGGCCTCGGCTCCATCCGCGATCGGATGGACGCCGGCACCTTTGAGTTCGACGTCAACGACGAGGACATCCACATGACGGTCGAGAAGGCCCTGACTGCCGATGTCGGCGCCCCGGGCGCCCGCCTGCATACCGGCCGCAGCCGCAACGACCAGGTCGCCACCGACACGCGCCTTCATGCCAAGGCACTTCTCGACATGCTGATGCGGCAGAACTGCGCCCTGCGCCGCACCATCCTGCGTGCCGCGCGCAAGAACGTCGGTGTCGTCATGCCCGGCTACACCCACATGCAGCATGCACAGCCGGTGCTCTTCTCGCACCACCTGCTGGCGTACTTCTGGATGTTCACGCGCGACTTCAAGCGGCTGCGCGACGCCTTCGTGGCCGCCGACGCCAACCCCCTGGGCTCGGCGGCGCTGGCGGGCACCACCTTCGACATCGACCGCGGCCGCACGACCGAGCTTCTGGGCTTCGACCATGCGATCCCCAACTCGATGGACGCGGTATCCGACCGTGACTACCTGCTCGACCTCGACTATGCGTGCGCCGTGTCGATGATGCACCTGTCGCGCCTGAGCGAGGAGGTCGTGCTGTGGAGCACGACCGAGTTTGGCTTTGTCACGCTGTCCGACTCCTACTCCACTGGCTCGTCGATCATGCCGCAAAAGAAGAACCCCGACTTCGCCGAGCTCACGCGCGGCAAGACCGGCCGTGTGTATGGCGACCTCATGGCACTTCTCACCACGATGAAGTCGCTTCCGCTGGCCTACAACAAGGACCTGCAGGAGTGCAAGGAGGGTGCGGTCGACGCGTGTCGGACCCTGGGCGACTGCATGGTCTGCATGGCCGGCATGATCGACACCTGGACGGTCAACGCCGACGCCATGTTGCGGCAGGCGGGCCGCGGGTTCATGGGGGCAACCGACATCGCCGACTACCTGGCGCGCAAGGGGATGCCCTTCCGCGAGGCGCACGAGGTCGTGGGCGAGATGGTGCTGTTTTGCGAGAAGCACGGGATCGGCCTCGAGGACCTCAGCGCCCACGAGCTGCGGTCCTTCTCGCCCCTGCTGGGCGAGGACATCCTGGACGCGCTCGACCCCGCGGGCATCGTCGAGGCGCGCCAGACCTACGGCGGCACCTCGACGGCGTCGGTCAAGGCGCAACTGGAGGAGGCGTCGTCCGCACTCAGGCGTGACCGTCGCGTGGCGAGGATTTCCGCCGACCGCGACGCGGTGCCCGGCGACGGTGAGTAGGCCTCGCGCTCGAACGTGCTTCTCGCGCTGCTAAACTGATGGTGTATGTGCCGTCAAGCAGGACCAGGCCTCAAACCGTTTTGGAGGAGCCCCACATGATCGACCGCTATACCCGTCCCGAGATGGGCCACATCTTCTCGCTCGAGAACAAGTACGCCGTCTGGCAGGAGATTGAGGTGCTGGCCTGCGAGGCCCACGCCGAGCTGGGCGAGAGCGGCATCACCAAGCAGGAGGCCGCCTGGATCCGCGACCACGCCGCCTTCAACAAGCAGGAGGTCGACGAGATCGAGGCCGTGACCAACCATGACGTCATCGCCTTCCTGACCAACATGGGCTCCTACATCGACGCCGACGTGCCCGCCGGCGAGCCCAAGCCCTCCCGCTGGGTCCACTACGGCATGACCTCGTCCGACCTGGGTGACACCGCCCTGTGCTACCAGCTGGTCCAGGCGACCGACATCCTGATCGAGGACTGCAAGAAGCTCGGTGAGATCTGCAAGCGCCGCGCCTTCGAGGAGCGCGACACCCTCTGCGTCGGCCGCACCCACGGCATCCACGCCGAGCCCATGACCTTTGGCATGAAGTTCGGCAGCTGGGCCTGGGAGCTCAAGCGCGACCTCGACCGCCTGCGCGACGCCCGCAACAACGTGGCGTTCGGTGCCATCTCCGGGGCGGTGGGCACCTACAGCTCCATCGACCCGCGCGTCGAGGAGTACGTCTGCGAGCACCTGGGCCTGGTCCACGACCCGCTGTCCACGCAGGTCATCAGCCGCGACCACCACGCCTACCTCGCCGGCGTCCTGGCAACTACCGCCGCCACCTGCGAGCGCATCGCGACCGAGATCCGCAACCTGCAGAAGACCGACACCCTCGAGGCCGAGGAGCCGTTCCGCAAGGGCCAGAAGGGCAGCTCTGCCATGCCGCACAAGCGCAACCCGATCACCGTCGAGAAGGTCTGTGGCCTCTCACGCGTGGTCAAGGCCAACGCCCAGGTCGCCTTCGACAACGTCGCCCTGTGGCACGAGCGCGACATCTCGCACTCCAGCGCCGAGCGCGTCGCCCAGGCAGACAGCTTCATCGCGCTCGACCACATGTTTAGCTGCCTTACCCGCATCGTCGACGGCCTGGTGCTCTACCCGGCACAGATGATGGCCAACCTCAACAAGACCCGCGGCCTGATCTACTCGTCCAAGGTGCTGCTGCACCTGGTCGACACCGGCATCACCCGCGAGGACGCCTATAAGATCGTGCAGGAGAACGCCATGGCCACGTGGCGCGAGGTTCAGCAGTGCGAGCCCGGCACCACCTTCCGCGAGAAGATCGAGGCCGACCCGCGTTGCTCCAAGTTGGAGGCCTCCGAGCTCGACGCGATCTTCGACCCGCGCAGCTTCCTCACGCGCGTCGACGTCGTCTTCAACCGCCTGGAGCAGCTGGAGTTCTAGCGGTCGTCGTGCGGCATGGGATATGGTCCGACTGACGGGCCGAGCCGTCGTCTGTGACGGCTCGGCCCTTTTGCATCTGGTGATCGAGTCGGTGCGCTCGCGCGGTTGGCTATTAAGCATTAGTTGAATCAAAGCGACGGAATAGTGAATATCCTCAACCAAAAGTTGAATCGAGCCAGAATTCCGTAAGGAAAGTCTGAAAATTACCCAACATGCGACCAGCTGAAGAGTTTTCGGACGTTCCTGCTGTCAGATATGGCAATAATATCCAATGTGAACAAATGGGCGAACTGACTTTGTTGGCAGTGCCAGGCCCAGTCCGTCGCGTGAGCTGGCGGTTGAGTCAAAGAAGGGAATGAGCATAAATGTCTGACAAGACGAACAGCCGCAGGCGCCCCGAGTACAGCACTCAAGACAAGGTGGCCGCCGTCGCCCTGTCTGGTCTGATGCTGTGGCAGTCCTTCGGAGCATGCGCTCCTGTCTATGCCGCGACCGAGGAGACGGCCGAGGTACAGGCCGACACCGCGCCCGCGACCGACGAGGCTGCCCCCGCTAGCCTGGACTATCCCGTCAGTCCTGCTGCCAGCTTTGGCTACTGGGATGCCACCATCAAGTACAACGTCAAGAATGCCAAGGTCGCGTACTTTGCCTACCACACGGCCGACGACGCGGCTAACGTGACGGCCGCCTCCTTTAAGTCGATTACGTCGACAGGCGAGATCAAGCTTGGCGACTTCAACTCCTCCACCCTTATTGGGAAGACCCATGGTTACGTGCTCTTCTTCGTCAAGCAGAGTGACGGCTACCTGCTGACCGGCCTTGGCGCGAGCGGCAACGGTGAGTTCTACAGTCTCCAGGATCCCAGGGAGACCTTTGGGGCCATCAAGGACTATCCTGGCCTCTCCAATGTCCTTGCGGCGGCGAAGAGTGCCGGCTACATCGGCGTCTTTGGCTACTCCAGGGAGCCGGGTGACTTTTCGCTCAAGGCATCGTTCGAGGTTTACGGCCAGGACCCCAAGCTGACCGCCTCCGCCAAGGTCGACAAGACCGCCGGCGTAAAGCCGGGTGACAAACTCACCCTCACCGTCACCCTCAATCCCCAGAAGCCGGAGACCCAGAAGAAGGTCGTGCTCGACGACATCAGGGTTGTCTCTGCCAAGGTCAACGGGAATGACGTCACTATCGACAACCTCCAGAAGCAGGCTGACGGCACCTATGTGGGAACCGTCACCTACAAGGTCACCGATGCCGACTGCGATGCCGGCAAGGTCGCGTTTACGGCCAAGGCCTCCTGCACCTACTCGGTGGCGACTGACATGGTCGCGGGCTCCGCGGTCATCACGAAGGAGACCATCACCAAGGACGTCTCCTGCGAGAGCGCGACCGCGTCGAGGGACCACGTCAAGTACACGTTCGTCTCTGCCACGCAGGGCATGGAGATTCCCGAGGACGTGACGGACTGCCTTCCCACCGATGACGCCTTCCACTACGACGGCGACGAGGTTCGACCGGCCGACCCGAAGCAGACCGAGGTTAAGGTTGCCGACGGCACCTGGACCTTTGCGGGTTGGGACAAGCAGTCCGACACCATGAGCGCCAACGGCGTCGAGTTCACCGGCACCTGGAAGTACACCGCTGACCCCGTCGCGGTCCACGTGAAGCTCACCCCGACCGACGTCAGCGTGCCGTATGACGGCAAGGCCCACTCGGCCGGCGTCGCGACCGCGATCGACGACGCCAATGGCTATGGCGTGCAGGTCGAGTACCAGGTCCCTGGTACGGACACCTGGACCAATGATCCCTCCCAGATCGTCGCGACCGACGTCGAGCGCACCCCGATCACGATCAACGTCCGTGCCTCCGTCAAGGACCACTACGACGGCTACGTGACCGGCACCGAGACCCTCACCATCTCCAAGCGAGAGCTCACCGTCACCACCGAGTCCGCGTCCAAGCCCTACGACGGCACGCCCCTCACGGCCCCCGGCCGCGTCGAGGGCCTGGTCAACGGCGAGACCGTCGAGCTCAGGCTCACCGGCTCCCAGACCGAGGTCGGCTCCAGCGACAATACCTACGAGCTCGCCTGGACCGGCTCCGCAAGGCAGGCCAACTACACCGTCGCCGACGGTGAGGTGGGAAAGCTGACCGTGACCCCTGCGCCCGAGGTCGATCCCGACGGTCCGACGGTAAAGCCAACCGAGAAGCCCGTCGAGAAGCCCGCGGCGAAGCCCGCCGACAACGCAGCGTCCAACAAGGGCGCCGTTCCCGAGACCGGTGACCCGACCGTCGCCGGCGAGGCGTTTGCCGCCATGGGCGGGACCGGCCTGCTCGGCGTGATTGCCGCGGCCATCCGCCGCAGGAGGAACCGCGAGTAGCGGCACTTCTCGCCAGAGATAGCGAACGGCCAAGGCCGCCCCGAGTCATCAGGCTCGAGGCGGCCTTCCTTACAGCATGTTGGACGCGAGGCCGCAACTGCACGCGCCCGCGCTGGTGGGCCGCCCGTCGCGCCTGGGTATACTGAATGGGCAATCCAAGAGAGGGGTTTCAAATGCAGCACATGGACTTCAAGCCGCACGGCGTCTGCTCCCGTGCCATCCACATCGACCTTTCCGACGACGGGCAGACCATCGAGGGCGTCTCGTTCGACGGAGGTTGCAACGGCAACCTCAAGGCGGTCTCCAAGCTGGTCAAGGACATGCCTGTCGAGAAGGTCGTCGAGCTTCTGCAGGGCAACACCTGCGGCCCGCGCAAGACCTCCTGCGCCGACCAGCTGACGATTGGCCTGCTTGAGGCCCAGGCGCAGGCCCAGGCCGAGTAGCCGATGCCTACCCCCGAGCACAGGCAGGAATCCGCGACGCGCATCCGCGCGCCGCGGCCGGGCGTGACCCGTCGTACCTTCCTCAAGGGCGCGGGCGCGCTTGGCATCGCCGCCGTCGCAATCGACATGGCGGGCTGCAAGGGTGGCGGATCAGGTTCGGGTGCGGGTGACCCCACCGTCGTGGACTCGGGGGCGGCGACCGACGTCATCGAGTCCTACAAGAGCTCTGACTCCGTCCCGACGGTCTCGAGCACCTGGACGCTCTCCCTGGGATGCGTCCCACGCGCGGCGGATGGCGCCTGGATCCCGATTCTGGCCACGGGCAACAGTGCCGACCAGATGAACAAGGGCTCGGTGCTGTCGCTGTCCTCGGGTAACGTCGCCGACGTGGTCACGTCCTGCTCGAGCGGCGACAGCGGCTGGGTCATCTTCGACGTCCGCTGTTCCGACAAGGTCTACGCCTGGGTCGAGCTCAACCTGGTCACGCGTGCCTGGGCGCTGTTTGCCCAGCCCTTCTCGGACGGGGCGTTGTCCGGCAAGGCGATTAAGCTGCAGGATGGGAACGCGGCCTACGACCCTCCCCAGGTCGTGTGCGCCGGCGAGCGCGTCATCTGGCAGACGATGCCCTCCACCTCGGGAAAGAAGACGGCCGAACACTCCTTCTGCTACGTGTGGAGGCTTGGTGGCTCCAAGGCCTCGGCCGTGGTCGACTCCCCCGGAAGGTTTGGGTGCGCCCCGTCCGTCTCGGGTTCCACCATCACGCTCGTTCCACGCGTGAACGCCGACGAGGGAACCTTCTACGGCATCACCGCCTACGACCTGTCGGACGACCTGTCCACCACCATCGACCGGCTTGTCCTGCCGTCGTCGGTCAAGCCCTTCTACGCCACGCGCATAGGTGACGACTTCGCGTTCTCGATCGAGGCGAACTACGACTCCGGTGGCCTGCTGGGCCAGATGGGAACCTACATCGGCACCAGCAAGGGGCCGTTCGTGACGCTCTCCCGCGAGCCCGCCGCCCAGGTGGCGGGTACCAAGGACGGCACCTTTGTCATCAAGAGCCGCGCCTCCTACTTCGTGGTCGACACGAAGGAGAAGACCTATGCCGTGCTCTCGGCCGTCGACCATGCCCTCGACTACGGCGAGTATCCCGCCACCGAGGGGCTGTGCTCCACCTTCGTGACCTTCTCGACGGTGAAGGACACCGAGACAGGGTATCCCGCCAACGTAGTCGTAAGGGCGTTCGGCCTATAGCGATTTATGAGCTTGGGCCTGGTGGGGTAAACTAGAACCGAATGTACCGTGGCGCTTGCGCCGCGGTCTCAAAGCTGATCAAAAGGAGGCCTCATCATGGCTTCGGACGTCAAGAAGATTCTGCTGGTCGAGGACGAGAAGCCCATTCGCGACGCGGTCGCGGCCTACCTCGAGCGTGAGGGCTATTGGGTCCGCGGTGTCGGCGACGGGCAGTCGGCCCTCGAGGAGTTCGAGAAGCACGGCTTCGACCTCATCATCCTGGACCTCATGCTCCCCAAGCTGTCGGGCGAGCGCGTCTGCCGCGCCATCCGCGACACCTCCGACGTGCCCATCATCATGCTCACCGCCAAGGGCGAAGTCGAGGATCGCATCATCGGCCTGGAGCTTGGTGCCGACGACTACCTCATCAAGCCCTTCTCGCCCCGCGAGCTCGTCGCCCGCGTGCGAGCCCTGCTGCGTCGTGCACGCGTCGAGGCCGAGCCCCAGCTCGAGGTCCTGGACTTCGGCGACCTGATCATCGACATCTCCGGCCACAAGGTCACCGTCGAGGGTCGCGAGGTCGACCTCACCGCCTCCGAGTTCAAGCTGCTCACCACCCTCGCCCGCTACCCGGGTCGCGTCTACACCCGTATGGAGCTTGTCGAGAAGGTCCTGGGCTACGACTTCGAGGGCTACGAGCGCACCATCGACTCCCACGTCAAGAACCTGCGTGCCAAGCTCGGCGACGACCCGCGCAACCCGCGCTGGCTCTACACCGTCCACGGCGTCGGCTACCGCTTCGAGGCCCCCGCGGCCCCCGAGGCCAACAAGTAGCACGACGGGCGGCAGGCGTTGGCGAACTTCACTATAGGCAGGAGGGCGCGTCAGGCCGACTCTGACTCGTCGTCGGATTCCGCGCGCGCGACGTGGAAGACGTCGCGCGCCGACGGCAAGCGCTCACTGACCTTCTCGACACAGCTCACCATGGGCTTTGCCCTGACCGCCGTCATGACGGTCATGGTGCTCATGGTGGTGCTGTCCGTCGTGTGGGAGGGGCAGTTCCAGAAGTACACGCGCTCCAACATGCAACGTCTGGCCGATGCCACGGCCGAGGCGCTTGCCGCGCGTTACGACGAGCAAGGCGGCTGGACCGACGAGGTCCTCGAATACGCGAGCTCGGCCACGTCGATCTCGTCGGACGCGGGCATTCAGGTCCTCAACTCCAGGGGCGCCGTCATCTACGACGACACCTGGGCAAAGTCGCACACCAAGTCGATCCTGGACTCCGAGTCGCAGTCCGACACATCCGACGACGGACCAACCTCCGCGAAGGACAAGGCCCTCGACGAGAAGGACAAGTCCGACGCCGGCAGCAAGGTCACGGTCGAGCCGCGCTCGGCGGACTCCACGGTGTCGTCCAGGATTCGCGTCTCGGACGGCCGTATCGTCGGCACCGTTCGCGTGTGGGCCAGCGGCTCTGACGCACTTCTCACCAAGAGCGACGCGGCGTTCCGCATCAGCTCGTATGGCGCCATCTGGACCGCATCGTGCTTCGCGATCATCATCGCGTGCATCATGGGCATCTTCGTCGCGCGGTCGATCGCGTCGCCCATCAAGCGCATCACCTCCACGGCTGCGCAGATTCGCAACGGCGACCTCACGGCGCGCACCGGCGTCGAGGGCTCCGACGAGATCGGCCAGCTTGGCCAGACCTTCGACGAGATGGCAACCAACCTCGAGAAGGACCTCAAGCTCGAGCACCGCCTCACTAGCGACGTCGCGCACGAGCTGCGCACCCCGCTCATGGCGATGCTCGCCACGGTCGAGGCCATGCAGGACGGCGTGCTGCCCTGCGACGACGAACGCCTGGGCACCCTGGGTGACGAGACCCGCCGTCTCTCCCGCCTGGTCGACGCGATGCTGCAGCTCTCCCGCATGGAGAACGGCACGACCAAGTTCAAGCCGCAGCGTACCGACGTCGTCGGCCTGGTGCGTGGAATCGTCGTCTCCCAAGAGCAGCTGTTTGCCGACCGAGGCCTGCGCCTGCGTTTCAACAGCGAGACGCCGCGCAAGGAATGCTATGCCGAGATCGACCGAGACATGGTCCGTCAGGCGGTCATTAACTTCATGAGCAACGCCTTGCGCTATACGCCCGAGGGCGGTTGGGTCGTCGTCAACGTCTCCCAGGACCGCACCGACGTTCTCATCTCCGTCTCCGACACGGGCATTGGCATCGCCAAGGAGGAGCTCGCCAAGGTGTTCAGCCGCTTCTGGCGTTCCGACGCCAGTCGCGAGCGCGCCTCCGGAGGTCTAGGCGTCGGCATGGCCGTCACCAAGGAGATTGCGGACCGTCACCACGGCTACGTCTCGGTCGAGTCCGAGCTGGGCAAGGGGACTATGTTTACCTTGCATCTTCCTCGCGAGAACCGCTCCGAGCAGGAGTCCTCCGCTACAATTGAAGATTGATTGTTCATTTGGCATGGGCGCGGCCGCCTGACCGTGCGCGCGGATGCAAAGGAGCCACAAATGGCATCGATGGACCTACGTCCCGACTCGCACGGCAAGGTGCGCGATATCTACGACTGCGGTGACAGCCTGCTCATGGTCGCCAGCGATCGCATCTCCGCCTTCGACTTCATCCTGCCCGATGAGGTCCCCCACAAGGGCGAGATCCTCTCGCGCATCTCGGCCTTCTGGTTCGAGAAGTTCTCCGACATCATCCCCAACCACCTGATCAGCATGGACCCGGCCGACTACCCCGCCGAGTACGCCCAGTACTCCGACTACTTGCTGGGTCGCTCGATGCTGGTCAAGAAGGCCAAGACCATCCCCATCGAGTGCATCGTCCGCGGCTACCTCACCGGCAGCGGCAAGAAGACCTATGATGCCGACGGCACCGTCTGCGGCATCAAGCTCCCCGAGGGTCTGACCGAGGCATCCCAGCTGCCCGAGCCCATCTTCACCCCGTCCACCAAGGCCGAGCTCGGCGACCACGACGAGAACATCTCGTTCGAGCGCTGCGCCGAGATTGTCGGACAGGAGCTTGCCGAGAAGATCCGCGACGCGTCGCTGGCCATCTACAAGGCCGCTTCCGAGTACGCCGCCACCCGCGGCATCATCATCGCCGACACCAAGTTCGAGTTCGGCCTGATTGACGGCGAGCTCACCCTCATCGACGAGGCTCTCACGCCCGACTCGAGCCGCTTCTGGCCCGCAGAGGGCTACGTCGAGGGCCAGGTCCAGCCGAGCTACGACAAGCAGTACGTGCGCGACTGGCTCAAGGCCAACTGGGACATGCAGGGCGAGCCGCCCCACCTCCCCGCCGAGGTCATGTCCGGGACCTCCGAGCGCTACCAGGAGGCCTACCAGATTCTCACCGGCAACAAGTTCGTCCCCATGAAGGAGTCCAATGTCTCTGCTTGATACCATCAACGGCGCCCGCGAGGAGGTCGCCAACTCCCGTAAGGATGTCGAGGCTGCCACGAACAAGTCTGCTGCGGCCAAGGCCGACGCCGAGGACTCCTCCTCCGGCATGCTCAAGCGCTCGGTCTCCCGAGCCAAGCCCTCCCGCGACGCCGCCCAGGGCGTCCGCGTTGCCGCCGCTTCTGCCGGCAAGCGCGATTCCGCCCGTGCCGCCAGGTCCAACAAGAAGGCCATGACGTCCGAGCAGCGCAAGGCCGCCCAGGCGGAGGATGATCGCAACCGCGACCGCATGATGACGGCAAGCAACATCATGCTCGGCAAGGACCCCGTCTACCGCAAGCGCAAGAACGTCTGGTGGGCCTTCGTCATCGGCGGCCTGGTCATGACCGCGATCTCGTTCGTCATGATCTTCATCGCCCCGCCCGAGACCAAGAACGACTTCACCACGGTCTACGGCATCGTCTCGTTCGTCGCGCTGATCCTGGCTTACGTCGGCATCGGTGGCGCCCTCATCTACGATCTCGTCCGCATCCGCCCCATCCGCAAGCAGATGGACGAGAAGGCGCACACGCTCAGCTACAAGCGTCTCGATGCCATCATCAAGGAGGACATCGTCGAGCGTCGCGTCAAGAAGGGCCGTCGTCGCTTCGGCAAGACCGCCTAGGTCGCATTCGGGGGCACTCGCCCACGCGCGCCAAACTGACGTTGCCATCCACCCGTGCGAACGGGCCTCGGAATGGTAGAATGTCAAAGCTGACATGATGTCGGCAAAGCCTCGCCCTCGTAGCTCAGGGGATAGAGCACAGGTTTCCTAAACCTGGTGGCGGCGGTTCGAATCCGTCCGGGGGCACCAGAGCATTCAGGCAGGTCAATGGCTTCCAAGCCGTTGACCTGCCTTTTTTGATATCCGTCCTGCGACCTCGGTACGCCTGTGCGTGGTTTCAGGGCCCATCGCCTAACCCCCGTCATGAAGCCCAATGCCCTGGTCGTATCGATGGTCTTCTCGGCAAGAGGAAAGACCTCCTGCCGAGAAGAACCTGCGCTTCTTGGCCTTACTCAAAAGAGAAGAGGTGCCTCCCATCGCGGAAGGCACCTCTGCAAGGCATGGGACGTATGGCGCGTGCGGCGCGGCCGTGGGTCGCTAGGACTTCGACTTCGCGTTCGGAGCGGTCGTGTCGTCCGTGTTGTCGTCGGCGCCGGGCACGGTTTGGGTGGTGGCGCTGGGCTGCTGCGGCTTGGCACCCTGGGACACGACGATCGAGATGGTCGTGTCCTTGTTGACCTTGCCCGAGCTCGGGGAGTACGAGATGACGCTGCCCTCGGCAACCGTGTCGCTGTACTGGTAGGAGACGTTGCCAACGTTGAGCTTGGCATCGTTGATGGCGGCCTCGAGGTCGGCGAGGCTTGCACCCTCATAGCCCTCGGGCACGTTGAGCTGCTCCGAGCCGAGCGAGATCTGGTAGATGATCGTGTCGCCCGCCTTGGCGGAGGAGCCGGCGGCCACAGACTGGCCGCAGACCTTGCCGTTCTCGACCTCGTCGGAGTAGACGGAGTCGCCGGCCTGCGCCTTCAGGCCCTTCTCGGAGAGGGCCTTCTCGGCATCCGAAGGCGTCATGTTCTTGAGGTTGGGAACCGTGACGGTTGCCGCCGGCTCGGCGCCCTTGGAGACGACGAGGTTGATCCTGGTGCCCTTGGTCACCTGCTTGCCCGCCTCGGGGTCCTGGTCGATGACATGGCCCTTCTCGACGGAGGAACTGTACTGCTCCTTGACGGTGCCCTTCTCGAAGAAGTCGGAGTCCTCGATCTGCTGGAGCGCCTGGTCCTCGGTGAGGGAGCGCAGGTTGGGCACGGCCTGGGTCTTGCCTGTGGCGTTCGAGGCGAGGACGCCGCCCACGATGGCGGCGATGACGGCGAGAAGGGCCACGACGCCGACGATGATCTTGCGCTTGCGCGAGCGAGCACGCTGCTCGGCCTCGGCCAGGGCACTCTCACCGTTGCCGCGACGGTTCTGGTTGTTCGCGATGCGCTCGCGCGCGTCGGCGGGGATGAGGGGCGTGGCGATGTTCATGGCCTGCGTGGAGTCGGCCGCGGCGCCAAGGACGGCGGTGGCGTTGGTCACGGCGGCCATGCGGCCCGCGAGGTAGTCGCGAAGCACGCGTGCGAGCTCGTCGGCCGTCTGGAATCGGGCGGCCGGGTCCTTCTGCATGCACTTGAGGATGATGCCCTCGAGCTGCGGGTCGACGTTGGGGTTGATCTGGCTGGGCGGAACGGGCTGCTCACTCACCTGCTTGAGCGCGACCGAGATGGCGTCGTCACCCTTGAAGGGGACCTCGCCCGTGGCTGCCTCGTACATGACGATGCCGAGCGAGTAGATGTCGGAGGTGGGTCCGAGCTCCTTGCCCTGCGTCTGCTCGGGGGAGACGTAGTGCGCGGTGCCCAGGACGTTGTTGTCCTGGGTGAGGTGGGAGTTCTTGGCGCGCGCGATGCCGAAGTCCATCACCTTGATGTTGCCGTCAGGCTGCACCATGATGTTCTGCGGCTTGATGTCGCGGTGGATGATGTCGTGCTTGTGCGCGACCGAGAGGGCCTGCGAGATCTGGGAGCCGATCTGCGCCACCTTGCGGCCGTCCAGTGCGCCGTGCTTCTTGATGCCGCTCTTGAGGTCGGTGCCGCGCAGGTACTCCATGACGATGAAGTACGTGTCGCCGTCCTTGCCCCAGTCGTACACCGAGACGATGTAGGGGCTCTGAAGCGCGGCCGCCGCCTGCGCCTCCTGCTTGAAGCGTGCGGCGAACGACGGGTCGTTTGCGTACTGCGGCAGCATGGTCTTGATAGCGACCGTGCGACCCAGGACGTTGTCGAGGCCGCGGTAGACGATGGCCATGCCGCCAGTGCCGATCCTGTCCTGGACCGTGTAGCGACCGCCTAGAACGTTGCCTGCCATGTGTGCTCCCATTCCACTAAAAGCTCGAGTTCGATTTTGCTACGTTTGCGTTGCGTTCGGGTTGTCCTTCGTCGGCACTTCTCGGCATGCCGAGAAGTGCCCCATGGTTGTTATGCTCCCTCTGACTGTACCGCGAGGGAGGTGCCCAGGACCTGGCCGGCAAGCGCGGCCGCCAGGCCCTCGATGTCCTCTCCGTTGCCCTCGACGCAGATGGCGATTGCGAGCGTGGGCTTATCGTACGGCGCGAAGCCGATGAAGAGCGAGTTGATGACGCTGTCAGACACCTGGGCGGTACCCGTCTTGCCTGCGACCTTGACACCCTGGACCTGGGCCCCGGTGCCCGTGCCGGACTCGACGACGTCGAGCATGGCCTTCTTGAGCTCGGTCGCGGTCCCACCCTCGACGGCCTGGCCCAGCGAGTGTGGCTTGGTCGAGGTTGTGGTGACGCCCTCGGGCGAGAGCACGTGGTCCACGACGTAGGGGTCCATGACGATGCCGTTGTTTGCCAGGGTCGCGGCGATGACCGCCATCTGCATGGTCGTGGCCTGCGGGCCGGCCGGGCTGTCATGCTGGCCGACGGGTTGGCCGCATCCCGCCCAGGCGGTCTCCCACTCCGTCATCTCCTTGGGGTCGGGCATGAGCGAGGACTTGCAGCTGAAGTCCTGGCCCAGGGAGGTGCCAAAGCCGAAGGCGTCGGCGTAGCTGACGAGCCTGTCGGCACCGACGCCGTTTGCGATCTGGCCAAAGGCCGTGTTGGACGAGTAGGTGAGCGCCTTCTGCAGGCTGATGGTGCCGTAGTCGGCGTTGTGGTCGTTGGTGACCTTGGCGCCGCCGATGTCGAGCTTGGCGGGCGCCTCGACCTGCGAGTCGAGCGTGTATGCCTTGGAGTCGAGCGCTGCGGCCAGCGTCAGGGCCTTGAAGGTCGAGCCAGGGGCGTACAGGGCCTGCGTGGTCCTGTCCAGAAGGGCGCCGGTGCCGTCATCGCTGGCGATCAGGTCGCCGATGTTGGCGTACGAGAAGGTCGGCGCGCTCGCCTTTGCAAGCACGGCGCCGGTGGACGGGTCCATCACCACGATGGCGCCCACGCGCCCGGACAACGCCTGCTCGGCGGCGGCCTGGATCTTCGAGTTGATGGTCAGGACGACCGAGTTGCCCGGCGTGTCGATGCCGGCGAGCGAGTTGAGCGCGCTCAGCCAGTTGGAGTAGTCGGCATGACCGGTGAGGGTGTCGTTCATCGACGCCTCGACGCCCGTGGCGCCATAGCGGGTGGACAGGTAGCCCACCGTGTGCGCGGCGAGCGAACCCTCGGGGTAGTCGCGCACGTAGGTGCCGTCGTCCTGCTTCACGCTCTCGGCCAGCGTCTTGCCGTCCGAGGTGATGATCGAGCCGCGCTGCACGTAGGCGCTCTTCGCGATGGTGTGGTTGTTGTTGGGCATCTCCTGGTAGTCGCGCGCCTTGATCACCTGGATGTAGGTGAGGTTGGCGACCAACAGGGCAAACAGCAGCGTGAAGAACGTGATGAGCTTGGTCAGTCGGTTGCCCAGCGCCACGCGGCCCAGCACGCCCGACTCTGGGGTGAGAAGGCCGAAGCCGCCGCGGACGTGGCTGCCGTGCGCGACGGAGGAGAACCTCCCGCCCGCCGCGTTGGAGGCGGCCATGGCCCTGGCGTCCTTCTCGACACCCGTGCCCTCGAGCTCGGCGTCGCGGCCGGTGCCCTCGTCTCCTGCGCGCAGCAGCAGCCCGACGACGATGAAGCTGGACAGAAGCGAGCTTCCGCCCTGGCTCATGAAGGGAAGGGTGACGCCCGTGAGGGGCAGCAGCTTGGTGACGCCGCCGACGATGAGGAACGCCTGGAACGAGAGGGACGTGATCAGGCCGACGGTGGTGAACGCCGCCATGTCGGACTTGGCACGGGCCGCGGTGGCCAGCGCGCGCACGGCGAGCAGCATGAACAAGATCAGGATCGCCGCGCCGCCCAGAAGGCCCATCTCCTCGCCGATCGCCGAGAAGATGAAGTCGGACTCGACCACCGGGATAAGCTTGGGCATGCCCTTGCCCACGCCCGTGCCGACCAGGCCGCCGTCCGCGAGCGAGAAGAGCGATTGGACGATCTGCAGGCCCGAGCCCGACGGGTCGGCGAAGGGGTCGAGCCAGATGTTGACGCGCGTGCGGACGTGGCTGAAGAGGAAGTAGCACATGGTGCCGCCGATGGCCAGCAGCAGCACCGACACGATGACGTAGCTCACACGGCCCGTCGCCGCATAGAGCATGACCACGAAGATGGTGAAGAACAGCAGCGCCGAGCCAAGGTCGCGCTCGAACACGACGACCAGAAGGCTCATGCCCCACATGACGAACATCGGGGTGAGCATGCGCAGGCGCGGGACGGACAGCGGGCCGATCCTGCGGCTCGACGCGCTGAGCAGCTCGCGGTTCTCGGCAAGGTAGCTTGCCAGGAACAAGACGATGAGGATCTTGGCCAGCTCGCCTGGCTGGAACGAGAAGGACCCGATGATGATCCAGAGCTTGGAGCCGCCGCGCTCGGTGCCGATGACCATGGGCAAAAGCAGCATCACGACGCCGGCGATGCCGAGCGTGTACTTGTAGCGTGACAAGGAGTCCAGGCTGCGGACCACGAACAGCGTGCCCACCATGGCCGCGACTCCGATGAACAGCCAGGTCACCTGGCCCATCGCCAGCTTTGGGGCGAGCCTCGTCACGAAGGTGACACCGATGCCCGACAGCACGAAGACGATGGGCAGGATGGCGGGGTCGGCGCCGGGCGCCAGGAACCTGATGGCCACGTGCGCGACGGCGAACGCGACGAACAGCGCGATGGGCACCGCGAGCGTGGACACCGAGAGCGCCGCCCCAGTGTTGATGACGTACATCGCATAGATGAGAAGCACGGGCAGGGCCGCGGCCCCGAGCAGCAAGAGCTCGGTGTTGCGGCGGGTCCCGATCTGCATCTGGGTAGCGGCCATGCTACTCACCCGCCTTCGTTTTCGTGGTTGCTGGCTTGGTCGTTGGTGCGGCAGCCGTCTGGACGGCGGCGGTCTCGGTGTCGGCGCCCTGTGCCTTCGCGTCGCCCGCGGCCGCGGCGGCACGGGTCTTCTCGGCATCGATCTGGTCGCGGTAGCCGTCGACCGTGCGTTCGGCCTCCTCGAGGCTCGACACGCCGATGCCCCTCTCGAGCGAGTGTTGGGTCGACTCGGGCAGGTCCCCCAGGCTGATGGTGGTGCTCTCGGCCAGGCTGGACGTGGCTATGCCCAGGAAGTTGCCCTGCACGCCGCGGTAGATGGCGACGTAGCCTCCGTTCGCGCCGACGTACCAGCTGTTGAGTACGAACAGCATCGAGGCTGCCACGGCGAGCGCGCACACGACGGCCAGGCCGGCGAGCCATCCGAAGACGGTGCGACGACGGCGCCTGCGACGGATGGCGCGGCTTCCGTCGTCGGTCACGTCGATCACGATGACGGTCACGTTGTCGTGCCCGCCCTGCGCAAGGGCCTCCGCCACCAGGTTGTCGGCTGCCTGCTGGGGCATGGCGCTGGAGATGGCCAGGTCCTCGATGAGGCTGTCGGGCACCATGGACGAGAGGCCGTCCGAGCAGATGATCACGCGGTCGCCGTTCTCGACGTCCAGCGTGAAGTGGTCGGCGTACATCTCGGGGTCGGAACCGAGCGCGCGCGTGATGATGGAGCGCGACGGGTGGACCCTCGCCTCGTCGGCGGTGATCTCGCCGGCGTCGACGAGCTCCTCGACGTAGGAGTGGTCGTGCGTCACGCGGACGAGCGAGCCCGCGTGCAGGACGTACAGGCGCGAGTCGCCCACGTGGGCGACGGCCATGTGGTTGTTCTCGATGACGGCGGCCGTGGCGGTGCAGCCCATGCCGGGCTTGCCCATGCCGCTTGCCGCGGCCTCGATCACCGAGGCGTTGGCGATCTCGACGGCGGCACCCAGGAGGACGTCGTCGGCCGTGGCCGGAGCGTTCTCGGCAATCGACCCGACGGCGATGGCGCTCGCAACCTCGCCGGCCGCGTGTCCGCCCATTCCGTCGCACACGCAGAAGAGTGGCGCGTGCACCAGGAACGAGTCCTCGTTGTGGTCGCGTACCAGGCCCACGTCGGAACGGGCGCCCCACAGCAGGTGCGTGGTGGCACCGGTGTCGACGTCGGCGCCGGCTCGCCCGGCGACGGGGATGGTCATGGTCCCGGGTGCGTTGACCGGGGCGGTCGACGCGGGGTCGGCCGCCGGCACGCCCGGCACGGAAATCCTGTCTGTCGTGGAGGGATCGCTCATCGGCGGCTGACCCTCATGATCGTGTCGCCGATCTGCACCTCGTCGCCGTCACGAAGGGTGACGGGCTGGCCGATGCCGTGGCCGTTGACGAAGGTGCCGTTGGTGGAGCCGAGGTCCTCGACCACCAGCGCGGGACCCTGGATGGTGAAGCGCGCGTGCGTGGACGAGACGAACGGCTCGGCGATGGTGATGTCGGACGAGGGGGAGCGGCCGACGACGACTGGGCCCAACACGTCCACGTGAAGGCCGCGCAGCTGCCTCGGGCCCTTCTCGACGTCGACGCACCAAATCGCGGCGTCGGTGCGCTGGCCACGGACCAGTCCCACGCCCGTCTTCATGACGGTGAAGAGGAACAGGTAGAGAAGGACGACGAGGACGATGCGCCCCGCAAACAGGACAAGGTCGATCATGGCTAGTTCTCCCTGAACTCGAGGTTCGTGAGACCCAGGGTCACCAGGTCGCCGGTGCGAAGGATGCACTCGTCGACGTCGACGTCGTTCACGAGCGTGCCGTTGGTGGAGTTGAGGTCGCGAATGCGCCAGTCGCGACCGTCATAGGTAAGCTCGGCGTGACGGCGCGAGATGTTGGGGTCGTGCAGCACGACGCCGCCGGCGTTGCGCTCGCGGCCGATGGTCACAGCAGGGCCTGTCAGAGTGTAGGTGCGACCGGACTGGCGGTCGATGAGCATGCAGGACGATGCCGGGACCGACGGTTCTGCCGCGGCCGCGTCGCCGGCGATGCCCGGTGCCGCGCCGGCGTCTCGGCGCGGGTTGACCAGCGGGACGTTGCGGACGCCGCGTGCCTGCGGCTGGTCGGCGTAGGGTTGCTCCGCAAGCTGCGGGTCGGCGAGGTTGATCGGGGGTTCGACGTCGTTGGCGGGCAGGACGTCCAGGCCTGCGTCGGTGCCGCCGAGCGGCGGGGGCGCAGGCGTCGCGACGCTCGGCATGACGGGCTGGGCGACGGGCTCCGCCGCGGGCGTGGGCGCCACCGCGGCCATCGGGGCGGCGCTGACGCGGCGCTCGGTGCGCGGGACGTTGCCGTTGCGCGGCGTCGGCTTGGGTGCGGGGGCCGCGGGCGACGGGGTCGAGACGACCTCGCCCAGGAAGCTGGCCTCCTCGGCGCGCAGCCGGTTGAGCGTGCGCACGTCGACGTTCTCGGCGAAGACCGAGAACCTGCCGTTGCGCAGCGTGGGGTCGACCATGAAGCGGACGAGCGGCTGGCCGACGAAGGTGTATCCCTTGCGCTGGGCCTGGGCCTCGACCAACTGCGAGACCTCGAGGGTCAACGAGGCGTACAGCGCGCGCATGACGGCGTCGTCCTCGGCGGAGACGAGAATCGTGTACAGGGCGGGCGCGGTGTCCACCCCGTCGATCACGAACGTCTCGTTCTCCATCTCCCTGACGGCGCGCTTGGCGAGCTTCTTGAACGAGAAGGGCTCGGTATATCCCTGGGGCGACGTGCCGAAGACCCCCGCGATGCGGTCCTCGAACATGCTGAAGAAGTTCATCTGCCGGTCTCCTGCCTTGCGGTGGGCCCCCCGAAGAGAGCAATCACGATGCACATGAATATCAGAAAGACTACCGCAACGGCGCACTGCGTCAGGTCAGGCGGCCCCCATATGCCGCCATTCTCCATCCCAGCGCGAAGCGCCAGGGACGCGACCGTGCCGAGAAGTGCCACGGCTTGCCCGGCGAACGCGGCATGCCTCCCTCCTGCCACCGTGACGACGGACGCCGCCGCGGCCGTTCCCGCGAGGCAGGCGACCTGCGCGACCGCATGTGGGTTGCCGGCGATCGCGACGATGGCTTGCCAAGTGCCGTCCGCGCCGATCGCCATCGCGGACCTTGCGGCCTGCGCGAGCACGAGCGTCGCGGCACCGCCCACGCCCGCGGTGAGCGCCGCGAGGCCCGGGGTCATGAGCCAGGAGGATGTCCCCACGCAGGCCGCGGGGCTGAGGGTCGTCAGGCCAAGAAGCACCGGCAGCCCGGCGTCGCGGTCGCGCCGTCCGCAGGCGGCCCACCACCCGCCGAGCGCCAGCGCCAGGAAGGCGACGGCGCCAACCCACTCGAAGCCCTGGGTCCCCGCGTCGCCCACGTTCGCACATCCGACAGCGGCAACGGTCGCCACCAGCGCGAGCGCGCTTCCCAGCTGCGGGAGGGCTGCGCCGCATGTCGCCGCGACGACGCATCCCAACGCGACCGAGGCGGGTGCCCCGAGCCCAAGCGTGGGCAGCGCCCTCGCAACCAGGACCGCACACAGCAGGGCCGAGGCAAGGCGGCTTGCCATGCCGGGCAGCCACGGCGCGCGTTCGGTCACGCTGAGGGGCGTGCCGTCCGCCGTCGCCGGGATGCGGTCGTCGCGCGTCAGCTGGTCGAGAAGGTCGCGCAAGGACGAGAGCCCCTGGGCGGGGTCGCCCAGCTCGGTCGTGAGCGCCTGTGCGAACTGGGTGACGGACGGGGTCCGATCCTGCGGCATTGGCGCCATCGCGTCGCGCAGGGCGTCTGCCGCCAAGACGCCGCACTCGAGTCCGACCCTGGCAAGGTCGTCCTCCTCGGCGCCCTTCTCGACAAGGTCCGCCGACCTGGCGGCGTTCTCGGCCGCGAACGGGTTGTCGCCCGTGAGGGCCTCGAGGGTGCACACCGCGAGCGAGAACAGGTCGCTGCGCTCGTCGACGAGCTCGCCGAAGACCTGCTCGGGGGGCATGTAGCCGACGGTCCCGCCGCGGGCGCCGCCGTAGCCCGCTGCCGAGGCGAGGCTCGCCATGCCAAAGTCGCCGAGCTTCGGGGTGCCCGAGCGGTCGATCATGATGTTCGCCGGCTTGATGTCCAGGTGGAGCACGCCGTTCTCGTGGGCGTACGCGAGCGCCGACGTCACGCCGCCAAGCAGGTGCGACACCTCGGCGGGCATGAGGACGCCGCCCTCCACGCGAGCCAGAAGCTCGCCCAGGGTCACGCCATCGACGTACTCCATAACCAGGTAGGCATTCTCCCCGTCCCACTCGAAGTCGTAGACCGTGACGATGTTGGGGTGGCTGAGCATGCTCGAGGTACGCGCCTCGGCAAGCGCCTCGTCGACGGTCGATGCCATGGCGCCCGACCCGTCGTCCGAGAAGAGCGGCATGCACTTGATGGCCACGCGCCGCTGGAGCCTGGTGTCCCAGCACACCGCCACGCTGCCAAAGCCGCCCGACGCCCGCTGCTCGAGGATGCGATATCGCCCAAGCAGGGTGGCGTCGCGGGGGTCTTCCTGCTGCTGGGGGACGCTCGCCCCTCCCATGGGAACGCTCGTCGACGATGGCCTGTTGCGCACGTGGTCTCCTCGGCTTCGTGTGGGTTGCTCGACCGCGCCTATATATGGGTGCATTCTACCCGCATGCCGTCAAAAAAAGTTTGCGTGGGGCATTGCATCCCGAATGGTAGACGATGTACAATAACCAACGCACGCGGGCGTGGCGGAATTGGCAGACGCGTACGGTTCAGGTCCGTATGAGAGCAATCTCATGAAGGTTCAAGTCCTTTCGCCCGCACCATTTAAAGTAAAGGTCCCGTCTTCGGACGGGGCTTTTCTTTTACCGATGCGACCCTGGTCCGCCTTGGTGCCCCGGCCCGACGGTCCTTCTCGGCAGGGCGACAAAAAACGCGGGGCCGCCGACGCGACTCCCGCGATTGGTCGATTTGCCCGTGACCTTGTACCTGTCCCGGCCCGGCGACTACTTGCCGAACAGGCCCCAGCCGTCCTCGTCGTCGGACTGCTCGTGGTCGTAGTACATTTTCTTGCCGCGCCTCTCGAGCACGAAGGCGATCACCAGGAACAGCAGGACGCCTCCGACGAGAAGGGCGAGAACCCCCTGACGGGTCTTGAAGAGCCACATGATCAGGTTGGTAATCGACTCCATGGGCGGTGCCTTCCCTCTAAGCGCGGCGTGTCGGTCGCGCACAAGTATATACTTGACGAACTATGGGGCCATGGTCCCACATCCAACACGTACTGCAAGTGCCAAGGCACGTCGCGAAAGAGGTAAGGCCGATGCTCGACATCAAGTTCGTCCGTGAGAACCCCGACATCGTGGACAAGGCATGCGAGTCCCGCCAGAACGCCCACTGGGATCGCGAGCGCTTCTTCGAGCTCGACGAGCAGCGCCGCAAGACCATCGTCGAGGTCGAGCAGCTCCAGGCCGACCGCAACGCGATCTCCAAGCAGATCGGCCAGCTCATGCGCGAGGGCAAGACCGACGAGGCCGAGGCCGCCAAGGCCCAGGTCGCGGCCAACAAGGAGCACATCGCCGAGCTGGACGAGAAGCGCGGCCAGGTCGAGGACGAGCTGTTTGCCCTCGTTGCTGCCATCCCCAACATCCCCGACGAGACCGTGCCCTACGGCAAGGACGACTCCGACAACCCCGAGGTGCGTCGCTGGGGCACCCCGCGCGAGTTTGACTTCGAGCCCAAGGCCCACTGGGATCTGGGTCCGTCCACGGGAATGATCGACTTCGACCGTGGCGTCAAGCTTGCCGGCACGCGCTTCTACCTGCTGGGCGGCCTCGGTGCCCGCATGGAGCGCGCCCTCATCAACTTCTTCATCGACATGCACGTCAAGGCCGGCTTCAAGGAGTGGTGGCCCCCCGTCATCACCAACCAGGCCTCCCTGTTTGGCACGGGCCAGCTGCCCAAGTTCGACGAGGACCTCTACCACGTCCGGCCCGACCTCTACCTCATCCCCACGGCCGAGGTCCAGCTGACCAACATCCACCGCGACGAGGTGCTCGACGCCTCCCAGCTGCCCCTGCTCTACACCGCCTTTACCCCGTGCTTCCGTGAGGAGGCCGGTTCGGCCGGTCGCGACACCCGTGGCATCATCCGCGTCCACGAGTTCGACAAGGTCGAGATGGTCAAGTTCGCCAAGCCCGAGGACTCGATGAACCAGCTCGAGAGCATGGTCGCCGAGGCCGAGGCCTGTCTGCAGGCCCTGGGCCTTCCCTACCACGTTGTCACCCTGTGCACCGGCGACATCGGCTTCTCGGCCCGCAAGTGCTACGACATCGAGGTCTGGCTGCCGAGCTACAACAACTACAAGGAGATTTCCAGCTGCTCCAACTGCTGGGACTTCCAGGCCCGTCGCGCCAACATCCGCTACAAGGATCCCTCCGAGTTCAAGGGCACCCGTCTGGTGCACACCCTCAACGGCTCCGGCCTCGCGGTCGGCCGCACCATGGCTGCCATCATGGAGAACTACCAGAACGCCGACGGTTCCATCACCGTCCCCGAGGTGCTCGTGCCCTACATGGGCGGTGTCGAGAAGATCGTCCCCGAGGCGTAGCCCGTCCGCGGCACATAGCATTTGCCACAGGGAAGTGCGGGGCCGCAGCCAGTTGGTTGCGGCCCCTCTTTATGTCGGTTGGACTTGGCCCGTGATCCTAGATGAGGGAGTCGAGGCGCTGTGCCTCTTGGTCATGGGCGTCGCTCTGGGTCTCGTTTCGAACAAAGAAGTCGTGCGCGTTGTCAAACAGGATCGCGTCGGCAATCGTATCGCCAAAGTGATCGCGCAACAGGCTCTCGAGCGTGGCCATGCCGGTGGAACAGGGGGCCAGCCAGCTGGGGGTGTCGCAGCCGTCGTAGTCGCTGCCCAGCGCAACCGTCTTGGCGCCACCGAGGTCGAGCCAGTGCTCGATATGGGCAAGGAGCTCGGCGGGTGTGGGGTCGGGGGTGTCCGAGACGAACCAGTCGCAGAAGTTGAGTCCCACGATGCCGCCTGCGTCACGGATGAACTTGAACTGGTCGTCGGTGAGGTTGCGGGGCACGTCCCTCACGGCACGAGAGTTGGAGTGGCTCGCCACGAAGGGTCTCCTGGCCCAGGAGGCGACGTCGGCGAAGCCGGGGTCGTTGAGGTGCGAGACATCGACGACGATGCGCCTGGCTTCGAGCTCGCGAATTGCCTTGCGGCCGAAGTCGGTCAGGCCCTGCTGGGTGTCATGGCCCGAACCCAGGGGGTTGGCGGCATTCCACGTGAGCGTGACCATCCTCACGCCCTTCTCGGCAATGAGGTCGAACATATGGTTCCCCGCGGCCAAGAGCTTGCCGTTCTCGATGGTGGGGATGGCGCAGGTGCGCCCCGAGGCGAGGATCTTCTCGACATCGGCGGCGCTGTGGGCGACGGACAGCAGGTCGGCGTTGTCCCGCTCGTGGACGGGGAGGGTGGCGGAGACGGCCTCGAAGAAGCGGGCGGACTGCTCGACCGTGAGGGTGTCGGGTATGAAGACGGCCATGCACTGGGCCCATTCGAAGTCGGACGTGCCCTCGAGCGTGATGTGCGACCTGCCCGAGCGCATGCTCTGGAGCTGCCCTGGCGTTGCCTGGCCCTCGTCGTCCTTGGCGTAGGTGGGGCTGCCCCCATTGAGGTCGTCGGGCAGGACCGGCCAGGACAGGCGGTCCAGCGTGTCGCAGTGTAGGTCGAAGATCCTCGTTGCCATGGCTCTCCTTCGGACGTTCGGTGGTCGGTTGCGGCGAATTATACCCCGTTCACCCGTCCGAATGGAGAAAAAACGAACAGATGTTCCCCTTCTGGCAAAATGGCGCTATCATTGGGTTAGGCACTCGACGATAGGGGGAAGGCATGGGCAACGACAATCGTGATATCCCGCGTCCGGAGGGTGAGTTCCGTTTCCGCAAGGCGACGCTTTGCGAGGACGGTTCTGTCGAGGTGTTTGAGAAGACCTCGGGACCCTACACTCGTCAGGTTTATGGGGTGGAAACCCACTCGAGGATGGTGGTCCTGTCGCCCGCGGCGGCGGGACAGGTGGCCCTCATGTTGCTGTGTCCGGAGGATCTTGCGGTGGAGGCGATCAATGACTTCCTATCCGATGGGGACAACTACCTCATGGACCTTATGGACAGAATGGACGCGCTCGGCATTCCTTACGGTTACGCCTCCAACGATGGAGACCACATCGCCATGAGGCCCGCGCCCAAGAACAAGACCAAGGCGTAGGGCCTAGGGTGCTGGGGTACGGGCGCTGACGTTGTGTCGAGACATAAAAAAGAAGCCAGGGCAAGTGCCCTGGCTTCTAGTAATCCCTGGTGCGGCGTACAGGATTCGAACCTGTGACGTTCTGATTCGTAGTCAGACCCTCTATCCAGCTGAGGTAACGCCGCGTTTGCGCAAGGAAGATATTGCCAGCGTTAAAAAGAAGCCAGGGCGCTTGCCCTGGCTTCCAGTATTCACTGGTGCGGCGTACAGGATTCGAACCTGTGACGTTCTGATTCGTAGTCAGACCCTCTATCCAGCTGAGGTAACGCCGCGTTTGCGCAAGGAAGATAATGCCAGTGTCCCCCTACGGTGTCAAGCGAGAATGCAAATTATTCTTGATTAAATTCAACGGGGGTAAAAAGTGGCCCATTTTAGTGCGGTTATTCGTCGGCATAAAGAAAAACCCCGCCCTTGTGGGGCGGGGTCAGCATGATCTGGCGGAGAGCTGGGGATTCGAACCCCAGATAGGATTGAGTCCTATACTCGCTTAGCAGGCGAGCACCTTCGGCCTCTCGGTCAGCTCTCCAGGAAAAAGTGCCCTAGCATCATAACCCACAAACCCACCCGGGTACAACTTCAGGTTGTGGTAAACCCGCTCACCACACATTTTGCGCTTGTCACGGATTGGAGGGGCGCGTTTTCGCTTCGAGTGATCTTGTGACGATGTCCTTGCGATGCCGTGCGATCTTCTCCCACGAGAAGCTGTCGAGAAGGTCCTCTGGCAGCGCCTCGTCCCCCTTGGGGATGAGGCCTGCGGCGGCGGCTAGCGTTCCGACAATCTTGCGCGGCCCCACGCCAGCCTCCCTCAGTTCGGAGAGGTTGAGGTCATGGTCTCGCTTGGAGAGCCTGCGGCCGTCGGCTGCTACCAGCAGTGGCACGTGGGCGTAGGCGGGGGTGGAATAGCCGAGCAGATCCTGCAGGTACATCTGCCGTGCGACAGATCCCAACAGGTCGCGGCCCCGCACCACCTGGCTTACGCCCATGAGGGCGTCGTCGACCACCACGGCCAGTTGGTAGGCAAAGACCCCATCTCCCCTGCGAATGACGAAGTCGCCGCAGTCACGAGCGAGGTCTTCGGCCCGGTGGCCATAGACGAGGTCGTCGAACTCGACGATGCGTGCTGGATCAGCTGCGCCGGGAACCCGAAGACGGGTCGAGGGGTCTTTCTCGGCACGGCGTCGTTCCACCTGGTCGGGCGTAAGGTCACGGCAGGTGCCTTGGTAGACGTAGGTCCCGTCCGACAGATGCGGTGCGGTTGCCGCATGGAGTTCCGCACGCGTGCAGAAGCAAGGGAAGGTGAGGCCGCGTGTCGAGAGCCGATCGACTGCCGCGGCATATATGTCAAGGCGTTCGCTCTGGTAATAGGGGCCCTCGTCCCACGGCAGGCCCAGCCATTCGAGATCGCGCATTAGGGCCTCGGCGGTGGCACGGTCGCGTGCGCGCGGGTCGAGGTCCTCGACACGCAAGATCACGCGTCCGTCGACGCTGCGGGCGCCAAGCCATGCCATGAGCAGGGAGAATACGTTGCCCAGGTGCATGCGGCCCGATGGGGTGGGCGCAAAGCGGCCGACGACCGTTGGGGGGTCGAGCGGCGGGCACTTCTCGGCAGGGTTGTCTGAGAGGGGAGTATCCATGCGTCGAATGGTAGCGCAGGAGGCCCCGGTGCGGATGTCGCGCGAGACTGCTCGGTCGCGTGGTGCCCGTCCTATGGCGGACGTCGGTCGCATCGGGGGATAATGGCTGACAAGTAAGGCTTTGACTCGGCCATCTGACGAGAGGACTTCCCATGAAGGCCCCCAACACGCAAAAGGGTCCCGTCGCGCGTCTTGGCGCGGCGGCTCTCTCGACCCTGGCATTTGCCCTGGCTTTGGCGGCGGCGCTGGTGGCGGCGCCCGCACCCGCGCTAGCCGACTACAGCATCGATTCCGTCAGGATTGACGCGGACGTTGCCCCTGACGGCAGCATGGTCGTCACCGAAAGCAGGACGTTCGACTTTGACGGCAGCTACCACGGCGTCTACTGGGATATCCCGCAGGGCACCTACAACGGGCGTGATGTGACCGTTGACGTGCTGGAGTGCGGGCTGGCGGATGAGGGCGGGTTCGCCGCCTTCAGCCATGACGACTCCGAGAGGTCCGGCAGCTACCAGACGTACGAGATTGACGGCGGCGCACTGGAGATCAAGCTCTTCTCGAATCAGGAGGACTCGGTCGCGGTGTTCCGCGTCAAGTACAGGATTTCCGGCGTGACGTCGGCATGGGCCGACACCGGCGAGCTGTACTGGAAGTTCGTCTCCGATGGGTGGGACGTCCCGTCCGGCGACGTCGCCTGCACGGTGACGCTGCCGGTGCCCGACGGCGAGTCGGGCAAGGTGCGCGCCTGGGCGCATGGCCCACTAAACGGCGAGGTCACGGTCAACGACGACGGGGCAACCTTCACCGTCCCCTTGGTTGGTACCGAGGAGTTTGCCGAAGCCAGGATCTGCTTCCCGGTCGAATGGCTCAGCGAGATGACGCCGTCGTCCGACAGTCGACTGGACAGGATCATGTCCGAGGAGAAGAACTGGGCCGAGGAGGCAAACGCCAAGCGCGCCCGGGCCCGAATCCTCGTCGGTGGCGTTAACGGCGTGGGCATCGCCGTGCCGATCGTGTGCCTGGCCGTAGCGCTTCTCTCCCTCAAGAAATACAAGGACAGCCACAGGGCTCAGTTTGACGACGAGTACTTCCGCGACGTGCCGACCGACGACCACCCCGCAGTGCTGGGTGCGCTGTACAACGGCAACGGCACCCCCGAGGGCAAGGAGTTTACGGCGACCCTGATGAGCCTGTCCGACCAGAGAGCCATCTCGCTCGACGTGGTCCAGACCAAAGACGACTCCACGGCAAAGCGCAAGCGTAAGGACAAGAGGCTCCTTGGTGGCAAGAAGAACGACTATCGCGTCACACGGACCTCAAGGGCTGACGCCGTGACCGACCCGATCGACAAGAAGACCCTCGATTTCCTGTTCACCACCATCGCGCCCCTGACGGGCCGTTCCTCGATGGACGCCGATGGCAACAGGTCGCTCGTCTTTGGCAAGCTCGAGAAGGTCGCCGAAGACCGCCCCTCGACCTATTCCAACGCGATGGAGAGCTGGAAGGGCGTCGTCGAGGGCAGGCTCGAGGCAACTGGCTATACGACGGACGTGGACGGCTCGGCCCGCGCGAGGGCGTTTGTCGCGGGAGCCCTCGCCATCCTCGTTGGCGTCGCGCTTGGCCTGGTTGGCCTGCTCGTGCTTGGCTCCGGCGCAAGCGTGGCCGTTATTGTGGCGGGTGGCTTATGCGGCGCCCTGAGCATCGTGCTGGGAGTGAAGATGCGCCCGCTCTCGCGTGAGGCAATCGAGGTCATGGCCAAGCTCAAGGCGCTGCGCAGGTGGCTGTGCGACTTTACCCGTCTGAAGGAGGCGGTGCCGTCCGACGTGGTCCTGTGGAACAAGCTGCTGGTCATGGCTGTCGTCCTTGGGGTCTCGGACGAGGTGATCAAGCAGTTGCGTGTGGCCATGCCCGAGCTTTTGGAGAACGAGGCCTTCCTGCCCGCCTATTACTGGTGCTACGGCTACGGTGACATGCGCCCCCCAGCGCGGGCCTTTACCGAAACCTATGAGTCCGCGGCCCTGATCAACGCATCCGAGCTCGCCTCCTCGAGCGACAGCTCCTCGTCTGGCGGAGGCGGTGGATTCTCCGGTGGCGGAGGAGGCGGCTTTGGCGGTGGCGGTGGCGGCGGCGCCTTCTAGCCCTGCTGTACGGGTTTTGCATAGGCCGCTGGCGAGAGGTACTTCTCGGCAGTAAGGGAAATCGGCACTCCGTGGCATAGGCTGCGGGGTGCCGTTTTGCGCCTAATATGCATGAAGCATGGATAGTGTCGATTAATATCCAATAATTCGTGTAATTGGCATAAAGATGCAAAATGAAACCCCATGTCGGTAAATGGCGTGAAACGCTGCCGAAACCACGAGTGAATACCTCTCATGAGAAAATCGCTACCGTTCGGCACCGTGCATAGAATGTCCATTTTTGGTCGATTCCATACGGGTTACTATGCATTCACGTAAGGCAGTGAACGACGCCCGCGCGACCCTCGGTCGTGTGGGCGAAAGTCATTCAAACGGAGGAGACACCATGGCCAACGCCACCAAGCCCAACCGTGTTGTTATCGCCCTCGGCGGCAACGCCCTCGGCAACACCCCTGAGGAGCAGATCGCTCGCGTCCGCGAGGCTGCCCCCACGCTGCTCAAGGTCATCGAGCAGGGCAACGAGATCATCATCACCCACGGCAACGGCCCGCAGGTCGGCATGATCCAGAAGTCCTTCGCTCTCGCCCACGCCGAGGACGAGTCCGTCCCCGCCATGGACCTGCCCGAGTGCGGTGCCATGAGCCAGGGCTACATCGGCTACCACCTGCAGCAGGCCATCGGTGCCGCGATGCACAAGTCCTACAAGCGTTGGCACGTCGCCTCCGTCGTCACCCAGATCGAGGTTGACCCCGACGACCCCGCGTTCGCCAACCCCACCAAGCCCATCGGCCAGTTCCTCTCCAAGGAGGAGGCCGACGCTGAGCAGGCCGCCCACCCCGAGATGACCTTCGTCGAGGACTCCGGCCGTGGCTACCGCCGCGTCGTCGCCAGCCCCGAGCCCAAGAAGATCGTCGAGTACGAGTCGATCCTCAACCTGCTCGACAACGAGTTCATCGTCATCGCCTGCGGTGGCGGCGGCATCCCCGTCGTCCGCAACTACGACGACAAGGGCGCCTACCGTGGCATCGCCGCCGTCATCGACAAGGACATGGGCGGCGAGCTCCTCGCCGAGGACTGCCACGCCGACATGCTGGTCCTGCTGACCGCCGTCGACCACGTCGCCATCAACTTCGGCAAGCCCGACCAGAAGGATCTCGAGGACATCACCGTCGCCGAGGCCAAGCAGTACCTGGAGCAGGGCCAGTTCGGCAAGGGTTCCATGGAGCCCAAGGTCCGTGCCGCCGTCAAGTTCGCCGAGAGCCGCCCCGGCCGCGTCTGCATCATCGGCTCCCTGGAGAAGGCTGCCGAGGCCATGGCTGGCCTGTCCGGCACCCGCATCCACGAGTAAATAGATTTTTCCTCCGCACGCGGATCCTCCCCCCGCGTTACTCCCTCTCCGAAGGGGCCTGCCTGGTCACGGTGGGCCCCTTCACCTTTCTGTGGGTAGAGCGCCTCGTCGCGCCGTGCGTGAGAGCCTACAGGTCGCCCTCGAATACGTAGATGTTCAGGGGCAGGCCCTTCTCGCCAATGACCTGGGTGGGTGCCGAGGCGACGCGGCGCAGGCCGATGTGCTCGTAGAAGCCGACGTTGCAGGCATCGTCCGTCGAGAGGCGATAGCGCGTGTGGCCCGCCTTGGCCAGGCTGTCCAAGGCGTCGCGCATGAGGCGCGAGCCGACGTGGCGGCCCTGGGCGGCGGGATCAACAATCAGTAGCTGGAGCTGGCCGATCTCGTGGGGTGAGGGGTCGGCCGCAAGCGCCTCGGCCATGAGGGCGGCCTCGGCGGCGCAAAGCTCGCGCGACTCGGCGACGTCGCCGCCGTAGGTGTCGTCGCCGGCGACGTCTGCCCAGATCTTCTCGGAGATGCGCGCCCAACGCCTGTCGTCAGGCTCCCCGTTTACCAAGGCCATGCCAATGATGCGGTCGTTGTCGGCCGTGTCGACCGCGGCCATGGCACGCCCGGCGTGGCTCAGGTGGTACGACAGCTCCTGCCGGGCGCTCGTAAGGGCACCAGAGGCGGTGGAGCAGCCGTCGTGCCAAAGCGTGGCCACGAGCCGAACCATGGGCTCGAAGTCATCCTCGCAAAACGGTCGCAGCACCACGCCGTCCTTCTCGGCAGTTGCAGTGTTGGGGGCCATTTGTCCTCCGCTCGTGTCGTTGTCCGATATGACCATCTTAGGGGAGGTCAGCAGCCCTATGGTGCGCTATCTTGTATGTGTGTGCCGCGTGTGGGTTGTCCTGCGCGCGGCGGTTTGTCGAAACTCATACGAGGAGGCTACATGGCACAGGGTCCCATCAAGCGCGCGCTCGTCTCGGTCACCGACAAGACCGGCGTCGTCGAGTTCGTCAAGACGCTCGAGGACGAGTTTGGCGTCGAGGTGATCTCCACCGGCGGAACGGCTCGCGTGCTGTCCGAGGCCGGCGTCAACGTCGTCCCCATCGAGCAGTACACGGGGTTCCCCGAGATGATGGACGGTCGCGTCAAGACCCTGCACCCCAAGGTGCACGGCGGTCTTCTTGCCCGCCGCGATGACGAGAAGCACATGGCCGAGGCCGCCGAGCACGGCATCGGCATGATCGACCTCGTGGTCGTCAACCTGTACGAGTTCGAGAAGACCGTCGCCAAGCCCGACGTCACCTTCGCGGACGCCATCGAGCACATCGACATCGGCGGTCCCTCCATGCTGCGCTCGGCCGCCAAGAACGCCGACAGCGTGACCGTCGTCAGCGACCCTGCCGACTACGACACCGTCCTGGCCGAGATGCGCGCCAACGACGGCGCCACCCTGCCGCAGACCCGTCGTCGCCTGCAGCTGAAGGTCTACCAGACCACCGCCGCCTACGACACCGCCATCGCCGCCTGGTTGGGCGAGCAGGCCGCCAAGGCCGCCGACGAGCCTGCGAGCGAGTTCCCCGAGAAGTTCGTCCTGACCGCCACCAAGGAGCAGGACCTTCGCTACGGCGAGAACCCGCAGCAGGCTGCCGCCTTCTACGTCAGCCCCGACGCTCCCGAGCACTCGCTCGCCCGCGCCAAGCAGCTCCAGGGCAAGCCGCTCTCCTACAACAACCTGCTCGACGCCGACGCCGCCTGGGCCGCCGTCCGCGAGCTCGACGACCCCGCCGTCGTCATCCTCAAGCACCAGAACCCCTGCGGCTCTGCCACTGCCGACAACGTCACCGAGGCCTACGACCGCGCCTTCGCCTGCGACCCCATCTCCGCCTATGGCGGCATCATCGCCGTCAACCGCGAGGTGCCCCTGTCGCTGTGCGAGCACTTCGCCGACGTCAACAAGCAGTTCGTCGAGGTCATGATCGCCCCGAGCTACACCCCCGAGGCCCTCGAGCGCCTCTCCAAGCGCAAGAACATGCGCGTCCTGGCCACCGGCGGCGTCGACCGCACGATCGGCCACGAGGTCCGCACCGTCGACGGCGGCGTCCTCGTGCAGGACATCGACCACGTGAGCGAGGACCCCGCGACCTTCACGGTCCCGACCAAGCGCCAGCCGACCGACGCCGAGATGGACGACCTGCTGTTTGCCTGGCGCGTCTGCAAGGCCGTCAAGTCCAACGCCATCCTCGTCGCCAAGGGTCGTGCCGGCATCGGCATGGGCCCCGGCCAGCCCAACCGCACCGACTCCGCCCGCATCGCCTGCGAGCGCGCCGAGGCCGCGTGCGAGCGCATGGGCACCTCGACCGAGGGCCTGGTCGCCGCGTCCGACGCCTTCCTGCCGTTCCGCGATGACGTCGACGTCCTCGCCGAGCACGGCATCACCGCGATCATCCAGCCTGGCGGCTCCATCCGCGACGAGGAGTCCATCGCCGCCTGCGACGAGCACGGCATCGCGATGGTGTTCACCGGCACCAGGCACTTCCGCCACTAGCTACAGAGAAGGACGGCTCACATGCAGGACAACAACGCGGGCGACGTCCGCGACAGGGTCGACGGCGACGCGCGAATCGCCGCCGAGCAGGAGGGCTTCGAGCTTGGCACGCCCGCGCTGGTGTGCCGCTGGAGGCTCTCCGGGGGCATGCTGCCCATGGCCAACAGGCACCTGCGCGCCCTCGCCGCGCGCAGCCTGGGCGGCGTGCCCGTCTCGACCCAGCTGGTCGCGTGGGCCAAGCAACACATCGAGTGGACCCTGGCCGACGGCACGCGTCGCGACCCCGACGGCGTGCTCATGCTCGTCGTCGACGACTCCGGTCGCGCGGCCATGAGCTGTGGTCCCTACGAGGCGCCTCTCGCGACGTCCGTCTCGTCCCTCGCCGAGCGAGCCCGGCGCTCGCAGGTCGAGGCGACCGAGACGGGCGTCGCGCCCGAGACGCTTTGGCTGGTGCGTGGCGGTACGCTCGCCTGTGGCACCGCCGCCGACTCGACGGCATCGGGTGTCACGAGCCTGATCGGCGACCTCGCCGCCACGCTTGGCATCCCCGTCGTGCGCGAGGAGGGCCTCGTCGACTCCGTAATCGCGGGTGCCGCCGCCTACGACGAGGCGTTTCTCGTCTCCGACGAGCATGGCGTCGTGGTCGCGAGCGACGCGCCTGGCGAGAAGTCCGAGCGCTTTGCCGGCGGTTACGCACGCCTGATGGAGAAGGCGCGCGGCACTTCTCGCGCGTAGCCCCGCACGCGGGTCAGGCGCGCCGTCACGTGTCGTGCATGCGGGCACGCGCAATGTGTCCGGCGGGTTAAAATGGGGAATGCACCGCCGACGCGAGGACGCCGCCGGGAGCAGACCATCATTCGACCCGTCGGAGCGCCACGATGAACCCCGTCATCGTCATACCCTCCTACTGGGACGCCGACGACTCGCCGCGCGCCCTGGGGGAGCGCGGCATCTACGACCACACGACCCCCATCGACAGGCCTGTCCCGGAGCTCGAGACCTGCCTGGCCTCACTCGACAAGGTTCGTGGCGTCATGCGCGTCATCGTCTTGCTGGTGGCGCCCGCCGCCCACGAGCGCTCCGCCCGCGCCCGCGTGGAGGGTATCTGCCGCCAGCACTCGCGCCTCAACATCCTGCTGGTCGGCTCCCCCGAGGCCGACCTCGTGTCGCGAGCCGTGCTCTCGATCGGTCGTGGGGCCGGCTCGGAGGCCGCGGCGCTTCGTGGCTATGGTGCGATTCGCAACATGGGCCTTCTCGTCGCATGCGCCCTTGGACATGACGTGGTCGTGTTCATGGACGACGACGAGGTGGCGGAAAGCCCCGACTTTCTCATCGACGCCGTCTACGGCTTGGGCATGAGGTCCCACGCCAACACCAAGATCGTCGCCAAGACGGGCTATTTCATCGATCGCGATGGCTCACCCTACGCGAGCGACCACGTTGCCTGGCGCGACCGCGCCTGGAGCAAGCACGAGGGCTTCAACGCCTGGATGAGAAAGGCGCTTGACGAGAAGGGCCCGCGAATCACGCGCTCCAACGTCTGCTGCGGCGGCTGCATGGCCCTGCATGCCGAGGCGTTCACGACCGTCCCCTTCGACCCCTGGATCACGCGTGGCGAGGACCTTGACTACCTCATCAATCTGCGTCTGTGCGGCATCGACATGTGGTTTGACTCGGGTTGGAGCGTGCGGCACCTGCCACCCCCAACCCCGTCGATCCCGTCTCGCTTCATGCAGGACGCGTATCGCTGGACCTACGAGGCCGCCAAGCTCGCCCATGCGAACACGCTCATCGAGACGACCAAGGTCGCGCCGGAGTCGCTCGACCCCTACCCGGGCCCGTGGCTGCGCCCCAACGTGGGCGAACGCATCGCGCGCACGGCGCTCAGGCGCGCGATCGCCTCTCGCGACCGCCTCGACTACCTCCGCATAATGCGGAGGGGCAGGGCGAGCGCCGAGGGCTACGCGGCCGAGCACGTGACGGGCTATGCCCCGCTCATGGCCGCCTGGAGGCGTGTGGCGGCGACCCTGTGGGAGGACGAGGAGCTTGCGGGAGGGCTCGTCGAGCTCGGTACGCCAAGGGCACCCGAGCCTGGGAAGACGAGCAGCTGGATGGAACTTGGCGGAGGAAACCTGGGAGGGGATCTGTGAGGGACTGGATCGAGAAGCACTACGAGGGACTGATCGTCGCGCCTTTGGCGTCGGCCGCGCTGCTGTGCGCCATCGCGATACGCGAGTCGTTCCGCACCCACGTCACGTTTGCGCTTGGCATGGCAATCGTCACCCTGGTGCTAGTGGTCGTGGCGTGGGTCGCCATGCTCGTGGTGCCCGAACAGATGCGCACCAGCGCCACCGAGCGCACGCTTCGCCTGGTCTCCAGCGCGCTGAGCCACGTGGAGGGCGGCCTGACCCCCGACAACTGTCAGGCCATCTGCGAGCTGCTCCTGCCCGAGACCCATGCGATGGCGGTCGCCATGACCGACACCAAGCGAGTCACCGGATATGTCGGCGAGGATGCCGCGGTCTTCCCCGTGGGCAGCGAGATTCACACCCTGGCCACCCACCAGGTCCTCGACACCGGCGAGCCTGGCACCTTCGAGGCCATCGTCCCCACGAACCTGCCCCTTGCCCAGCGCAAGCTCGGGTTGGCCGTGATCCCGGCGGGCATCATCGTCCCGATCAAGATTCGCGACGAGGTCGTCGGCACGATCAAGTTCTATTACCGTCGCCGCGGCGACATCGATCGCTCCCAGATGGCCATCGCCTTCGGCCTTGGCGAACTTCTCTCCACGCAGTTCTCGGCGGACGAGCTCGACCGTCAGGCCGAGCTCACGGCCCGCGCCGAGGTCAAGGCGCTGCAGGCCCAGATCAACCCGCACTTCCTCTTTAACACGCTCAACACGATCGCGGCCCTCACGCGCACCGACCCCATGCAGGCGCGCGACCTGCTGCGCGAGTTCGCGGTGTTCTACCGCCAGACGCTCGAGAACTCCGAGTCGCGCATCCCGCTCTTCCGCGAGCTCGAGCAGACCAAGCGCTACCTGCGCTTCGAGTACGCTCGCTTCGGCGAGGACCGCATCATCGCGCATGACCATGTCGAGCCCGGATGCGAGGACGTGCCCGTTCCGGCGTTCCTGATCCAACCAATCGTGGAGAACGCGGTGCGTCATGCCATGCGCGACGAGGGACCCCTGTACATCGACGCATATGTGGCCACCGAGGGCGACGACGTCCTCATCGCGGTGACCGATGACGGCCTGGGCATGGACGAGGAGACGGCGAAGCGTCTTCTGGAGGGGCCCTCGGACTTCGACCGCGCGAGCGACAAGGGCACGGGCATCGCCCTGCGAAACGTTGCCGAGCGGGTGGAGCGTTTCTATGGTGTAGGCTCAGGGGTTGAGATTATGTCCAAGCCTGGCGAAGGCACGAGCGTGACCATCCGGCTCGCCAACGCCGCGCCCAAAAAGGGTAAGTAACGTCCGCATGGGATGCGTCCGCACGGACGCGGCCACAGGCGCCACGCACTTCTCGGTAGTAATTGGGCCCATGGGCCCGTGTGAAAGGTTAGGTGTCACATGCTTCATGCCATGATCGTCGACGACGAGGCCCCCGCCCGTTCCGAGCTTCGCTACCTTCTGGAGGAGACCGGCCGTGTCGAGCCCATCACCGAGGCATGCTCGGCGCGCGAGGCCGTCGAGAAGCTCATGGAGGGTCGCCCCGACGTCCTGTTCATGGACATCTCGATGCCCAAGACCTCCGGCATGCAGCTTGCCGAGGCCCTGCACAAGCTCAAGAACCCGCCCGCGGTCGTCTTCGTCACCGCCTACAGCGAGTACGCCCTGGATGCCTTCGAGGTCGACGCCGTCGACTACCTGATGAAGCCCGTCGAGGCCGACCGCCTCGCCCGCGCCCTCGACAAGGTCCAGGCGCGCCTCAAGCCGGCGCCGGCGGCCCACTCCTCGGTCGAGCGCATTCCTGTCGAGAAGGGCGGCCGAAAGGTTCTCGTCCCCATCGACCAGATCCGCTACATCGAGGCCAAGGACGACTACTCCTGCATCTACACCGACACCGACCGCTACCTGTCCACGACCTCGCTGGCGCAGCTCGAGAACAAGCTCACCCCGCACGGCTTCTTCCGCGTGCACCGTGGCTACATCGTCAACCTCGAGTACGTCGAGGACGTCGAGGTCGTCTCCAGCGGCATCCTCCAGCTGGGCATCAACGGCATCGAGGGCAAGAAGATCTCGGTCTCGCGCCGTCGCGTCGTCCAGCTCAAGAGGGCGCTCGGTCTGTAGCATGTCCCTCGAGAACCTCATGCCCCCCATGCCCGCGCCCGTCCCTGCCGAGGCATGCGACATGGTCGTTGGCGTCGTGAGTGACACCCACGGCTACCTGGACCCCTCGTTGATCGACGCGCTCGATGGCGTCGACGCCATCGTGCATGCGGGCGACATCTGCTCGCGTTCGGACTACGAGCGGCTGTGTCGCATCGCCCCCGTGCGCGCATGTCTGGGCAACAACGACTACAGCTACGCATACGGACCGGAGGTCCCGCAGCTCAACCACTTTAGGATGGCCGGGTTGAGGTGGCAGGTCTGCCATTACCGCGAGCGCCTCGAGCCGCGTGCGGCCGATGTGGCCATCTGCGGCCACACGCACCGCCCCTTCGCGGAGACGGCCCCGTCGGGTTGCCTGGTCATGAACCCGGGAAGCCCCACATTCCCGCGCACGACGCTTGGCCCCACCTGCGGAATGATCGCCATCGCGGGCGGCGTGGTGCAGTCGGCCGAGATCATCCAGCTGGAGCCCGACGGCATCTAGCGTGCGGCCTGGCCGCGCCGTATGCCTGCCAGGCACATTCGCGCCTAAAACAGTGCGCCCGACGGATCGTTCGGTTCCGTCGGGCGCACTCTGTCTGTCAGGAGCTGTTAGACGAACCTGTCGAGCTCGTGGCGAAGCTCGGCAGCGGGCATGTTGCCCACCATCGTGTGGACGGCCTTGCCGCCCACGAACACGATTAGCGTGGGAATCGAGACGATGCCGAACCTGGTGGCGAGCTCGGGCTCCTCGTCGACGTTGCACTTGAGGACCGTGAGACGACCGTCGAGCTCGTCGGCGACCTTCTCGACGGTGGGGCCAAGGGCCCTGCACGGGCCGCACCAGCTGGCCCAGAAGTCCACGAGGACGGGCGTGGTAGCGCTCGAGACCTCGCTGTCGAAGCCTGTCGTGGTCACCTTGCGAGAGGGCATCTTCTTCCTCCTGATCGTCTCGGGCACCGTGCCCGCGTCTCGTTTTCCTGCGACGGTTATACCCACCGGCGCGGCCCTTGTGTCGCGGCGGTACAATCACGCCTACGTATGTGACGGATGCGCGCGGCGACGGGAGGGACGCATGGGCATTGCCGAGGACGAGCGCGAGGCCTACGTGGCCAAGGCCACGGCCGAGCTGGGGTCGCTGGCGGGCCGCGGCGTGCGCATGGCGGGCAACGCCTTCTCGCACGTCGCCTTTGCCAAGGGCCTGCTTACCGAGAAGGACCTCGATTCGCTTCTGTCTGGTAACGACGGCCAGGCCCTGCGCAAGTCGCTGCAGGCCCTGGGCTATGCTCCCGAGGATTGGGTCGCGTTTGCCGCCGTCGCGTCGGACGGGTCGGCCCTGGATGCGGCGACCCTGCGCGAGACCGTCTGCGCGCTGGACCCCGACACGCTCGTCGTCTGCGACGAGGCCGCTGCCGACGCGTTGCGCGAGGCCTATGCCGAGGATCTTGCCGCGCTTCCCGAGTTCGAGGACGCGATGCTCACGGCGGGCCGCGTGGTCCAGGTGCTGGGCATGCGTGTGCTCAACCTGGGCGGCTTCGAGGAGGCGCTCTCCAGCCCCGAACAAAAGCAGCTCATGTGGGCCAGGCTCAAGCAGATCGCGCCCCTGGGCGAACCCTATTAGGAGGAACCATGAGAATCGCCGACATCCTCGAGAGGAAGCAGACCTTCTCGTTCGAGATCTTCCCGCCCAAGGGCGACATGAGCCAGCAGACCGCCGCCGGCATCGCCGACGAGCTTGCCGCCTGCGGTCCCGACTACATCTCGGTGACCTTCTCGGCCGGCGGCACCGGCAGCTCCGCCAACACCGTCGCCATCGCCGACCGCATCCAGCGCGATCACCCCGGCGTGGCGTCGCTCGCGCACCTCACGTGCATGGGCGCCACGCGCGAGACGGTCGACGGCTATGTCGCCGAGCTCAAGGTCGCCGGCGTCGACAACGTCCTGGCGCTGCGTGGCGACCGCGTGGCAGGCCGCGAGCCCATCGACTTCACCTACGCGAGCGACCTCATCGCGTACCTCAAGGGGTCGGGGCTGTGCATTGGCGCCGCGTGCTATCCCGAGGGCCACGTCGAGTGCCCCGACTTCGCCAAGTCGATCGAGCACCTCAAGGCCAAGCAGGATGCCGGCGTCGACTTCCTGGTCACGCAGCTGTTCTTCGACAACGAGCTGTTCTACCGCTTCCGCGAGGCGCTCGACCGCGCCCGCATCAAGGTTCCCGTGGTCGTCGGCGTCATGCCGTTCACGAGCGAGGGCCAGGTCAAGCGCATGTCCTTCACCTGTGGCGCCACCATCCCGTCCAAGCTGATCAAGCGCATCGTCGCCGCCGGCGGCGACGATGACGCCGTGCGCGCCGCCGGCGTCGAGTATGCCTGCGAGCAGCTCGTCGACCTCTCCAGGAATGGCGTCGACGGCCTGCACGTCTACACGATGAACCGCCCCGAGATCGGCCGTGCCACCCGCGACGCCCTGGCCGCCGCGGGCTACCTGGGTTAGGACGCGGCCCTTGGCGTCGGGTCTGGTCATAGCGCGCGAGGACTACGCGATTGGCTCGGTCGACCGCGGGGAGGTCCTGCGCTACCTGGGCTACCGCGGCCAGTCAGTCTCGCCCGAGCTGGACGGGCGGCTCGACGCGCTTGTCGCTCGCGCGATCGAGGTCGCGAGCCCGAGGGGTGCCCTGCGCAGCTTTCGTGTCGCGGGTCGTGCGGATGACGAGGTCAGGCTCGCCGGCACCACGCTCGTGCTTCGCGGTCGCGACATCGCGAGGCACCTGGCCGACGCCGTCGAGGTCGTCGTCTTTGCGGTGACGCTGGGGTTGGGCACCGACCGCGAGCTCAGGCTCCTGTCGGCCACCGACTCGCTCGCGCAGGTGGTCGTGGACTCTGCGTCGTCCACCCTCGTGGAGCGCGCCGCCGACGCCGCCAACGCGCGGGCCGTGGCCTACGCGGCCTCACTCGGCATGCATGCGAGCTGGCGATTCAGCCCCGGCTACGGCGACATGCCGCTCGACTCGCAGCCCGACTTCCTGGCCGCGACCGACGCCACGCGCCGCCTGGGCATCACCCTGACCGACTCCAACCTCATGATCCCAACCAAGAGCGTCACGGCCGTCGTTGGCATCCATCCCACGCCGCAGCCCGACTCGCAAGGCTCTTGCCCCATCTGCTCGTTCCGCGAGTTCTGCTCGCTCAGGAAGTCCGGGAGGACCTGCCATGGCTAATGCCGCCAGCTCCGTCACCATCCATGCGCCCGAGGGCCACCTCGCGCCCCGCGAGACCCGCGTCGCCGACGCGCGCCTCGCCCACGTCCTGGCCGGCGACGACGCCCTGATCTTCGACGGCGCCATGGGCACGCAGCTCCAGGCCGCCGGCCTCGACGCCGGCGAGCTGCCCGAGCTCTTGTGCCTGTCCGACCCCGAGAAGATCACGGGCATCCACCGCGCCTACGTCGAGGCGGGCTCCGACGTGGTCACCACCAACACCTTCGGCGCCAACGCGCGCAAGCTCGGCGAGGCGGCCTCGGTCCGCGAGGTCTTCTCGGCAGCCGTGGCCTGCGCACGCGCCGCGAACCCCGGCTACGTCGCGGCAGACATCGGCCCCACCGGCGCGCTTCTGCGCCCCATGGGGACCCTGTCGTTCGACGAGGCCTACGACCTGTTTGCCGAGCAGGCCATTGCCGCGACCGAGGCCGGCGCCGACCTCTTTATCATCGAGACCATGGCCGACCTTTCGGAGGCCAAGGCCGCCGTTCTTGCCTGCCGCGAGAACTCCGACCTGCCCGTCTTCTGCACGATGACCTTCGGTGAGGACGGCCGCACGTTTCTGGGCACCACCCCCGAGGTGGCCGCTGTCACGCTGTCGGCCCTGGGCGCCGACGTCATCGGCATCAACTGCTCCCTGGGCCCGGCCGACGTCGCGCCGCTGGTCATGCGCATGATGCCGTGGTCGCGCCGCCCGGTCATGGTGCAGGCCAACGCGGGCCTGCCCTCGGTCGTCGACGGCGTCACCACGTACTCGGTTGGCGTCGACGAGTACTGCGAGGCCCTCGAGCCGCTCGTCCGCGCGGGCGTCACCGTCCTGGGCGGCTGCTGCGGCACTACGCCCGACTTCATCCGTGGCGAGAAGGACCTGCTGGCCCGCGTGCCCGTCGGCCGCACCGAGCGTCGCGACGACCTGTGCGTGACCTCGGCCCAGCGGCTCTTCTCGCTAAGGGAGGGGCATGTGGGCGTCATCGGCGAGCGCATCAACCCCACCGGCAAGAAGCGCCTGAAGGAGGCGCTGCGCACCGGCGACTTCGACTACGTCATGGGCGAGGCCGTGGCGCAGGCCAAGGCTGGCGCCGAGGTGCTCGACGTCAACGCGGGCCTGCCCGAGATTGACGAGCCGGCCACCATCGTCCGCCTGGTCGAGGAGCTCCAGGGCGTGACCACCCTTCCGCTGCAGATCGACTCGGCCGATCCCGTGGCCATCGAGGCGGCCGTGCGCGTCTACCCGGGCAAGCCGATCATCAACTCGACCAACGGCAAGCGCGAGGTGCTCGACGCGGTGCTTCCCATCGCGCGCCACTACGGCTGCGCGATTGTGGGCCTGGCGCTCGACGAGGACGGCATCCCCGAGACGGGCGCCGGCAGGCTCGAGGTGGCCAGGCGCATCGTCGCGGCCACCGACGAGGCGGGCATCCCCAGGCAAGACGTCCTGATCGACTGCCTGACCATGGCGGTATCGACCAACCAGATGGCCGGTCGCGCGATTCTGGACGCCATCCGCCTGGTCAAGGCCGAGCTCCCCGGCGTCCGCTGTGTGCTGGGCGTCTCCAACATCAGCTTTGGCCTGCCGTTCCGCCCGCTGCTCAACGCGACGTTTCTCACGGCCGCCTTCGAGGCGGGCCTGGACCTCGCCATCATGAACCCGCTGTCGCGCCGCTTCATGGACGCGGTCGCCGCATGGCGCGTCCTCAACGGCCAGGACGTCAACGCCGTGGCCTACATCAACGAGAACGCGGGCCGTACCGACGCCAAGCCCGGTGCCGCCACGGCCAGCGCCCCCGCTGCCGAGAAGGACGGTGTGGCAGCCGACGCGGCGACGCCCGAGCAGCGCATCCGCGGCTTCGTGCTCGAGGGTCGCGGCGAACCGTGCGCGGCCGAGGTCCGCTCGCTTCTGGAGGCGGGTGGCGACCCGATCGAGCTGATCGACGCCGTCTTGATCCCGGCGCTCGACGAGGTGGGCATGCGCTTCGAGAAGGGGACGTTCTTCCTGCCCCAGCTCATGGCGTCGGCCGAGGCCGCCAAGGCCGGCTTCGAGGTCATCCGCGCGTCCGCCCCCGCCGGAGACGTCCCCCGGAAGGGCGAGGTCGCCATCTGCACCGTCAAGGGCGACATCCACGACATCGGCAAGAACATCGTCAAGATGCTGCTGGAGAACTACGGTTTCCGCATCTACGACCTGGGTCGCGACGTCGAGCCGCAGGACTTTGTCGACTGCGTCGTGGAGCACCACATCCGCCTGGCGGGACTTTCGGCCCTCATGACGACGACGGTCCCCGCCATGGCCACGACCATCGAGCTTTTACGCGAGCAGGCCCCCTGGTGCAAGGTCGTCGTGGGCGGTGCCGTCCTCAACCCCGAGTACGCGCAGATGGTCGGTGCCGACTTCTACGCCAAGGACGCCTCCGAGACGGCACGCATCGCCGAGGAGGTCTTGGGCTCGTAGCCCTTCTCGGCAGGCCGACCGCATGTGCGGGTGGACCTATAATCGAGTGTGGGAGGGGCCGCCACCTGGCGGCCATAGGAGTGAAGGAGTAACAATGACCAACATCATCGCGCCCGTCGACGCGACCCAGACCCCCGAGTGGAAGGCCCTGGCCGACCACGCGGAGCAGCTCAAGGCGGGCTTCACCCTCAAGCAGGCGTTTGCCGACGACCCCGAGCGCGTGGGCAAGCTGTCCTTCGACATGGATGACCTGCACTTTGACCTGTCGAAGAACCTCGTCGACGACCAGACCCTCGGCCTTCTGTGCGACCTGGCCCGCGCCTGCGGCCTCGAGCAGCGCCGCGACGCGATGTTTGCCGGCGAGCATATCAACACCACCGAGGACCGCGCCGTCCTGCATACCGCGCTGCGCCGTCCCGCCTCCGACGCCGGCAAGCTGATCGTCGACGGCCAGGACTGCGTCGCCGACGTGCACGAGGTCCTCGACCGCATGTACGCCTTCGCCGAGCGCGTCCGCTCGGGCGAGTGGAAGGGCGTCACCGGCAAGCGCATCGAGCACCTGGTCTCCATCGGCATCGGTGGCTCCGACCTCGGCCCGGTCATGGTCTACGAGGCCCTCAGGCCCATGGCCGACGCCGGCATCGACTGCCGCTACATCTCCAACATCGACCCCAACGACGCTGCCGAGAAGCTCCGTGGGCTCGATCCCGAGACCACGCTGTGCATCGTCGTCTCGAAGACGTTCACCACCCTGGAGACGCTGACCAACGCCCGTGAGGTCAAGGCCTGGCTGCTCGACACCCTCAAGGCCCAGGGCGCCATCGACGGCTCCGACGCCGGCGATGCCGACGCCATCCGCAAGCACTTCGTCGCCGTCTCGACCAACCTCGAGCTTGTCGAGAAGTTCGGTATCGACCCCGAGAACGCCTTCGGCTTCTGGAGCTGGGTCGGCGGGCGCTACTCGGTCGACTCCGCCGTCGGCCTGTCGCTCATCGTGGTCTTCGGCCCCGAGCGCTTCCAGCAGTTCCTCGATGGCTTCCACGACCTGGACACCTACTTCCAGAGCACCCCGCTCGAGGACAACGTCGTCGCCCTCATGGGTCTTCTCAACGTCTGGTACGTCAACTTCTATGGCCTGGGCAGCCACGCCGTGCTCCCGTACAACCAGTACCTGCATCGCTTCCCGGCCTACCTGCAGCAGCTGACCATGGAGTCCAACGGCAAGTCCACCCGCTGGGACGGCACGCCCGTCACCTGCGGCACCGGCGAGGTCTTCTGGGGCGAGCCGGGCACCAACGGCCAGCACGCCTTCTACCAGCTGATCCACCAGGGCACCCGTGCCATCCCGGCCGACTTCATCGCATTCGTCAACACACCGAACCCCGTGCGCGACGGCGACCAGGACGTCCACGAGCTGTTCCTGGGTAACTTCCTGGCCCAGACCAAGGCCCTGGCCTTTGGCAAGACGGCCGACGAGGTCCGCGCCGAGGGCACGGCCGAATGGATGGTCCCCGCGCGCGTCTTCGAGGGCAACCGCCCGACCACCTCGATCTTCGGCGACGAGCTGACCCCGCACGCGCTCGGCGAGCTCATCGCCCTGTACGAGCACATCACCTTCGTCGAGGGCACCATCTGGGGCATCGACTCCTACGATCAGTGGGGCGTCGAGCTCGGCAAGCAGCTTGCCAAGCAGATTACGCCCGCGTTCCACGACGACGAGGCGCTGGCCCGGCAGGATGCCAGCACCCAGGCGCTCATCCAGTACTACCGCGCGCATCGCAAGTAAGCAGTGCTTCTCGCCCCACCCAAGGCCCCCGAGAGATTCTCTCGGGGGTCTTTTTTATGCCTGTATATCAACTCAGAACAAATACAGAATAATAAATACCTAATGATTGGCATCCAGGTTTATCTGAAATTGAATCCAATCGAACGAAGGGCGGGGCATAGTCTGACTGATGGTCAAAAAGGTGATAAATGTCCAGTTATGCTGACGAAAGTCCGTTTGCAGAATGAGCAAGTTAATGGCTTTCGCTGAAATGGGTCTGAGGATAGAATGGCGCAGCCTGAATATGGACTGAGAGGGCTGGGCTGCCGTCTTAGTTCATAAAACGTCAAATCTATCCAAGAGGCTGAATTGATGGCACCTGTGTGGAAGTGATTTCAGGCCACTTTCGCATCGCAAACCAGCAATTCGCCGATAAGGGAGGAAGCCCATGAAGAGGAGCAGCCTGCTCAAGGCCATGACTGCGGCCCTGACCGCGGCGGTCGTGTTCACGTCCGTCCCGGCAGCCGCGCTCGCCGAGTGCACGCAGTTCTGGGTGCCGTCCATGTACACCGAGAACGGCAGCAACTACATCGGTCGCGACGAGGACTTCAGCTACCGCTACTTCAAGCGCTACGGTATCGAGCCGAGCATGAAGAACGTCACGTACTTCTCTGACGAGTCCGACTTCAGCTGGACCTCGGACAAGACCTCGTACCGCTACTCCTACGTCCGTGACGCCAAGGACCAGTGGGACGATAACACCAACGCCTACTCCTCCGCAGGCATCAACGAGAAGGGCGTCTCCTGCTCCGCCACGCTGAGCACGAGCTACGGCCCCGAGGCCGAGGCCGCTGACCCCCTGAACGAGGAGTCCGGCATCGGCGAGTACAACTACGCAAGCGTCATCCTCGGTGAGTCCGCCACCGCCCGCGAGGGCGTCGAGCTCGTCGGCAAGCTCGTCGAGCAGTATGGTGCCTACAGCTGCGACCAGATCGCCATCTCGGACAACACCGAGAGCTGGATCGTGACGGTCCTGTCTGGCCACCAGTGGGTCGCCATCAAGCTCCCCAGCGACAAGGCCTCCGTCAACCCGAACCTGTCCAACCTGCGCTTCGCCGCCGATCTGGACAACCCCGAGGTCTGCCTGCACTCCGCCACCGTCGTCTCCATGCCGCAGGAGAAGGGCTTCCTGAAGACCTTCGCCGACGGCACCCCTGACCTCACGGGCACCTACGGCAAGGCCGACGACAAGCAGTCCGCTGGTAGCCTCACCCGCCTGGCCCAGGGCCGCGAGTACTTCGGCGCCCCGCTCGAGGAGGGCACCTACACCTTCGACGCCAGCGCCGGCGGCGTGACCAAGATCGACGAGCCCACCCTGTTCTTCACCCCGGGCAAGTCGAACATGAGCACCTTCGAGATTCTCCGTGCGCTGGGCACCCGTGGCGAGGGCACCAAGTTCGACGCCAACGCCTATGGCTTCTACGCCATCGGCAACAACCGCCAGCCCGAGGGCCACATGTTCGAGATCCGCAACGGCCTGCCCGCCGACGTCGCCACCATCCAGTGGCAGTCGCTGTCGCGCAGCGAGTTCTCCGTCGCGATCCCGCTGTACAGCGCCCTGATCACCGAGCCCAGCGAGTACTTCCTCACCGAGGAGACCACCAGCGACCACTGCGGCAGCAACAAGGCCTTCAGGGATCCTGTCACCGGTCCCCAGAAGGAGATCGAGCAGGCCATGCAGGAGGAGCCCGCCAACTCCATCGACTTCGTCATGATGGACATCAACTCCCTCTGCTACAACAACCGCTCCACCTGCGCCGAGGGCATGCGCGCCTACCTCGACGCCCTGCAGAACGAGCTGATCGAGCAGAACAAGGCCGTTGACGCCGCCATCATCGCCGCCTCCGGCGACGCCCGCAGCGAGCTGGCCACCAAGGCTGGCAAGGTCGCCACCGAGCAGACCTACAAGAAGTGCAAGGCCGCGCTCGACGAGCTGCGCGCCTACCTCAAGGCCGGCAACTTCGACGAGCCGTTCGTCCCGAGCGACTACGACGCTGAGGCCCACGGCCTGAAGCAGTCCATCACCTACGCCTCCGAGGTCGTCCCGGCCCCCGAGCCCAAGCCCGAGCCCAAGCCGGAGCCCAAGCCGGAGCCGAAGCCCGAGACCAAGCCCGCCGCCACCCCGGCCGCCAAGCCCTCCGCCAACGGCACCGCCAGCGCTGGCTCCACCCCGCAGACCGGTGACGCGACCGACTTCACCATGGTCGCCTCCGTCGCCGGCATCGGCGTCGTGATCGCCGGCGCCGCCTACGCGATGAAGCGTCGCAACAACTAGTCACCAGTTGCAGCGCGCGAGCTCTTCTCGCCAGTGACGAGGACCCCCGAGAGATTCTCTCGGGGGTCCTTTCCTTTACGACCGATTTCCGACTCGTTTGTGCCGTGCCGTGATGTAGAGGGCCGTTTACGTGCTAAAACGTATCTGAAAGAGAAGGACCGCGGAGCCTGTTGCCCAGGCGCCGCCGTATGGATTGGGACTTTCATGGCCGAGGGGATGGACCCGCGTCGCAGGGCGGGAAGGAGCCACGACGAGATTCGCACGTCCCCGTTCGGGCAGCGACCGCAGCGCGGCCCCCAGCCGCACCGTCGCGTCGACTCGGGTCCCGTGCCGCGCAAGGTGTCGCGTCCCCGTCCACAGCAGCGTCCTTCTCGCAGGTCTACTTCGCCCGCGGCGAGCCGTCCTGACCGAGGCAGGGCCACGACCCGTCGGGTGACGCCCGACCCCGCGCCTGCACCCGGCGGGCGCGGGGAGGTGCGCGCAAGGGGCGGCGTCGACCCCACGGCGCTTCTCGGCCGCGTGCCGTGGACGGTCGTGGCGGGCGCGCTTGTGGCGATCGCGTTGGTGTTTGGTCTGGTCAGCTGCGTGCGCGGTTGTAGCGGCGGCTCGGGCGAGAAGCCCGCGGCTTCCGCGGCGGCACCGGCGGCCACGACCCGTGCGGCGACCGACCAGGACTTTACCCTGGTGGACGAGGGCCGCACGACCAAGACCGGCGACGGCAAGGTGACCTTCTGCGCCGTGGGCGACAACCTCATGAACTCGAACCTGCTGGAGCTGTGCGATGGGTTCTCGGGCACGGTGGGCGACAAGCAGTACGATTTCAAGCCGCTGTACGCCAAGATCAAGCCGACCATCAAGAAGTACGACATCGCCTTCGTCAACCAGGAGACGGTGATGGGCGGCACCGACAACTTCGACTACTCGGGCTATCCCAGCTACAACACGCCTGACTCGATGGTCGACGCCCTGGAGGACACGGGCTTCCGCCTGGTGAACACCAACTCCAACCATACCTACGACATCTGGGTCGACGCTATCGAGCATCAACATGAGCTGTTTGCCCAGCATCCCAAGATGCTGACGGCGGGCAGCTACGCAAGCGAGAAGGACCGCCAGACGCCCCGTGTGATCGAGTGCAACGGCATCCGCATCGCGTTCCTCTCGTATGGCTACGGCCAGAACGGCTACGAGCAGTCCGACCTGCCCAACGACTACTACGCCGTCCCGTACACGAAGGAGGGGATGAAGGCCGACGTCGAGCGTGCCAGGAAGGTCTCGGACTTCGTCCTGGTATACATGCACTGGGGGACCGAGTACTCCAACGATGTCGACGACACGCAGCGCGAGTTCGCGCAGTATGCCGCCGACCTGGGCGTGGGTATGGTCCTCGGCAGCCACGTGCACGTGATCCAGCCCATGGAGTGGGTCACCCGCGCCGAGGGAAGCTCCAGCCTCGCCAGCTCCGATGGTCCCAATGCCGGCAAGATGCTCGTGGCATATGGCCTGGGCGACTTCGTCAGCGGCTACCACAACTATCCCGACACCATCATGAGCGGCATGCTCAGCTGCACGCTCAAACGCGAGGGCACGGGCAAGAAGTCGACCGTCGCCGTCAGGGACGTGGTCTGGCACCCGCTGATCGAGCATTGGGCCGATGGCAAGGACGTCGTGATGCCGTACAAGGACTACACCAAGGACCTTGCCGAGAAGAACGAACTTCTCGCCACCCTCGACGACCCGTATGGCTGGATCTCGCAAAAGACGAGGCAGGTCATTGGTGACGACTTCAAAATCGACATGTAGGGGTGTCCGGTCGTAAAAATGGACCGCTGGCGGCGGTGTCCCGTGCCGACCCTCGTGGCCTTTTCGTGTCGTGCCACGCATAGGTGGCGCGTGCCAGTCGTGTCGCCGCTGCTGGGACCTATACTCAGACCCGTTGAGTGTGTTGGGCGGGTTCGGGCGACGTCATGTCCCGAATCTGGTCAGGGCCGGGAGGCAGCAGCCATAAGGGGCCTCTGACGGGCGCCCGTTCCCGCCGAGCACACTCTTGCGCCCCGCCCGACGACGAAGCCGTGGTGGGGCGTTTTGGTATCGAGGCATGTCCGGACATCGCCTCGCCGCTCCCAACGAAAGGCACCCATGGGCTTCATCAACTTCATCGCCAACCTGCTGCACGACCCCCGCACCGCAATCGCGGGCTGGATCGCCGCCGGCCCCCTTATGGCGTACGGCTGCGTCTTCCTGATCATCTTCATCGAGACGGGCGTCGTGTTCTTCCCGTTTCTGCCGGGTGATTCGCTGCTGTTTGCCTCGGGCTTCTTCGCCCATAACGGCGGATTCAACATCGTGGCACTTCTCGCCACCGCATGGGCGGCCGCCATCCTGGGCGACCAGTGCAACTTTATGATCGGCCATTTCTTTGGCAGGAAGATCGTCGCCTCGGGCAAGGTCAAGGCCATGACCCCGGAGCGCCTGGAGAAGTCGGAGGCGTTTCTGGACAAGTGGGGTCACCTGGCCATCTTCCTGGGTCGCTTCTTCCCGTTCATCCGCACGTTCGTGCCCTTTATCGCGGGCATGGGCGGTATGCACTGGCGCAACTTCGTGATCTTCAACGTCCTGGGTGGTATCACCTGGTCGACGGTGTTCACGCTGCTGGGCTACTTCTTCGGCGGCATCCCCTTTGTTCAGGAGCACTTCGAGCTGCTGATCGTCGGCATCGTCGGCGTGAGCGTCATCCCGACGGTCGTCGGCCTGGTCAAGGCCAAGCTCGGCAAGTAGCGAGGGGCCGGTGCCGACGCGTCCCGCCGTTCGCGAGCAAGAATTGCCATCCGCGCCATGGGCGATGCCGTCCATGGCGCGGTGCGTGTCGCAGCATCGCGCCGCCGAGTAGCATCGAAGACGAGCATGCGTCCGCCCCACGCGACGCGTGCGCAACGGATTTGCCGGTCCCCCGAGCCGCAGGCGGGGCGACTGGCCATACCTCGGGGCGTCCGCGCGTGGCCGCATGGCCCGCGGGCGCCCCGTCGTCGTATTGGCGAGAAGGGCTTGGGCTAGAGGGTCTCCAGTGTGCCCAGCAGGGCCTTGTGGTCGCTGCCGCGGACGCTGACGGTCTGCAGGTCGCTGACGACGATCCCGGAGTCCCTCGAGTAGACGATGTGGTCGATCTCGATGAGGGAGGGGACCAAGCCACCCGAGGGGTAGGTCATGTGCGGCCCCTGGCCCGATGACTCGCCCGCGTCGCAGAACGACGTGCCCAAAAGGTCGCGGAAGCGCGCGTGGTCCCAGGTGGAGTTGAAGTCGCCCATGATCAGGTAGGCGTGGTCGTACTCCTTGAGGGACTGGATGGTGGACAGGCCCTCGTCCCACAGGTCCTGCGCCCCGCGGACGGGCGAGTTGGGATGCACGGTCACGATGCGCACGGTACGCGAGCCCACGGTGACGTTTGCCGCCGGCATCGAGCTGGTCTTGATGGGGAGCAGGTTCTCCGACACCGAGTCCATGGGGGCCATGGTCCAGATGCCGTTGCGACCACCATTGCTGATGTAGGTCGCGCCCTCCGACACCACGTGGTAGGGGAACAGGTCGTCGATGCCGGCGCGCTCGAGGTCCTCGAGCATGTTGGGCGGCAGCTCCTGCAGGCACAGCACCTCGACGTGCTGCTCGCGGCAGATGCGGACGATGTCGACGGCGGAGGCCTCGCCGTGCGCGGTGTTGAGCGTCATGACGCGTGCGAAGCTGTCGGACGTGTCCGCCTTGGTCTGGACGGCCACGCGCGCGGCGTCGGAGACCCTGGCGTCGCCCACGATGTAGCCCGAGTGCCAGACGCCGATGACAGCCAGCACGACGGCACAGGCTACGGCCAGCACGCGACGGCGCCACAGGACGGCGAGCACCATGCAGAGAAGTACGGGCGGGACGGCCAACGGCACGAACGAGACAAGCTCGGGCACCATGTTGCCCGCAGACATGTGCGAGGGTAGGCAGCGAATCGCCATCAGGGCGACCACGGCCAGAACCACCAGCCACAAAAGCGCCGACAGGCAGCCGTGCTTGGCGGGCCTGCGCGTGCGGGGGCCGCGGGGAGGTCGGGGGCCGCGGCCGTCGCCGGCATCCCCGTAGGGCTGCGAGTAGACGTTGGGGGCGGGTGCGCATCGCCGTGCCGCGACGGCGGCGTGCGGGGCGGTGTCGTCCGGGCTCGGGGCTGCGACGCGTGGGGTGGCAGCAGGCGTGCGACGCACGGTGGTCGCGCCCGGGTCGTCGGGTTGTGGGAATGGCTCGCGCCGCATCTGGGCTCCCGTAGAATGTCCGCAGGTCGTACGATTGGGCCGCGCGTGGGCGCGGACCCTGGTCCACAATCGTAGGCCCGTGCGCACGGGCCGCCCGTGGCGCATGCCCCATGCCACGAAAAGCCCGTAGCTCGAGGGAGGCTCACGTGCAACGCATTCTGGTAACCGGCGGCTGCGGCTTCATCGGCAGCAACTTCGTCCGCATGGTCGTGCGCGACCACCTGGACGTGCGCGTGACCGTGCTCGACAAGCTGACCTACGCGGCCAACCCCGAAAGCATCGCCGACCTGCCGCGCGACAGGGTCCGCCTGGTGGTGGGGGACATCTGCGACGCGGCACTTCTCGGCAGGCTGGTCCCGGGGCACGACGCCGTCGTCAACTTTGCCGCGGAGACCCACAACGACAACTCGGTCGCCGACCCCGAGCCCTTCGTGTGCACCAACGTCGAGGGGACCATGCGCCTTCTGGAGGCCGTGCGCGCGACTGGCGTGCGGCTGCACCAGGTGAGCACCGACGAGGTCTTCGGTGACTTGCCCCTTGGCGGCTCCGAGCGCTTTACCGAGGACTCGCCGTTTGACCCCAACAGCCCCTACAGCTCGAGCAAGGCGGCATCCGACCTGCTGGTTCGCGCGTGGGTGCGAACCTACGGGGTCCGCGCGACGATCTCGAACTGCTCCAACAACTATGGCCCGTACCAACATGCCGAGAAGTTCGTGCCGCGCCAGGCCATCAGGCTGATGCGCGGCGAGCCCGCCTGCCTGTACGGCGACGGCCTCAACGTGCGCGACTGGATCCACGTGGAGGACCACTGCCGCGCCGTGTGGGACATCCTCGAGCGTGGCGAGGTCGGGCGGACCTACCTGGTGGGCGCCGACTGCGAGCGCTCGAACCGCGAGGTGCTGGCGGCGATCATGCGCGCGACGGGACGACCGTGCGCCGAGGTCCGACACGTGGCCGACCGACCGGCGCACGACCGTCGCCTGGCGATCGACTCGTCCAGGCTGCGGCGCGAGCTTGGCTGGCGGCCGCTGCACACCGACTTCGACGAGGGCCTCGCGCAGACGGTGGCCTGGTACGCGGCCCACGAGCCGTGGTGGCGCGACGCGCACGCCGCGGCCGAGGCCCGCTATGCCGAGCAGGGCCGCTAGCTCGCGGGCGTCGTGCGGGACGGGGCGCGCGAGGCGCTAGTTCTTCTCGGCAGGGGTGTCCTTGCGGTGCGCGGGCTCGTTGGGGGTGCGCTCGCCCACGATGTAGCGGGGGCGGTGCTTGGACTCGAGGTAGATCTTGCCCACGTACTCGCCGATGACGCCCAGGCTCAGCAGCTGCACGCCGCCCATAAAGCAGATGATCGCGACCGTGGAGGTCCAGCCGGCGATGGCGTGCCCCTGGATGGCGGTTGCCAGCGCCCACACCACGCCGACGAAGCCCACGAGCGAGACCACGACGCCCATGGCGGTGATCAGGCGGATCGGCTTGACCGAGAGGCTGGTGATGCCATTGAGCGCCAGCGCGACCATCTTGGACAGCGGGTAGTGGCTGGTGCCGGCGACGCGGCTGTGGCGCTCGTAGTGGACGATGCCCGACCTGTAGCCGACCAGCGGCACCATGCCGCGCAAGAACAGGTTGACCTCGCCGAACTGTGCCAGGCCGTCCAGCGCGCGACGGCTCATCAGGCGGTAGTCGGCGTGGTCGTAGACGCTCTCGACGCCCATGGCGCCCATCAGCCGGTAGAAGGCGCGGGCGCTGCCGCGCTTGAAGGAGCTGTCGGTGTCGCGGTTGGAGCGCACGCCGTAGACGACGTCGCAGCCCTCGCGGTACTTGATGACCATCTGGGCCATGGCGCCCGGGTCGTCCTGGCCGTCGGCGTCCATGCTCACGGTGACGTCGCAGCCCGTGCGGACCTCCATCAGCCCGCAGAGAAGTGCGTTTTGGTGGCCGCGGTTTCGCGAGAGGGCGATCCCGTGGAACATCGACGGGTCCTCGGCGGCCAGGTCGCAGATGATCTCCCAGGTGGCGTCGCGGCTGCCGTCGTCGACGAAGGTGATGTGGCTCGCGGGGTCGACCATGCCGTCATCGACCAGCGCGCGGACGTGGTCCGCGAAGACCGGCGCGGTCAGGGGGAGTACCGACGCCTCGTTGTAGCACGGGATGACGACGCACAGGACGGGTGCCTCTCTCATGCTTCGATCCCTTCTCGTTAGGTTCGTCGAACAAGAGTTTAGGGCACCCGACGGCCCGGGGGCGTCCGTGGCCGCGGGTATACTTGAGGGTCCGGGACGCGCGCACAAGGCCGCATCCCGGCGGAAACACACCCATGCCATGGCCAAGACGAAAGGCCCGCCCCATGGAATCGCTCTACACAAAGTATCGCCCGCAGACGTTTGCCGACGTCGTAGGCCAGAGGCACGTCATCTCCACCCTGGAGCGTGCCGTGACCGAGGGCAAGACCAGCCACGCGTACCTGTTCTGCGGCCCCCGCGGAACGGGCAAGACGACCATGGCCCGCATCCTCGCAAAGGCCCTTCTTTGCGAGAAGGGCCCCGGCCAGCTTCCCGACGGCACCTGCGAGGACTGCCGCCTGATCGCCGCCGGCGAGCACCCCGACGTCTACGAGCTGGACGCCGCCAGCCGCACGGGCGTCGACAGCGTCCGCGACGAGATCATCAACAACGTCAGCTACGCGCCGGTGCGCGGCAGGCGCAAGGTCTACATCATCGACGAGGTCCACATGCTCACCAAGCAGGCGTTCAACGCCCTGCTCAAGACGCTCGAGGAGCCTCCCGAGCACGTCGTCTTCATCATGTGCACCACCGACCCCCAGCAGATCCTGGCCACGGTGCTGTCGCGCGTGCAGCGCTTCGACTTCCACTCGATCTCCAACGACGACATCCGCGGCCGCCTGCGCCAGGTGTGCGAGGCGGAGGGCTTCTCCTACGACGACGAGGCCCTCGACATCGTGGTGCGCCACGCGCGCGGCGGCATGCGAGACGCGCTGTCCACCCTCGAGCAGCTGTCCGTCTTCGGCGACGGCGCCATCTCGACCGAGGTCGCGCGCGACATGCTGGGCTCGCTCTCGTCGGCGCAGCTCTCGCGCGTGTGCCAGGCGCTGGCCACGCGCGACGTGCCGACGCTCTTCTCGGTCGTGGGCGAGCTGGTGGACAGCGGCCGTGACCTGCTGCAGTTTACCCGCGAGCTGGCGACGCGCGTGCGCGACTGCTACGTGCTGAGCGTCTCCGGCGGCAACGCCGAGGTGCTGGGCCAGGCCGCAACCGGCGTGGACGAGATTCGCGCCGAGGCCGAGGCGTTTGGCTCCGCCGACCGCCTGGCGCGTGTGCTCGACGTGCTGGGCGAGGCGGGCAACCGCATGCGCACTGCCACCAACCAGCGCCTGGAGCTGGAGGTCGCCTTCACGAGGCTGGCCAGGCCCGAGTCCGACCTCACCCTCGAGGCGCTCGCCGACCGCCTGGCGATCCTGGAGGCCCGCGTGGCCGGTCTCGGCTCCGCCCCCGTCGCCACCGCGCAGGCCCCGGCGCCTGCGCCCGCGTCGGTTCCCGTCGCGGCATCCGCTCCCGTGGCGGCGTCGCGGCCCGCTTCGGCCCCGGTGGCCCCTGCCGCCGCGCCCGTTGCCGAGGCGCAGTCCGCCCCCGCACCGCAGCCGGCGCCTGCCGAGAAGCCCGCTGCGCCCGCCGCTCAGGCCGCGCCCGCGCCGAAGTCCACCTCGGCTCCCGCCCCCGTCGCTGCCCAGCCCGCCGTCGCGCCCGCCGAGGTCGGCTCCCGCTGGGAGAGGGTCATCGACCTGCTCAAGCAGAAGATCCCGTCGCGTGCCGCGCTCGTCCTCAACACGAGGGCCGTCTCTGATACCGGCGACGTGCTCACCGTGAGCGTCCCCAACTCGTTCACCGTGAGGATGCTCGGCCGAGTCGACGTCCGCGAGGACATCACCAGGGCGGTGCTGTCGGTCTTCGGCCCGCGCGAGCTCTCCTTCGAGGTAGCCTCCGCGACGCCGGCCCGCGCGACGGCACCCGCCGTCGTGACCAGGCCCGCCGCGGTGCCCCGTCCCGCCCCGCAGCCCGTCCCGACCGCGACCCCCGTCGCCACCGCGCAGGCCACGGCGCCTGCCGAGAAGCCCGCCGCGCCCGCGGCCCCCGCGCCGCAGGCGGCTCCCGCCATCCCCGACCCCGAGCCGCAGGCCGTGCCGGACGACTACGTCCCCTACGACGACGCGGACGTCATCCCCTTTGACGAGGACCCCGCTCTCGCGACCCCCGCGCCGCAGGTGCCGACAGCCCCGGCGTCTGCCTCGGCGCCCGTGTCGGCACCCGCCGCGCCCGCGCCCCAGCCCGACCCGGCTCCCACGCCTGCCTCGCAGCCCTTCTCGGCGGCGCCCGCCGCCGCCCCGGCGGCCCCCGCGCCCGAGTCGTCCGGCGAGGCGGACGCCGGCGCGAGGTTCTTCTCGGCAGACGAGGCGTTGCCCGACGAGGTTCCCGCCGACCTCATGGACATGCTCGCCGAGGCGTTTCCCGGCGGACAGGCCCGCGTGAGCGTGCTTGCGGCACCCGACGCCGACTCCGGCGCCGACGAGGTGGCCGACGACGCCGATGCGGGGTACGATGACCAGGCCACAACGGGCGACGACGGCTTCGTCGCCGACCCGGAAGACGACGATTCGGAAGGCTGATACACATGCCCCAGATGAACATGCAGCAGATGATGAAGCAGGCCCGCAAGATGCAGGAGCAGCTGGCCCAGACCCAGGAGAAGCTCGCCCAGACCGAGGTCAGCGCCTCCGCGGGCGGCGGCTCGGTCAAGGTTACCGCCACCGGCGACATGCGCCTGACCTCCGTCACGATCTCGCCCGACGCCGTCGACCCCGACGACGTCGACATGCTCCAGGACATGGTCCTGGCAGCCGTCAACGAGGCGCTGGACTCCGCCCAGCAGCTGGCCTCCCAGCAGATGGGCGCCATCACCGGCGGCCTGAACATCCCCGGCCTGATGTAGGCCGCGCGACCGCATGCAACCCACCAACAGCGACGGCCGAGCCCTGCAGAGACTGTTGGACGAGCTGGGAAGGCTTCCCGGCATCGGCCCCAAGTCGGCGCAGCGCATCGCCTACCACATACTCGGGGCCGACGCCGAGGAGGCGCGGCGCCTGGCGCACGCCATCCTCGACGTGAAGGACCAGGTGCACTTTTGCCCCGTCTGCTTCAGCTACGCCACGCGCGAGCTGTGTGACGTGTGCGACGACCCCAGCCGCGACCGCTCGCGCATCTGCGTGGTCTCCGAGCCGCGTGACGTCTCGGCGATCGAGCGCACGGGCGCCTACCACGGCCTGTACCACGTGTTGGGCGGCGTCATCTCGCCGATGGACAAGATCGGCCCCGAGCAGCTGCACGTCCGCGAGCTGATCGGGCGCTTGGGCGACGGCGAGGTCTCCGAGGTGATCCTGGCAACCAACCCCGACGTCGAGGGCGAGACCACCGCGTCGTACCTCTCGCGCACGATCAAGCCCCTGGGCGTCGAGGTCTCGCGCCTCGCCAGCGGACTGCCCGTCGGCGGCGACCTCGAGTACGCCGACGAGGTCACGCTCGGCCGCGCCATCGAGGCGCGCAGGCTCGTCTAGAGGCCTCCACACAACACGGGTAAACTAACGCCAAACACCTGCGGAAGAAGGGCGCGCCGCCCCTCGACGATCACCCTGCCGAGAAGAGCGCGCCGCCCGGGCATCCCGCCAAGACGAGAGGTATCTGACGCATGAAGCACATGAGCAGCGACGGGAAGAACCCTCGCGCCAACGCGCGCCCGGCGGCGCGGCCCACGCCGCGCCAGGCCCACGCCGCCCACCAGGGCTCGGCACCCGTGGCCCCGCACTCCACCACCGGCGCCACCGCGCGCTACCGCATGGGCACGCCGGGCCGGCAGCCGGCCGGTCGCGCGGTGACGGTCCCCGCGCCCGGTGCGACCCGCCCGGTCGCGCAGGGTGCGTCCCGGCCCGCCACGCACGTCTCGCCCGACGCTCCGCGTGCCGTGGGCGAGACCGGTGCCTTCTCCACCATCTCCGGCGCCCAGGGCGCCGTCACCGCCAACCGCGAGAACGCCGCCGAGGCCGCCCGCGCCACCAAGGGGCGTCGCGCCAGGGGCGCCCGCCGCTCCAAGCGCCTGTCGGCTGCCGCGGGCAGGAACGTCTCGCACCGTGAGGTCGCCCTCGACGACTCGCGGCACAGCCGCAAGGTCACGGTCGCGCTGTTCGTGGCGGCGGCCGTGGTCGTGGCGCTGGTCTCGTTCCTTCTGGTTCGCGCGTGGGACTCCACGTCCAACGAGCCCAAGCCCTCGACCCGCGTCGAGCGCACCGACGCCAAGGCCGACCAGGCGGTCTCCTACGACGGCTACTCCTACTCGATCAAGCAGACCTCCGGCAAGTACGCCTTCGTCCGCACCTCCGGCGACGATTCCAACCCGCTCACGCTGTTCGAGCTCGCAGGCGAGCCCGTGGGCATCGTGCTGTGCGACGGCGCCTACTGCATCCCCGAGAACCTCTCGGACGGCACGTGGGACGTCATGGCGTACGCGATGGGCGACGGGTCGGTGGCCACGCAGCTCGTGGGTTCGGACGGCAAGGCCGTCACGGGCACGGGCAAGCTCAAGTCGGCGACCCTCGATGGCACCGACCTGGTCTTGACCGACGAGTCCGGCAACCAGACCCGCGTGCCCCTGAAGTAGCCTCCCGGATCTAGCCGATAGTCCCGCCAATTGCGGCGTGGCGGCCCGACCAAAGGTGCCGTCACGTCGTTCTTCTCGTTAAATGGCGTGTCTGACCTGCGAGTTCACAAGTTGTTCACATGTTGAAAATTCTTCTAGACACCGAGAAGAACGTCTGCGTATAATAATCCTCGCACTTGAGCACGGGGTGTTAGCTCAGCTGGTTAGAGCGCCGGCCTGTCACGTCGGAGGTCGAGGGTTCAAGTCCCTTACATCCCGCCATTCAAAGCGCCAAGGGGTCCTGGTTCGCCAGGACCCCTTTTCGTTGTCGCGGCACAATGCTACGGTTGCGGCAGCATATCCGTGCGGGATAAAATGCTACCGACAGCAAGCAATATGCGCGAGGCGCCATCGCATCCGCGCCGTAGCCAGTCGAGACGAGGCCCGCATGGAGATAACCAGGAAGACCGACTACGCCCTGCGCATGGTCGCCGAGCTGATCCGCTCCGAGAGCGGCGTCATGTCCGTCAGGTCCGCGGCGCAGCGAAACGACGTGCCGTACTCGTTCGCGCGCTCGATCCAGCACGATCTCGTGCACGCGGGCATCGTCGAGAGCCTGCGCGGCTCCCACGGTGGCATGCGCCTGGCCGTCAATCCCGCGACCACCTCGCTTCTGCGCGTGGTGGAGGCCGTCCAGGGCTCCGTGTGCTTCTCGGGCTGCGACACGGCGGGCGAGGGCGACGCCCCCTGCCCGCGCATGGGCGACTGCCCCTACAACCCCGTCTGGTGCGGCGCTACGCGCCTCTTGCGCGACTACCTCGCCTCGGTCACGCTGCTCAACGTCGTCACCGGCGACCGCGCGCCCTCGCTTCCCGCCCGATATGCCCAGCCGGGTGCGTTCGAGGGCCTGCGTGGCGCAATCGCCGAGAGTCTCGAGGCCTAGCGTGGCGACAACGGACTCCGCCGCCCCTGGCCTTGACCCCAACGATTCCCCTGCCGAGAAGAGCGCGCTTCTCGGCAGCTTTTGCGAGACGGTCTGGCGCGAGGGCGACAGGCTGTACCGAGACCTGCCGTGGCGCCGCACGCGCGATCCCTACGCGATCTGGATATCCGAGGTCATGCTGCAGCAGACCCAGGTGGTCCGCGTGGACGGCCGCTGGCAGCGCTGGCTGGAGCGCTTCCCCAACACGGCGGTGCTCGCCGACGCGGACGCGGGCGACGTGTTGGAGGAGTGGCAGGGCTTGGGCTACAACAGGCGCGCCCTGTCGCTTGCGCGGGCGGCCCGCATGATCGAGGACTCGGGCGGTGAGTTTCCGCGCGAGGAGCGCGACCTGGTGGCGCTTCCCGGGATCGGTCCCGCCACCGCGGCGGGCATCCGCGCGTTCGCGTTCGACCTTCCGGGCGTCTACCTGGAGACCAACGTGCGAACGGTCTTTCTGCACGAGCTGTTTCCCGACGCGCACGACGTGCCCGACTCGGCGCTGGTGCCGCTCGTGCGCGAGGCATGCCCCGGGCTCGTTGCGGGGGGCGGGGCCGTTGTCGCCGAGGTTGCCGACAGGGCCGCGGCTGGTGCCGTCGCGGCATGCGGCCCCGAGCGAGGCCCGCGCGCCTGGTACTACGCCCTTCTGGACTACGGTGCCTTTCTCAAGCAGACGCTGCCCAACCCCTCGCGTCGCTCGCGCACGCACGCGCGGCAGTCGCGCTTCGTGGGCTCGCATCGCCAGAAGCGCGCCGAGCTCGTTCGCGTGCTGTTGGACGCGCGCCGGTTGGGTGCGGCGCTGACCCGCGACGATTTGGCCCGCGAGCTCGATGCGGTCGAGGCCGCCGCGGGTCGTCCTCCCGTGGACGGCGACGAGCTGGACCGCATCCTGGCGGAGCTCGAGCGCGAGGGCTTCTGCGAACGCGACGGCGAGGCCTACCGCGCCTGATGGCGAGACGCGTCGACCCGTTCGCACTTCTCGGCAGACAATGTGTCGGAGATATGTTACTGTGTCAGTAGCATAAAGCGCCCGAAACCCGTCGGGGTGGCTGGGTACAATGGATGCAGCGGCCGAGGAGGGCCGCCCAACATACAAGGAGGAATCATGGCCGTCGATTTCGAGAGCTCCCAGACCAAGAAGAACCTCGAGGCCGCCTTCGCCGGCGAGTCTCAGGCAACCAACAAGTACGCCTACTACGCCAGCAAGGCCAAGAAGGAGGGCTACGTCCAGATCTCCGACATCTTCGCCGAGACCTCGGGCAACGAGCGCGAGCACGCCAAGCTCTGGTTCAAGTACCTCCACGAGGGCGACGTCCCCGACACCGCCGCCAACCTGGCCGACGCCGCCGCTGGCGAGAACGGCGAGTGGACCGACATGTACCCGACCTTCGCCGCCGTTGCCAAGGAGGAGGGCTTCACCGAGATCGCTGCCAAGTTCAAGATGGTCGGCGACATCGAGAAGGCCCATGAGGAGCGCTACAAGAAGCTTCTCTCCTCTGTCGAGAAGGGCGAGGTCTTCTCTCGCGAGGGCGTCAAGGTCTGGAAGTGCCTGAACTGCGGCCACCTGCACGTCGGCCCGACCGCCCCGAAGGTCTGCCCGGTCTGCAACCACCCGCAGTCCTACTTCGAGGAGCAGGCCGTCAACTACTAGGCGGTCAGTGACAGGGCGCCGCTCCACTCCGTGCCCTAACATGGTGCGTTAAACGACTCGGACGACCCGTCCCGCCTGCGCGGGGCGGGTCGTTTTGCTGTCAGCGGACGGCTGGTGGTGAGGGTTGCCGAAAGTGGTGGCAGCAGTGGTGTTATCGCTGTAACAGATAACGCCGTATATGATTGTCAAAAACCATATTTACCTGCGAAAACATCGTGTCGGACAAAAGAGTTCCCCATTGTCGCCTGTAGGGTTCGGGGCCTGGTTTACCATGCGGTGCATCAACTGACAGATAACCCCGCAACAGGAGGACAAAATGACTTTCAAGCTGAACCCCGACTTTGCCAAGGACCCCGCCAAGCACTTCGACACCCTGCAGATCCATGCCGGCCTGGAGCCCGACCCCACGACCGGTGCCGCGGCGCTTCCCATCTACGCGTCCGCCGCCTTCCAGTTTGACTCCGCGCCCGACGCTGCCGCCAAGTTTGCGCTCTCCAAGCCGGGCAACGTCTACGGTCGCCTGACCAACACCACCACCGATGCCGTGGCCGCCCGTGTGGCCGCCATCGAGGGCGGCACCGGTGCGGTGGCGGTTGCCTCCGGACACGCCGCCGAGATTCTGGCCCTCACCAACCTGGTGGGCGCCGGCGACCACATCGTCGCCTCCGACTCGCTGTATGGCGGCACCTGGAACATCTTCCTGCACACCCTGGCTGACCTTGGCGTCGAGACCACCTTCGTCGAGAACAACGACGTCGATGGCTTTGTCGCGGCGACCAAGCCGAACACCAAGCTCTGGTACGTCGAGACGATTGGCAACCCGCTGGTCGACGTCGCCGACGTCCCCGCCTTCGTCGAGGCCGCCAACTCGCTCAAGGAGCCCGTGCCCGTCTTCGTCGACAACACCTTCGCGACCCCGTATCTGTATCGCCCCGCCGACGACGGCGCGGCCGTCGTCATCGAGTCGCTGACCAAGTGGATTGGCGGCCACGGCGCCACGCTGGGCGGTGCCGTCATCGATACGGGCAAGTTCGACTGGAAGCAGACCCCGGGCAAGTTCCCGACCCTCACCGAGCCCGACCCCTCCTACCACGACCTCGTCTTCGCCGACGCCGCGCCTGCCGCGCCCTTCTCGACACGCGTCCTTGCCAACAAGCTGCGTGACTTCGGCCCGACGCTGTCGCCCTATGCCGCCCAGCTCATCGGCATCGGCATCGAGACGCTGTCCCTGCGCGCCCAGTGCCACAGCGACAACGCCCTCGCCGTGGCCAAGTACCTCGAGAGCCACCCCAAGGTCAGTTGGGTTCGTTACTCGGGCCTGGAGAACGACCCGTCGCATGAGGTTGCCTCGCGCATCCTGCACAACGGTTTTGGCGGCGTCGTGGTCTTTGGCGTCAAGGGTGGCCGTGACGCGGGCCTGAAGGTTGTCGACGAGGTCAAGCTGTTCACGCACCTCGCCAACGTCGGTGACGCCAAGTCGCTGATCATCCACCCTGCCTCCACCACGCACTCCCAGCTCACGGCCGAGCAGCTCGAGGCGGCGCACCTCTCCGAGGACCTCATCCGCCTGTCCGTCGGCATCGAGAACGTCGACGACATCATCGCCGACCTCGATCAGGCGCTTGCCAAGGCGTAGTCGTTTGCCAGTGGTCCACGTGCCGCCAGGACTTGTGTGTTTCCACAAGGGGACGCCCGATATGGTTCGGGCGTCCCCTTGTTTGTATAGGGAATGTTGGGAACGCAGGTGAGCGTTCCTCTTCCATACCGTTCGCGATTTGAATGATTCAGGTTGAATTCAAATTAAGTGACCGAAATCGAATGGAAATATTAATTTAAGACCACATTCAACAAAGACTACTTATGCAGCAATCACATCACTTGTGCAACAAAAACGAATGGAAGGCCAGGGCGTACGTACCAATAATCAAATCTCTCGTATTTACGTTCCCTAACAAACGATGCAATACATAGGAACCGACGCTTGCCGAGCAAAAAAACGAACCTTCTCCGCTTAAGTCACTATTCAGCTGTGGATTGTTCTGCACATATCCAACCCGCAAGTCTCACTATGAGAGAACGGAGAGGCAAATGGCTCAAAAGAGGTGGACCCTCAGGATCCTGGACGCCAAGGCCGCCCACAGGGCTTGGTCGAAGCGTCGCGTCATGGTGGCTATCGCTGCCGCGGTCATCGCCGCAAGCGTCGTCGCCCCCGTGGCCGTCCGCGCCGACGAGGCCGCGACTGCCCCGACCACCCCTGCGATCGAGCAGGTCGTTGATGCCAAGGACGTCGCTCAGGGCACCAGCATCAAGATCTCGATGACCGAAAAGCGTAGCTACAGGATTCCCTTCGCCGTCGAGAACGTCGACGTCGACACCCTGCAGAAGATGATCGACGAGGGCAAGGTCAAGTTCTCGCTCACGCGCGACAAGGGTCTGTTCGACCCCGCGGCCTATCCCAACCAGACGCTGGGTGGCCCGCTCGAGGACTGGAAGACGGTCGCCACGAAGGACAAGCGCCGCGGCCTCGATGCCCCCTCCGTCAACATGTTCAAGAACATCGAGATGAAGGCCGAGAACCACGACGGCAAGGCTAACGTCGTCCTCACCTTCGACAACGAGATGCTCTTCGGCGTCAACGGCCTCGACAACCGCGCGCGCTCTCTGGTCCGCTCCCGCATGTTCGACTACCTGGGCACCTACCAGCTCAACTGCGAGATCGATGGCCAGACCATCTCCCGCGACGTCGACATCAGGCCCTATGACGAGTTCAACACCCAGGACGAGATCGACGCCAAGCTTCCGCAGCTCGCCGAGAAGGCCAACGCCAACGGCCTGTATGCCAAGGTCGAGGCCTTCGGCACCTCCGCCCAGGGTCGCGAGATGAAGGCCCTCATCATCGCCGCTGACGAGAAGGACCTCGAGGACTTCCAGGCCCTCAAGAAGATGGCCATGGAGGACCCGGCGGCCGTCCAGGAGAAGATCAAGAGCGGCGAGCTTAACTACAAGGTCCCCATCTTCTACAGCAACGTCCACGCCGACGAGATTGCCGCCGTCGACGCCGTCATGGAGTTCGCCAACGATGTCGCCGAGGCCAAGCCCTTCGACTACACCCGCCTGACCGGCCTCACCGACGAGGGCAAGGCCGAGCTCAAGGCCGAGATGGACGCCGACGGCACCGTCTGGTCCGACCTCATCAAGGACAAGGTCACCGGCGTCGGCTACATCCGCGGCAACGACGGCAACGGCAATGGTGTTGACCTTGGCGGCAGCAGGAGCGTCAGCGGCCTGAACGACGCCTCCGCCGACCTCACGGACGAGCAGTTCGACCAGTACTACACGCAGGCCACCCAGACGTTCGACTCGAAGGAGATCCTCAAGCACGTCTTCTTCGTCCTCATCCCGTCCGAGAACGTCGACGCGCGTTCCGTCGATGTCCGCACCAACGGCAACGGCTTCGACCTGAACCGCGACAACACCTACCAGACCCAGCCCGAGACCAAGGCGATGGCCAAGCTCATCTCCAAGTGGAGCCCCATCTCGCTGCACGAGGTCCACGGCTACTACCAGCAGTACCAGATCGAGCCGTGCTCGCCGACGCACGACCCGAACAACGAGTACGACCTGTTCATCGACAAGGCCATGGAGCA
>JAWQCY010000004.1:0-220745 GCA_036321795.1 Coriobacteriaceae bacterium CM84B_73 | reverse complement strand
GAGGTTGCCGACGGCAATGACATGGCGCAGCTGCGCGCCGCGTTCGACGAGGCCGCCGCCGGCCTCGCCCGCGCGGGCGCCGCGGCGGCGCTGCTGGCCGCCTCGGCCGCGCGGGCCGGGTCCGCCCTCGCCTCGTCGATGGCGTCGTCCGGCGCCGCCGTCGCCGCCCTCGGCGCGAGGTCCGCGTCGACGTTCGCGGCGTTCGCCCGCTCCGCCAAGGCCGCGGCCTCGTCGGCCAGGGGCGCCGTCATGGGCGCCTGCAGGCAGATGAGCGCCTCGGTCGCGGCGTGCAGGCTGACCCTGCCGCGCATCGAGGTCGGCGCGCTGCCGCATTTCTCGATGTCCGGCAAGTTCGACGCGAAGAGCGGCTCCGTGCCCAGCGTGTCGGTCAGCTGGTACGGGTCGGGCGGCGTCTTCTCGTCGCCGAGCGTCATCGGCGTCGGCGAGGCCGGCGACGAGGCGGTCGTGCCCCTCAGGCCGAGCGTCCTGCGCGGCATCGGAGAGGGCATCGACGTCGGGAGCGGCGACGGCCGCGAGGTCGTCGCGTGGCTCGACCGCAACCTGCCGGAGATCATCCGGCGCTACACCCCGGTCACGCTCGAGCGCGACCTCGACAGGCACATCAGGGCGGTGACGGCCAATGCCTAGCAGGCTCCACTACGTGTCGTCCTCCGGCGCACGCGTCAGCCTCGACGGGGGCGGCGCGCACGTCGGGACGGCCCCCGCGCTGCGCTCGCGCGCGTGGTCCTACGACCTGTCGTGGCGCAGCGCAAACGGCATCTCGCGCGACGCCCGCGAGGCCGCGGTCGACGCCTGGCTGGCGCCGGGGGCGGCTGACGAGCTGCGCGAGCAGGCGGACCGCGACCTGGCGCTGCGCTCGCCCGGCCGCCTCGTCTTCGACGGCGCGTGGTACCAGCGCGCCTACCTCGCGAAGTCCGAGGTCTCGGAGGTGCACGGGAGGCGCGGCCTCAAGGCCGCGCTGACCTTCCTGCTGCTCGACGGGGCCTGGAGGCGCGAGGTGACGACCGAGTTCTACGCCGACGAGGTCTCTGACGGCTCGGCGCTCGACTACCCGCACGACTACGAGTACGACTACGGCGGCAGCGGCGCGAACCGCACCGTCACGGTCGCGGGCCTGGTCCCCGCCGACGTCAGGCTGACGGTGTTCGGCCCGGTGACCGACCCGCGCGTGGTCGTGGCCCAGGGCGAGTTCTCGAACACCTACAGCGCCAACGTCACCGTCCCGGGCGGCTCGCGCCTCGTCATCGACGGCTCGAGCTACCCGCGCTCCATCCGCCTCGTCGGCAAGTACGGCGAGGTCGAGGACCGCTTCGCGGACGGCGTCCGCGGCGACGGGGCCGGCGGCGGCTCCTACTGCTTCGAGCCGCTGCGCCCCGGCACCTCGTCGGTGGCCTGGGACGGGTCGTTCGGCTTCGAGATGACCCACTACCAGGAGGAGGGCGAGCCGCCGTGGAGCTCATAGTGGCCGACAGCGCCGGCAGGACGCTGTTCCCGGTGTCCGACTTCGAGCTGGACATGGACTCGGGGTGGGGCGAAGGGGTCGACAACACGTTCGACCTCGTCGTCCGCGACCCGGGCGTCCCGCTGCCCCAGGCGGCGTGGCGCGTGTTCGCCGACGGGTCGGAGGTGGGCGGCCGCGTCGAGGGCTACGAGCTCAGGACCGGCCGCACCTCGTCGGAGCTGCACTGGACGGGGTCGACCTGGACCGGCGTGCTGGCCAGGCGCCTGCTGTGGCCGGACCCGGGCCAGGACTACCTCACGCTCTCCGGCGACGCGAACGCCGTGCTCAGGCAGGCGGTCGGGCGCATGGGCCTGGCGTCGCTGTTCTCGGTGCCGGGCGGCGACGCGGGCGTGGCCGTGCGCTACAGGTGCTCGCGCGACACGCCCGACGCCTGGACGAACCTGCGTCTGGCCATGAGGTCGGCGGGGATGCGCCTGGCGGCCAGGTGGGTCGGCGGCTCGTGCGAGCTGTCGGCGGTGCCGGTGACCGACTGGCGCGGCCGCGTCGACTCGGACCTGCTCTCGTTCGACCTCACCAGCTCGCTGCTCGTCACCAACCACCTCAGGGCCGCCGGCAAGGGCGCGCTCGCCTCGCGCGAGGTCGTCGACGTCTACGCGGACTCCAAGGGCAACGTCGGCACCAGGAGGGCGCTGGCCGGGGTGTACGAGCTGGAGGAGTACTACGACGCCAACAACTCCTCGGGGAGCGACCTGCGCGACCAGGCCCTCGACAGGCTGAGGGACTCGCAGGGCGAGGGCGGCGTGACCGTCACGGTCGAGGAGGGCGTCGAGTTCGGCCTCGGCGACGTCGTCGAGGCGAGGCACTACTCGCCGAACGTCACCGTCTCGGTCGAGATATCAAGCAAGGTCGTCGCCGCGACGGGCGCGGGGGCCTCCGTGACATACGGGGCCAGCCCGAGCGGCACGAGGATGGGCTAGGAGGCCTACAACATGGAGATCGTGACCGGGAAGGCGGGCACGCCGCACGTCAGCTCCGCCGACGACGGCCGCCGCATCGCGGGCATCGCCGGTGCCGGCAGCTACGTGCTCGGTACGGGCGGAAGGCTCGCCCCGTCGCTCGTCGACGCCAACACCGTGCGCTTCGCGACGGGCGACATGATCGTGCAGGGCCGCCACATCGGCCTCACGGCGCCAGAGGACGTCAAGGTGGAGAGCGGCTCGCAGGGCAAGAAGCGCACGGACTACCTCTGCGTGCACTACAGGCGCGACGTGGCGGGCGCGAACCCGACCCTGGTGGAGACCGTCGAGTGGTCCGTGCTGCAGGGCACGCCAGGCACCGACGCGACCGCCCCGGCCGTCCCGGCCGGCTCGATCCTCGACGGCGACGCCGAGGCCTACGTGCCGGTCGCGAGCGTGTCGTTCGACGGGCTGACCACGGGCACCCCGGCGCTGCTGCTGCCCGAGCTGTCCCCGCTGGCCTCGGCCTGGGACGCGTCGCTGCTGTACGACTCGGGCGGCTGGCGCGTCTACGCCGTCGGCCTGCTCGTCATCGTCCAGGCGGACGCGGTCTCGCTCGGCGACGGGTCGTGGGCGAGCGCGAAGTGCCCGTACTCGATCCCGAAGGGGCTGCGGCCCAAGAGCCGCAAGGTCGCGTCGGCGAGCGTCGCCAACGGCGCGACGCCGTCGGTCCTCTGGGTCGAGACCAGCGGCGAGGTGACCGTCCGCAACCAGGGCGGCGCCGGCCGCTCGGGCGGCAGGTACGGGATGCTCTCGTACCTCGCCGGGATGTGACGGGGGGACGGGATGCTACGGGGAATCGTCGTCGGCGGCTCCGTGCTGCTGACCACCGACGGGAGCGGCCTGCCCGTGGTCGCCACGGACGCCCCGCCCGCGCCCGACGGCTTCGAGGCCAGGTGCTCGTGGGTCGCGTCGGCCGACGCGGTCGCGCAGGCCTGGGAGGTCGTGCCGGCGCCCGGGGCCGCCCGCGCCGCCGCGGCGAGGCTCGCCGCCTCCATGGCGGCCTCGCTGCCCGACGCCGACGCCGCCAGGGTGCCGCTGCTCTTCGACGCATGGTACGTCGGCACGGCCGAGTACGCGGCGGGCGACCGCGTCGAGCGCGGCGGCAGGCTCTACCGCTGCCTGAGGACGCACAGCCCGAGGCTCGGCACGGAGCCGGAGGCCACGGCCTCAATCTGGGAACCCATCGAGTGACAGGGAGTTCACATGCTCTACGGACAATTCGTCTCGGGGTCGGTCTACCTGACCGCCGACGGGAGCGGCCTGCCAATCCGCGAGGCGGAGGAGCCGACGCCCGGCGCGGGCTACCACGCGTCGCTCGTCTACGAGCAGCGCGACGGCGCCATCTGGCAGGTCTGGACGCTCGTGCCGGACGCGGGGACCGCCCAGGACGCCGCGCTCACGCTCGCGCGGATCCAGGCGTCTAGGCTCGGCGATGCCGACGCCCTGGGCGTAGCGGCCCTCTTCCCGCGCTACGAGAGGGGCCACGTCTACGCGCTCGGCGACCGCGTCCTGTGGCAGGGGGCGCTTTACAAGGCCACCGGCGGCCACACCGCGACGGCCGAGGACCCGACCTCCGACCCGCAGCACTGGTCGAGGGTCGTGCCCGCCCCCGCCGGCGAGGCCGTCGCCGAGTGGGTCGGCGGCAAGTCCTACGCCAAGGGCGACCGCGTCACGAGGTACGGGCAGGTGTACGAGTCCCTGACGGACTCCAACACCCTGGAGCCCGGCGTCTTCGGCAGCGAGGCCGCCTGGTCCCTCGTGGCCGCGTAGGAGGTGCCGCATATGGAGCAGGCCGTGACGGCCACCATCCAATGGGCCGTGCCGGTGGTCCTCGCCGCCCTCGCCGCCTCGCTCATGCGCCTGTACCGACTCATGGACGCCATGCAGGAGGGCACGAGGACGATGCTTCGCAGCCGCCTCGTGGACCTCCACGAGCGGTACGTCGTGAGCGGGACCGGATGCCCGGACTGGGTCAAGCAGGAGGCCGCGCAGGTCTACGACGCCTACCACGGCATGGGCGGCAACGGAACCGGGACCCACTACTACGAAGAGATCATCAACGCCCCTATCAGGGGAGAGGTGGAGGACTAATGGACGAGTACAAGGCATGGGCCGTCGCGGCCCTGACGCGAGCCGTCAAGACCGCCGCGCAGACGGCGGTGTCGCTCATCGGCACCGGCGCCGTGGGGTTCACCGACTTGGACTGGCTGCAGATCGCCAGCGTCAGCGGCGTGGCAGCCGTGGTCAGCATCCTCACTAGCGTGGCGGGACTTCCCGAGGTGGCGGACGGCAAGAGCCCGCTCGCCCCGGTCGAGGGCACGGGCGAGTCGAAGGAGGAAGAGTAATGGCTGACGATAGCGCCCAGAAGCAGGAGCAGGCTGACATTCGCGCCGAGGTCGACAAGCGCCAGGACGTCGACGAGCGCGACAGCGAGAGCGAGACGGGGGCGACCGACTAGATGGGCTACATCATCCAACGGCACCACGGCAGGTACAACCGCGTGAGGCGCACCGCCGCGGTGCGCTACATCGTCGTGCACTACGTCGGCGCGGGCACCAGCGCCACGGGCAACGCCTTGGCAAACTGCAGGTACTTCGCCGGCGGCAACCGCAACGCCTCGGCGCACTACTTCGTCGACGACGGCTCCATCTACGAGTACGCCGACCCGCGCGCCTACGCCACGTGGCACGTCGGGGACGGCCGCGGCCGCTACGGCATCACCAACGCGAACTCGATCGGCATCGAGGTCTGCAACAACGGCGGCCCGTACACGTCGGCCGAGGTCGACCGCCTCACGTGGCTCGTGCGCAAGCTCATGGCCGACTTCGGCGTCCCCGCCTCCCGCGTCGTGCGCCACTACGACGCCAGCCGCAAGCAGTGCCCGCTGTACTACGTGCGGCACCCGGACGCGTGGTCGAAGCTCCACGCCCGCATCACGGGCGGCAGGGCCACGGGCTCTGACTCGCCCTTCGGCGACACGTCCTGGACCGGCCCCCTCATGGTCCGCGAGTGGCAGCGCCAGCTCGGCACCACCGCCGACGGCTCGATCTCGGGCCAGACGGCCCACAACGCCAACGTCGTGCAGTGGGCCATCACCGTGTCGCCCGCCGGCGACGGCAGGGGGTCTCGCATGGTCGTCGCGCTCCAGAGGCTGCTGAACAAGTGCCTCGGGACGAAGCTCGCGACCGACGGGCACATGGGCGCCGAGACGGTCAGGGCGCTCCAGCGATACCTGAACAAGCGCCTCGGCACCAAGCTCGCGACCGACGGGCTCTACGGCCACTCGACCTCCAGGGCGCTCGCGACGGCGCTCTCCAAGGGCCTCTTCCGCTAGTCGGGAGGGCCGCGACGGGACACGCAGAAGACCCCACCCCGCATGCCGTGGGGTGGGGTCTTATTTTGTCCGTCGGCCGGTCCCAACCCGGTCCCAAACGTCCCGAACACGCACCGTCTCGTGTCGCACGTGTTCGTATAACCACAGCTCACGAGCCTGCCGAGGTCGCGTGTTCAAGCCATGTACACTCGACGGTTTACTGTGTTTTGGGCCCTGAATTCGGGCTTCTAAAGACAGTAAACCGTCGATTTTTTGCACGGGGCCTCGCCTGACGGAATCGCCTGATTAGAGATGAAGCAAAATGCCTGGTAGATGGCTTGCCATTTTCAACGGCTCGTCTGGTGTCGGGCGGCGGGGCCTCTCGCAGCACAGTAAATCGACCATTTTTCCGAAAACACAGTAAACCGGCGGTAATTCGCGAGCGACCTGGCGCATGACGGGCGGGTGCCTCGCGCCACTCGCGATCCGCAGACGCGGGATGGCTTGCGACGCCATGTCGGCGGGAGCCCCCATGGGTCAATTCGCCCGCCCGTCGGCCGTCAATTTCGGCAGTATGCATATTGCGGAATCAATCATTCGAGTCTCTCGATGCTTGGTACACGATTCCCGGCCGCTCCCGGCGTTCGGGATGCCGCTCATATCGGAAGCGTCTCCCCTCCCGTGCGCCGGTGGGCAAGAATCGACGGCGTTCGAAATAGCTTGGCCTATGAAGGGAGACTGGAAATGGCTGAGAAGGAGGCGTCTGCCGGCGGGATGAAGAAGGAGCTCACGCTCTTCAATTTCTTCACCATCGGCTTCGGCGCGATTATCGGCACCGGCTGGGTGCTGCTCGTTGGTGATTGGATGGTGCTCGGCGGCGGTCCCGTGCCCGCCATGATTGCCTTCGCGCTCGGCGCGATCCTGCTGGTGCCCATCGGCATGGTCTTTGGCGAGCTCACGGCAGCCATTCCCATCTCGGGAGGCATCATCGAGTACGTGGAGCGCACGGTCGGGCGCAAGTCGGGATTCATCACCGGCTGGATGCTGCTGCTGGGCAACGCCCCGCTGTGCCCGTGGGAGGCGATCGCCATCTCCACGCTGCTGACGGACCGCTTTGCGGAGTTCCCTGCGCTGGCGTGGCTGCGCAGCGTGAAGCTCTACACGATCCTGGGCGCGGACGTCTACCTGTGGCCCACGGTCATCGCCCTGGGCTTTGCCGTGCTGGTCATCTTCCTCAACCTGCGTGGCGCAGGCGCGGCAGCGAAGCTCTCGAGCTTTCTGACCAAGGCCCTTCTGGGCGGCATGGTCCTCGCGATGGTCATCAGCTTCATGACGGGTTCGCCCGACAACGCGATGCCCGTGTTCTCGCAGGTGACCGATGCGGCCGGCGGCAGCTCCACCACGGCGACGAGCCTTCTGGGCGGCATCGTGGCGGTCCTGGTCATGACCCCGTTCTTCTACGCCGGCTTCGACACCATCCCGCAGCAGGCCGAGGAGGCATCCGAGAACATCGACTGGAAGAAGTTCGGCCTGATCCCGGCCATCGCGCTTCTGGCCGCGGGCGTCTTCTACCTGATCTGCATCTACAGCTTCGGCAGCATCATCGACTGGCACGAGTTCGTGCGCAGCTCCGTGCCCGCCCTGGCCGTGCTGCAGCGCATCAACCTGTTCTTCTACATCGCGATGCTCATCATCGCGACCCTCGGCCCTCTCGGCCCCATGAACTCGTTCTTCGGCGCCTCGAGCCGCCTGATGCTCGCCATGGGCCGCAAGCAGATGCTGCCCGCCGACTTCGCCGAGATCGACCCCAACTCCGGTGTGCCAAAAAAGGCCGTCGTCGTGATGGGCGCCCTCACCCTCATCGGGCCCTTCCTGGGCCGCAACATGCTGGTGCCCCTGACCAACGTCGCCTCCCTCGGCTTCGTCTTCGCCTGCACCATGGCCGGCGTGGCGTGCTGGAAGCTGCGCCGTACCGAGCCCGACCTGCCGCGCCCCTACAAGGTCAACGGCGGCAAGTTCGGCATCGCCTGCGCCATTGCCGCCGGCCTCGTGATCATCGGCCTCATGGTCGTGCCCTTCTCGCCCGCGGCCCTCAAGCCGATCGAGTGGGCCATCACGATCGCCTGGGTCGCCATCGGCTTCGCGATTCTGGGCATCTTCGGCTCCAAGCGCGCCAAGGCGCGCAAGTAATAGCTGCTAGTAGGTTCGTACGTCTTTGACTGGAGGATTCATCATGGGCAAGTACGCATTTGTTGGGGGCATTCTCGTCGACGGCACCGGTGCCGCCCCGATCCACGACTCCCTCGTTCTCGTCGACGACGAGAAGATCACCTACGCCGGTCCCCGCACCGAGGTTCCCGAGGGCTACGAGGTCGAGGAGTGCACGGGCAAGACCGTCATGCCCGGCTTGATCGACACCCACCTGCACTTCTCGGGCAACCTGACCGACGACGACAACGACTGGGTCATCGAGTCCGTCGCCCAGAAGCAGGCCTGCGCCGTCAAGCAGTCCTACGACTGCCTCACCCACGGCCTGACCACCGTCTGCGAGATCGGCCGCAACGGCATCGCCATCCGCGACCTGGTCAACATGGGCGTCATGAAGGGCCCGCGCATCTTTGCCACCGGCCTGGGCTTCTGCCGTACCGCCGGCCACGGCGACTCGCACAAGCTCCCGCTGCAGGTGAGCAAGGACTCGCACCCCTGGGGCGACCAGGTCGACGGCCCGTGGGAGCTTCGCCACGCCATCCGCCTGCGTCTGCGCGAGAACCCCGACGCCATCAAGATCTGGGCGACCGGCGGCGGCATCTGGCGCTGGGACTCCGGCAGCAAGCAGCTCATGAGCACCGAGGAGATCCAGGCAGTCGCCGAGGAGTGCAAGATGGTCGGCATCCCGCTGTGGTCACACTCCTACAACTCGGTCAGCGCCGCCTACGACTCCGTCCGCTTTGGCGCCGAGCAGCTCATCCACGGCTTCGAGCTCGATGACAAGACCATGAACCTCATGGCCGAGCAGGGCACCTTCTTCACCCCGACCATCGGCTTCCTTCCCACCTGGTACGGCACCTACCCGCCCGAGGAGTCCGAGGCCAACGCCAAGTTCCCCGGCGACACCGTCGTCGAGCGCGAGCTGCAGCGCACCTACGCCAACCTGCGTCGCGCCAACGAGCTGGGCGTCACCCTCACCATCGGCTCCGACTCCTTCAGCTTCGTCACCCCGTACGGCTACGTCACCATCGACGAGATGTACGACTTCGTCGACAAGGCCGGCGTCTCGATCCTCGACACCATCAAGGCCGCCACGCTCAACGGCGCCAAGATGGTCCACCACGAGGACGAGTTCGGCTCCCTCGAGGCCGGCAAGCTCGCCGACCTGCTGGTCGTCAAGGGCGACGTCGCTGCCGACATCCACAACCTCACTCCCGACAACATGGACGTCATCATGAAGGAGGGCGAGAAGGTCATCAAGGGTGCCCTGTAGGCCCCTTGCGGACGGTCCTTCTCGACAGTCCCTTGGCCCCAAGTGGTTCTCTGGCCCTCAAGCCTTTGATGCCGCTCCCTTCCCCCGGGCTCCCCGTCGCGGAATCATCCGTGGCGGGGAGCCCTTCTTTGGGTAAAGCAAGAGGGCATGCCGCAGCCCCGTCTTGGGGCACGTCGCGCCCGGGGAGGGGCCATGGATTCGAGCGTTCACAAGATTCGCGCGTTTGTCGAGGTGGCGACCTTGGGCAGCGTCTCCCGTGCCGCCGAGGAGCTGGGCTGCGCGCAGTCCACGGCCAGTCGCGCGCTGGCGAGCCTGGAGCAGGAGTGGGGCGTGCGCCTGTTCGAGCGACGTGGTCCCGTGCTCGAGCTGACCGAGGACGGCAGGCGCCTTCTGGACGACGCCCGTGCCGCCTGCGAGGCGTACGACCTTCTGGGCAGGCGCGTCGAGAACATGGCCGAGCTCGAGGACGGCAGCCTTTCCATCGCGGCGCCGTCGAGCATCGTGTCGATGCGCCTGCCGGAGCCGCTCGGCAACTTCGTCTCCGACCACCCCGGCGTCGAGGTCAACATCAGCGAGTGCACCTACGGCGAGGCCGAGTGCCTTCTTGCCGCCGGGGAGGTCGACATGGCCTTCATCCCCAACAGGCTCAAGGGGGAGGGCTTTCTGGCATCCGCCTACGACAGGGACGAGATCGTCGTGGTCGCCCCGCGCGGCCACTTCCCGCCCGAGCCCGAGGACATCCCCGTCGACGACCTCCTGGACATGCGCTTCATCGCCGACACCGAGACGGCGCCGCTCGTGCAGCGGAAGCTCCAGGGCCCCTGCATCCGCTGCCGGACGAGCAACATCGCCGCGATCCTGGCCATGGTCGAGGCGGGCCTGGGCGTGTCGCTCCTGCCGAGCCTCGCCATCGAGCGTGCCGACTACGACGTCGACGTGCGGCACCTGGCAAACCCCGCGTATCGCACCCTCTACCTCGTGCGTCGCCGCCTGACCGACATGGGCCTGGCCGCGCGGGCGTTTCTCGACTACCTGTAGAGAAGGACGCGCCCGTCCGACGCCGCCCGCGTTCGCCGTGCCGACCCGCGCGCCGTGGTCCATACGCACAAAAAGGGAGGCCCACCTGACGGCGGGCCTCCCTTGCGAATCGCTCGATGCGACGCGTCTGCCTTGTGCGGGCGCGCTGACTACATGCGGTCGTGGCAGGTACGGGCGATGACGTCGAGCTGCTGCTCGCGCGTGAGGTCGATGAACTTCACGGCGTAGCCGGAGACGCGGATGGTGAAGTTGGCGTACTCGGGCTTCTCGGGGTGCTCCATGGCGTCCTTGAGCTTCTCGACGCCAAAGACGTTGACGTTGAGGTGGTGGGCGCCGTTGGCGAAGTAGCCGTCAAGCACGTTGACGAGGTTGGTGACGCGCTGCTCGTCGTCGTTGCCCAGCGCGGACGGGTTGATCGTCTGCGTGTTGGAGATGCCGTCGAGGGCGTACTCGTAGGGGAGCTTGGCGACGGAGTTCAGCGAGGCGAGAAGGCCGTTCTTCTCGGCGCCGTAGGCGGGGTTGGCGCCCGGGGCGAACGGGGTGAACGCCTTGCGGCCGTCGGGGGTGCCGCCGGTGGCCTTGCCGTAGACGACGTTGGAGGTGATCGTCAGGATCGACGTCGTGGGCTCGGAGTCGCGGTAGGTGTGGTGCTTGGCGATCTTGGCCATGAACGCCTTGAGCAGCCAGACGGCCACGTCGTCGGCACGGTCGTCATCGTTGCCGTACTTGGGGAAGTCACCCTCGACCTCGTAGTCGACGACGACGCCCTGCTCGTCACGGACGGTCTTGACCTTGGCGTACTTGATGGCGCAGAGGGAGTCGACGACGTGCGAGAAGCCCGCGATGCCCGTGGCGAAGGTGCGACGGACGTTGGTGTCGATGAGGGCCATCTCCTCGGCCTCGTAGTAGTACTTGTCGTGCATGTACTGGATGAGGTTGAGGATGTTGACGTAGAGCTCGGCCAGCCAGTCCATCATCAGGTCGAACTTGTGCATGACCTCGTCGTAGTCGAGGTACTCGCTGGTGATGGGGGCGTACTCGGGGCCAACCTGCATGTGGTTGCCCTGCTTGTCCATGAACTTCTCGTCCTTGCCGCCGTTGATGGCGTAGTTCAGGCACTTGGCGAGGTTGGCGCGGGCGCCGAAGAACTGCATCTCCTTGCCGGTCTCGGTGGCGGACACGCAGCAGCAGATGCTGTAGTCGTCGCCCCAGACCGGACGCATGACGTCGTCGTTCTCGTACTGGATCGAGGACGTGGTGACGGAGATCTTGGCGGCGTACTTGCGGAAGCTCTCCTGCAGGCGCTTGCTGTAGAGAACGGTCAGGTTGGGCTCGGGGGCCGGTCCCATGTTCTCGAGGGTGTGCAGGAAGCGGTAGTCGGTCTTGGTCACGAGGCTGCGGCCGTCCTGGCCCAGGCCGGCGACCTCGAGGGTGGCCCAGACGGGGTCGCCCGAGAAGAGCGCCTGGTAGGACGGGATGCGGGCGAACTTGACCATGCGGAGCTTCAGGACCAGGTGGTCGATGAGCTCCTGGGCCTGGGCCTCGTCGATCTTGCCGGCCTCGAGGTCACGCTGGATGTAGATGTCCAGGAACGTGGAGACGCGGCCGACGGACATGGCGGCGCCGTTCTGGGTCTTGATGGCGCCGAGGTAGCCGAAGTACAGCCACTGGACGGCCTCCTGCGCGTTGGTCGCGGGCTGCGAGATGTCGTAGCCGTAGATCTCGGCCATCTTCTTGAGGCCCTGCAGGGCGTGGATCTGGTCGGTGATCTCCTCGCGCTGGCGGATGACGGCGTCGGTCATGGTGCGGTCGCCGCAGTTGAGAAGGTCGGCCTGCTTGCCTGCGATCAGGCGGTCGACGCCGTAGAGGGCGACTCGACGGTAGTCGCCGACGATGCGGCCGCGGCCGTAGGTGTCGGGCAGGCCGGTGATGACGTGGGAGTGGCGGGCGGCGCGCATCTCGGGGGTGTACGCGTCGAAGACGCCCTGGTTGTGGGTCTTGTGGTACTCGTTGAAGATCTGGTTGTACTTGTCGTTGACGTGGAAGCCGTAGTTCTCGGCGGCCTGCTGCGCCATCTTGATGCCGCCGTAGGGCATGAAGGCGCGCTTCAGCGGCTTGTCGGTCTGCAGGCCGACGACCTTCTCGAGGTCCTTGGTGTCCTCACCGATGTAGCCGGGGCCATAGGCGGTCAGGCCGGAGACGATCTCGGTCTCGCACTCGAGGACGCCGTTGTTGGCGCGCTCGGCGGCCTGGAGCTCCTGGACCTTGTCCCATAGGGTGTTGGTGGCGTCGGTGGGACCGGCCAGGAACGACTCGTCGCCGTCGTAGACGGTGTAGTTGTTCTGGATGAAGTCGCGGACGTTGATGTCGTCGACCCAGTGGCCCTTCTTGAAGCCGGCCCACTCCTCACGAAGCTGCATGTTTCCTCCTAGCTTTCGCTTTCTCCCTGCGTCACTCCCCGCGACGCATGTTTGCCTATATCTGACCCCTCAGCACCTTGGTGGCGAACTCGACGCTTTCCGGCGTCGGCGGCTCGACGTCTCTGAGGGTGTAGGGGATGCCGAGCTCGTCCCACTTGAAGATGCCCAGCGTGTGGTACGGAAGAACCTCGACGCGCCTGACGGCGTCGCCCAGCGACGCGATGAACTCGCGCGTGCGGCGCAGCGTGGCCTCGTCGTCGGTGATGTCCGGGACCAGCACCTGGCGGATCCACATGGGCTGGCCCTTCTCGGCCAGAAGACGCAGGCAGTCGAGGATGTTGTCGTTGTCGCGCCCGCAGAGCCACTCGTGGCGCTCGGGGTCGATGTGCTTGATGTCGGCCATGACCAGGTCGCAGGCGTCCATCGCTCGCTCGAATGCCGAGAAGAACGGCTCCTCGCGGGTGAACGTGGACAGCGACGTATCCAGGCAGGTGTTGATGCCGCGCGCATGGGCCTTCTCGAACAGCTCGGCCACGAAGTCGACCTGCATGAGGGCCTCGCCGCCCGAGACGGTGATGCCACCCTCGGGTCCCCAGTAGCCGCGGTAGCGCTCGGCGGCGTCCAGGATCTCGTCGGCATCCATCAGCTCGCCGGCTCCCGCCTTCCAGGTGTCCGGGTTGTGGCAGTAGCGGCAGCGCATGGGGCAGCCCTGCAAAAAGACGATGTAACGCACGCCGGGGCCGTCGGCCGATCCGAAGGATTCCGTCGAGTGAACACGTCCCTGCATGGCGCACCTCCCTTGCTTGCGGTTGTCCAGCTATGAATGTAGGAGGAGGGAAGGGGGTAGTTCCTTGACCAGAATCAAACAACGACAAAAATATTTTACGCACCGAGTTTGCCGCTAGTGAACGGTAGGTTTTTGGCCGTGAACGGTAAAGGCGCAGCTAAAATGTGTGGCAAGTGGCACATTACAGGGACCTATTTGCCACCCGGCGAGCTGATCTCGCGCAGCCCCTCGTGGTCGATCACGAGCAGACGACCCCGTCCGGTGCGTTGGACCAGGCCCTCGCGCACGAAGCGCGCGATGTTGCGGCTGACGGTCTCGGGGCGCAGGCCCACGCTCGCGCCGATGTCGTCGAGCTTGAGGCGGATCTCGGGGCCGGAGCATCGCCTGTCGCGGATGAGCAGGTACTCGGCGAGCCTCTGCCTGGGGTCGCGGATGGACAGCATCATGATGCGCTCCTCCGCGTCGTCCAGGTCGGTCGTGATCATGCGGATGAGTCCTAGCGCCACGTCCGGGTGGTTGGCGAGAAGTGCCTCGAAGTCGGCGCGGTGGAAGCGGCACAGCCGCACGGGCGTGAGGCACTCGACCGAGTAGTGGTAGGTGTGGTCCTCGAGGAACATGCCGTGCCACAGGGCCTGGCCGTCATGCAGGACGTCGAGCACGTACTCCTCGCCGCCGGCGCTGTTGCGAAACGTCTTGATGCGCCCGGAGCGCACGACGATGATCGACTCGACCGGGTCGCCCTCGTGCACGATGATCGAGCCCTGGTCGTGCTTGGAGTGGCGCGAGCAGGACAGCAGCTCGCGCTTCGCGTCCACCGGCAGGTCGGCGAACAGGCGGATGTTGTCCATGCACGAGCTGCCCACGCGGGAGAAGGCACAGTCGTGGCCCGCTCCCGCGCAGACGCGGGTCTCGCCGAGGTTGTCGCGATCGGTGGCCACGGGCTAGTTCCCGGGAGTCCAGTCGCACAGCAGCTCGTCGAGCTGCGCGGTGACCTTGGCGGGGTCCATGTGGCGCCCGATGATGCACAGTCGGGTCTCGCGGTCGCCGCAGACCGGGTCCCAGTCCTCGGCGAGCTCGGGGTTGTCGGCGAGCATGCGGGCCTTCTCGTCCTCGGGGGCGCTGTCCACGAACAGGCCGTTCTCCATCATGCGCATCTCGCGGCCGGCCTGCTCGAAGACATAGCACATGTCGGGGTCGACGTCGGCCCACAGCATGCCCTTGGCGCGGATGACCTCGTCCGGCCACTCGTTCTCGACGAAGCGCCGGAACTTCTCGGCGTCAAACGGCTTGCGACGGCGGTAGACGAAGGTCTGGATGTCGTACTCGAGGACCTCGGGGTCCTCGTGCTCCTCGGGGTGCTCCATCGCCTCGGCCCACGCGGCCGAGTTGTAGGCGGTCGCAAAGTCGAAGCGGCCGGTGTCCAGCAGCTGGTCCATGGGGACGTTGCCCTGGGTGGCCTCGACGATGACGGCGTCCTTCTGCAGGGCGCGCACGATCGCCTTGAGACTGGCGAGCTGCTCGTCGGTGACGGTGTCGACCTTGTTGAGCACCAGGGTCGAGCAGAACTCGATCTGCTGGATGAGCAGGCTCTCGATGTCGTCCTCGTCGATGTCGTCGGCCAAAAGCTTGCGGCCGCCCTCGAACTCGTCGTACATGCGCTTGCAGTCCACCACCGCGACGATGTTGTCCAGGGCGAGCTTGGGCTGGCCGCCGACCTTCTCGGCATCGCAGAAGTCGCTGATCGTGTAGGCGATGGGCACGGGCTCGCAGATGCCCGAGGCCTCGATGATGATGTAGTCGAACCTGCCGGAGTCGGCCAGGTCGGACAGCTGGTTTGCCAGGTCGTCGGCCAAGGTGCAGCAGATGCAGCCGTTGGTCAGCGGGATGAGGTCGTCGGTCTCGGACAGGCCGCCGTCGGCGATGAGGCCGGCGTCGACGTTGACCTCGCCGATGTCGTTGACGATGACGGCAGCGCGGATGCCGCCGTCGTTGGACAGGATGTGGTTGAGAAGGGTCGTCTTGCCGGCGCCGAGGTATCCGGTGAGCATGACGATCTTCACGGGCTGGTTGGTGGCCATTGGGGCTCCTTTTGCGTCGCGTCGATACAGTGCCTAGGGTACCCCGAAGTCGCCCCGCGCTGTCCGTTTGCCCACAGGCGCGACAACCTCCACGATAATGGGCGACAGGCGCGCGGCCGAGGGGCGTGCGCTGCCGAGAAGCACGCGCGAGGTCGGGGGGACGAACGAATGAGGCAGGCGGTAATCGGCATGTTGGCGCACGTCGACGCGGGCAAGACGACGCTCGCCGAGGCGATGCTGCTCGATGCGGGCGCGATCCGCGCGGCGGGCCGCGTCGACCGCGGCGACTCGCACCTGGACACCGACCGCATGGAGCGCGACCGCGGCATCACGATCTTCTCGTCCCAGGCGGCGATCGAGCGCGCGGGCGTCGCGATCACGCTGGTGGACTCGCCCGGCCACGTGGACTTCTCGGCCGAGGCCGAGCGCACGCTGGCCGCCCTGGACATGGCGGTCTTGGTCGTGGGTGCCAACGACGGCGTCCAGGGCCACACGCGTACCCTGTGGCGCCTGCTCGAGCGGCACGGCATCCCGACCGTCGTCTTCGTGAACAAGGTGGACCTCCTGCCGGACGCGGGTTCCCCTGCCGAGAGGGACGCGCTGCTCGCGACCATGCGCTCGCGGCTGGACGAGGGGTGCGTCGGCGCTGACGAGCTTTGCGGCGAGCGGGCAGCCATGGCCGACGAGGACGCGCTCGAGGAGTTTCTGGAGTGCGGGTCGCTTGCGGCGGCCACGGTGCGCGACCTGGTGGCGCGGCGACGCGTCTACCCGTGCCTGTTTGGCTCGGCGCTCAGGGGCGAGGGCGTGGCCGGGCTTCTGGACATGCTGGCGGAGCTGGCGCCCGAGCGCACGTGGCCGCACGAGTTCGCGGCGCGCGTGTACCGCGTGAGTCGCGGCGAGCGCGGCGAGAGGATCGCCTGGCTCAAGGTCACGGGCGGGGCACTTCTCGCCAAGCAGCAGGTGGAGGGCGTGACGGGCGGCGAGCCTTGGTCGCAGAAGGTCAACGAGCTGCGTGTTTACACGGGGTCGCGCTTCGAGCCGGTGCGGCGGGTGGAGGCGGGGGGCGTCTGCGCCGTGACGGGGCTTTCGTGCGTGCGGCCGGGCGACGCGCTGGGCGCCGAGCCCGCGCAGGACCGTCCCGCGCTGGCGCCCGTGCTCACCTATGGCGTGCTGTGCGGCGAGGCCGACCCGCACACGGTCCTGGCGGCCCTGCGCGAGCTTGCCGAGGAGGACCCGATGCTGGGCGTCTCGTGGGACGAGCGGCTGCAGCAGATCCGACTTCGCCTGATGGGCGCGGTGCAGCTGGAGGTCGTGCGCGAGCTCGTGGCGCGCCGCCACGGGCTGCGCATCTCGTTTGGGCCGGGTGCCATCCTCTACAAGGAGACCGTCTCGAAGGCCACGGTCGGCGTCGGGCACTTTGAGCCGCTGCGCCACTATGCCGAGGTCAGCCTGCGCGTGGAGCCCGCGCCCCGCGGCAGCGGCGTCACGTTCGGGTCGGAGTGCTCGACCGACGAGCTGGACCTCAACTGGCAGCGGCTCATCCTGACGAACGCGGCCGAACGCGACCTGTCGGGCGTGCTCACGGGCGCGCCGGTGACCGACGTGCGCGTGACCCTTCTGGCCGGCCGCGCCCACCCCAAGCACACCGAGGGCGGCGACTTCCGCCAGGCAACCTATCGCGCGATGCGCCAGGCGCTGATGATGGCGAGCGCCCGGGGCGAGTGCGTCCTTCTGGAGCCGTGGTACGCCTTCGAGCTGGAGCTTCCCGCGCAGAAGGTCGGGCGGGCCATGGCGGACCTCACGCGGATGTCGGCCCGCTTCGGCGCGCCCGCCCAGACGGGCGACGAGGCTCGCCTGACAGGCACCGTCCCCGCCTCCGAGCTGGGTGACTATGCGCTGGAGCTCGCCGAGTACACGGGCGGGTTGGGCAGGCTGTCGCTCGAGCTGTTGGGCTACGAGCCCTGCCATGACGCCCGCCGCGTGGTCGAGGCGGCGGCCTACGACCCGGAGTCCGACCTGCCAAACACGCCCGACTCGGTCTTTTGCAGCCACGGCGCGGGCTACACGGTCAAGTGGCCCGAGGTGCCCGCGCATGCCCATGCGCCCTACGACCCTTCCCGCCTGCGCCCCTGGCGCTCGGCGGCCGAGGTCATGGGGGTCGCGGGTTAGGACGTCGCCGCGGGCGTGCCCGAGCCGCTAGTGGACGAACATCCTGACGAAGGCACGCTTCCAGCCGGTGTAGGGCTGGTAGCGGAATGGCGCGTCGAAGAAGGTCGCCTTGGACACGACGCTCTTCTCGTGGGTGAACGCCTCGAAGCTCTTGCGGCCGTGGTAGCTGCCCATTCCCGAGTTGCCCATGCCGCCGAAGCCCATGTGGCTCGTGGCCAGGTGCATGATGCAGTCGTTGACGCAGCCACCGCCGAACGCAACGTCGCGCATGATGCGGCGCGCGAGCGACTTGCTGGACGTGAACAGGTAGAACGCGAGCGGGGTGGGTCGCGACTCGATGAAGGCCAGCGCCTCGTCGAGGTCGTCGTAGGCCATGACGGGCAGGACGGGCCCGAAGATCTCCTCGCCCATGACGGGGGAGGACTCCGTCACGCCGTCCAGCACGGTCGGCTCGATGCGCAGGGTCTCGTCGTCGCGCCGTCCGCCCATCAGGACGCGCCCGTCCTTCTCGGCATCGACCAGGCCGCAGACGCGGTCGTAGTGCTTGCGGTTGACCATGTGGCCGTAGTCGGGGTTGGCCAGCGCGTCGTCGCCGTACATGCGGGCGACCTCCTCGCGCAGCAGGGCGAGAAACTCGTCGTGGACGCGACGGTCCACCCAGACGTAGTCGGGCGCGACGCAGGTCTGTCCCAGGTTGAGCCACTTGCCGAAGGCGACGCGTCGGGCGGCCACGCGCAGGTTGGCGTCTGCGCACACGACGCAGGGGCTCTTGCCGCCGAGCTCCAGCGTGACTGGCGTCAGGTTCTCGGCGGCGCGGCTCATGACGAGCTTGCCCACGCCGACGCTGCCGGTGAAGAAGATGTTGTCCCAGCGCTGGTCCAGAAGCGCGGTGTTCTCGGCGCGGCCGCCCTCGACCACGCTCACGAGCTCGGGCGCGAAGGCCTCCTCGCAGATCCGGCGCAGCACCGCCGAGCTGGCGGGCGCGTAGGCGCTGGGCTTGACGACTACGGTGTTTCCCGCGGCGATGGCGCCGGCAAGGGGCTCCAGCGTCAGCAGGAACGGGTAGTTCCACGGCGCCATGACGAGGGTCACGCCGTACGGGACCCTCTCGACGTGGCTCGACGCGATGGCGTTTGCCAGGTCGGTGCGGCGCCTGTGGCGGCCCGCCCAACGCTCGACGTGTGACTCCTGGAAGCGGATCTCGGACAGCGACAGCCCGATCTCGCACATATACGCCTCGTCGTGCGACTTGCCCAGGTCCTCGCGAAGCGCGCGGGCGATGTCGTCCTCGTGGGCGCGCACGGCCGCGTGGAGCCTGCGCAGGGCGTCGCGGCGGCGCGAGACATCGGCGGTGGCGTGCGTGCGGAAGTAGGCGCGCTGGCGCTCGACGATGCCGGCGATCTGCTCGGGGCTCATGCTGCGACCTCCTGGTTCTTCTCGGCAGTGGCGTTTCCTGCCGAGAAGTGCGTCTGGTTGTTGGCGTCGTGTGCGGGCGCGGCGTCGGCCTCGTCGGCGAAGGCGCCGCCCGCGACAACATGGTACATGGCCTCGAGCTGGGCGCGGTCCCACTCGACGGGGACCGGGTAGAGGGGGTTGGCCTCGGCATCGGCGTGCGCCGCCATGGCCGCGACGTCGGACGCGCGGATGCCGTCGAGGTGGTCGGGGATGCCCATGCGCGCGTTGGCCGCGTCGATCCAGCCGATGAGAGCGTGGGCCGCGTCGTGGTCGGACGCTCCCTCGGGGCTGATGCCGCAGGCGCGGGCGACGTCCGCCAACTTGGGCTCGGCCGTCTCGCCGTAGGCGCGAAGGACGTGCGGCAGGATGACGGCGTTTGCCAGGCCGTGGGGGATGCCGTAAAGGCCGCCCAGGCTGTGGGCGATGGCGTGGACGTAGCCGACGTAGGACCGGGTGAAGGCGATGCCCGCGTCATAGGCCGCCCTGAGCATGTTGTGGCGGGCGCGCGCGTTGTGGGGGTCGTCGTAGGCGTCTGCCAGGTTGTCGTGGATTAGGCGGCAGGCCGACAGGGCCTTCTCGCGGGTCAGGCGGGTGGTGCTGCGGCCGACGTAGGCCTCGATGGCGTGGGTCAGCGCGTCCATCCCGGTCTGCGCGGTGACGCTCGCGGGCAGGCCCTCGGTCAGGCGCCAGTCGTGCACGGCATAGGCGGGGATCAGGAAGAAGTCGTTGATCGGGTACTTGTGGTGGGTCCTCTCGTCCGTGATGACCGCGGCGAGCGTGACCTCGCTCCCGGTGCCGGCGGTGGTGGGGACCGCGATCAGGCAGGGCGGCCTGTGGTGCACGCGCAGAAGGCCGCCCATCGAGTTGACGCTCTTCTTCGGCTGCGCGACGCGCGCGCCGACGGCCTTGGCGCAGTCCATGGCCGAGCCGCCGCCGAAGCCGACGATGGCCTGGCAGCCGTGGTCGCGGTAGACGCCGAGCGCGGCCTCCACGTTGGCGACGGTGGGGTTGGCGACGGTCCCGTCGTATATGGCGCACGAAATGCCGGCGGCCGCGAGCGCCCCCTCCAGGGCGTGGGTGAGGCCCAGCGCGGCGATGCCCGCGTCCGTGACGAGAAGTGCCGAGGTCAGGCCCTGGCTCGCGAGCACGCCGGGAACCTCCTCCACCGAGTGCAGGATCTTCGGCTCGCGGTAGGGCAGAAGCGGCAGGGCAATGCGGAACGCGGCCTGGAACGTGCGGCACCAGGCTCGGCGGATGGGGTTCATGCGGGTCTCCTTTCCGGCTGCGACGGGACGGCGCGCGGGCGTGTGCCGCGTGCGGCGTGTGCCGCCCGTCTCGTCTCCTGTTGTTGATAGCGCAACATCTTTCGGAAGGGATTGAAGGGCCAGAACGGCGCAATCACGTTGATATGTCAACATCTACACATGGTTTGCAGGCGCAGGGGCGCCCGTCGCCCGCCAGCCCGTGTCGCGATTTGCTACGCTTGTGCGCAGCGATACCGCATATGGAAGGAACCCCATGATCAAGGAACTCGTCACCGACGACGCCATTCTCTCCCAGCGCTGCGAGCCCGCCACGGCCGACGACGCCGAGCTGGCCCAGGACCTGCTGGACACCCTCGCCTCCCTCGACGACGCCGCGTGCCTCGCCGCCAACCAGATCGGCGTCACCAAGGCCATGTTCGCCTACGTGGACGAGAAGGACCGTGCCCGCGTCATGTGCAACCCGCACATCCTGCTCGGCCTGGCGCCCGCCCAGGTGGTCGAGGGCTGCCTCACCCGCGAGGAGGAGCAGAGGGTCAAGCGCTTCGCGAAGGTCAAGGTCAAGTACCAGGAGCTGGTCGACGGCAAGCTGGCCAACCGCCAGGCCGACTTCCTGGGCTGGATGGCCCAGGTGGTCCAGCACATGGTCGACCACTGCAACGGCAAGCTGATTTAGTCCATCACGGCGGTGACCACGTACAGCTCGTCGTCCGGCCAGTAGGAGGAGGCGCCGTCGGGAGCGGCGTTGCCGTTCCCGTGGTCGAGGTCGTCGCAGCAGGCGCGGTAGGCCTCCCTGTTGGTAAAGCGTACTGCGGGGGCGTTCTGCCCGAGCTTGACCTGGCGCTCGAGGGCGGCCCTCACGCGCTTGGGGTCGTACTCGTCGAACAGCGCCCCCATCCTGCGAAAGTAGCCGTCGCGGGTGTCGTCGAGCCTGTCACAGGGGGTCTCGTCCTGCGAGACCCTCTCGCCCGCGGCCTCCATCTCGTCGGTGCTGAGCATGAAGTAGTCGTGGCACACGTACTCGCGGCCCGACGAGTCCTTCTCGTCCATGTCGTCGTTCGTCAGGTCCACGTGGTAGCGACGGCCGTCGATGGTGACCACGTTCCATGCGTGGTCCTCGCTCACCACGGTGTCGCACCGGATTCCCATCTTGTCGCAGACCAGCTCGTAGGCGGCGGCGTAGCCCTGGCACACGGCCACGTGGTCGACGAACGCGCCGTCGACCCTGCGGGTGTGGTTGTCGTAGCCGATGAGGTCGTTGCCGCCCTCGTCGGGGTCGTAGCGCACCATCCGGCAGATCGCGTCATGCGCGTACAGGGCGCGCTCCCAGTCGTCGCCCGCCGGCGCCATGTCGGCGATCGCCTGCGCCTGGCGCTCGCATCGCGCGAGCGTTGCCATGCCGTGCCTGTGGGGGTAGTTGTAGCTGAGAAGGACGAGCGTCTTGTCCATGACGGTGAGCGTCGGCTGGGGCGTCTCGTCCAGACAGACGTTGTCGGGGTCCAGCGCCGCGCGCCAGCAGGCACGCCACAGGTCCGTCTCCGAACCCTCGATGACGACGATCGCCTTGTGCCGGTCGATCGCGTCGCACAGCTGCTCGTAGGCGGGCTCGGCCGCGGCGCTGGCCTCGCGCTCGGACTCGCCCACGGTGCCCATGTCCGTGCAGCCTGAGGTAAATGCACAGGTCAAAGCCAGCATGCAGGATGCGAGCGCCATGGCGCCCCTGCGTCCGACCCCGTCTGGTGTGGCCATGTGGTGCCCTCCCGCCCCTTGGCGTCACGACTGTCGTGTTAGTGCGACAATCGATTGAACATAACCGATTGTCGCACTGCCCGGGCGCGACCGCGCCCGCCGGGTGACAGGGACGGAGGCGCACCATGTGCACGGCTGTTAGGTTCAACGGTTCCGACGGGAACATGTTCCTCGGGCGCAACCTCGACTGGAACCACGGCTATGGCGAGAAGGTCCGTGTGGTTCCCAAGGGCCACGACGTGGCCTACCGCTACGTGGACGACGCCCCGACCGCACACGCCATCGTCGGCATGTGCGTCGCCATGGACGGCTACCCCATGTTCTTCGACTGCGGAAACGACGCGGGCCTGGCCGTCGCCGGCCTCAACTTCCCGGGCTTTGCCGAGTACGCCGACGCGCCCGTCGAGGGCAAGTCGAACGTATGCGCCTACGAGTTTCCGCTGTGGGTCTGCGCGCACTTCTCGACAGCGGACGAGGTCGAGGCCGCGCTGCGCGACGCGGTGGTCGTGGGCCAGCCCGCGGGGGAGGGCCTGGGCGTGAGCTACCTGCACTGGATCGTCGGCGACGCGACCCGCAGCATCGTGGTGGAGTGCCGCCCCGACGGCATGCACGTGCTGGACGACCCCGTGGACGTGCTGACCAACCAGCCCTCGCTCGAGTGGCACCTGGAGAACCTGCGCAGCTACGTGACGGCGGACAACGCGTTCCCGCAGGCGAGCGAGTGGGGCCGCGCCAAGCTCGCGCCCTACGGCGTGGGCGCCGGCATGCGCGGCATCCCGGGCGACTGCTACTCGCCGTCGCGCTTCGTCAAGGTCGCCTACCTCAACGCACACTACCCGGCCAAGGATTCCGAGGCCGACAACGTCGTGCGCATGTTCCGCACGCTCGAGGGCGTGGCGATGGCCGAGGGTGCCGCGGCGATGGCCGACGGCTCCTTCGAGAAGACCCTCTACACCAGCTGCTTCTCGGCCCGGACGGGTCGCTATTACTACAGCACCTACGACGACCCCGCCGTCCGTTGGGTGAGCCTCGCCGACGCCGAGGGTGCCGACCCGCGGCAGCTGCTCTGCCCCGAGCCGCGCCTCGACTGGCGTGATGCCTGATACCGAACGGCACCCGCGAGCGCAGGGGTGACGTGCCTGCGGCCACCTCGACCGCCGACAGGCACGGCCCGGTAGGCACGGCTCGACGGGCACGGCTCGTGTCGCCACGCAAGGCCCGTGCCGCTACGTAAGGAATCGCGCATGATCAGACTCTTCGCGGCAGACCTCGACGGGACCCTGCTCAACTCCATGCACATGACCGACCGCACGATCCTGACCTCGATTGGCAAGGTCCGTGCGGCCGGCGCGCACTTCTCGGTAGCCACCGGGCGGGTGTTCCGCACGACGCGCGACTTCGGCTTTTGCGGAGGGATGTGCGTGGTGTGCGCCAACGGGTCGATCGTGCTGGGAGAGGGTGACGAGGTTCTTCGCGCCGAGGCCGTAGACCCCGCGTTTTGCGTGGACCTGGTGAGTGAGTTTGGCGACCTGCCCTTCGAGTTTGTGACCGCCGAGCACACCTACCACCGCTGTTCGGAGGCCGAACACGCCGCCGCGTTCGCGGATGCCCCGCGCTACTGGAGGATCGCCACGCGGGGAATGAGGATGACGGGCGCGCCCGAGTACGTCTACGACTGCACGTCCGCCCAGCTCGCGTCGCTGCCCGTCTGCAAGGTCAACCTCCACCTGCAGGGGCAGGTGCCCGAGGTCGCTCGCGAGGTGTCGGCGTTTCTGGCAGAGCATCCCGAGGTCGTCAACGCCCCCTTCGACCCCACGATGTTCGAGATCACCGCGTCGGGCGTCGACAAGGGTTCGGCCCTCGCGTGGCTCGCGGGATGGCTGGGCCTGGGGGAGGACGAGGTCGCGGTATACGGCGATGGCGGCAACGACATCTGCATGCTCGAGCGCTTCGCCGCGTTCGGTCATGCCTATGCAACGAGCAATGGCTCGGCTGACGCCAAGCGTGCCGCGGGAAACGTCATCGGCAGTTGCGCTCGCCATGCCGTACCGCGCCACATGCTCGAGACGCTTCGTCGCGAGGGGTCGGACGCCGCAAGGTAGCGCGGTCAGGTTACGCGTCACGCCCATGGCGATTGCAACTGCCGGCGAGGGCTGTCTCCGCCCGCCAGATGTTGCTGTCATGAAGTTCAATTAGTTCAATTCCAACGTGCTATAGTTCAACGAAATTGAACTCACGGCCCTGCCAAGAAGATTGAAATTGAACTAGTTCAATTTCAACATCCACCTCCAGGGCAATCGCACGACCGGAAGGACGCTCGCATGTCAGGCAACTCGTTCAAAGACAGGCTCGCGGCCACGATGGATGCCGCGGGCATCAGGCAGTCCGACCTCGTCCGAATGGCTGCCGAGAAGGGCGCCAAGCTTGGAAAGTCACAGGTGAGCCAGTACGTCAGCGGCAAGGTCACGCCTCGTCGCGACGTCATGGCGCTCCTTGCCGACCTGCTGCGGGTCGACGCCGCCTGGCTCGCGGGAGTCCCGACCAACGACTCCACGCCGAGCGTTGGCCGCGTTCCCGCCGTCAGCCCAGTGCTTCCCGCGCGAGCTAGCGGGCCGGGCGTAGCCCCGGCCACCCCGAGCCCGACCACCGCGTCACCCGCGAGCGCATCCGCACCCGTAACCACCGTCAGTAACGACATCCAAGGGGAGACACCCATGCGACAGTTCAAGAAGTCCGACAAGCTCGACAACGTCCTGTACGACGTGCGTGGCCCGGTGGTCGACGAGGCCGCCCGTATGGAGGAGGACGGTGCCCGCATCCTCAAGCTCAACATCGGTAACCCCGCAACGTTCGGCTTCCGTGCCCCGGACGAGGTCGTTTTTGACATGCGCCAGCAGCTGGCCGACTGCGAGGGCTACTCCGACTCGCGCGGCCTGTTCGCCGCGCGCAAAGCGATTATGCAGTACTCCCAGCTGCGCAACATCCCCAACGTCGACATGAGGCACATCTACACCGGCAACGGCGTGTCCGAGCTCATCCAGCTTTGCATGCACGCGCTTCTCGACGATGGGGACGAGGTGCTGATCCCCAGCCCGGACTACCCGCTGTGGACCGCGTGCGCCACCCTAGCTGGCGGCAACCCCGTCCACTACGTCTGCGACGAGGCAAACGAGTGGAACCCCGACCTGCAGGACATGGAGAGCAAGGTCACCTCGCGCACCAAGGCCATCGTCATCATCAACCCGAACAACCCCACGGGCGCCGTCTACTCGCGCGAGATCCTCGAGGGCATCGTCGAGATCGCGCGCAGGCATCAGCTGATGATCTTCTCCGACGAGATCTACGACCGTCTGATCATGGACGGCTTCGAGCACATCTCGATCGCGTCGCTCGCGCCCGACCTTCCCTGCGTCACCTTCTCGGGCCTGTCCAAGTCGCACATGATCTGTGGCTACCGGGTGGGCTGGATGGTGCTGTCGGGCAACATCGCCTCGATGAGGGACTTCATCCTGGGCGTCAACATGCTGTCCAACATGCGCCTGTGCTCCAACGTTCCGGCGCAGTCCATCGTTCAGACGGCGTTGGGCGGCTATCAGTCGGTCAACGAGTACATTCGCCCCGGTGGCCGCGTCTACGAGCAGCGCAACTACGTCTACGAGGCGCTCAACCAGATCGATGGCGTCACGGCGGTCAAGCCCAAGGCGGCGTTCTACATCTTCCCCAAGCTCGACGTGAAGAAGTTCAACATCACCGACGACGAACAGTTCGCGCTCGACCTGCTGCACCAGAAGAAGATCCTGATCACGCGCGGCGGTGGCTTCAACTGGGCGGAGCCCGACCACTTCCGCATCGTCTACCTGCCGCGCATGGAGGTCCTCAAGGAGTGCATGGAGGACCTGGCCGACTTCCTCTCCACCTACAGGCAGGCATAGGGGGTCCACGGGGGCGTCTCTCACGTGTCCTCCGCGCGAGGCACTTCTCTGCAGGAAACATGCACATGACGTGGGCCTTTCGTGGGCAAACGGGGCGCGGGCACGCATTGGGTGTCCGCGCCCCTAAACTTGGTCAGGTTTTGTCGGTCGCATGGGGCGACTGGCCATGGAACGCGGGTCCCGCATCGGGACACCGCCCGTTTGAATCGCACGCGACGAAGGCGTGCGGCCCCCGCGAGGGGCACGTGACGCGCCGCAGGGTCGGCGCAGAAGGAGAGGGACGCATGTCCGAGAACGAGAACTACGAGAACGAGAACATCGAGAGCGAGAACATCGACGACGCCATGGATGACGCCATCGACGAGACCGTCGAGTCCTGCGACGAGGCCGAGTTCGACGAGGAGCAGGTCGACGACGAGGCCGAGGATGCCGAGAAGGACGACGAGGTTGAGCCGGACTACGACGCGACCCTCCTGGACAAGTGCAACCGTGCCGCTCGCCTGCTGCGCAACCGCCGCAACGCCATCAACGACGCCGCCGAGGAGAAGGCCGGCCGCGTGAAGGACCTGGTCCGTGCGCTGCGTCTGCTCGAGCTCAAGCCGAGCATGGAGCAGAAGGAGATGGCTGACCTGCTGGGCATGGGCGTTCGCGCCCTGGACGAGATCCTGGCGGAGGCCGAGGAGAAGGACCTCGTGGCCCGCATCGTCCCCGAGGACAAGGACAAGCGCCACGTCGTCGTGCGCGCCGCCGAGGGTGCCGCTGACGAGGCCGAGGCCGCCGGCGTCGACGCCGAGCGCTACGTGCCCGGTCTGTCCGATGAGGAGCTTGACGAGCTGTTCGCCATGCTCGACAAGGTCATCGACCCCCTGGTTGCCATGGGCCTGGACAACGACCGTGACTTCGGCGGCCGTGGCGGCAACGACCGCGGCGGCTTCCGCGGCAACGATCGTGGCGGCGACCGTCGTGGCGGCTTCGGCGGCCGTGACAACCGCGGCGGCTTCCGCGGCAACGACCGCGGCGGCGACCGTCGTGGCGGCTTCGGCGGCCGTGACGACCGTCGCGGCGGCGACCGTGGCTTCGGCGGCCGTGACAACCGCGGCGGCGACCGTGGCGGCTATCGCGGCGGCAACGACCGCGGCTTCGGCGGCCGTGACAACCGCGGTGGCTTCCGTGGCGGCAACGACCGTGGCGGCTTCCGCGGCAACGACCGCGGCGGCGACCGTCGTGGCGGCTTCGGCGGCCGTGACGACCGTCGTGGCGGCGACCGCGGCGGCTATCGCGGCGGTAACGACCGCGGCTTCGGCGGCCGTGACAACCGCGGCGGTTACCGTGGCGGCAATGACCGTGGCGGTTACCGTGGCGGCAACCGCTACTAGGAGTCGTCTGCCGCGCGCCGTGTCGCGCGTGGCAAGAGTCGCGTAATCGCGCAATGAGATGGGGCCGTCCGATCTTCTCGGGCGGCCCCATTCTTGTTGGGATGTTGTTCGACGCCATTGGGATGTCGTCGGGCGTTGTCGGACGACTGTCAGGCTCCTGTTGGGCCGTGGTCCCTACAGCGAGAGGAACAGCTCGTGCAGGCGCGTGTCGGAATCGAGCTCAGGGTGGAAGGCAAGACCCAGCTGCCTGCCCTGCCTCACCGCCACGATGCGACCGTCGACCTGCGCCAGGACCTCGACGTCCTTCTCGGCATGCGTGACGTAGGGTGCGCGGATGAAGGTCGCGGGCACCTCGCCGACGCCCTCGACCGTGGCCGTGGTGCGAAAGCTTCCCAGCTGGCGACCGTAGGCGTTGCGGCGGACCTCCATGTCCATGGTGGCGAGGCGAGGGGTGCCGCGGTCGTCGTGGGCGTCCAGGCGCCGCGCCAGAAGAATCAGCCCCGCGCAGGTGGCGAGGGTGGGCAGGCCGCCCGCTATGCGGTCGCGAAGCCCCTCGAGCATCCCTAGCTCGTCGAGCAGCTTGCCTTGGGTGGTCGACTCGCCGCCCGGAAGCACCAGGCCGTCGAAGTCGCGCTCGAGGTCGGCCGCCTGGCGTAGCTCGACGCACTCGCAGCCAAGGCCCTCGAGCATGCGCTCGTGCTCGACGAAGGCGCCCTGAACGGCCAGGACAGCGATTTTCCTGCTCATTGTTTCCCGCCTTCCCGTGGCCTACAGGCCGCGCTCCTCCATGATGACGTCGATCTCGCCGGCGTTGATGCCGACCATGGCCTCGCCCAGGTCCTCGGAAAGGCTGGCGATAAGCGCCGCGTCGGTGTAGTTGGCGACCGACTTGACGATGGCGGCGGCGCGCTTCGCGGGGTTGCCGCTCTTGAAGATTCCCGAGCCGACGAAGACGCCCTCGGCGCCAAGCTGCATCATGAGGGCGGCGTCGGCGGGCGTCGCCACGCCGCCTGCGGCGAAGTTGACCACGGGCAGCTTGCCGGTCTCGTGGACCTGGCGCAGCAGGTTGAGAGACACCTGGAGCTGCTTGGCCTTCTCGAACAGCTCGTCCTCGGCGAGGCCGGCGACCTCGCGGATCTGGCTCTGCATCTTGCGCATGTGGCGGACGGCCTGGACGACGTCGCCGGTGCCGGCCTCACCCTTGGTGCGGATCATGCTCGCGCCCTCGGCGACGCGGCGCAGGGCCTCGCCCAGGTCGCGGGCACCGCAGACGAATGGCACGGCGAACTTGGTCTTGTCGATGTGGTGGGTGTCGTCGGCGGGGGTCAGGACCTCGGACTCGTCGATGTAGTCGATGTCGATGGCCTGAAGGATCTGCGCCTCGACGAAGTGGCCGATGCGCACCTTTGCCATGACGGGGATGGAGACGGCCTGCTGGATGCCCTTGATCATCTTGGGGTCGCTCATGCGGCTGACGCCGCCGGCGGCGCGGATGTCGGCCGGGATGCGCTCGAGCGCCATGACGGCGCAGGCGCCCGCCTCCTCGGCGATGCGTGCCTGCTCGGGGGTGGTGACGTCCATGATGACGCCGCCCTTGAACATCTGCGCGAGCTCCCTGTTGAGCGAGCTGCGGCTCTGGGTGTCCTGTGCCATTCTCGTTCCCTTCCTCGTACGGCGGCGCGTTTGCCACCGTGTGTCCGTGTTGGATTCTCGTAAGGATAGGGTTGGTCTGACATTGGCAAAACACCCAGTTGGTGAGAAAATCGTCGGGTCAGTGTAAGGTCAGACGGTGGGTGGCGATAAGGTCAGTTGCTCGACTACGATCTGTCGGCGCGTGGTGACGCGCCCCTCTACGAGTTTCTCTACCGCTCGATTCGCGACGACGTGGTCGCCGGCAGGCTTGCCGCGGGCGACCGCCTGCCGTCGAAGCGCGCGCTGGCCGAGCACCTCGGCGTGAGCGTAGTCACGGTCGAGGGTGCCTACGAGCAGTTGGTGGTCGAGGGCTACGTGGCCTCCCGCCCGAGAAGCGGCTTCTACGTGTGCGAGCTTCCGGCGGGCGTGCACACCATGGCGGGGGCGGGCATGGCGGGCGCCGGAATGACGGGGGTGCCTGCGGCGACGGGCGCGACTGCGCCGGCGGCGCCTGCGACCCATGGTGCTTCTCGGCAGGAAGACGACATGCGCGTGGGGGATGCGGCCCCGCGTGTGGCGACCGGGCGCATGGGCGGCTCGGCGACGGAGGCTGGACGCTTGTGGGCGCGTGCGTTGCGCGCGACGCTTGCGGAGGAGCCGGACGCCTCGCTGTTTGCCGCGAGCCCTGCGCAGGGGCTGCCGCGCCTGCGGGAGGCGATCGCGAGATACCTTCGGCAGACGCGCGGGATGGAGGTTGACCCCGAATGCGTGGTCGTGGGCGCCGGCGCCCAGGTGCTCGATGGCGCCATCGTGCAGCTGTTGGGGTGTCATGGCCTCTCGGTCGCGCTGGAGGATCCCGGCTATCCGCGCCTGACGTCTCTGTATCGCGCGCATGGCGCCCGCGTCGAACACATCCCGCTAGACGCCCAGGGCATGCGATGCGACCTTCTGGAGCGAAGCGGCGCCAACGTCGTGCACCTGATGCCGTCGCACCAGTACCCGACGGGCCTGGTCACGAGCATCGCCAGACGCTACGAGCTGCTTGGCTGGGCGTCGCGGGCCAACACCGACCGCTGGATTGTGGAGGACGACTACGACTGCGAGTTTCGCCTGGCGGGAAGGCCCGTGCCGTCCCTTGCGAGCGTGGACGCCTGCGGGCGGGTCATCTACAGCAACACGTTCTCGATGGGCCTGGGGTCGGCGCTGCGCCTGGCATACATGGTCCTGCCGCCGCAGCTGGCCCGGCGCTATGCGGGCGAGCTCGGGTTCTACTCGTCTACCGTGGGCACCATCGACCAGCTTGCACTCGCGCGCATCCTGGCGGATGGCAGCTACGAGCGCCACGTCGCCCGCGTGCGCAAGCGTGCCCGGGACGAGCGCGACGCCCTGCGCCGCGCGCTGGAGGCAAGTGGCGCGTCCGGGCGCGTGCGGATGGAGGCGGCCGACGCTGGCCTGCACTGCGTGCTGGCGGTCGACGCGCGGCGATCGGAGTCCGAGCTCGCGGCACTTCTCGGCAGCAGGGGGATCGAGGCGCGTCCGATGGGCGAGCTGGCGTACGACGCGCGCAACGCGACCGCGGCGGATGGGTTGCGCCGGCTGGTGGTGCGCTACGACTCGGTGGACGAGCCACGCGCGACCGAGGCATTGCGCGCGTTGGCCCGGCGCTAGGCCGTGCGGACTCGCGCGCACTTGCAAGACGTCGCCCGATGCGTCATCGTGCGACGCAGGAAACACGATGGGCGCGCCACGAGGGGCGTGGCGCGCGATGGGAGGCCCGCATGCCAGACAAGCGCAGGGACGTCATCACCTGGGACGAGTTCTTCATGAGGGTCGCGATTGCCGCGCAGCTGCGCAGCAAGGACCCCAACACGCAGGTGGGCGCCTGCATCGCCGACACCAACCACCGCATCCTCTCGGTGGGCTACAACGGCACGCCGTCCGCCCTCAACGACGACGACTTCCCGTGGGGCACCTCGGACGACCCACTGCAGGACAAGCACAACTACGTGGTCCACGCCGAGGCCAACGCGGTCCTCAACTATCGTGGCTCGCTCAAGGACCTCTCGCACGCGAGCGTCTACGTCACGCTGTTCCCGTGCCACGAGTGCGCCAAGATCCTGGCGCAGGCGGGTATCGGCGAGGTCGTCTACCTGGACGACAAGTATGACGGCACCGACGGCAACCGCATCTCCAAGCGAATCCTGTCGTCGTGTGGCATCAGCTACCGCCAGGTGTCCGTCAGCTGCTAGCCTTCTGACGGAGGCGTCCCGCTCGCCTGGGACAACGTCGGCGTGACGCGGTCGTCTGGTCCCAGCTCGCGCAGGACGCGCGCCGGCACGCCCGCGGCCACGACGCCCGCCGGGATGTCGTGGGTCACGACCGCGCCCGCGCCGATGACGGAGTCGTCGCCAATGGTCACGCCCGCGCAGATGGTGGCGTTGGCGCCTATCCACACGTTGCTGCCGATGGCGATCGCCTCGGAGGTCGAGATCGCCTGCGCGCGCTGCGCCGGGTCGAGGGCATGGCCCGTGGCGCTGATGGTTACGCCCGGCGCGATGAAGGTGCCCTGGCCGATCCTGATGGGTGACGTGTCCAGGATCGTGACCCCATAGTTGAGAAACGCGAACCCCCCGAAGTGGATGTTGAAGCCGTAGTCGCACCTGAAGGGCGGCATGACCACGGGCAGGTGACTGTCGGGTGGCAGCAGCTCGCCCAGGATGCGGTTGCGTTCCGTGGCGTCCGCCGGGCTCACGCGGTCGAGCTCCAGGCACAGCTCTCGTGCGCGGTTCTGGATGGCGATGGCGGTCGCGTCGACGCGTCCGACCCAAGAGTCGGAGTCGGCGATCTGCGAGATGACGCTCTTCTCGGCATCTGACAGGCCGTGTTCGATGGCGGGCCTGCCAAGGGGGTTGGGATGGTTGTCGGTCCTGGTCGTGGTCGTGTGCGCGTCGCTCATGCCTGGCTCCTCCCGCCTGGGTCGGACCTGTCTTGCCGCGGTCAATGCGCCGCAGGTGGCAAGCCGTATCCGAGTAACGTACCCGGTTCGCTAGGGGAGACGCGCCTCCCAGAGGAATCCCATCATCGCGTCGGTCAGGTGCGACCAGTCCGACATGCGGTGTCGGCCGCCGCGCTGGCACAGGACGCAGGTCGCGGCCCCGTGCGTGTCGAGGGCGTGCGCCAGTCGCGATGCGGCATGCGCCTCCTGGCTGGTGCGCGCGGGGTCTCCGCCCTGGGGCTTGCGCCCGCACTCGCGCGAGCCGAACGAGAGAAAGACGCGCGTGTCGGGGCTCAGCCGGCGATCGCGTGCGGCATCGGCGACCTCGCGTCGGAGCTGGCGCTCCCAGGTCCTGGCGCTGGGGGAGAGGCATCCCGCCTTCGAGAAGGCGTCGTTGCGCGCCGCGGTGGCGTAGGCCGCCGCCATGCCGCCCAGGCTGAAGCCACAGATCGCGGTTGCCTCGCGGTGCGACCAGGTGCGCAGGCGTGCGTCCACGTGTGGCTTGACCACGTCGGCGAGCCAGTCGGCGAATTCGGCGCCGCCTGCGCGGGTGATGTCGGTGTGGCGGATGCGCGCGGGCCAGGGGCACAGCTCGGCGGCACGCTCGTCCTCGGTTTCGGGGCTGGGAATTCCCACCACGATCATGGGCTTGTGCCAGGTGCGCAGGTAGTCCTCCAGGCACAGGCCGCGACGGGTTTGCGCTGCCAGGGGCTTGGGCGCCTTGCGCCTGCGGGCGCCGGATGCGGCGGCGTGCCGCGCGTCCTTCTCGGCAGCGTTGTTGGCAGGCGTGTCCGTGGGGGTCGTGGGGTCGCCCAGGGCCCACTGCCCGTCGAGGAAGTAGGTGACGGGGAAGCGCTCCTCGGTCTGCCAGTAGTTGTCGGGAAGCCAGATGCGCAGGTTGCGCAGGTCGTTCGGCGAGCGGAACTCGTCGTGGGTAATGACCATGGGCTCCCTTTCGCCGTCCGCGCAAGTCGTTGTGTCCGGGTGACAACTTTACCGTGTGGGGATGGAGTTTTCGGATGCGAGGCCGCGTTCGCGGGCCCGCATCCGACGTCGTGGCGTGTCGCGATGCGGCGCCTAGGCCATGTCCTCCAGGCGGCCGTGGCGCTCGTAGCGGGTCAGGCGAGCGATCTTGTTGTGCTCGTCGACGAAGACGACGCGCGGCTTGTTGGCGGCGGCCTCCTCGGGGGTCATCTGCGCGTACGCCATGATGATGACCTTGTCGCCCACGTCCACCAGCTGTGCGGCGGCGCCGTTGAGGCAGATCACGCCGCTTGCGGGCTCGCCTGCGATGACATAGGTCTCCAGGCGGGTGCCGCGCTCGACGTCGGCAACCTGGACGCGCTCGTACTCCAGGATTCCCGCGGCGTCCATCAGGTCGCGGTCGATCGTGATGGAGCCCACGTAGTCGACCTCGGCCTGCGTGACCGTTGCGCGGTGAATCTTGCCCTTGAGCATGTCCAGAACCATGTGGCGAGCCTTTCGTGTCCGGCTGTCGAGAAGTGCCGTGTGGCTTCGGCGTGCGTCGTGTCCGACGTGCGAAGTCGTTACGGGAAGCGCGTACATGATAGGACGCGCGGGACGCCCCGGAGCATGTTCGCGTCCCTTGTTCACAAAACAATGCATAACGGACACGCCCGTGGGCCGACGTCGCGGTCCGCGGGCGTGCGCCGGTGCGGTTTGCTGGCGGTGTCCGTCAGCGCTTGCGGGCGGCTATCTGGCGGCAGCGCTCGGTCAGCACGCGGTATGCGCTCGCGACCTCGGCGTCGTCGGCCAGCACGTCCAGGTGGCGCGCGATGGTGGCCTCGTCGCCGCGGGCCGCCGGTCCGGTGAGCGACGGGCCCACGCCGTCTGCCGCCACGTGTCGCGCGTTGCCAAGGAACAGCGCCGCGAGCGCGGACTCCGCCTCGTCGCGGTCGATGCCGCAGCGGGCCAGCTCGCCAGCAGCCATGTCGTATAGCCCCACGACCAGGTTGGACGCCATGACGGCGGCTGCGTGGTAGCGGGGCTTGTCGGAGGCGTCGATCCTCGCGTGGCCGTTGCCCAGCCTGTCGAGAAGTGCCTCGAGCGTGCGAACGGCCACCTCGTCGCCCTCGAGCGAGAACCACGCTTGCCCGAGCTCCCGCCAGGAGTCGAAGCGGCTGCTCACGGCGTACAGGGGGTGCATCGATGTCACGTATGCGCCCGCGTCGCGACATGCGGCGAGCGCGTTGGAGGCGATGGCCCCCGAGCAGTGCGCGACGATCTTTCCGGTGAGGCCCACGCCGCAGGCGGCGAGCTCGTCCGCGACCCGGGCGATCGCGCCATCGGGCACGGTCAGGAAGATGAGCTGGTCGAATTCGGCCAGTTCGGCAAGCGAGCCATATGCGCGGCCATCGCAGAACCCGGCCGCCTCGCGGGCATGCTCAGCCGACCTGCTGTAGAAGCTGGCTCGCCCGACGGTGTCATCGGCTTGCAGGTACCGTGCGAGCGAGCAGCCGACCTTGCCCGCCCCGACGAAGCCTACGCGAAGGGGCGCGCCAAAAGCGACGCGCCCCTCGAGCCTGGCCTCGTTGGTCTTGGCGGCCACTACTTGGCCTTCGGGTCGAAGATGAAGTTGTCGATCAGGCGCGTCTTGCCGACGTAGACGGCCATGGCGCACAGGATCGGCTCATCGGTGATCTTCTCGATCTGGACGATGTTCTCGAAGTCGACCATCTTCACGTAGTCGATCCTCGCGAGAGGCTCGGCCTCGATGATGGCCCTCATGGCGTCGAGCACGTGGGCGGCGTCACGCTCACCGTCCTCGACCAGCTTCTGGCCGGCGAACACGGCGCGCGACAGGCACAGCGCCGCGGTGCGCTCCTCGGCGGAGAGATAGGTGTTGCGCGAGCTCTTAGCCAGGCCGTCGGCCTCGCGGATGATCGGGCAGCCGACGATCTGGATGCCAAAGTTCAGGTCGCGCACCATGCGACGGATGACGGCGAGCTGCTGGGCGTCCTTCTGGCCGAAGTAGGCGCGGTCCGGCGTCACGATGTTGAAGAGCTTGGAGACAACGGTGCACACGCCGCGGAAGTGGATCGGGCGCGTGAGGCCGCACAGCTCGTGGGTGAGCTCGTCCATGTTGACGTAGGTGCAGGCGTTGGGCGCATACATCTCGGAGGGCTCGGGGTGGAAGACCAGCGCGGCGCCGGCCTCCTCGCACAGCTTGCAGTCGCGGCCGAAGTCGCGCGGGTAGCTCTCCAGGTCCTCGGTCGGGCCGAACTGCGTGGGGTTCACGAAGTCGGACACGACGACGCGGTCGTTCTCGGCGGCGGCGCGAACGATCAGGCTCTTGTGGCCCTCGTGCAGAAAGCCCATGGTGGGAACGAGGCCCACGGTCAGGCCCTCGCGCCTCCACTCACGAACCTGCTCGCGAACCTCGGCGACGGTGGTGGCGGTCTTCATTAGCAATCACTCCTGATCTGGTCCATGACATCGGCATCGATCTTGTAGCTCTCGGCCGCGGCGGGGAACTCGCCCGCCTGGACGGCCTCGTCGTAGGCGCGCATGGCGCCCACGATGGCCTCGCCGACCTGCGCGAACTGGCGCACCATCTTGGGCTTGAAGCCGCCCGGCGTCATGCCGAGCATGTCCTGCACGACCAGCACCTGGCCGTCGCACCCGTTGCCCGCGCCGATGCCGATGGTAAAGGCGCGGGTCAGCTTGCTGGTGACAAGTGCCGCGAGGTCGGCAGGCACGCACTCAAGCACGATGGCAAACGCGCCCGCGGCCTCCACGGCCAGCGCGTCGGCAACGAGCTGGCGGCCCGCCTCGACGGACTTGCCCTGCACCTTGAAGCCGCCGAACGCGTTGACGGACTGCGGGGTCAGGCCGATGTGCCCGACCACCGGGATGCCCGCGCCGACCATGGCGCGGATCTGCTCGCAGACGCTGGCGCCACCCTCGAGCTTGACGGCCTGGCACTGCCCCTCCTTCATCAGGCGGGCGGCGTTGGCGACGGCGGTGGGGACGTCGGTCTGGTACGAGCCGAACGGCATGTCTCCCACGACGAAGGTGTCGCTCGTGGCCCGCGTCACGCAGCGGGTGTGGTGGACCATGTCGTCCATGGTCACGGGCAGGGTGGAGTCGTATCCCATCATGGTCATGCCCAGCGAGTCGCCCACGAGGATCATGTCGATCCCCGCCTGCTCGGTGAGCGCCGCCATCGTGTAGTCGTAGGAGGTCAGCATCGTGACCTTCCCGCCCTCGTCGACCTTCTTGCGCAGGGTGAGAACGGTGTTCTTTGCCATCGTCAACCTTTCCGATGTGATGTGTCCGCTTTGCGCGGCGTGTCACACTCGCGGCGCGCCGGCGTCGTGGGTGTGACACAAGTGTAGAACGCATGCCATGCGATGCAAGGGCGCAACGGTCCCTACATGTTGCCCAGGAGCGCGTCCTTCACCACGCCCATGACCTCGCGCAGGACGTTGTTCGGCACGTACCAGGCGTCCGAGGGGGCGGCGATGCCGTGCGCGTGGGCGTAGCCCTGCCTGGCGGCGATGCGGGTCGCGCGCAGCACGTGGAAGTCGTTGGTCACGATGCCGACCTCGTCGTCCGCGCTGCCGAGAAGTGCCTTGGAGTAGCGGAGGTTCTCGACGGTGGTGGTGGAGGCGTCCTCCGGCACGATGCGGCTCGCGTCGATGCCCTTGGACTCCAGGTAGCGCGCCATCGCCTCGGCCTCGGTGCAGGGCTCGTTGGGGCCCTTCCCGCCCGAGACGACCACGCGCGTAGTGGGGTTGTCCCGCAGGTAGTCGACGGCGGTGTCCAGGCGGTAGCGCAAGACGGTGCTGGGCGACCCGTCGGCGCGGACCTGCGCGCCGAGCACGACGACCTCGTCGAGGGCGGCGGGCGCGGGCTCGCTCGCGGTCGTCAGGATCAGTGCGGCCACGGCAAGCGTCACCGCGAGGGCGGCCCCCGCCACGACGCCTGCCGCCACGCGTAGCGCGTGCGGCAGCTGCTGCCAGGCGCCCATGCGCATGGCCAGTCCCGCACCCGCAAGCGCGACGCCGATTGCGTACCACACGGCGAAGAAGCTCGAGCCGGACCACACGAGCATGACGCTCAGGCCGTAGCCGACGCTTGCCAGGCCCAACGCGATCAGGATGACGTCCATGCGAGCCTCCGTCGCGACTAGGCGTTCTTCTCGGCAGATTCCATGGTGTCACGGATCGCGAGGATGAACTCCTCGGTGCCCAGGACGCGGGGGTCGGGCAGGGTGGTGATGCGCGCGAGGTCGCCCGTCATGTGGCCGGACTCGATCGTGTCGATGGTGGCGCGCTCCAGGCGGTCGGCAAACTCGACCAGCTCGGGGGTCTCGTCGAGCTCGCCGCGCTTGCGCAGGGCGCCGGTCCAGGCGAAGATCGTGGCCACCGAGTTGGTGGAGGTGGGCTCGCCCTTCAGATGCTTGTAGTAGTGGCGCTGCACGGTGCCGTGGGCGGCCTCGTACTCGTAGTAGCCGTGGGGGCTCACCAGCACCGACGTCATCATGGCCAGGCTGCCGAAGCCCGAGGAGAGCATGTCGCTCATGACGTCGCCGTCGTAGTTCTTGCATGCCCAGATGAAGCCGCCCTCGGTGCGCATGATGCGCGCGGCGACGTCGTCGATGAGGGTGTAGAAGTACTCGATGCCCTTCTCGGCAAAGCGGCCCTTGTACTCGGCCTCGTACAGGTCCGCGAAGATGTCCTTGAAGCGGTGGTCGTAGGTCTTCGAGATGGTGTCCTTGGTGGCAAACCACAGGTCCTGGCCCTGTGCGAGGGCGAACTCGAAGCAGCTGCGCGCGAAGCCCTCGATGGAGGCGTCGATGTTGTGGACGCCCTGGACCACGCCGGCGCCGTCGAACTCGTGGACGAGCTCGCGGGTCTGGGTGCCGTCGGCGGCCGTGTAGACGAGCTCGACCCTGCCCGGGCCCGGGATGCGCATCTCGGCGTTCTTGTAGACGTCGCCGTAGGCGTGGCGCGCGATGGTGATGGGCCTCTTCCAGCAGCGGACCTGCGGCTCGATGCCGCGCACGATGATGGGGGTGCGGAAGACGGTGCCGTCCAGCATGGCGCGGATGGTGCCGTTGGGGCTCTTCCACATCTGCTTGAGGCCGTACTCCTCCACGCGCTGGGCGTTGGGGGTGATGGTCGCGCACTTGACGGCGACGCCCAGGCGGCGGGTCGCCTCGGCGGAGTCGACCGTGACCTGGTCGTCGGTGGCGTCGCGGTGCTCCAGCCCGAGGTCGTAGTACTCGGTCTTGAGGTCGACGTACGGCAGAATCAGGTCGTCCTTGATCATCTGCCACATGATGCGGGTCATCTCGTCGCCGTCCATCTCGACGAGCGGGGTCTTCATCTGGATCTTGGACATGGTCTTCTCCCGTGGTAGGCGGATGTCGTCGGTCTTGGCGCGACCCCTGGCGAGAAGTGCCGCCCGGGTCGCACGCTGCCCAGATTGTATGCCGAGCGCGCAGGGCGGGCGCCCGCGGACACCAAGGCGTTACGCGAGGGCCACGTCCGCGGCGAGCCAGGCGGGCTGCTCGGCGCTCACCACGCGGGCGCAGGCATAGGCGCGCGCCAGCGACATGACGGCCACGCCGCGGTAGTTGCCCGAGGGCTGCGGCGTCAGCACCAGCGCGCAGTCCGCGCGCGCGTCGTCGAGAAGCGCCATCGGCACGAGCAGGCGCATCTCGCCGGTCGCCGGGTCCCAGACCGGGACTGCCACGCGGTAGCTCGCGCGGCAGCGACGCAGGGCCAGCTCGCAGGCGTCCTCCAGGTCGCGGCCGAGCCTGCGGTAGCTGCCGGGGTCCTGCTTGATGGCGCGTGCCAGCTCGGTGAGGGCCTCGCCGCGACGCGTGGCGTCGGCGCGTCCGAGCTCGGCGACCAGGCGCGAGGCGTCCGGGTTGCTCTCCAGCCCCTCCGCCAGGAAGGCCAGGGGCAGGCGTCCCAGCTGGCGGCCCAGCAGTGCGTCGGTGTCCAGGATCGCCAGGCGGTCGCGCTCGGGCGCCACGTCGCCCAGCTGGCGCAGGTAGTCGGGCGTCTGCGGCAGCGGGTCGAAGGCGGCGGTGACGCGTGCCCCCAGCTCGCCCGAGCCCGCGGTGGCAAAGCCCGCGAACTGCCAGGCGATGTCACCCTTGCGGGGCTCGAAGCAGGCAATGACGTCCTGGTAGAACGGGGTGAGAAGCCCCGTGTTGAACGCGGCGAGCGAACCGTCGGCAGCAACCGCGAGCTTGCCCTCGGCCATCACGCGCGCGAAGGTCACGCACACGTACTCGCGCAGCACTCCGTAGCGACTCGCCTTGCCCACGCCCTCGCCGGGGAGGTTCCAGCGCTCCGGCGCGCACATGGTGGCGAGCGACCCCAGGAAGGCGTCCCACGAGCCGATCACCGCGAACTGCGCCAGCTCGCGCGCGGGACTCTTGGTCGTGGCGCCGTTGCGCCTGCCGGACAGGTCCGACCACGCGCCCTCGTCGGCCTTGGGCAGCCCCTCCAGCCCGGCCGCCTCGTGAAGCGAGCCCGTGCCGTCGTCGCCGTCCACGTAGGCGAGGTTCCAGCGCTTGCCCGCGGTGGGCTTGGTCGTGCGGCGCAGCGTCACCTCGACGGGGGTCGAGCCGTCCTCGCGCAGGTAGCGCAGCGGGAAGCTGACCTTGCTGCGCGTTCCCGACAGCGAGCCGGTTGACCTGGCCACGCGCCAGTCCTCGTCCAGCAGCGTCATGACGTCCTCGTCCAGCGGCAGGATGCGATAGAGCATGTTGAGCAGCTCGTCTTTGCAGTGGACCTCTGCCGAGAAGTTCTGCGGCAGGTCGGACTGCAGCCTCACCGGGATGGCCTGGGGCCGCGGCTCGGCCGCCTCGGCGAGCTCGGCGGGAGCCGCGGGCTCCGCGTCGGCGTGCGGTGCGGCCGCGACGGGGGAGCCTGCGGGCACGCGGCTCGCGGCCGCGGCGGGGCTGGCGGCACTGGCTGCGCCAGTCGCGGTGTCGGACGCGCTCTGCGTGGCGGCGGTGGCCTGTGCGGGCTCGGTCGGCGTGGTGTCGGCGCTCGGGGCCTCGACCTTGGGCTCGGGTCCGGGCATGTCGTTCTCGGGCACGGGGTCGAGCAGGCCGTCCTCGGCTCCCTCGTACGGGTCGTAGGTGATGTTGAGTGTGATGGAGGGCTTTGCGGGCTCGGGTTCGGGCTCGGCCGCCGCCACGGGCTTGTCGGGCTCGTCGGTCGCCGCGGGCGCCGTCGCGACGGCAGTCGACTCGGCTGCCTCGGGTTCGGGCGTTGCCGCGGCGCTTTCGGCCGCGATCGTCTCGGTTGCGGTTGACTCGACGGCGATGGGCGTCTCGGTCGACTCGGTTGCGGGGGTTTCGGCCTCGGCGTCCTTCTCGGCAGGGGAGGGCTCGAGCTCGGCGGGCTTTTGGGCCTTGGGCTCGGCGTGGCGGGGCTTGGCCGGTCGGACCTGCTTGGGGCCGCGCTTGCGCTTCCAGGGCTTGCCGTTCTTCGCGCCCTTCTCGGCGGGGTCGGCGTCGCCTGCCTTCTCCAGCGCGCGGTCCATCGGCTCGTTGGCGACGATGGTCGCGTACAGGCGGCCTTTCTTGAAGGTGGTCAGGCGCACGAAGGCGTCGAGCTTGCCCAGCAGCTCGGCCACGTCGGAGCATCCGACGTCGGCGGGTGCGATCCCGTCGGCGGCGAGGACCTCCTCCACGCGCGCGACGGGGGTCTGCCTGCCCGCGCCAAGCTCGTCGCGGAGAAGCCGGTACAGGTAGAGGGCGTTGCCCTCGGTCAACTTTGCCATGGTGGGCCTTTCGGTAGACGCGGCGTGCCGCGATCGGAGTCTAAGTTCCCTACGTTACTACCCATTCGCGGCCCTCGTCGTGTCGGGCGGGCCTTGGGCGGACGACGTTTTTGGTCGACGGGGATGGGTGGTTTGACCACTGGTGGCGTTTTCGTGCATCCTCATAGCCCGACCCCCGGTCAATGGGGGCCTCCTTTTTCGGGGCGACCCCTCCGCCTTTTGCGCCCCTCCCCGGCGGGCTGTTTAACAATTCGGAAACCAGCTGCCGATGCCGCCCCGCGCCCGCCCCGCTTGTGCCACCCTTTAGCAAATGATCGCCCGCCGACCTGCATGGCACCGCAATTCGCGCACCCGTGTGGCGAGCGCCCGGGCAGGTCCGTCGTTTCAACGGGAAGGGAGTCGAATGCCAACAGAGAAGGACGTCCTCACGATGCCTCACGACCAGATCGAGGCAATCCAGCTGGAGGGCATCAGGAAGACCGTCGTCGCCTGTTACGAGAACGTGCCGTTCTACAAGAGGAGCTTTGACGACGCCGGGTTCGACCCCTATTCGGTGACCAGCCTCGACGACCTTTCACGCGCCCCCTTCGTCACCAAGCAGGACCTGCGCGACAACTACCCCTACGGGATGTTCGCCGTCCCCCTGTCCGAGGTGAGGGAGCTCCACATGTCCTCGGGCACCACGGGCGTCGCCACCGTGGGTGGCTACACCGCCCATGACCTCGACTTCTGGGGCGACTGCTTCGCCCGTGGCATCGCCTACGCGGGTGCCGGTCCCAACGACGTCGTGCAGGTCTGCTACGGCTACGGCCTGTTCACCGGCGGCATGGGCGCCCACTACGGCGGTCTGCACTCCGGCGCGCTGACCATCCCGATGAGTGCGGGCAACACCGAGCGCCAGATTCGCGTGCTGCGCGAGATGGGCTCGACCATCCTGTGCTGCACCCCCAGCTACGCGATGCACATCGCCGACACCGCGATTTCGATGGGCATCGACCCCGCCAAGGAGTTCCACCTGCGCGCCGGCATCCACGGCGCCGAGGCCTTCTCCGACAACTTCCGCCGCGAGCTCGAGCGTAAGCTCAACTACCGCGTGCTCGACGTCTACGGCCTCACCGAGACCATGGGCCCGGGCGTGGCCGTCGAGTGCCTCGAGCAGGATGGCCTGCACCTGGCCGAGGACCACTTCTACGCCGAGATCATCGACCCCGCCACCGGCGAGGTCCTGCCCGACGGCGAGTGGGGCGAGCTCGTCCTGACGACGCTCGATCGTGAGGCCAGTCCCGTCGTGCGCTACCGCACCCGCGACATCACTCGCATCATCCCCGGGCAGTGCGCCTGCGGCCGCACCCACCGTCGCATCGACCGTCTGCACGGCCGTACCGACGACATGCTGATCATCCGTGGCGTCAACGTCTTTCCGAGCCAGATCGAGAACGTGATGGAGACCTTCGACGCCGTCTCGTCCTGGTACCAGATCGAGCTCACCACCAAGAACTACCTCGACGTCGTCACCCTCAAGGCCGAGGTCAACCCCGGCTTCGACTTCGACGACATGTCCGCCATCGAGGGCCTGCAGCGCCGGATCCAGGCGGCCCTCAAGGCGGCTCTCTCGGTTGGCGTCCGCGTGCGCCTGGTGGAGCCGCACTCCATCCCGCGCAGCGAGGGCAAGGCAAAGCGCGTCATCGACCTCAGGGGGGAGAACTAGCACATGATCAAGCAAATCACGGTCTTTTTGGATAACGAGAAGGGCCGCCTGCTCGCACTCACGCGCTGCCTGGGCGACGCCGGCGTCAACATGCATGCCCTGACCATCGCCGAGACCTCCGACTACGGCCTGGTCCGCATCATCACGCGCGACACCGACGCCGCCATGGAGGCCCTGCAGGCCGCCGACTTCCGCGCCACCGTCTCCAAGGTCGCCGCGATCCAGGTGTCCAACGCCGCAGGCGGGCTGGCGAGCCTGCTTGCCGCCCTGGAGGATCTGGGCCTCAACATCGAGTACGGCTACTGCTTCTCCAACGCCGGCGAGACGGCCGTCGACGTCTTCAAGATCCGCGACGCCGCCAAGGCGGCCGAGGCCACCTTCAAGCTGGAGGAGGCGGGCTTCAAGGTCCTGAGGCAGGAGGACCTCTAGTCCCTCGGCCTTGGCCAGCGGGCTTCCGGCCTGCGCTCCGACCCGTGCCTTGTTAGGCGAACATATTGCGCTCGGCGAACTCGGCCTGGACCGTACGTAGCATCAGCTCCACGTCCTCCAGGCCGAGGTGCTTCTCGGACTCGCCGGACAGAAGCGTCTTGCGGCGGCGGGCCCAGCTCTCCAGCGAGGCGGGCCGCTGCTCGTGCGGCAGCAGCTTGGTCTCGGGGTCCACGCGGCGGCAGATGTCGCGCGTGTCGATGGGCACGATGCGGCCTGCCTTGCGTGCCTCGGCGTAGCCGTCGATGTGCAGCTTGAACCAGGAGTCCTCGAAGGCGGCGTTGTGCGCCATGTAGGGGAAGCGCTCCATGCAGGCGAGAAGGGCAGCCTGCGCCTTGCGGTCCTGGCGGAACGGCTTGCGCCCGCTCACGTCGTCCCAGGCGATGTGGTGGATCTCGGCGAGGGGAACGCCCTTCTCGCGATAGAGGTCGGGAAGGCCGAAGTAGGCGCTGAAGGGGTCGTGCGGCTTGGCGTCGGGCGCCATGCGCATGAACTCCAGGCCCACGTTGACTATGTAGCCGCGGGACGGCTCGCGCGAGGTGGTCTCGATGTCGATGCCCATGACCAGGCCCGAGACGGGCGCCTCGACGTAGGCGATGTTCAGGTCGTCGAGGGTGGGGCCGCTCGTGCGGGCGACCTCGGCGGGGTCGCGGTGCTGCAGGGCGGCCACGCCACGGACCAGGTCGTCGTCGGACAGGCGTCGCGCCAGGCCCGAGCCGGGCGTGTCGCGCAGGCGGTCGGCGCCGAACGAGTCGCAGGTGGGGCGGTTGCGGTCGGCAAGGCCGCGAATCAGGTCGAACGAGAAGGGCTCGGCGCCTGCCTCCGCCTGCCACCAGGCGTCGGACAGAAGCGAGATCGCCTCCTCGTTGGCCATGCGGTCGGCCGTGAGCGTCGCGTCGTCGGTGACGAAGCCGGGGAAGCTGAGGGCGCCCGCGTGCTCGATTGCCTCGCTCAGGTTCATGCGTTCCTCCCGTCGTCGTCCGTCATCCCGTGCGCGTCGCGCTCCCCACAGTACCAAATGTGGCCGGCGCCAATCGCATGTGGGCGACGCCAATTGTGGCGGCGTCGTGTCGCGCGCACTTCTCGGTTGGAAAGACGTTGACACCTCAACATCCATGCGTAAGATGGTTCCCTGTCGAGAAGGACGGCGGGTCGCGGCCCGCTCGCGCAACGGGAGGAACGCATGGCTCAGGCTGACGGCAGCTTCGAGGACTTCGTCGGCGTCATCACGCGCTGCTCGAAGGAGATCCAGAGGATCAAGGCGACGCAGATGCGTCGTTGGGGACTGCGGGGCACCGACGTCATGGCGCTGTACTACCTCGCCCGCAACCCCGACGGCGTCACGTCGTCCGAGCTAGCGCGCCTGGCGGGCGTCGACCGCGCGGCCACGTCGCGCACCCTGGCCGCGCTCGAGCGCGACGGGCTGGTCTGCGTGGGCCAGCGCGCCGACGCCGAGGACACCCCCGGCTCGCGCGGGTACCGGGCGCCCGTCACGCTCACCGACCGCGGGCGCGAGGTCGCCGGCGAGCTCATGGGCGTGATCGACGAGTTCGTCGCCGGTGCCGTCCGCGGCGTGCCCGCGTCCGACCGCGCCGCCATGTACCGCGCGCTCGGCGCCATCCTCTCCAACCTGACCGCAATCGCCGAAAGCGAGGAACGCTAATGTCCGTCCGCATCGTCTGCGACTCCGGCTCCGACATCGTCGAGGCCCACGACCGCCTGACCGTCCTGCCCCTGACCATCGTCTTCGGCGACACCGAGTACCGCGACGGCGTCGACCTGACCCACGAGCGCTTCTACGAGCTGCTGGTGGAAAGCGACGAGCTGCCCAAGACAGGCCAGGTCACCCCCTATGCCTTCTCGCAGGCCTTCGACGAGGCCGCGGCCGCCGGCGACGAGGTCGTCTGCATCACCCTGTCGTCGCGCCTGTCGGGCACCAACCAGTCGGCGGCGACCGCCGCGCGCCAGGCGGGCTGCCACGTGCGCGTCGTCGACAGCCTCAACGTCTGCGTGGGCGAGCGCGTCCAGGTCGAGTACGCCCTGCGCCTTGCCCGGATGGGCTGGGACGCCGATGCCATCGCCGACGAGCTCGAGCGCAAGCGCGAGTACGTGCGCGTGATCGCCCTGCTCGACACGCTCGAGTACCTGCGTCGCGGCGGCCGCATCTCGGCCGCGGCGGCGGGCGTGGGTACGGTGCTCTCGATCAAGCCGGTAATCACCGTGACCGACGGTGTGGTGGACATCATGGGCAAGGCCCGTGGCTCCAAGAACGGTCGCAACATGCTCAACCGGTATGTCGAGAGGCACGGCGGGATCGACTACGACATGCCACTGTCGCTCGGCTATGCCGGCATGGACGACAAGCTGCTTCGCAAGTACATCCTGGACAGCGCCCACCTGTGGGAGGGCAAGGTCGAGAAGCTCCCCATCAGCCAGGTGGGCGGCACGATCGGCACCCATGTGGGCCCGGGCGCCATCGCCCTGGGGTACTTCTCGCCCGAGGACTAGCCGGAAGGTGCCCGCCGCACCGGGCGCGAGTCGCGTCGGGCGAGCTGGGCTCGAGTCGGGGCACGTAAGAAACGAAGCGTCTGAACTGCGAGGCGTTGTCGCTAGTGCGGCAGCGCCTCGTTCATGCTGCCGCTGCGAAATCCCACGAGGTCGACGCTGACGTAGGCAAAGCCCAGCTCGCGCAGGCGCCTTTGAACCGCGTCGCGGACCCCGGGCGAGCAGAGCCTGTCGAGCTCTTCGGGCAGGACCTCGATGCGCGCCAGGTCGCCCGACCCCTCGTGGACGCGGACGCGCAGCTGGCCGAAGCCCAGGCCGTGCAGGAAGCGCTCGGCGGCGTCGACGCGCGCGAGGCGCTCGGCGTCGATGGTCTGACCGTAGACGAAGCGCGACGACAGGCAGGCGGCCGAGGGCCTGTCCCACACCGCTAGCCCCGCCTCGCGGGCCAGCGCGCGCACGTCGGCCTTGAGAAGGCCCGCCTCGCGCAGCGGGCTGCGGACGCCCAGCTCGGCGACGGCGCGCATGCCGGGGCGCCAGTCGCCCTCGTCGTCGACGTTGGAACCCTCGGCGACCCAGGCGCAGCCCTGCTCGCGCGCGACCTCGCCTATGCGGGTCAGGACCGTGGACTTGCACAGGTAGCAGCGGTCGGGCGGGTTTTGCGAGAAGCCCTCGACGCCCAGCTCGTCCACCTTGACGACGCGCCTGCGGATGCCGTGCTCCCGGCAGAAGGCCTCTGCCGCGGACGCGTCGTCCGCGGGGGTTGACCGAAGCGACGCCGTGACAGCGAGGCACTTCTCGCCAAGCTCCTGGTGCGCCTCGTGCAGGAGCAGCGACGAGTCGACGCCGCCGGAGAAGGCGACGGCCACGCTGCCCATGTCGGACAGAATGCGCCGCAGCTCACGAAGCTTGTCGTGCTGCGCGTCGGTCGCGTGGAAGGTGACGTCGCTCATGCCGTGCCCTCCTCGGCGGCGCCCCCGTCGGCCGCGCCGCCGCCGGCCGCCTTCTGGGTGGCGCGCGACGGCACCACGCACGTCTCGTCCCCAAAGCCCACGATCAGGCGCTCGAGCTTGCCGACGTAGTCGAGCGCCAGGCCGCTGAGCCTGCGCTCGGAGTGGGTTATGTAGCCGACGTTCATGACCTCGTCGGTCTCCAGCGGCAGGCTCACGATGCCGGAGAACATCTCGTCGGACATGACGCCCGTGGACACGAGGAACCCGTCGTAGCCCGTGAGCAGGCTCGTCATGGTGCCACGGTCGCTCGCGGTGATCTGGCGGTTGTGGGGCAGCGCCGAAAGCGGCTCCTCCGAGAAGTACAGCGAGCTCTCGGCGCCTTGCTCGAAGGTGTAGCGCGGGTAGGGCTCGAGGTCGGCCACGCGGACCGTGCCGAGCCTGGCCAGGGGGTGGCCCTCGCGCACGAAGACGTGCGGGCGCGCGCGGAACAGCGGGGTGAACGTGAGCGAAGCCTCGTCCAGGCGGTGACGCAGGGCGACCTCGTTGTAGCCGCTCAGGTACAGGATGCCGATGTCGCTGCGGAATGCGGCGACGTCGCGGATGATCTCGGCGGTGCGGGTCTCGCGCAGGCTGAACTCGCAGGACTCGTCGCCTGCGCGCTCCGAGACGAACTCGATGAAGGCCCGTACGGCGAACGCGTAGTGCTGCGACGAGACCGCCAGCCTCTTGGGGTGGCGCGCCGAGCCTCGGTCGTAACGCTGCTCGAGAAGATCGGCCTGCTCGACGACCTGGCGCGCGTAGCCGAGGAACTCGACGCCCTCGCTGGTGAGCGTGATGCCCTTGCTCGAGCGGTTGAATATGGTGATGCCGAGCTCGGACTCCAGGTCGCGCATGGCGACCGACAGGCTCGACTGGGAGATGTAGTGCGACTTCGCCACCGAGTTGATCGAGCCGCCCTCGGCGATTGCGATGACGTACCTGAGCTGCTGCAGGTTCACGTGATGCGCCCTTTCCGGCTGCGTGGGGCCGCGCTAGTAGGAGACGCTGCAGGCGATGCCCATCGCGCGCACGCGCCCGGCGATCGCGTCGAGGGTCTGCGGGTCGGCCTTGGCGAGGTCGGGCGCGGGCGTCTCGCGGGCGATGGTGTAGATGGTCACGGCCTCGGGGGCGATGCGCGCGATCGCGTCGAGCCAAGGCGCCACGTGGGCCTCGTCGGTGTCGTCGACCGTGCGGCCCTCGAAGCTGCCGCGCAGGAAGATCGTCTGGATGATGGCATGGCCGTCGAACGAGGCGAACGTCTCGATCTGGTGCTCGACGTCGCATGCGCCGACCGGGCGGTCGACGAGTTCGATGAAGTCGGGGTCGACGCTGTCGAGCTTGAGGATGTTGTCGTCCACGGTAAGAAGCGCCTCACGCACGGCGGGCCTGTCGGCGAAGGTGCCGTTGGACAGCACCGCGATCTTGGCGGAGGGCGCCAGCTCGTCGCGCAGCTCGCGGGCGGCGGCGATTGCCTGGGGGAACTCGGGTGCCGCCGTGGGCTCGCCGTTGCCGGCGAACGTGATCACGTCGGGAAGCTGTCCCTCGTCACGCATGGCGCGAAGCCTTGCCTCGAGTCCGGCGGCCACCGTGGCGGCGTCGTTGTGGCCCTCGGCGCATCGGCGCTGGCAGTTGAAGCCGTTCTCGCAGTAGATGCAGTCGAACGAGCAGATCTTGCCGGCGGCGGGCATCATGTTGACGCCCAGCGAGATGCCGAGCCTTCGGCTGTGGACTGGCCCGAACACCGGGCTCGCGTTGAGAAACGTAGACAATGGGACCCCTTTCCTCGAGCCGATACTACACCGGGCATGTGGTCGCTCCCGATGCCGCGCGAACGCGCGAAAACTGCCCGCAACCCACGATGCCGACAAAACGGGGCTGCCGCCCGGACGGTCCTTCTCGACAGGGCGCCAGGCGGCAGCCGTTGAGACTGCTCCAGTGGTCGTGGGGTGCGGGCGGCGACTCGCGTGGGTTGCGACTCGCGTGGGTTGCGGTCCGCGGTCTCGCTACATCGGCATGGTGGGCGCGACGAAGGTGCGTGCCTGGTACTCGCGGTCGAGGTCGTACAGGCCCTTGGGGTCGCTGCCGAACAGCTGCATGTTCTTGACCATGTCGGAGGCGTTGGTCTCCTCCTCGCCCTGCTCCTTCACGAACCAGTCCAGGAGCTGCATCGTGCGGAAGTCGTGGACGTCGTTGGCGGCGGCGTAGCAGGTGTTGATGAGGGAGGTCACATAGGCCTCGTGCTGCTGCCCCGCCAGCAGCGGATCGAGGTCGTTGTCGAAGGTCTTGTCGGGCCTGTCGATGGCCATCATCCTCACGTCGTAGTCGTTGTCCAGCAGGTAGCGGCGCAAGATCTTGGCATGGGAGACCTCCTCCTCGACCTGCACCATGTACCAGTTGGCAAATCCCTTGAGACCCCTGCCCTCGTAGTAGTCGGCGAAGGTGAGGTACAGGTAGGCGGAGTACAGCTCCTTGTTGACTTGCGTGTTGAGAAGGTCACCGACCTTGGCGTCCAGTGCCATGACGAACCGTCCCTCCTGCGGGCGCCGCGCGACGTCCGCCATAATGCCACCTTGCGGGTGGCGCTTCCGTATCGGGGTCTATGTACCCGATGCGCCCAGTGGATATCGCGGTGTCATTCTGCGGGGGCGAACTGAGACTCGTAGATGTCGCGGTACCTGCCGCCCGCGGCAAGCAGCTCCTCGTGGGTGCCGCGCTCGGCCACGCGGCCGCCGTCGATGACGCAGATCTCGTCGGCGTTGCGGATGGTGGACAGGCGGTGGGCCACCACGAAGCTCGTGCGCCCGCGCATCAGGTTCTCGAACGCGCGCTGCACCAGGACCTCGGTGCGGGTGTCGATATTGGAGGTCGCCTCGTCCAAGATCAGCATTCGCGGCCTGGCGAGCATCACGCGCGCGATGCACAGCAGCTGGCGCTGGCCGGCGGAAAGCGACGAGCACCCGTCGAGAACGGTGTCGTATCCCTGCGGCAGCCTCCGGATGAAGCCGTCCGCGTATGCCTCGCGGGCGGCGGCGCGGATCTCGTCGTCGGTGGCGTCGGGACGCCCGATGGCGATGTTGTCGCGCACGCTCGCGCGGCGCACCCAGGTGTCCTGCAGCACCATGCCCCACGTCGATCGCAGGCTCGAGCGGGTCAGGTCGCGCACGTCGTGACCGTCCACGCTCACGCCACCCGCGTCCACGTCGTAGAAGCGCAGCAGCAGGTTGATGAGGGTGGTCTTGCCGCAGCCGGTGTGTCCCACCAGCGCGATCCTTTTGCCCGGGAGGGCGTGCAGGTCGATGTCGAGAAGCACGGGGCGGTCGGCGGAGTACCCGAAGCGAACGTGGTCGAGGCGCACGTCGCCCGCAACCTGCGACGGGACGAGCTCGAGCGCACCGTCCTTCTCGGCAGGCTGGGCCTGCTCGTCCACGAGCGAGAAGAGCCTGCGTGCGCACGCGACGGAGTTCTGCAGCTCGGTGACGACGCCCGTGATGTCGTTGAAGGGCTTGGCGTACTGGTCGGCGTAGCCCAGGAAGGCGGACAGCCCGCCCACGCTGATGCCGCCGCCGAGCGCCACGAACGCGCCGAAGACGCCGATCGCGGCATATACCAGCGAGTTCGCGAAGCGCATCGTGGGGTTTGCCAGTGACGAGAAGAAGACGGCCTTGTAGTTCTCCCGCCCCAGGTCGCGGTCGACCTCGGCGAAGCGCCGACAGACCTCGTCCTGCATGCCGAACGCCTCGACCGTGCCGATGCCGTTGACGATCTCCTCGGTTACGGCGGTCAGGTCGCCGCGCAGGCGCGTCTGGCCGGCGAAGTGGCGTGACGCGTGGGACGAGATGAACTTGGCGGCGAACACCGAGAAGGGCGTCAGGACGGTGACCGCGCAGGCGATGGTCACGTTCATGCGGAACATGAACGCGAGGGTCACGACGATCGTTAGGATTCCGGTGGGAAGCTGTTGGAATGCCATGACCAGGCCGTTGGTCATCTGGTCGACGTCGGTCACGATGCGGCTGGCCAAGTCGCCGTGCTCGTGGGAGTCGATGTAGGAGATGGGCAGGTCCTGCACATGGTCGAACGCCTGGCGGCGCAGGTCGCGCGCCGCGTCGAACGCGAGCCTGTTGGTGAGGGCGGTGAGCGCCCACTGGCACGCCGCGGTCGTGACCAGGATCAGCGCGACCGCGCGAAGCGTGGCGGCGAGGCCGGCGAAGTCGACCCGCCCCGCGCCGACGACGCTGTCGATGGCGCGGCCGGCGAGCGCGGGGATGGCCAGGGTGCCCACGGTCACGGCGGCGACCAGCGCCACCGTCGCGGCGAGTCTGATTCTTCTGCCCGAGAAGAGCCCGAGCATGCGGCGGACGACCTCGGCATCGCTCATCGGGACACCTCCTCCTCGGTCAGCTGCGACTCGCAGATCTCGCGGTAGACCCCGCAGTCGCGCAGCAGCTCGTCGTGGGTGCCGAGGCCGGCGACGCGGCCGCCGTCCAGCACCAGGATGCGGTCGGCGCCGCGCATCGCGGTCACGCGCTGCGAGATGGTGATGACGCAGTCGCCCGCGAACTCGCGCCTGACGCTGCGGCGCAGTGCCGCGTCGGTCGCGAAGTCGAGCGCGCTCGAGGCGTCGTCGAGCACCAGTACACGCGGCCTGCGCACGACGGTCCTGGCAATCGCGAGCCGCTGCCTCTGCCCGCCCGAGAAGTTCCTGCCGTATTGCTCGACGCGCGCGGACAGGCCCTCGGGCTTGGAGGCCACGACGTCGTCTGCCTGCGCGCAGCCCACGGCTGTCGCGAGCTCGTCATCGGTCGCATCGGCCCTGCCCCAGCGCAGGTTGGACCCGATGGTCCCCGAGAAGAGCCTGGGACCCTGCTCGACCAGGCCGACGATTTGCCTGAGGTCGCGCTGCCTGAGCTCGCGGACGTCGTGCCCGAAGACGCGGACGCTTCCCGACGTTGCGTCGTAGAAGCGCATGGCCAGGTTGGCGACGGTCGTCTTGCCGGAGCCGGTGCCACCGATGATGCCGAGCGTCTGGCCTGGCTCGAGCGAGAACGAGACGCAGGTCAGCGCCTCGCCGCCCGCGCCAGGATAGGCGAAGCTCACGTCGCGGAACTCGATTGCGGGGACGGGGGAGGCGCCGGCGGCCTCGGGTGGCGCGTCCCTTTCGGCGGTGGCGGCCGCGGGTGCGACACCGATCGCGTCGAGGCCGAGGGTGCCGTCGACCTGCGTCGGGGCGGTGTCGAACACCTCGTTGATGCGGCCGGCGCAGGCCTGCGCCTTGGCAAGCATGGTGATCAGGTTGGTCAGCTTGAGCAGCTCGACCAGCGCCTGGCTGACGTAGCTGACCAGCGCGACGAGCTGGCCCTGCGACAGGTTGCCCACCTGCACCTGGCACCCGCCGACCCACAGAAGCGCGATCAGCCCGCAGTTGACTAGCGCGTAGGTGATCGGGTTGACCAACCCGGCTACGTCGCCCGTGGAGACCTGCAGGTCGCGAACGCCGTTGGCGGCCGTCGAGAAGGCGTCCTTCTCGGCAGGCTCGCGGCGGAACGCGCGCAGCACGCGGGCGCCCTCCAGGTTCTCGTCGGTCTTGAGGAGCACGTCGTCCAGCCCCTGTTGGATGCGGCGGTAGCGCCTGGACGTGACTCGCATGAAGAGAAGCACCGTCGCCACGCAGGCCGTGGTCGACACGAGCAGGCAGGCGCCCTCCCAGCCGTCGACCAGAAACGCCGCGATGACGGTTCCGACGATGATGAAGGGGGAGCGCAGGATCAGGCGTAAGAACATGTTGAGGCCGTCCTGCGTCTGCTGCGAGTCGTTGGTTATGCGCGTGATCAGACTTGCCTTGCCGAGGCGGTCGATGTCCTCGCGCGACAGGGTCATGACGTGGCGGAAAAGGTCGTCTCGCAGGGCGGTGCCAAACTGGGCGGCGAGTTTTGACGAGTAGTACTGGGCGACGATGGCGACCACGTAGCAGAAGACGCCGATGCCAACGAGAAGAAGGCCGTGCCACAGGACGAACCGCGCGTCACGGTTGGCGATTCCGACGTCGATGACCTGTGCCATGACGAGTGGTGCCAGAAGCTGCAGGATCGCCTCGAGCCCCTTCATGGTCGGGGCGAGAACGCATTCCAGGTAGTGGCCTCGCAGGTATCGCCTGAGTCTGAACATGTTCCTCCGTGCGGGGTGGGCGTCGGTTCGGTGCCGCGCGAGCGTCGTGCTTCCCGCGCCCCAACATGCTAGCCCCGGTCGAGGCCGCGCGGGGGTGTCGTGACGTAGTTGTGACGCTGGGTTGACGGTGACGTGCGGGTGGCTGGGTTCGGCCGAGCCCCTCGGCTTGAGGCCCCCATCTGGTCAGAGATGCTCGCCTCTTCGGATTTTCCCGGTCAAAGGTGCCCTGTTCTTCGGATGGGGTGTCTACCGCTGGTCAATGGGGCCGAAGTCTTCGGCCCCATTGACCAGATTTCGAGATTCCGGATTTCGCCAACTGGGCAAACGCTGGCGGCGCCGGCCACTCGTACCGAAGACTTCGGCACCATTGACCACGCCGCCGGCGTTTGCCCAGGATTCGGATGCGGCAACCTGCCGTTTGTGGTCACTCGACCCGAAGGCTTCGGCACGAGTGACCATGGAGGGAGGGCCCATCCGAAGAAGAGGGCCCGACTGACCACGCCTCGCCACCGCGGGCGCCACTGGCTTGAAGTGGCAAGCCCAACACCCCAACAGAACACCCCAACAGAAGGGCCCCGGTCCCAGGCAGACTGCTGGGGGCCGGGGCCCTGGCCTCGATCTTGTTATGTCATCGCCGCTGTCGCAGTTGGCTTCGTCAGGTGAGGCTAGCGCCTGCTGCCGCGTGCGCCGAGCCTGTCGCCGACGCGGCGACGCTGCTTGCCGGCACCGCCCTTGGCCTGGGCGTTCTGCCTACCGCCGCGGTTACCTCCCTGTTTGCGGCCACCATCGCGCCGCGACCGACCGCCGCGACCGTCCTTGCCGCCCTTGGCCTGCCTGTCGTTGCGTGGCTCGCGCCCGGTGCGTTCGTCGCGTCTGGAATCGCCGCCCTTGCCCTTGCCCTTGCCGCGACGCTCGCCCTTCTCGGCAGACTTAAGCGCCTTGACCTCGGCAGGCGTGAGCAGCGCGCCCGACGCGTCGACGCCGGAGGCCACCTCGGCGGCAGCCTCGACGTCCGGGCCGTCGCCCTCGCGACGCGGGCCGCGCGAACGGCCGCCGCCACGCCTGCGCTGCCTGGACTTGCCGCCGCGCTTGGACTTGCCGTGGGTGGGGGCGCACGCGTCGCGGTCGGGGTCGAGCGCGGGGGGCTCCTCGCCCAGGTCCAGGTCGTCGGTGCGCTCGAAGGTGGGGACGACCTTGCCCATCAGGCGCTCGATGGCCATCAGGTCGTAGGCGTCGTCGACGGTGACGAAGGTCAGCGCCCAGCCGGTCTCGCCGGCGCGGCCGGTGCGGCCGATGCGGTGGATGTAGTCCTCGGGGTCGGCGGGCACGTCGAAGTTGATGACGTAGCGCACGTCGGAGACGTCGATGCCGCGGGCCAGGACGTCGGTCGCCACCAGGACGTCGCACTCGCCGCGACGAAACGCCGCCAGGGCGCGCTCGCGCTGGTTCTGGTTGCGGTTGCCGTGGATGGGCGCGCACGAGATCTTGGCGCGGCGCAGCCTGCGGCAGCACGAGTCGGCGCGGTGCTTGGTGCGGCAGAACACGATCACGTGCTCGGGGCCCTCGCGGCGCAGGACCTTGGCCAGAAGGCCGTTCTTCGCCTCGAGCGAGACGGGAAGTGCGAACTGGTCGATCGTCTCGGCGACGGTGCCCTTGTGGGCGATCTCGACCACGGCGGGGTCCTCCACCAGGTCGCGGATGTTGCCGATGGCCTTCTCGTCAAGCGTTGCCGAGAAGAGCAGCGTCTGGCGGTCGGACGGGGTCTGTCCGACGATCTTGCGCATCGAGGGGAGGAAGCCCATGTCCAGCATGCGGTCGGCCTCGTCCAGGACCAGGGTCCGCACGCCGGACAGGTCGCAGCAGCCCTGCTCGATCAGGTCGACCAGGCGGCCGGGGGTGGCCACCAGCACGTCGCAGCCGCGCTCCAGGGCGCGCTTCTGCGGCTCGTAGCCCACGCCGCCGACGACGGTGACGCTGTCGTGGCCGGTCCTGGCCTCGATCGTGCGGCAGACGTCCTCGATCTGCTGGGCGAGCTCGCGGGTGGGGGTCACGACGAGCATGCCGGGGCCGCGACGGACGTACTTGCCCTTGCCGCGGCCGTGGTGGCCAAGGGTGCTCATCGCGGGCAGCAGGAAGGCCGCCGTCTTGCCGGTGCCGGTCTGGGCCGCGGCCAGAAGGTCGCGGCCTGCCAGCACCTCGGGGATGGCCTGGCGCTGCACGGGGGTGGGGCTCTCGTAGCCCAGGTCGGCCACGGCCTGAAGGACCTTCTCGGAAAGGCCCAGCTCGGAAAAGCCGCGCTCGTCCGACCCGTCGACTGCGTCGGGCGTGGTGGTGCTCTGGTTGTCGCTCATGTTGTGTGGGTCTCGATCCTGCGGCCGAAACGCGGCCGATGCGTCGCGCGCCCCGTCGCCGGCACGCCAGTCCAAGGCGGCGGCGCCAACAGTGTCTTTGGGGCGCAACGTTCTCTCAAATCCTCGAGTCACTCTACCCGTGGGCGTTCACGTCGCGGGCGCAAGTGGCGTTTCTGCATAAGAATCGCTTTTGTCGGTGGTTGGTGCGACAATCAGGGGCACCCATGTTCGGCATGCCGAGAAGTGCCGACGAGGCCCGAACGACTCACGAGCCGACCCGCGACCCCGCGCGTGCCCGCCAAGCTGTGGCGCGCGTGTCGCGACGGCACGACAGATAGGGGAGTCCCATGCCCGAGAACAACCGCGGCCGCCACGCCGGCGCGCCCCGACCCCATGCCCGCCACGACGGATCCGCCCCGCGCCCCAAGCCGGGTCACGCCCGCTCCGGGTCGCTGTTCGACGGAGCCACCCGCACCGCCGGCGCCACGCCCGTAGCCCACGCGTCCAAGTCGCGCGCCGCCGCGGGCCACGCGAGCGGCAAGGCGCATGCGCAGCGCTACGTCCCCAGCGCGGAGTCGCCCTACGCCCAGGCCTCCCGCGGGGCGGTCGGCTTCAAGGCCACCACGCGCGTTCCCAACGGTGGCCGTCCCAGCCCCCATAAGCCCACGCGTCGCGGTGGCTCGCGCGGCGGCAGGTTCGCCGGCGCCATCGTCGTGGCACTTCTCGTCATCGCGGTCGTCGTCTGCGTGGTCAACCCGCCGCTGTACAGCGTCCGCGTCAACGACGTCAGCCACATGTGCAACTGGTTCACCACCGTGCAGGACGCCATTGACGGCGGCTGGGCCTCGCCCAAGGCCGGCAACCTCGTGGCCGTCGACGGCAGCGTCCTGAAGGAGGGTGGTGGCACCAAGTTCACCGCCACCATCGGCAACAAGAAGGTCACCGACCCCAAGGCACACCTCGCGCGTGGCACCGAGGTCAAGATCTCCGATGGCACCGACGTCGAGGAGGAGTACACCGCCGAGAAGAGGACCGTCGAGCCCACCGTGGCAGGCGGCACCGACCAGAACTACTGGGCGGGCTCGATCCACGTGTACTCCGACGGCGAGGCCGGCGAGGAGGAGGTCCGCACCGGCAAGGTCTCCGGCAAGACCGCGACCAAGGTCACCAAGAAGGCCAAGGACTCTGGCTACTCGGTCTACACCGTCAACACTGGCGACAAGAAGGCCATCGCCCTCACCTTCGACGACGGCCCCTGGCCCGACACCACCGCCGAGATTCTGGACATCCTCAAGGACAACGGCGCCAAGGCCACGTTCTTCGAGATCGGCAACCAGATCGCCGAGAACGCCGACGTCGTCAAGCGCATCCACAAGGAGGGCCACCAGATCGCGACCCACACCTGGGACCACGCGTCGGGCTCCGGCCAGGGCGTCAACCTCACCTACATGACCGCCGACGAGCAGCGCCAGGAGGTCGAGAAGGGCTACGAGGCCATCAAGAGCGTCACCGGCGAGGAGCCGGAGCACATCCTGCGTGCCCCGGGCGGCAACTACGTCGGCGACATCATCCCCAACCTCAAGGACCTCGTCACGGCGGAGATCGGTTGGAACGTGGACACCGAGGACTGGAGGCGCCCCGGCGCCGACGCCATCGCGTCCGCAATCGAGAGTGCCCAGCCCGGCGACGTCATCCTGATGCACGACGGCGGCGGCGACCGTTCGCAGACCGTCGAGGGACTGCGACTGGCCCTGCCCACCCTCAAGGAGAAGGGCTACGAGTTCGTGACCATCGACGAGCTCATGGCGATGGACCAGGGCAAGAGTGACTCCACCTCCGCATAGCCGCGGCCTCGCGGCACTTCTCTACACCAGGCCGAGCGAGCGCAGGAGCCACAGCCATGCCGTGAGCGTGACCGAGGACAGAAGCGTCGACAGCATGACCACGCTCGAGGTCAGCGTGCCGTCGTGGCCCATGCCGCGTGCCATGACGAAGGCCGAGACCGTGGTGGGAAGGCCCAGCATCATGAGGGCGGCGACGAGCTTTTGGCCGGTGTAGCCGAGCGCCACCGCGCAGGGCACGAAGACGGCGGCCATGCCCACGAGCTTCATGAGCGTGCACACGAGCGTGGGCACGCGCATCGCCAGGGCGCGCCTCGCGTCGAAGCTTGCCCCCAGCGCGATGAGGCCCAACGGCGTGGCGAGACCTCCCACCTGGCCGATCGTGGCGTCCACGATGCCGGGCAGGGGCAGGCGCAGCGCCGACCACGCGGCACCCGCAAGGATCGCCAGGATCAGCGGGTTGGTCGCGATCTGGCGCAGCGACTTGCGCAGCAGCTCGCGCGTGACGCGGCCCTGGCCGGGACGCATGAGCTCGAGGATGATGACGGACACGACGTTGTAGATGGGTGCGGCGCCGATGATCATGAGCGGCGCGGCGCCGGTGTTGCCGTAGATGTTCTGCACGAAGGCCACGCCCAGAAACGTCGTCGCCGAGCGGAACTGCGCCTGCACGGCCTCGCCGCGCCAGTCGGCCCCGCGGAATGCCAGCGCGACGACGTAGCTGATCGCGATGCTCGCGAGGGTGGCGAGCGCGCAGAAGGCGACGAAGCCGCCGTCCCACACCTCGCCGATGTCCATGGTCGCCAGGTCGTGGAAGAGAAGCGCGGGCAGGGCGACGCGGAACACGAACGAGTTGGAGAGGCTCGCGAGCTCGTCGGACACCAGGCCGCCGCGCCGCAGGCCGTAGCCCACGACCATCATGAGGAAGACGGGCATCGTTGCGTTGAGGCTGAATATCAGGTTGTCCATGTGACGGGTGGTCCTTCTCTGCAGGGTTTTGCCCGACGATAGCAGCCTTACGAAAGCGTGAGCCGGGCGTAAGCCAAATCGATGGAGCCTCGAAACACATGCCGCGAACATGGTTGGTGCGGGGCCGTGCCCCGCGGGGGTCAGGGTGCGCCGGGTGTCGCGCCGCCCCCCGAGCCATGGGAGCAGGGTATGATTGTTCGAATCGCGCGGGGTGGCCTGCGGGACTTTTGGGATAACAACGAGCGCATGGTCTCGGGCCAGATGGGCTTTGTCGAGCAGAGCCTGTGGGTCGCGACGATGACGGTGGTCTTTGCCGTCATGATGGCAGCGCTCTGGATCGTAGCGAGGTAGTGGTTCTGCAGGCATGTCGTATCTAGTCGCGTTCAGCCCGAGCTTTAGGCTCGCGGCATCGCTGTGGCCGCTGGCGGCACTCGTCCTGACCCTGCCGATCCTGGCGTTTCTCTACCACAGGGACGGCCGTCTGGGCGTGAGGACGGTGCTTGGCTGCTACCTGACGGTGCTGTACCTGTTGTCGCTCGTGTGCTTCACGCTGTATCCGCTGCCGTCGGGTGACCGCGGCGCGGGCGTGACCTTTGGCGTGGCGCCCCAGCTCGACCCCATGGGGTTCGTCGCCGACGTGCGCGACGGCGGGGCGAGGGCCGTCTTCCAGATCCTGGCGAACGTGGCCTTCTTCCTGCCGCTTGGCATCGTCGTGGGCAGGGGGCTCGGCTGGGGGTTCGCCCAGACGCTGGCCCTGGGCCTGCTGACGTCGCTTCTGATCGAGACGTCGCAGCTCACGGGGTTGTTTGGCGCGTATCCGTACGCGTATCGCTGCTTCGACGTGGACGATCTTCTGTGGAACACGTCGGGTGCCGCCATCGGGTGGCTCATCGCGGCGGCGCTCAACCGCCTGCTGCCGCGCAGGAGGCTGGGCGAGAAGGACATATGCCGCGCGCCCGGCCTGATGCGTCGCGGGGTGGCGCTGACCATCGACATGGCCCTGGTGATGGCGGTCTACCTGGCGGCCACCCTCGGGCTCGAGCTTGCCACGCAGGTCGGGGGCATCTGGGTCGAGTCCTTCGACGAGCTGTGCACGGGCATCTGGGTCGCCTCGTTCGTCGTGGTCGAGCTGCTTGTCCCGGCGGCGCACGGCGGCAGCACGCCGGGCGGCGGCTTCGTCCGCATGACCTGCGAGACGCGGCCCCGCCGCGGCTGGCGTCGCGCCCTGTTCCTGCTCGCGCGCTGCTGCGTGTTGCTTGCCGCGATCAGGTTCGTTCCGGTCCTGTTGCCCGTGCTGCTGGTGTTCTACCTGCTGGCACATGCCATGCCCTATGATTTGCTGCCAGGGCAGCCCGAGGGTGCCAAGGGGGACGCGCCTGCGAGCGAGGACGCGCCTGCCAGGAAGGGCGCGCGGGTCGCGGGCCCGTCAGGGGAGGATGACCTGGCCGACCTCGACGAGCCGTTCGGCCTGGCGGACTCGCTTCCGGACCCTGCGGCAGACGACCACGTCGACGTGGCCGCGCGCTCGCTGCCCGACGACGAGGACGACGAGGGCTAGCCGCGTCGACCACGTGGGACCCACGCCGCCGGCACGGCAGCGAAGGGGGTCCCAATGCTCATCCTTTCCGAGGAAGACATCCGTGGGTGCTTTGGCATGGACGACGCGATCGACGCGGTCGCCGAGGCGTTCGAGTCCTTCTCGGCAGGGGGAGCCGAGGTGCCGCTGCGCACCGTCCAGCCCATCCCCGGTCGCGACGGCAACATGATCGTGATGCCCGGCTACGTGGGCGGCGACGCCCAGCGCGCCGCGGGCACCGACTCGATGGGCGTCAAGACGCTGGGCTTCTTCGAGGGCAACCGCAAGCTCGGGCTGCCCACGATCCCGGCGACCATGCTCGTGATGGACCCGGCTACGGGCATGCCCGCCGCACTTCTCAACGGCACGTACCTGACGCAGCTGCGCACCGCTGCCGCGTCGGGGGCGGCGACGCGGCTCCTGGCCCGCGATGACGCTCGCACGGGCGCGCTGTTTGGCTGCGGTGGTCAGGCCGCCTGTCAGCTTGAGGCACTTCTCGCCACCCGTGACCTGGACGTCGTTTACGTCATCGACTACTTCCCCGAGTGTGCCGAGCGCTTCGCCGAGCGCATGTCCGAGCGCTTCGGCGGCACCTATCGCACGCGCATCGAGGCCTCGTCGGATGCTGAGAAGACCGTGCGCGCCGCCGACGTCATCACGTGCGTCACGACGTCGAACGACCCCGTGTTCGACGCGTCGTGGGTGCCCGACGGGTGCCACGTCAACGGCGTGGGCTCCTACACGCCCGAGATGCACGAGCTTCCCGAGGCGCTTCTGGGCCGTGCCGACCGCCTTCTGGTGGACTCGCGCGAGGCGATCCTGGGGGAGGACGGCGAGATCCTGGACGCCATCGCCCATGGCACGCTCCCGGGCATCGATCGGTGCGACGAGCTGGGCGAGCTCGTGGCGGGCAAGGTCTGCGGTCGCACATCGCCCGACCAGGTGACCGTCTTCAAGACGGTCGGCATCGCCGCCGAGGACGTTGTGTGCGCCGCGCGCATCGTGGACGCCGCGCGAAGCGCCGGCGTGGGCACCGAGGTCGCGCTGTAGCGATATGCTTGGCCCATGGCCGAGCTCACCCACATAGACCATGGCTTCGACCCCGTGTTCGACGCGCGCAGCCGCGTACTCGTGCTGGGGTCGTTCCCGTCGGTGCTCTCCCGCGAGAACGCCTTCTACTACGGCAACCCGCGCAACCGCTTCTGGCGGGTGGTCGCGGCGTGCTGTGGCTGCGACGTGCCGCCCAACGCCGGCGACCCGACCGCCGACGCCGTGGTCGGCCTGCCCGGGCATGCGGCGACGCCCGCCGAATCCATCGAGCTCAAGCGCGGGATGCTGCTCGCGCACGGGATCGCCCTGTGGGACGTCGTGGCCAGCTGCGACGTGCGCGGATCGAGCGACGCCAGCATACGCAACGTGGTGCCCGTGGACCTCGTGCCCATCCTGCGCGACTCGCCCGTCAGCCTGATCGCGTGCAACGGCGGCACCTCGGCGCGGCTGTTCCGCCGCCACCTGGCGGGTGCCACGGGCGACGTCCCCATGGTCGCGCTGCCCTCCACAAGTCCCGCCAACGCCGCCTGGTCGCTCGAGCGCCTGACGGCCGCCTGGTCCGATGCGTTGTCGGGCCACCTGCTCTGACGAGGGCCTTACGGGCCGCTGTCCTTCTCGACATGGAAGCGCATCTAACATCGGCCGTTGGGAATAGACACCTAACGGACGAACGTTCGCGGCGCGGGGTCGCGTCGCGCGGGCAAGGAGGAACCGTGTCCAAGAAGAGCAAGAGGCACTCCCGCAAGTCTGGCTACCCGGATTCGCCGTCTGCCGAGAAGGACGTCGCGCGCACCGCGGCCAACACCGTGCGTCCGCAGGGCATGCCGGCAAGCCGGATGCAGGCCGAAAGCCCCCTGGGCGACGCCTACCGCCGCGGCCCCGTGCTGCTGCGCGGCCAGATGATCCCCAAGTCCACCACCACGGGCAACCTGCTGGCGCCCGAGGACTCCACCGACTGGCTGCACATGGACCCGTGGCGCGTCATGCGCATCCAGTCCGAGTTCGTCGAGGGCTTCGGCGCGCTGGCGGAGCTTGGCCCCGCCGTCGCGGTGTTCGGCTCGGCGCGCACCCCGCGCACCGACCCGGTCTACGAGGCGGCCCATACCATGGGCGGCCTCATCGCACGGCGTGGCGCGGCGGTGATTACTGGCGGCGGCCCCGGCGTGATGGAGGCCGTCAACCGTGGCGCCTCCGAGCAGGGCGGCAAGTCGGTCGGCCTGGGCATCGAGCTCCCGCACGAGCAGGGCCTCAACGAGTGGGTCAACCTGGGCGTGTCGTTCAGGTACTTCTTCGTGCGCAAGGTAATGTTCGTCAAGTACTCGCGCGGCGCCATCGTGTGCCCGGGCGGCTTCGGCACCCTGGACGAGGCGTTCGAGCTTCTGACCCTGGTGCAGACCCACAAGATCGCGAACATGCCCGTGGTGCTGTACGGCTCCGAGTACTGGCAGGGGCTACTGGACTGGATCGGCGGGACCGTGGTCGCGTCGGGCAACGTCTCCGCGCTCGACCCCGAACTCGTCGCGGTCACCGACGACCCGGAAGACGCCGTGGCGCTGGCCATGCGTGACATCTAGGCACAGACCAGGCGAAACGTTACAATCCGCGTAAATGCGCAGGGTGTTCGCACGCACTTCTCGCCATGTGCCTAGACTGTCGTGGCAAATCGCCGTGCGGACTCGTCTTTAGGGGGCACCATGGCCAAGCAGCAGAACGGCCCGAACGATCGCAGGAACCCGAGCGACCGCAAAAACGCGCGACGCGCGGAGGCCGAGAGGCACACGTTCGAGATGGACGAGCGCCTGGGGTCCGAGATCGACCGCGCCGTCCGCGGGACCCTCTTCTTCGACGCGGCGCCCAAGCCCGCCGCGGGCCAGACGGGCGTCGTGCCCGAGGTCGAGGTCGTCGACGAGGACAGCGTCGCCGCGGTGCTCGCGCGCGGACGCGGGCGTGCCGACATGTGCGACCTGGCCGTGCTCGACTTTGCCTCCTTCACGCACCCGGGTGGCGGCTACGACCGCGGCACCATGGCGCAGGAGGAGTCGCTGTGCGCCGAGTCGTTCCTCTACAACGTCCTGCGCCGCTTTGACGGCTGGTACTCCGAGAACCGTCGCACCAACATCAACTGCGAGCTGTACCGTGACCGCGCGATGGTCGTGCCCAAGGTGCGCTTCGAGCGTGAGAAGTACCACTCGTACGCCGACGTCATCGTCGCGGCCGCTCCCAACGCACGTCGAGCCCGCGCTGACTACCACCTGGGCGATGACGTGCTCGAGCGCGCGATGCGCAGCCGCGTGCGCCTGGTGCTGGCGATCGCCGACTCGCTCGGCCACGACAAGCTCGTGCTGGGCGCCTTCGGCTGCGGCGTCTTTGGCTGGGACGCCGCCACGGTCGCGCGCATCCTGCTGGAGGAGCTTGCCGACGGCACCCACCGCGCGTCCAAGGTGACGCTTGCCATCCCGCGCCGTCGCCACGACGAGAACCTCGACGTGTTCTCGCACGTCTTCGCAAAGTTCCCGCAGGCAAACGAGGAGCCCTACACCGCCCCACTGGTCGCCGAGCCCGCCGAGCCCAAACATCCCGAGAAGGATGACGAGGACGAGGGCGAGCCCGACTGGAAGAAGTACCTCTAGACCCATGCGAACCAGTACCGAGAACGGGGCCGCGGGCGTCCTGCCCGCGGCCCTCAACGTTGCCTGGCCCATCATGCTCAGCTACGTCGCCATCGGCCTGCCCTGCGGCATGCTGGTGGCCAAGGCCGGCATGTCGCCCGCCATGTCGTTTCTGCTGGCAGTGGCCCTACTCACGAGCTCGGGACAGTTTATGGTGGGAAACCTGTGGCTAGCGGGTGTTCCGGTTGCCTCGATCGTGGCGAGCGTTGTCGCCGTCAGCTCGCGTTTCGCGCTGTACTCGGCGTCGATCGCGCCGTACCTCAAGGGCGCCTCCCGCGCGAAGACGGCCGCGATCTCGGCCACCCTGACCGAGGAGGCCTACGGCATCAGCCTGGCCAAACTCGCCGCCGGTGATGGGTGGACGACGAGCCATGCCCTCGCGCTCAACCTGGTGCTCGTTCTCACCCGGGGTGTGTCGTGCGCGGTGGGGGCGGCCATCGGGTCGGTCATTAACATCCCGACGGCCGTGGTGTCGTTCATGGTCACGGCGCTGTTTGTGTTCCTGTTGCACTGCCAGCTCACCGTGCGTCCCAACGTGGTCGCGGCCCTGACCGCCGCCGTGGCAGTGGTCGCGCTCAAGCTCGCCGGCCTCGCGTCGGTCGCGATTCTGGTCGCTGCGCTCGTGGGTGTAGCCTGCGGCCTGGTTGCCTTTGCGATTGGCTCGCCCGCCGCGACCGCGTCAACCGCCGATACCGCGTTCGCCGATTCGCCCGTGACCCCCGCTGACGGGAAGGATGGCGATGCCGAGTGACCGCCCCGATGAGCGCCAACGACTTCCTCATGCTGTGGGTTCCCTGCTCGGTGGCACTTCTCGCCTGCCGAATGGTCCCCGCGCTCGCCCTGCGTGGCCGCGCCCTGCCGCCGCGTGTCGTCGAGGCCCTGGGCCTGATTCCTCCCGCGGCGTTCGCCGCGCTGGTGGCCAACGATCTGTTTGACCCTGCCCGCCTGGCGGCTGGCCCCTGGGCCTGTGCCATGCCCGTTATTGCGGCGGCGCTCGTGGTGGTCGTGGCCCGCGTCACGCGCTCGATGCTGTGGTGCTGCGTGCTTGGACTCGCCTTCTACCTGCTGCTTTCGATCATCTAGTGCATGGTTGCGTCAGAGGCTTGCCTCGTGGTGTTTTGCGAGGTGTCAATCGCGATGCGCGTGGTCGCAATGCTGGGTGTGCTGGTATGGCAGCAATCGGCACGTTCTTGCAAAACGTGCCAATCTGCGCCACGAGGAAAAGCATGCGACAGTGTGAACAGGCACGTTTTGCGCAAACGTGCGAAATACGCACGCGGAACGCTTCATGGTCGAAGTAGGCGACTAACTCAAGGCGAGAATGCCTGCGGCCAGCAGCACGCAAAGAGCGACGGCAACCGCGTCGCGCACGCCAAACGTCAGCGGGTGCCAATGCGACCGTGCGGCGCCACCCTCATAGCAGCGGGCGTCGAGTGCGCGCGACAGGCTGTCGGCATGTCGCAGCGAACTCGCCATGAGCGAGGTCACCACGGGAACGACCGAGCGCACGCGTCGTACGATGCCACCCTCGCCAAGTCCTCCGCCGCGGATCGCCTGCGCGTCAATCGCGGCGGAGGCCTCGTCGGCAAGCGTGGGCACGAAGCGCAGCATGAGCGAGAAGACCATGGCAAGCTCGTGGCCGGGCAGCCCCATGCGAGACAGCGGGGCCATGAAGGAGTCGAAGGCGTCGGTCAGCTGCGACGGCGTCGTCGTGAGCAGCAGCAACGCGAACGCGGCGACGCCGACCGCCATTCTCAGCGGGAACAGGATTGCCGAGCTCAGGCCGACCTCGGTCACGCAGATGGGCCCCGCCTGCCACACGATGCCGCCCCGCCTGACAACCAGCAGGTTGGCCAGGCCCAAAAACACAAGCATCGCCAGGATGGGCCGCATCGACGCCAGCACGCGTCCCACGCCCACGCGTGACAGCGCGATCGCCACGAGCACGAAGCCCATGGCCAGCGCCAGCTGCGGCGCGTTGGAGACGAGAAATCCCGCACAGCTCACGACGATGGCGCCCGCGATCTTGGCGCGTGGGTCCAGGCGGTGCACGCACGACGTACCCGCCACGTACTGCCCCATGCTCACCCTAAAGGCCATCAGCGAACCTCCCCGTCGCCTGCGCCGTGCGCATCGTCGCCTGTGGCATCCGCGCCATCGTCCGCGGCGTCTCCTGCCGAGAAGTGCGTCGGGTCCGTGGCCCGTGCGATGGCGTCGGCAAGCTGCGCCGCGACAAGCGGCTCGCAGCCAAGCTCGAGGCCCTCGCGTCCCAGCGCGCGTGCGAACTCGAGGGAATGGGGAAGGCCCAGGCCCGCCTCTCGCAGCCTGGCCTCGTTGTCGTGGGTGAACACGGCCGCGGGGGAGTCGAAGGCAACCAGGTGCCCGCGGTCGAGCACCGCCACGACGTCGGAGCGCGCGGCCTCGTCCATCGAGTGAGTCACCTGGACGACGGTGGTGCCCGTCGCGCGCACGGTGGCGAGAACATCGCGCAGCCTATCGCGACCCCGTGGGTCGAGTCCTGCCATGGGCTCGTCCAGGAGCAGGACCTCCGGGCGCATGGCCAGGATCCCGGCGATGGCGCACAGGCGACGTTGGCCGCCCGACAGCGAGAAGGGCGAGGCATCCTCGCGTCCGACCAGGCCCACGGTCGCGAGTGCCTCGCGGGCCCTTGCCTGCGCCTCGTTGCGGGACAGCCCCTGGTTGGAGGGTCCGTATGCCACGTCTTCGAGCACGGTCTCGGCAAACAGTTGACGTTCGGGACGCTGCATGACCAGGCCCACGCGCCCGTGCAGGCGCCTGCGGTCGCGCCTCCTGCCGGTGGAAACGCCGCACATGCGGACGGTTCCCTCGTCGGGGGCGTCCAGTGCTGCGAGCAGCCTGAGCAGGGAGGACTTTCCCGAGCCCGTCTGTCCCAAGACCGAGCAGAACGCGCCGGGCGCAAGCTCGAGCGAGACGCCCTCGAGCGCGGCGCCGCCGCGGCGGCGTCCGTACCACAGACCGACGTTGTCGCATGTGACGATCGCGGTGGTTACGACCTCGGCTTTCTTCTTGGCAGGGGTGGAGGCGATCCCCGTGACGGACGCGCCTGTGGCGGGTGCGCCTGCATCGGGGGCGTCCGTGGCGGGTGCGATCGCGGTCGTGTGGGGGAGGGCCGCGAGCGAGGCGACGAGCTCGTCCTCGCGGCAGGTCCACGGCACGTCCACGCCGCGTGCGCGAAGGCTCGCGGCGAGGCTGCCGCAGAAGGGCTCCTCCAGCCCAAGGCCGCGCATGGTCTCCACGTGCGAGAACGCCTCGTCGGGACTCCCGTCGAAGGCGACGCGCCCGCGGTCCATGACGATCACGCGGTCGGCGGAAAGCGCCTCCTGCATGAAGTGGGTCACGTGCACGACGGTGGTGCCGGCTGCGGCCAGCCTCCCCATCACGCGCATGATTGAGCGACGACCGCGCACGTCCAAAAGCGCCCCGGGCTCGTCGAGCACCAGAAGGCGCGGTCCCATCGCAAGCGCCCCGGCGATGGCGACGCGCTGCCGCTGGCCACCGGACAGGCGCGACGGGTCGGCGTGCGCGAAGTCTCCCATGGCAACGCGCCCCAGCTCACGGGCCACGCGACGCCCGATCTCGTTGGGGTCAAGCCCAAGGTTCTCGGGGCCGAAGGCCACGTCCTCGTTGACGACCGAGGTCACGATCTGGTCCTGGGGGTCCTGGAACACCAGGCCCAACTCTCGCCGCGCGTCGCGATAGGCCCCCATGTCCGGCGTGCCGTCGGCGCAGCACGCGTGCCCCAGCAGCTCGACCGAACCGGCGTCCGGGGCCAGAAGGCCGCACAGCACGAGGGCCAGCGTCGTCTTTCCGGAGCCGTTGGCGCCCAGCACGCACACCCTCTCGCCGGCGGCGAGCTCGAGCGAGACGTCGTCGAGGGCGATGCCCGTGCGCTCGTAGGCCAGCGTCACGCGCTCCAGTCGCGTGACTGCCGAGAAGGGCGTCGGCTCGACGTCCTTCTCGGCAGGAAACGTGTTGTTGGTGGTGTCCGACATGACGTCTGACAAGGGCCGTTAGGCCGCCAGGGCCTTCGAGACCGGCTTGTACACGAGGGCGCCCAGCGCGCAGTTGATGGCGATCTTGGCCAGGTTGAAGGGCAGCAGCGCGGGCACGATCATGCCGATGACCTGCTCGGTCGTGACGTTGGTGTACAGCGGGGTCACGACGATGTTGCCCAGGATGCACGCGGCCAGGCTTGCGACGGCACCCAGCGCCATGCCGATGGCGGCGCCGCGACGGGTGGTGTCGCGCCTGTAGGCCAGCGCGGCGGGCACGACGAGGGTCGCCGATGCCAGCACGGCCATGAGGGTGCCCCAGACGCCGCCGGCGCTGGCCACGTGCACCAGGTTGGGCAGGGTCGACACGATGGCACCGGTGGCGGGGCCAAAGGCGAAGCCCGCGACCAGCGCGACGGCGCCCGACGGGTCGTACATGAGGTAGGGGACTCCCGGGATGATCGGGAATTGGATGAACATCGTGCAGATGAGTGACAGCGCGCACAAAAGCGCGGTCGTGGCGATGCGCTTGGTCGACCAGGCCCCCTGCGAGGTGGTCGAGTGGTTGTCGTGGCGCATGCCGGTGGTTGCGTTAGCCATGGTGGCCTCCGTTTCTTCCATCCGGACTCTGACCGTCGGTCCCGGATTCGCACCGGGTCGGCCGCTCTTTTTGTCGCGGCTCGCGGACTTCGGGTGGGGCGCCCCGTGCGCCGTCCCGTCACCGCCGGTGGGGAATTCCACCCCGCCCTGAAACTGGCAACGCACGATAGCACCCGGCGCGTCATGCCGCAAGTGGGCCGGCCACTGTCATGGATGCGACATGGTATTGGTGAGTCTTAGTGGTCGCGGCAAAAGCCCTGTATACTCGGTTGCTAGTATGTTTGGCCCGGTTGTCCCATGTGGGCACCGCCGCAACCTGCGCCGTCGTGCGCATGAGGAGTGATCTGAACCCATGTCCGACAAGGTTCCCGACAGACCGACCGTCGCCCAGCGCCTGCTAGACGTTGTGGGGGAGGACGGCGTCAGCCTCAGCGAGCCCCTTTCCGAGCACACCACCTTCAAGATCGGCGGCCCCGCCGACGTCTTCGTGGCGCCCGACTCGATCGAGTCCGCCGAGCGCGCCATCGCCGTCTGCCGCGAGGAGGGCGTGCCCTTCTTCGTGCTCGGCCGTGGCAGCGACCTTCTGGTGAGCGACCTCGGCTACCGTGGCGTCATCATCTGCATGGCCGACGCCCTGGACGACTTGGTGGTGGAGGACGAGAAGCTCGTGTGCCAGGCGGGCGTCACCCTGTCCGACGCGGCCGAGATGGCCTGCGCCCTGGGCCTGACCGGCCTGGAGTTTGCCTGCGGGATCCCCGGCACCGTCGGTGGCGCCGTCTTCATGAATGCCGGTGCCTACGGCGGCCAGATCGCCGACGTGCTCGAGTCGGTTCGCGTGGTCGACCCCTGCGGCGAGGTCCGCGAGATGGGCGTCGACGAGCTCGACCTGGGCTACCGTCACAGTCGCATTGCCGACGACGGCCTGTTCGTGCTGTCGGCCACCTTTGCGCTGGAGCCCGGCGACGAGGCCGAGATCCGTGCCACGATGGATGACCTCACCGAGCGTCGCGAGGAGAAGCAGCCGCTGGAGCTTCCCAGCGCCGGGTCGACCTTCAAGCGTCCCGAGGGCCACTTCGCCGGCAAGCTGATCTCCGACGCGGGGCTGCAGGGCTACCGTAGCGGCGGTGCCGAGGTCTCGACCAAGCACGCCGGCTTCGTCGTCAACGCGGGCGACGCCACCGCGGCCGACGTGCGCGCCGTTATCGCCCACGTGCAGGACGAGGTCGAGCGCCAGTTTGGCGTCCGCCTGGAGCCCGAGGTGCGCTTCCTGGGCGAGTTCTAGGGCGCCCGCCAACAAGCCATGCCCAACAAAGCGGGCGGCCTCCCGACGTCGTTGTCGGGAGGCCGCCCTTCTCTGTAGGCGAATCTGAGTGGCGCACAGGGCGCGTGCGATCGCGTGCCCTGCGAGGTGCCCCTAGTTCTTGAGGGAGTTCAGCGGCGCCGGGAAGCGGCCGCCACGGTGCGCCAGGACCCGGCCGGCGTTGGGGTTGACGTGCATGACCGGGGCGCGTCCGAACAGGCCGCCGAACTCGACGGACTCGCCCTCGGACTTGCCGATGGCCGGGATCAGGCGCACGGCCGTGGTCTTGTTGTTGATGACGCCGATGGCCATCTCGTCGGCGATGATGCCGGCGATCGCCTCGACCGGGGTGTCGCCCGGCACGGCGATCATGTCCAGGCCGACGGAGCAGACGCAGGTCATGGCCTCGAGCTTCTCGAGCGACAGCGCGCCGGCCTCGGCGGCGTCGATCATGCCGGCGTCCTCGGAGACCGGGATGAAGGCGCCCGACAGGCCGCCGACGCTGGAGCTGGCCATGACGCCGCCCTTCTTGACGGCGTCGTTGAGCATGGCGAGGGCGCAGGTGGTGCCGGGGCCGCCGCACTGGCCGACGCCGATGATCTCCAGGATGCGCGCGACGGAGTCGCCGACGGCCGGGGTCGGGGCGAGCGACAGGTCGACGATGCCCTTCTCGACGCCAAGGCGCTTGGCGGCCTCGCGGCTCATGAGCTCGCCGGCGCGGGTGATCTTGAAGGCGGTCTGCTTGATGCGCTCGGCGACCTCCATCATGCCGGCGGTCTCGGGCAGCTCCTCCAGGGCCGCGGCCATGACGCCGGGGCCGGAGACGCCCACGTTGATGACGGCGTCGGCCTCGCCGGTGCCGTGGACCGCGCCCGCCATGAAGGGGGAGTCCTCGACCATGTTGGCGAAGCAGACGAACTTGGAGGCGCCGACGGAGTCGCGGTCGGCGGTCAGGCGCGCGCAGTCCAGGATCGTCTGGGCGGCCATGAGGACGGCGTCCATGTTGATGCCGGCGCGCAGGCTGGCCACGTTGACCGAGGAGCACACGCGGCTGGTCTCGGCCAGGGCCTGCGGGATGCAGTTGATGAGGCGGCGGTCGGCGTCGCCGATGCCCTTGTGCACGAGGGCGGAGTAGCCGCCCAGGTAGTCGATGCCGAGCGTCTCGGCGGCGTGGTCGAGCGCGTGCGCGAGCGGCACGAGGTCGGCGTCGGGGCAGGCGGCCGCGATCTGGGCGATCGGGGTCACCGAGACGCGCTTGTTGACGATGGGGATGCCGTACTCGCGCTCGAGTGCCTCGGCGGTGGGCACGAGGTCGGCGGCCAGGCCGGTGATGCGGTCGTAGACCTTGGTGCACATGCGGCCCATGTCCTCGTCGGCGCAACCAGCCAGGTTGATGCCCATGGTGATCGTGCGGATGTCGAGGTGCTGCTGGGAAACCATGTTGAGGGTCTCGGCGACCTCTTCGAAAGTGATTGCCACGGGTTTGTCCCTTCTCGGCGGCGCGTCGGCGCCCGTCCAACTTGCGTACCCTGCATTATATTGTGGGGGAGTCACACGCGTCCGAACCTCGCACAATCTGTTGGTCCGGGCAAACAAGGCGAAACAACCACACCCGTCGCGTGGCGTGCAACGAACGCGCCTGCCGAGAAGGACGCGCGGGTCGTAGGAGTCGACTTTGGGAGGGTACGTGGCACGTAAGGTCACGCTCAAGCAGATAGCCGAGGCCGTTGGCATGTCGCCTACGGCCGTATCGCTCGTCCTCAACGACAGGCCCTGCCGCGTGTCGGACGTCAACAAGCGTCGCATCCGCGAGACGGCACGGCGTCTGAACTACGTCCCCAACCAGATCGCGCGCAGCCTCGTGACCAGGCACTCCAACACCATCGGACTCATCGTCCCCAACATCGCGAGCCCGCTGTTCTCCTCGCTCGCCAAGTCGCTCGAGGCTCGTGCGCGCGAGAGCGGCTACGCCCTGTTCATCACCAACACCGACGGCGACCCCGAAAACGACTCCGAGTTCGTGCGCCTGCTGGTCAACCATGGGATCGACGGCCTGCTGATCGTCGTCTCCGACGAGGTTGCGCCCAGCGAGCGGCTGATCGAGGACCTCGAGGGGCTGCCCGTTCCCTACGTGATGGTCGACCGCTTCATCGGTTCGCTCGCCTGCGACAAGGTTCGCTTCAACAACGAGCAGGGCGGCTACCTCGCCACCCGCGAGCTCATCCGCCAGGGCCACCGCAGGATCGGCTGCATCGTCAACGAGCGCTCCAACACCGGCGCCGACAGGCTCTCGGGCTACCGTCGCGCCCTCGTCGAGGCGGGCATCCAGCCGCGCCAGGAATACGTCGTGACCAGCGACTACTACATCCCGGACGCCTACGAGGCCTCGGCGCGCCTTCTGGACACGGACGTTACCGCGGTGTTCGCGAGCTCCGACAGCATCGTCCTCGGCCTTCTGCGCCGTCTCTACGGCAGCGGCCTGTCCGTGCCGCGCGACTGCTCCGTGGTGAGCTACGACAACATGCTCGCGGACACGATGTTCGAGCTGTCCCTCACCTCGGTCGAGCAGAACGTCGACAGTCTGTCCGCGGTCGCCCTCGACCTTCTGCTCAAGCGCATCCGCGAGGCGTCCCAGGACGTCAAGGCCGACCCCGAGGAGATCCTTCTGGCCCCGAAGCTCGTCTCGCACGAGAGCGTCGCCGTCCCGCGTGCGACCGAGCCGGGCGTGTCCCTGCGTCAGGTGGCATGCGAGCTTTAGTTGCTTGTTTAGTGAACGTTTAGAAGTCGTCGACCATCCGTTCACCCATGCGCGCAGACTCGTTCGACAGGTTGCCCAACCAGAAAACTCAAAGGTCAAGGCACTGTTTCATAGCACCCGCGGCACGTCCGCCACGACCACGCCCTTCTCGATGGCAAATCGTTGTTTAAATTTATGGCTATTCATTGTTTGATAAAACGTTTTAGCAGTTATACTCCCGAATCGAGAGAGTAACCGAAAAGGGGCGGCGCGCCCACAAGGCCGTCGCCCGGACGAAAGGGAGTCACACATGGAGCAGCCGGTCATCGGTACGCCGTGGGAGAAGCTGGACCACCAGGTCCCCGTAAGCGAGCTCGAGGGTGTCGAGAGGTACTGGCGTACCGCCAACTACCTGTCCGTCGGCCAGATCTACCTGCGCTCGAACCCGCTGATGCGCAAGGACTGGGTTGACGAGAAGACCGGCGAGACCCGCGACTTCGGTCGTCCTGACGTCAAGCACCGCCTCGTCGGCCACTGGGGCACCACGCCGGGCGTCAACTTCCTGTTCGGCCACGTCAACCGCCTCATCGCCGACCACAAGCAGAATGCCGTCTTCCTCATGGGTCCGGGTCACGGCGGACCTGCCGGCACCGCACAGTCCCTTCTCGACGGCACCTACCGCGAGATCCGTCCCGACATCACCGATGACGAGGCCGGCCTCCAGAAGTTCTTCCGCCAGTTCTCCTATCCCGGCGGCATCCCCAGCCACTTCGCGCCCGAGACCCCCGGCTCCATCCACGAGGGCGGCGAGCTCGGCTACACCCTGTCCCACGCCTACGGTGCCGTGATGGACAACCCGAGCCTGCTTGCGGTCGCCGTCGTCGGCGACGGCGAGTCCGAGACCGGCCCCCTTGCCACCTCCTGGCAGTCCAACAAGCTCGTCAACCCCAAGACCGACGGCATCGTCCTGCCGATCCTGCACCTCAACGGCTACAAGATCGCCAACCCGACCATCCTGTCCCGCATCTCCGACGAGGAGCTCACCGAGTTCTTCGAGGGCATGGGCTACGACCCGCACTTCTTCGTCGCGGGCTTCGACAACGAGCCCCACTCCTCGATTCACCGTCGCTTCGCCGACCTTCTCGAGGAGGTCTTCGACGAGATCTGCGACATCAAGGCCCACGCCGAGGCCGGCGACGAGACCCGTCCCATCTACCCGATGATCGTCTTCCGCACCCCCAAGGGCTGGACCTGCCCCAAGCACATCGACGGCAGGAAGACCGAGGGCTCCTGGCGTGCCCACCAGGTGCCGCTGGCCTCCGCGAAGGACACCCACGAGCACTTCCGCGTCCTGCGCAGCTGGCTGCGCTCCTACAAGCCCGAGGAGCTGTTTGACGAGAAGGGCGCCATCCGCCCCGAGGTCACCGACTTCATGCCCACCGGCGACCTGCGCATCGGCGCCAACCCCAACGCCAATGGCGGCCTGGTCCGCCAGGAGCTCGCGCTGCCCGACGTCCACGCCCACGAGGTCCCCGTCGCGCAGAAGGGCCACGGCTGGGGTGCCACCGAGGCCGCCCGCGTCTTCGGTGCCTACACCGCCGACGTGCTGGCCGGCAACCCCGACAACTTCCGCATCTTCGGCCCGGACGAGACCGCGTCCAACCGCCTGCAGGACGCCTACAAGTACACGACGAAGCAGTGGGAGGGCGGCTACTACGCCGACGCCGACAACGACCAGCTGCTCTGCCCGCGCGGCAAGGTCGTCGAGCAGCTCTCGGAGCACCAGTGCGAGGGCTTCCTCGAGGCTTACGTCCTCACCGGCCGTCACGGCGTCTGGAGCTCCTACGAGTCCTTCATCCACGTCGTCGACTCCATGGTGAACCAGCACTGCAAGTGGCTCGAGGCCACCGTCCGCGAGATCCCCTGGCGCAAGCCCATCGCCGGCCTCAACATCCTGCTCTCCAGCCACGTCTGGCGTCAGGACCACAACGGCTTCTCCCACCAGGATCCGGGCTTCGTCGACGTGCTGCTCAACAAGGCCAACGACACCCACGTCGTCAACGCCTACTACCCCTGCGACGCCAACATGGCCCTGGCCGTTGCCGAGCGTTGCTACCAGTCCACGAACTGCGTGAACGCCATCTTCTGCGGCAAGCAGCCCGCCCCGACCTTCCTGACGGTCGACGAGGCCAAGGCCGAGCTCGAGAAGGGCGTCGCCGAGTGGAAGTGGGCCAGCTCCGCCGAGTCCCTCGCCGACGCGGACATCGTCCTCGGCACCTGCGGCGACGTGCCGACCCTCGAGGCCCTCGCCGCCCTCGACATGCTCAAGGGCGAGGGTGTCAAGGCCAAGTTCGTCAACGTCGTCGACCTCCTGAAGATCCAGAACGCCTCTGAGAACGACCTCGCCATCTCCGACGAGGAGTTCGCCGAGCTCTTCGGCGCTGGCGAGAAGCCCGTCCTGTTCGCCTTCCATGCCTACGCCGGCACCATCCGTCGCCTCGTCTGGGATCGTCCGGGCCACGATGCCTGGCACGTCCACGGCTACGAGGAGAAGGGCTCCACGACCACGCCGTTCGACATGCTGCGCCTCAACAACATGGATCGTTGGGCTCTCGCTGCCGACGCTCTCCGCATCATCGATGCCGAGAAGTACGCCGACAAGATCGCCGAGTGGGAGCAGTTCCGCCAGGACGCCTTCCAGTTCGCCGTGGACGAGGGCTTCGACGTGCCCGAGTTCACCGGCTGGGTCTGGCCGGATGCCGCCGCTGCCACCGAGGGTGAGCTCTCCGCCACCCAGATGACCGCCGGCGACAACGAGTAGAACCCCTCTGCGGCTACCCTGGCACCGACCGCATGTCGGGGTGGCCGCCCGCCCTCCCAATTCGTGACTTAGTCGGAGGCAACGGACCGACTGCGTCTTCCTTCTCGTCACCCACGGGAAAACGGGACGGACCCGCCAATACGTGCGGGTCCGTCCCGTTTTTGTGCGAACGTGTTTGTTTGATCTGGCAGGATCGTGCGGGCGGGGTCAGATCTTGCGGACGCTCTCCCTCTCCAGTAGCGACGCGTGGACCTGGGCGGCAATCGGCTCGTGCCCGGGACCCTCGTCGATCTGGTGCCTTATGGATTCCACCGCCAGCCTGCCCATGAGCTGCTTTGGGACGCGCATGGTCGTGAGCTGCGGCGTTATCAGCCTGCAGACGTCCTGGTCGTCGAAGCCGATGACGGAGACGTCACCGGGAACCGAGACCGACACATCGCTGAGGCCACGCACCGCCGCGGCCGCGATGGTGTCGTTGTCGCAGAAGATGGCGGTTGGCAGGTCCTTGGAGGCCTTGGCCCAATCGGAGATCTGCTCTGCTGCCAGGGTGGGGTTTGGGTCTACGAGGAGCCTGTCCTCGTCGCGGAGCTCAAGGTCGACGTCATGCAACGCCCGGTTGAAGCCACGCTCACGCAGGGGGAAGTTCCTGATTCTGAAGTCGAGTCCTATGTAGCCGATATGCTGGTGGCCGCAAGCGACCAGGTGGGTCGCCGCCCTGTAGGCAGCGGACTCGTTTGCGATCGAGATGGTGTCGAAGGGGAGCCTCTCGCTCCAGCCGTCGACGAACACCAGGGGACACTCGCAGCCGTCGAACAGGGCATAGTCGTCGTCGGTCGTCATCTCGGTGGCAAGGACCACGAGGGAGCCGTGCGGGTCCTGACGCAGCTCGTTTATCTGGCGCCGTAGGTTGGTGTTGTCGTCGAGGTTGAGGATGGACAGGGAGACCCTAAGCGAGGCTTTGCGTGCGGCTGCCTCGAGCCCCTCGATGACGGCGGGATGGAACGGCCGGCTGTCGACCGCCTTGCCGTTGCGTCGTGCCACGACGAACGTGATGTGGTCGATGCCGCCACGACGGCGATAGCCCATGCGGTCGATGGCGTCCAGGATTGCCTGGGTTGCCTTTGCCCCAACGTTTCCCTTGTTGTTGAGGACGTTTGAGACCGTGGCCGCGGAGTATCCCGTCTCGGCCGCGATGTCTCGGATGCTGACCCTGTTGCCCACTGGTACCTCGCCTGCTCGCTGCTTCTTCTCGCCAGACTTCGCGCTCATTTCGTTATATCTTGCTGCGTGAAATCAGTTTACTAAACATCATTTGGCTGTTGCTGAGCATATTTACCCAGTTCGGACGAATGGTTAGGCACACTATCTTGCTGTTTTTTGCCTAATTTAACGATGGGCAATCAAAATATGGTCATTTACCTGGCCAAAGATATCGAACGAATAGTAAACATAGCATCGAAAGAATAGTAAACATAGTGAATAGTCTAATTGAACGTTAACTAATATTGTTTTACACTGTACCAGAGGAAAATGGTAAGTCGATAAAGCGATTTACCACACCGCTTCACAATGGTGGGAGGAAACCAAATGAAGAAGATCGTCGTCGCCTGCGGTTCGGGCATCGCCACGTCCACCGTCGTCGCCGCCAAGGTCAAGGACCTTCTCGACAGCAACGGCGTCAACGACTACGAGATCACCAAGTGCTCCATCGCTGAGGCTCCGAGCCAGTGCGACGGTGCGGCGCTTCTCGTCTGCACCGCCGCCGCCCCCGCGGGCATTCCCTGCCCCGTGGTCTCCGGCGTCCCGTTCCTGACGACCGTGGGCAAGGCCCAGGCCGAGCAGGACATTCTTGCTGCCGTCAAGTAGTCGGCTGCCAACAGGCACATCTGATTTGGGAATGGCGCGTGGCGCATGGGGCGCCGCGCATGATTCGATTTGGAAGGAAGGTTGAAATGGACGCAGTTATCGCATTCTTTGGATTCCTGCAGGCCTCGGCGTCTCCGTCATGATGCCGATCGTCCTTACCATCATCGGCTGCGTGCTCGGTGCCGGCTTCGGCAAGAGCCTGAAGGCTGGCCTGATGGTCGGTGTCGGCTTCATTGGCCTGAACCTGGTCATCAACTCGTGCTTCGGCACCTCCATCGGCCCCGCCGTCCAGGAGATGATCCACCGCTTCGGTCTGCAGCTCAACGTCATCGACGTGGGCTGGCCCGCCGGTGCCGCCATCGCCCTGGGCACTGCCGTCGGCCTGGTCATCATCCCGCTGGCCCTCGTCGTCAACGTGATTCTGGTCCTGGCGAACTTCACCCAGACCGTCAACGTCGACATCTGGAACTACTGGCACTACGCCTTCGTCGGTTCGCTCGTCGCCAACGTCACCGGTAACCTGACGCTTGGCTTTGCCGCCGCGATCATCGACGAGGTCATCCTGCTGGTCCTCGCCGACGCCACCGCCAAGGACGTGCAGGAGGCCCTGCACATGCCCGGCGTCTCGATCTCGCAGGGCTTCTCGCTCGCCTATGCCCCCGTCGCCATGGGTATCAACTGGGTCCTGGACAAGATCCCCGGCGTCCGTGACATCGACATCGACGTCGAGTCCATGCAGAAGAAGTTCGGCGTCTTTGGCGAGCCCCTTTTCATCGGCACCATCATCGGCCTGGTCATCGGCATGGTCGCTTACTTCGACGTCGCCGACGTCGCCGGTTCCATCACCAAGGTCCTGACCATCGGCGTCACCCTCGGTGCCGTCCTGGTCCTCATCCCGCGCATGGCCTCCCTGCTGATGGAGGGCCTGATGCCCGTCTCCGAGGCTGCCTCCAACTTCATCCAGGCCAAGGTCAAGAACCACGGCCAGATTTGGATCGGCCTTGACTCCGCCATCGCCGTCGGCCACCCCGTGACCCTGTCGCTGGCCCTGATCTGCATCCCGCTGATGGTCCTGTTTGCCGTCGTGCTCCAGCCCCTTGGCAACCAGACCCTGCCGTTCGTCGACCTGACCGCCGGCACCTACATGCTGGCCGTCGCGGTGCCCATCTGCCGCGGCAACGGCTTCCGTGGCCTGATCATCGGCCTGATCTCGGTCGTCATCGGCCTGCTGATCTCGTCCGCCCTCGCTCCGCTCATCACGCAGTCTGCGACCGAGGCCGGCTTCAACATCGCCAGCGCCGTGGGCGAGACCGGCGTCGCTGGTTCCTCGCTGATCACCGTCCTGTCTGACGGCGGCAGCCCGCTGTCCGGCATCTTCGTCCTTCTCTCCACGATCAACCCGTGGGTCGGCCTGGTCGTCACCGTCGTCATCGCCGGCGCCATGGCCATGTGGAACCGCAAGCGTATCGTTCGCGAGGCCGCTGAGTTCCACGCCGCCGCCGAGGCTGGCAGCACGCAGGCCTAGCCTGCCTTGGGGCATGGTTCCCGCATGGGGAGCGTGACCTGAGTTAGAAGTGTCACCCGCGGGGTCCGTCGACCGATTGGTTGGCGGGCCCCGCTTGGAATTGCGAATGGGGGGCCGCGAATGCAGCCCGTTGTCACCTATACATATGACAGGCGCCGTTACGCCATCGACGTGCTTCTGCCGACGTACGTCTCGGTCGTCGTTCTTGCGATCTCGATGGTCCTGCTGATTGTCGGCGTCCTACGTCCGCTTATGGCGTTGCTGTTCATCGTGTGCGCGTACTCCGTGGTCAACTCGTTTCTGACGCACGCCTACCCGCGCGTCGTCACGTTTGACGGAAGCGATCTGACCCTCGAGTCGTTTGGCAGGGTCGACTCCTACCCCGCGGAATCGATTCGAACCATCAGCGTCCGCGAGACGCCTCAGGGCCTCAAGCAGTATGTTCGCATCAATGGGGGAGGGGTCGCGGGCGGCCGCTTCTTCCTCTCGTGCGCGGACATGCACGACGAGCAGGGCAATGATGCTCGGGACGTCTACACGTACCTTTTGGACACCGAGAACCGCCTGCATCCGGATAACCTGCGCGTGCAGGCGCGCGTTCGCAGGGAGCAGGAGATGTTCCCGCCCGAGCCTAAGCCGATGAGCAAAAAGCAGGCCAAGCGCCTGGCGCGCGCCCACGTCCCCGTCAAGGAGTAAGTTGGGGATTTGTTTGTGGGTCGGCTGGTACCCGTGGTGCCGGTGCGATGGGGTCCTCGCGGCACTTCTCGGCAGGTTTTGTCCGTTGAGCTGACGTTTGTAGACAACTCGCCTGAGAAATACTACCAATTACCGACGCTGTTGGTTGATAAAACGGTTTAGCGCCTATAGTGCGAGTCAGAGAGTATTCCCTTCCTCCAGCGGTCGTTCGGACATTGACCGTCCTTCCGGGCGACCGCGCTCTCTCACGTTGCGACGTGGTCGATGACGGCCGATCGCGTCAACCTCCCTCCCTATGCCCCCATGGGCAAAAAAGGCCGGGCCCGCCGAATCGGCGAGGCCCGGCTTTTTTGTTGGCGGGTATGGTTGGCGAAGGCTCCCTTACGGCGAATGCCCGGGGTTGAAGGCGGCGCTACACGCCGGGGAGCTTCGTCTGGTCGGTGAGCAGCGGGGCCGAATGCCCGCCGCACATCTTGCCATGGGCGGCGTTGATGGCGTCGATGACCGGGAAGAGCGAGTCGAAGTCCTCGCTGGCGTCGGACATGACGACGCACAGGTAGTTGCCGCAATCCGAGAACACGATTCCCGCGTCGTTGGTCGCCACCTTGCCCGACCCGTCCGCCGGGTACCAACCGGGCTTGGCCCAGACCTTGGTTCCGCCCGGGCGCAGCAGGCCACCCAGGGGGGTGTGGTTGCTGCTGCCGAGCCACTTGGCAAGCTGGGATGCGCCCGGCTTGTCCGACTTGCAGAAGTCGTAGATGCCACGCCAGGAGTTGGCCAGCTCGTTGGCGGTCATGTCGGGATAGAAGTGGACGTATGCCACGCTGCCCGCCTCCTTCGCACCGTGGGCCTCGAGCCAGGAGGCATAGGTGGGCAGGCCATAGCTGGAGATGAGGGAGTGGTACGCGTCGTTGCTCGAGTTGACGATGCAGTCCTGGGCGGTCGAGGCGCTGCCGCCGAAGCCTTCGTTGGCCTCCGCGATCGCGGTGCAGTAGATGGCCTTGACGCAGCTGGCGGGGTAGAGCTTCCTGTCGGCGTCGTAGGTGGCGCTGCGGCCCGTCTTGAGGTCGATCATGACGAAGCCCAGGTTATAGCCCTTATCGCGGAAGGTCTTGACCGCGGTGTCGAGGTTCTCGCAGGTGGGAGTCTTGTCGAAGCCCTCCGGGGCGTTGAGCTGGACGCCCTGGGAGGTCTTGGTCTTGACGACTTTGGCCTTGTCCCCAGTCTCGAGGGGAGTCCTGTCGTCGGCGGGGGCGTTCTCGGCCACGGCCTTCGCCGCGTCGGCGCCTGCCTTGGCGACGTCGATGGCGCTTGAGGAGTGGGTCGCGGCCTGCTTCGAGATGGCCTGCCAGAGGGAGGAGGCAAGCGGGCCGTCGGCGTTTGGACCGAGGCTGACGGTGCCGGATGCGACAAGCGCGATGCCGAGCGCCACCAGGGCTGCCGCGATCGGGAGGGCGATTGCCAGGGTGCGGTGGCCGGAGCCATGGGCGCCGGTGTTGTTGGCTGCGTGCGTTGCGACATGCTTGCCGGTGCCATGCCTGCCGGCAGCGCCGTGCCCGATTTTCCTCTTGTGAGAGTCAGACATTCCGTGGTCCTTCTCGTTAGGTGGGGCCGCGCGGTTGCCGGCGGCGGTCCGAGTCGTCATACGGGGGAGGATTCTAGCCCTTGGGTTTGAAGCGTGCGTGCGCTGGGCGGCGTGCGTGGTCAATGGGCGTGGCCCGCGGCACTTCTCTACCCCCGGAGGTAGCCCGCCACGTACTCGCGCAGGTGCTCGACGTAGCGCGCGGCCACGGGCGACAGCGGACGTCCCGCCAGGCGCAGAAGGCCGACCTCCATCCGCTCGTCGCTTTCGAGCGGCACCGAGACGATGTCCTCGCCGTTGAGGTCGGCCGAAAGGATGCCCGACGAGATCGTGTACCCGTCCAGGCCGATCAGCAAGTTGAAGAGGGTGGCGCGGTCCGTCACGACGATCTGCTTGTCCACCATCTGGGTGGGGTGCAGCTCCTCGCTGAAGTAGAAGGAGTTCTGCGTCCCCTGGTCGTAGGACAGCCGCGGGAACGGGGCCAGGTCGTCCAGCGTCACGCTCTCGCGCCCTGCCAAAGGGGAGGTGCGGCTCACGAACACGTGGGGCGCGGCCACGAACAGCGGCTCGAAGCGCAGGTCGGCGCGGCGCACCGCACCCGTGATGACCTCGCGGTTGAACTCGCTGCGGTAGATAACTCCCACCTCGCTGCGCTGCGTGCGCACGTCGTCGATGATGCCGGCGGTCGTGCCCTCGCGCAGCGAGAACTCGTATCGCTCGCGACCGATCTCGCGCACCAACTCGACGAAGGCGTTTACGACGAACGCGTAGTGTTGGCTCGACACCGCGAACACGCGGCGCACGGGCGTCCCGTGCACGAACTGGCTCTCCAGAAGGTCGGCCTGCTCGACGACCTGCCGCGCGTAGCTCAGAAAGCGCGTGCCGTCCTCGGTTGGGCGCACGCCGCGTGCCGAGCGCTCGAAGATCGTGACGCCCATCTCGGCCTCGAGCTCCGAAAGCGCCTTCGACAGGCTCGGCTGCGCGATGAACAGCCTTGCCGCCGCGGCCGTGATCGAGCCCGCGTCGGCCACGGCGATCGCGTATCTCAGCTGCTGAAGTGTCATGTGGCGCCTCCCGTCCGTTACCTGCGTCGCGAACCCGTGCGTCCGCGCTACAATTGTACGGTTACTGACGCGGCGCAAACGGCGCCCATGCCATCCATCCGTCATGAGGAGTCATCAATGGCAAACGACCAGAAGCCTTCCTTCTACATCACCACCCCCATCTACTACGTCAACGCGGCGCCCCACCTGGGAACCGCGTACTGCACGATGCTCTGCGACGTCCAGGCCCGCTACCGCCGCGCGGCCGGCTACGACGTCAAGTTCCTGACCGGCATGGACGAGCATGGCGAGAAGGTCGCCGAGGCCGCGGCCAACCACGGCTTCGACACGCCGCAGGCCTGGTGCGACTCGCAGGCGCCGCTGTTCAAGAACCTCTGGCAGCAGCTCGAGATCTCCAACGACGACTTCATCCGCACCACCGAGCCGCGCCAGCACCACGCGGTCCAGTACCTGTGGGAGCGCATGAAGGAGTCCGGCTACCTGTACAAGGGCAGCTACGACGGCTGGTACTGCGTCCCTGAGGAGACCTACTTCACCGAGAACCAGGTCAAGAAGTCCGACGAGGAGCACGAGACCCCCGGTCAGCACCTGTGCCCGGATTGCGGCCGCCCGCTGGAGCGCGTGCAGGAGGAGTCCTACTTCTTCAAGCTCTCCGCCTTCCAGGACAAGCTGCTCGCCCTCTACGACGAGCACCCCGACTTCGTCCAGCCGTCCTTCCGCATGAACGAGGTCCGCAGCTTCGTCGAGGGCGGCCTGAACGACCTGTCCGTCAGCCGTACCAGCTTCGACTGGGGCATCCCCGTGCCCTTTGACGACGAGCACGTGACCTACGTGTGGTTCGACGCACTTCTCAACTACATGACCGCCGTGGGCTACAGCCTGGACGACGACGCCTCCAAGGACGAGTACGCCCACCGCTGGCCCGCGCAGTACCACGTGGTCGGCAAGGACATCATCCGCTTCCACTGCGTCATCTGGCCGGCCATGCTCATGGCCATCGGCGAGCCCCTGCCCGAGCACGTCTTCGCGCACGGCTTCCTCACGGTCCGCAACGCCGAGACCGGCAAGGCCGAGAAGATGTCCAAGTCCCGCGGCAACGCGATCGCGCCGCAGGACGTCGTCGACCTGCTGGGCGTCGAGGGCTACCGCTACTACTTCATGACCGACGTGGCGCACGGCGAGGACTCCGCCATCAGCTTCGAGCGCATGGAGCAGGTCTACAACGCCGATCTGGCCAACAGCTGGGGCAACCTGGTGTCGCGCTCCCTCAACATGAGCGCCAAGTACTTCGACGGCAAGACCCCCGAGCTCGAGTCCGGTTGGGCCCAGAGGGACAACCCACTGCGCGCCATCGCAACGGGCATCGAGCGGCGCTATGCCGAGCGCATGGACGTCATGGACTACGTCGGCGCCAAGGACGTCGTGATGGAGCTCGTCCACGCCGCCAACCACTACATCGAGGACTCGACCCCGTGGGCCGTTGCCAAGGACGAGGCCCGTGCCGGCGAGCTGGTCGACATCATCGCCAACCTGCTCGAGTCCATCCGCATCTGCGCCCACCTGCTGTCGCCGTTCATGCCCGAGACCTCTGCCGAGGTCCTGCGCCGCATGTCGCTCGAGGCCGAGGTTGACACCAGCGACCTGGCCGCGGCCTGCGAGTGGGGCGGCATCGCCGGTGGCGTCGAGGTCACCAAGGGCGACGCTCTCTTCCCGCGCCTGGCCACGGACAAGAAGTAGGATGCGCTCGCGTCTGGCCACGCCCTCGGCGACCCGCGCGGTCCTCGAGGAGTTCGGCCTTGCAACCAAGCATCGCCTGGGACAGAACTTCCTGGTCAACGATACGATTATCGAGAAGATCTGCGACCTTGCGGAGCTTGGCCCCGACGACGTCGTGCTCGAGGTGGGCCCCGGCATCGGCACCCTGACGGTGGCGATGCTGGAGGCCTGCTCGGCCGTGGTGTCGCTCGAGGCCGACCACGAGCTCGAGCAGGTGCTCGCCTCGACGTGCGCCCGCGATTCCGAGAAGTTCGCGCTGCTCATGGGCGACGCCCTGCGCGTCGCGCCCGAGGATGTGGCCGATGCCGTGGCCTCGCTCGGCAAGGTTCCCGCGGCCGCGATGCCCAACAAGTTCGTCTCGAACCTGCCCTACCAGGTGGCGGCAACGCTGATCCTCAAGTTCATGCAGCAGATGCCGTCCATCCGCTCGACTGTCGTCATGGTCCAGGCGGAGGTCGCCGACCGCATCGCCGCCACGCCGGGCAGCCGCGACTTTGGTGCCTATACCGCCAAGCTGCAGCTCTATGGCCAGGTCACGGGCCGCTTCGAGGTGGGCCCCGGCAACTTCATGCCGCCCCCGCACGTGGACTCGGCAGTGGTCAGGATCGACCGTGCGAGCGCGTGCGACCCCGACGACCAACACCAGTTGTCGGACGACGAACTTCTCACCTGCGCAAACGTGATCGACGCGGCGTTCGCCCAGCGTCGCAAGACGATTCGCAACTCGATGTCCGCGAAGGGGTTCGACAAGGTGGCGCTCGACTCCGCGTTCGAGGCCTGCGGGATCGACGCCCGCGCCCGTGCCGAGTCCCTGCGTCGCGACGACTTCGTGCGCCTGGCGCGCGAGCTTGCCTGCGCCGGGGCCGCGGGCGTGGCGCCCGTGCGTGGGGGAGCCTCGCATGCGGACGGGCGAAGGGACGGGGCACGTGGCTAGCCGCGAGCACCCGGACCTCGCCGCGCTCACGCTTGCCGACGGCGAGCTGTTCCACGACCGAAAGGGGCGTGTGCGCCTGGTGCCCGCGCCGGTCTCGCCCCTGGCCGACAGCCATGGGCACGTCACCTGCCTGGAGACGATGGACGCGTCGGTCGCTCTGGCCCGCGCCGCGCTCGCGGGCGTGCGCATGCTGGTGGTCCCGGTGGATCCCGTGGCCGACCTCGGCGGGCGCTGGCGGACGGCTTCCGAGCTGCTTGCCTGGCTCGACGAGTCGGTCGACCGTGCGCATGGGCTTCTGGACGAGTACGCGCGCCGCGGCCTGGTCCCGCCCGCGTTCGAGGGTCGCGCCGACGTGCCCGAGCCGCTCGAGTGGGTGCGCATCGTCGCGGGCGTCCACCCGTACGGCGGTCCCGAGTGGGTCCGCGGTACGAGTGACGCCGGCGTCGACGTGCGCCGCGAGCTCGAGGTCCTTCTCGGCAGCGGACGCTGCGTCGGCGTGGGCGAGATCGGGTTGGACTACGGTCCCTACAACGAGGCCGACCCCGCCCTGCAGGAGAGGGCCTTCCGTGAGCAGCTTGCCATCGCGCGCGACGCGGGCCTGCCCTGCGAGCTGCACATCCGCGACGCGTCCGACGACCCCGTGTGCTCCGCGCACGCCCTGGCCGAGCGCGTGCTGGGGGAGGACGGCATCCCCGAAAGGGGTTGCGACCTGCATTGCTTTACGTCGGGGCCCGCGGTGCTGGAGCCGTTCGTGCGTCTGGGCTGCCACGTGGCGTTTGGCGGCGCGGCCACGTTCAACCGCTCCGACGACATCCGCGAGGCAGCGGCGCTGTGCCCCGCCAACCTGATCCTGTCCGAGACGGACTCGCCGTACATGGCTCCCGTGCCGCTGCGCGGCCAGGAGTGCGAGCCGGCGATGGTCGGCATCACCGCCGCGCGCCTGTCCGAGGTCCGCGCCCAGGCGGGGGTCGCGCCTGCGGCCGACACCCTCGAGGCACTGTGGTCCAACGCCTGCGACTTGTTCGACCTGCACGTGGCCGTGCCGTCTGACGCCGCACGTTAGGAGGACGAATGAGAGAAGAGGTCCTGCCGCCGCTCGACGCCACGCCCGCCCGCCCCAGGCGCCTGCGCCACATCGCCGGAATATGCGCGGCACTCGCCGTCGTGCTGATTCTCGCCCAGGGCTACGTCTTCGTCGGCCTCAGGCAGCTGCTGCATCCGCTGATCGGCGGGCTCGACAACTTCGACTTGGTCTGCGACCTGATCTGCGAGGGTGTCTGCGCACTTCTCTGCGTCGAGGCCCTGGTCTTGCTGGGCGGCTGGCGCGTCCTGCGCGTGCGCCGCGAGGACCTGGGGCTGATGCTTCGCCGCTCGTGGTGGGCGATGCTGGTGCCTTTGTGCCTGGGCTCGCTCTCCTTGTGGGGGACCCTCGGCGGCGGGGAGAGGCTCCTGCCGTATTGGCCGGTCCAGGTGCTGCTGACGCTCGCGTTGTGCGCGTCCATCGGCATCCTGGAGGAAGCGCTGTTTCGCGGCCTGGTTGTGGGCGGCATGCTCGCGCGCCGCGGCGGGCGCAGGTCAGGCGTCGTGCGCGCGGTGCTTGTGGGGTCGGTGGTCTTTGGCCTGGCGCACCTGACCTTCCCCGAGAACGACGACCCGCTGACCAAGGCCCAGATGGTCCTCAAGTTCCTGCAGGCGGGAAGCCTGGGATTCTACTTCGCTTGCCTGGCCGTACGCACCGAGAGCCCGTGGCCCAGCGCCTTCGTGCACGGCTTCTGGGACTTCGCGCTCACGCTCAGCTCGACGCTGTTCGTTCCCAACCTCGTCACCGAGTACGTCACGACCGAGTCGGCCAAGGTCGCCCAGGCCACCTGTGCCTACTACGTATTCGTGATCGCGCTGCAGCTCCCGCTGGTCATCGGTGGCATCCGCATGCTGCGCGAGGCCCAGCTGCCCCGCTACGGCTGGCTTCCGCCCGCGCGCCCCAAGTCGGGCTCGGCCCAGGTCCCGCCCGACCCCTCCACGCCTGCCGAGAAGGACGGTGCGCCCCGCCTGCCGCAGTGCTAGGCTTCACCTAACCCAAGGCGACCCCGTCGCGCGTATGCGCGAGGGGGTCGCATGCTTTTTGGGGACGATTCCGCAAGTCGCGTCGAGTGGGTCGCGGCCAGGCTGCTGTACGGCCTTGCCGAGGCCGTCTGGCCCACGCGCTGCGTGTGGTGCGGCGAGCCCGGCACCCTTTTGTGCCCGGAGTGCGCCCGCAACCTGGGCTGGGTCGACCAACGGCATGCCTGCCCGTTGTGCGGCGCTCCCTACGGCCACATAACCTGCACCGCCTGCAAGCGCGAGTGGTCGGCGCCCGTCACGGTCTGCGCCACCGACTTCGGTGACGCCTCGGCGCGCATGGTCACCACCCTCAAGGACGCGCACGAGACCCGCCTGGCCCCCGTCATGGCGGCCGCCATGGCATGTGCCCTGGACGAGGCTGCTGCCTGGGCCGATGCCTGTGGCGGCGTCGATGGGCACGCCCCGCCCCGCCCCGCGACCCCGGACGCGATAGCGTTCGTGCCCGCGACTGCCGCCGCATACGCACGCCGCGGCTTCGACCACATGGAGCTCGTCGCCCACGCGCTGTCGCGCTACCTGGGCGTCGGCGTGGCGGACGTGCTGGTACGCGGTCCTTCTCGGGACCAGCGCGAGCTTTCGCGCTCGGATCGCGAGAAGAACCTGGCCTCGAGCGTGCGCGTGGTCGACGACGTGGCGGGTGCGAGCTTGCTTCTTGTGGACGACGTCGTTACCACGGGGGCGAGCCTGGCGGCGTGCTCGCGGGCGCTGCTGTCCGCGGGTGCGCGCGACGTCTCGGCGTGTGGTTTTGCAAGGGTATGGTAAGTTCGTTTGCCGAAACATCCAGCTGGTATAATCGACAGGTTCTTCTCCAGGTCTGTGGTTGCGGGCGCAAGCCCAAGTCCATGCCAGACGAGGGCAAAGGGATCCACGTAAGTCCGGGCGTGCGCGTCCGGGCGAGCATGGCTCGTCCTAGAGGTAAGCCGTACCGCCCGTCATACATAAGGGGAATCCGTCCCCGCGGGCGAGAGGGTCAGTAGTGGGGGACGCCGCGGCGTCCGAAGCAAAATCCCCGGTGCGCGAGTGTGGGGTCAAATACCAGGTCAGCTGGCAGAAGAACACTGTTTGGCATAGCGTCGCCCGGCTCCCAACCTTCCCGGGCGAGAAGTACGTGCGGCCCGTCGGCCGCCACGACAAGGGACAGGAAGGCCACACATGCGCCACCCCAACCCAACCAGGATCGCCGCGCTCGCCGTCGCCATGGCCGTCACCCTCTCGGCCGCGGGCTGTGCCGGCCCGCTTCCCGGCGGCGTCGGCAGCGTGGAGGACGCCCGCAAGGCCGCGGCGCAGGCCCTGAGCCCGACGGTCGACGCCTCCGCCCTGGTGGAGGAGGGCACCCTCACCGTCGGCGTCGTGACGGACGGCTCCAACGTGCCCTACTGCGTGCTCGACGACGACAAGGTCATGGGCCTCGACGTCGACCTGGGATCTATTTTGGCCGACCACATGGGCCTGCAGGTCAAGTTCGTCGTGGTCAACGACGCCTCCGCGGCGCTTCTGGGCAAGCAGTGCGACGTCGTCACCCGCATCGAGGATGACGGCGCCCAGGGCGCCACCACCGTCGGCGACTACTCGCAGACCGCCGTCGCCCTGTTCCACAAGGGCGAGGCATCCACGTCCGCGCTCGCCGACGTCTCGGGCAAGACCGTGGGCGTGCAGGGCGACTCGGCCTCCCAGGCCGCGGTCGAGGGTTCCAACCTGGGTGCCACGACCAAGACCTACACCAACCTCAACGAGGCCTTCAAGGCGCTTGACGCCGGCGAGGTCGACTACGTCGCCTGCGACGCCTATTCGGGCGCCTACCTGGCCGCCTCCTACGACGGCGTCGGCCTGGCGGGCACGCTCGACACCCCGACCGTCATCGGCGTGGCCGTCGACTCGACCAACACCGCCCTCATCGACGCGGTCAAGGCCGCGTGGGACGGCGCCTCCCAGGACGGAACCTACGACCTGGTGCGCGCCCGCTGGCTCGGTAGCCTGCCCAAGCTCGACGAGTCGACCGTCATCCAGGGCGTCGAGCTCGACGAGGACGCCAAGACCCGTGCGGCCTCCGTCGGCTCCGAGGGTACCGGCGAGGGTCCGCAGGATGGCTCGACCGCCGGTTCCAACGCGGTCGACGGGTTCTAATCGGCGGACGGCATATTGTGCCTTGCCGCGACGCACGGCCGCGCGAATGGGTATTACCCCGTTAGGCAAGGCCCGCATCGCCGGGTGCATCTATAGGCCACAAACGGGAGGTCCCTATGGTCGACATCAAGGTCTCTGGTCGCAAGGTCACGGTTACCGACGCCCTGCGCTCCTATGTTGACGAGAAGATCGGCGACGCCCTCAAGGTGTTCGACATCAAGCCGATGTCCTGCGACGTCGTGCTCCGCGTCGACAAGAACCCCTCCAACCCGGACAACCAGGTCGTCGAGGTCACCGTCTTCGTGCGCGACAGCGTCGTCCGCGTGGTTGCCGCCCAAACCGACATGTACGCCGCCATCGACGTCGCGGCCGACAAGGTCACCCGTCAGCTTCGCAAGTACAAGACGCGCGTCGTCGACCGTCGTCAGCGCGCCGCCGCGCCCGCGCCCGAGCCCACCTCCACCGACCTGGCCGACCTCATCGAGGGCGGCGACGAGGACGACGAGCTCGTTCGCGAGAAGGTCATCGACCTCACGCCCATGACCGAGGAGCAGGCGCTGGTCGAGATCGACCTCATCGGTCACGACTTCTACGTCTTCACCAACGCCACCACGGGTCTGACCAACGTCGCGTACCGTCGCAAGAACGGCGGCTACGGCATCATCAAGCCCAAGATCGAGGAGCCGGATGAGTAACAGCACCACCCAGGACGCCATGTCCGAAAGCATGACCGACGCGCAGAGGCTGGCGAGGGCGGGAATCTCCGCCCCGCCGGCCTCGGCCGCGTTGGGCAACGCCGCAAGTGACATCAAGCGCTTTCGTTCGCAGAGCAACTGCAACATCATCTGCGACTCGTGCGCGGACTTCTCGCCCGCCGTGGCGGAGGCGCTCGGCATCGAGGTCATCCCCTTCTCGTACGTGTTGGACGGGGAGGAGCACCTCGACGACATGTGGGCCCACATGTCCCCGCACGACTTCTACGAGCGCATGCGCGAGGGCGCCAGCGTCAGCACGTCGGCCGTGACCCCCGGTCGCTACTACGAGGTCTTCTCGGCGGCGGCGCAAAAGGGCGTGCCCACGCTGTACCTGGCCTTCACGCGCGGGCTGTCCTCCAGCGTCGAGGCCGCCCAGACCGCGGCCCAGATGGTGCGCGACGAGCATCCCGACTTCGAGCTGTACGTGCTGGACAACCTCTTGCCCTCCGCGTGCGCCGAGCTTCTGGCAATCGAGGCCGTCCGTCAGGCGGCCAACGGCCTCACCGCGCGCGAGCTGTACGAGTGGTGCAGCGACGCCCGCTACTTCATCCAGGGCTACTTCACGTTGGAGAGCTTCGACGCCCTGGCCAAGGGCGGGCGCATCCCGCCGGCGGCGGCCCAGGTGGGTGGCAAGCTCGACATCAAGCCCGAGCTCTCGTTCGACCTCAACGGGTCCCTCTCGCTGTGCGGCATGTGCCGCGGACGCAAGAAGGCCCTCAAGGCGATCCTGGCCGACTTCCGCAACAACTACTCGCACGACACGTCGCTGCCCATCGCGATCATGTCCACGGATGCGGACAAGGACGCCGCCTGGCTGGAGAAGGCCATCCGCAAGGAGCCTGGCTGCGAGGACCTCATCGTCATCCGCAGCTCCATCTCGCCGGTCATCGGCAGCCACGTCGGCCCCGGCATGGTTGCCCTGGCGTTTTGGTCGGGCGACCGTCGCGAGAAGATCAGCCTGACAGACCGCATCGCCCGCAAGGTCAGGGGCGGCAACTAGCGTCCGGGCAAACGGGCCCGCCCCGTCGCGCCCCGCGACGGTCACGCTCGACCAACCCGCAACACCCGCGGCCCCACCTGGGGCCGCGCGCGACAAACACGCCACCACGGCAGTCACGCAACTATCCGAGTATGGAAAGAGGCAGCATGTCCAACATCAAGAGGGTCGCCTTTGTCGGCACCGGCATCATGGGAGCTCCCATCGCGGGTCACATCATGGATGCGGGCTACGAGCTCGTCGTCTACAACCGCACCAGGCAGAAGGCCGAGTCGCTGATCGAGCGCGGCGCCACCTGGGCGGACAGCCCCGCCGATGCCTGCGCCCAGGCCGACGTCACCTTCACCATGTTGGGTTACCCGGACGACGTCGAGGACGTCTACCTGGCCTCCGACGGTCTTCTCGCCAGCGCCAAGAAGGGTTCCTGGCTGATCGACCTCACCACCAGCTCGCCGCAGCTCGCGCGTGACATCGCCGAGGCCGCCGAGGTCGACGGCAAGCACGCGTTCGACTGCCCCGTCACTGGTGGCGAGGCAGGTGCGGTCGCCGGCACCCTGACCCTCATCGCGGGCATTGCCGAGAAGGACGCCGAGCCCGTCGCCGAGCTGCTCAAGACCTTCTCGTCCAAGATCTTCTGGTTCGACGGCGCCGGCAAGGGCCAGACGGCCAAGCTGTGCAACCAGGTCTCGCTGGCCAGCTGCATGGTGGGCATGGCCGACGCCATGGCGCTGGCCGAGCAGGGCGGCCTGGACGTCGACGAGATGCTGCAGATGGTCGGCAGCGGCATGGGTGGCTCGCGCGCCATCTCCGACCTGGCGCCCAAGAGCGCCGAGGGCGACTACAAGCCGGGCTTCCTGAACGAGCACATGCGCAAGGATATCGGCCTGGCCCTGCGCCAGGGCGAGGACCTGGGCATTACCCTTCCCGGCGCCGAGACCGCCTTCACCCTGTACGACATGCTCTGCCAGATCGGCGGCAAGCGCCTGGGCACCCAGGCCATCACGCTGCTGTACGCCGAGGAGGGCGACGCCGTCGCCGCCGGCCTGGACTGGTCGCTGCTGGACACCGGTGCCTTCACCCCCGAGGGCGAGCAGGAGCACGAGTGCGGCTGCGGCGGCCACGACCACGACGGAGAGCACGAGTGCTGCGGCGGCCACGGTCACGGCCATGGTGACGGCCACGGCCATGGCGAGGGCCACTGCTGCTGCGGCGGTCACCACGAGGGGAACTAGCCGGTGGATCCGCAGGCAGTCGAGCGCGCGGCCAACAGCAACATCAGCTTTGGCCTCGCCGTAATCAGCATCCTCTTCTTCCTCTTTGGCATCGTCGTGGGGGAGCACCTGGCCGAGGAGCTTGGCCGTCGCTGCGACGGCAGGCGCCAGTACTACCTGGCCAACGTCGCCTGGCTCATGGGTGGCGTCGTGCTCTCGACCTTGGTCTTTGCCACCGGCTGGGTCGCCTTCGCGGCGGTCACCATCGGCGGCATCGCCGGCGGCCTGGCGGGCCTCAAGTTCGGCTTCGGCGAGTCCGTCGGCCCCTGGAAGTTTGTCGACAAGGCCTTTAGCGCGAACAAGGGCCAGGTCGCGGCTGCCAAGGACCCCGAGCGTGCACGCCAGCGCCGCAAGCGCGACCTTGCGCGCCGTCGTGGCGAGAAGGTTGACGAGCCCGAGCTCATGAGCGTCGCACCGCGGCACGAGGACGCTTCGGGCGAAAAAAGGCACTGACGCAGGCCGCGGCCGACGCGGCCCGAAAGGAACCAACAAGTAATGATTGACAACGCACAGAGCTCGATGGCCGTGCTCATCGACTACGAGAACCTGGCCCTGGGGACCGGCAAGCGCAAGCGCAACGGCCACCAGGAGCCCGGTCCCGCCCCCGATGTGAAGCGCATCCTCGAGCGACTGGTGGACAAGGGGCGCATCGCGTCCAAGCGCGCCTACTGCGACTGGCAGCGTTTCGACACGGCCGTGACGCCCCTGCACGAGCTCGGCGTCGAGCTGATCGAGATCCCGGACCGCGCCTACACCGGCAAGAACTCCGCCGACATCCGCCTGGCGGTCGACGCGATGGAGATGGCCCTCACCAAGGAGCACATCGACACCTTCGCGATCCTGTCGGGCGACTCGGACTTCTCGCCCCTGGTCGCCAAGCTGAAGGAGTTCGGCAAGGTCGTCATCGGCGTCGGCATGAAGGGTTCCACCAGCCCGCTTCTTGCCGAGAACTGCGACGAGTTCATCTTCTACGAGGACATCGTCAGCGCGGGGCGCGTGCCCGACTTCAAGGGCAAGGTGCCTGCCGAGAAGCACGACTGCTATCAGCTCCTGTTCGAGACGATCGACGCGCTGCAGGGCGAGTCCGACAGCAGCGTGTTCGCCTCGCACCTCAAGGACACCATGCGCCGCAAGCGCCCGCAGTTCTCGGAGCGCTCGTACGGCTACCGCAGCTTCACCGCACTTCTCAACGAGGCCAGCTCCTACGGCCTCATCCAGATTCACCGAGACCAAAGGAGCGGGACCTTCGTCGTCGACGGGTTCTGCGAGTAAGGAAGGAACGGGATTTCCAGCATGCCTAAGTACACCAACGAGCAGGTCGACACCTGGATCGAGCTTCTTGCCTGCGCGCGTCGCCGCTCGCGCCAGGATGCCGCCCACGGCCTGGCCGAGACCGCGCGCGTCGAGCCCGACCTGGTTCGCCCGCACATCGACGAGCTGGTGGACGCCCTGTATCGTCCCGAGGCCCAGACGCGCTGGGAGGTCCTCGACGCGATGAGCGAGCTTCTGCCCGAAGACGCCGCCAAGCTCACCGGCGCGCTCGAGGGTGCCGAGACCTCGCTGTTCGACGAGGCCTCCGCGATCGTGCGTCTGGCGGCGTTCCGCTTCCTCAGCCGCATGGGTTCCATCAGCCCCGAGCGCTCCGACGAGGTCTGGCCCCTGATGGACGAGGCCATCCAGTGCTTCCACGGTGACGCCGAGTATCGTGACATGCTCTCGTGCATGCTCGACTTCGTCCGCGGCAACATCTCTGACGAGACCCGCGCCGCGCTCGAGGCACGCATCGACTTTGACGCCAACTCCGGCCGTGGCTACATCAGGACCTGCTCGGCAGACATCCTGGCCGCCTCGAAGGAGGCGTCGGGCAAGTAGCGCTGGCATCCACACCGCCCGCACCGCAACCCGTCTCGCGACTGGCTTCAACCTGACCTCAGCCGTGTGGCGGGTTGTTGCCGTAAGCCGATGCGCCGGCGGCCGTGGGTTGCGCCCGCGTTAGACTTGAACGCGTTTGCGAAAGATGTTGCGCGAAGGCAGCCCCTTCGCGCGCAGACGAAAGGTAGAACCGCATGAACGAGAACGAGGAGCTCGACGTCGAGACCACCGACACCGAGGAGACCCCCGAGGTCGAGGAGGCCACCAAGGCCGCCGAGCCCAAGGGCGAGAAGAACGAGAAGAAGGTCGCCAAGCCCGCCAAGGCTAACGAGCCCAAGACCTTCGGCCTGCCCGTCCTGATCGGCTCCGCCGTCGCCGCCCTGGCCATCGGCGTCGTCGTCGGCCACTTTGCCCTTGGTGGCCTGGGTGCCGGCAACGGCAAGACCACCCTTGCCGAATCCGACCTCGACTCCACCGTCGCCACCTACACCATCGACGGCAAGTCCAACAAGATCACTGCCCGCGAGGCCATCGAGTCCACCACCAAGCTGGATGCCGTCAAGAACGAGGATGGCACCTACGCCGTCCCGTCTGCCGACTCCATCCTGTCGTATGCCCGCAACCGCATCCTGGTTGCCCAGGTCGAGGCCGAGGGCATCACCGTCTCCGATGACGACATGAAGGCCTACGCCAAGGAGACCATGGGCTCCGACGACATCGAGACCATCGCCTCCCAGTACGGCATGGAGAAGGAGGGCGCCGAGAAGCTCCTGAAGGAGGCCGCCGGCGTTAAGAAGCTCTACGAGAAGATCGTCGACACCGCCAGCCTGACCGCCCCCACCGCCCCCGAGGAGGGCAAGACCGAGGCCGAGTACGGCAAGTACATCGTCGGCCTGCTGGGCGACGAGTGGGACGCCAAGAAGGACACCTGGGCCAAGACCGACGGTGACTACTACAGCGCCCTGGGCAAGCAGAAGTTCTCCAGCAAGTCCGCGACCTACGACCAGGCCAACGCCGCCTACTACGTCGCCTACCAGAAGTACTCGACCGAGTACTCCGCCGCCAGCGCCAAGTGGACGACCTACGTCAACGAGCGCCTGAGCAAGGCCAGCATCCAGATCAACACCCTGGCCTCCTAGTCCTTCTCGCCAGCCAGCCTGGCTACCGAGAAGTGCGTTCGGGTCGCAGGCCCGAGACAAAGCACCAGCCGGCGGGGCCTTCCCAACGGGGGAGGCCTCGCTTTTGTTAGGAGGTCAATATGCGCGCGATCGTCAGTCGTTGTCTGTTAGGGGCGGCCTGTCGCTACGACGGGGGCTCGAAGCCGTGCGACGCCGCCATCGAGCTTGTGCACAAGATGGACTGTCGTGCCGTCTGTCCCGAGACCGAGAGCGGCCTGCCCGTGCCGCGCCCGCCCGCGGAGCAGCGTGGCGGCCGCGTCTACCTGGCAGACGGGCGCGACGTGACCGAGGACTTCGAGCGTGGCTCGCGGATCTGCCTGGGTCAGGCGCGCGCTCACCTGGGCGATGTCGCGCCGCTCGCGGTGCTCAAGGCGAAAAGTCCGTCGTGTGGCTGCGGGCTGGTCTACGATGGAACCTACACTGGAAAGCTCGTTGCAGGCGATGGTACGCTCACGCGCCTGCTGAAGGAGGAGGGGGTCTGCGTGGTTACCGAGGAGACCGTTCAGCGCTGCAAGCCGTCGGTGGAGCATCCCGTCGCGATTATCCTGGGCACCGGCCTGGGGCACCTTGCAAAGCTCGTCAAGCCCGTCCGCAAGATCGACTACCACGACATCGACGGCTTCCCCTTGGCCGCCCAGCCCGTGGCAGGCCACTCGTTCCAGGCAACGATCGGCACCGTGGACGACGTCCCCGTGGTCGTTTACCCGGGCCGCATCCACCTTTACCAGGGCTACTCTGCCGCCGAGGTCACCAGCCTGGTGCGTCATGCGCACCATCTGGGCTGCCGCGACATCATCTTCGCGTGCGCCACGGGTGCCGTCGCCGGTAACGCCCGCCAGGGCCTGGGCATCATCACCGACCAGATCAACCTCACCGGCGCCAACCCGCTTGCCTGCGAGGAGAACCTGCGCGACCTGGACACCCCGTTCGTGGGCATGACGGACGCCTATGCGCCCTACCTGCGAACCGTTGCCCGCGGAGTGGCCGACGACCTGGGCATCACGGTGGAGGAGGGTGTGCTGGCGGGCCTTCTGGGTCCCAGCTTCGAGACGCCCGCCGAGGTTGCCGCCCTGCGCATGCTGGGCGTGTCCTACACGGGCATGTCCACCGTCAACGAGGTCATCATGGCGCACGCGCTCGGCATGGAGGTGCTCGGCCTGACCCTGGCGGCCAACGAGGCGGGTGACCCCAACGTTACGCACGAGAGCGTCCTGGCGCAGGCCGAGGCCCACGCCGACGACTTCGAGCGTCTGGTTCGCGCCGTCCTGCGAATGCTCTAGCCTTTGCGGCAATCTCTCGCAGAACTTGTGTGCGTGAAATTGCCGCTTGAAATACGGGAGGACCTTCCGTATAGTTAAGTGCCGTGCCAGTTTAGCTCAGTTGGTAGAGCACCGCTCTCGTAAAGCGGGGGTCATCAGTTCAAGTCTGATAACTGGCTCCACTAAATTCAAAACCCGCCCAGGTCATCGGCCTGGGCGGGTTTCTTGTTACGCTACCTCGCAGCCCTTCTCGCCAGTGCCTTCTCGCCCTGACAGGCAGTCGAGCTAGCAGTCGAGAAGGACCCTCTTTGCGCGGGGGTGGTTCCTAAGCAGCAGTTGAATCGCGACCACAAACGCAGCTGATGCAAGCAGGGTCATGAACCAGACGCTCATCGTCCTGGGGAGCGCCGAGTCGAGTCCGAGCGGAATCATCTTTACGACCTTCATTACGAGCATGTGGACCATATAGATCCCGAAGGCGCCCTTTGACACCAGGGTGAGCACGCTCGGCAGCTCTTTGACCTCCAGTCGGTCGAACAGTCGTCTGACTAGCTCGACCCCACAAACGGAGGTTCCCAGCAACCAGAGGCTGTTGTACCAGATGCCCGCCTCGGTGCGCGCGGCGAGGATGCCTGACACCGAGAAGCCAAGCAGGCCACAGGCCAACACGCATGGTCTGAGTTCCCTCAGGCACTGGCGTCGCAACACCAGGTAGCCCAGGATGATGTAGGTGACGTACTCGCCGCCCGCGTAAAACGGCTTCAACGTGGTCTTGATTGGTTCGATGTTCCCGCCCAGGCACTTCAGGATATGGTTGGCCGTCGGCAATGCGAAGGAAAACGTCAGGCAAAACGCGAGGGGCACGAGAAGGTCCCGCGTCTTGCACCCCTTGACCGCCTTTGCGATGAAGGGGAGTGCGATGTAGATGCTCAAGATTGTGGGCACGTACCACCAGAACCCATAGGGGAGCTTCTCCTGAAACGTGGCGTAGCGCGCAAGCAGGCCAAGGTCGAAGGCATCCCCGCACAGCGACCCGTAGACCCAGTAGACCAGTATCCATACCTCGCTGGTAATGACGAGTCCGAACCAGTTGTGCGAGAAGAACCGCTTGATCGAATCCGAGTTGAACTCCTTGTTGATGATGAGCGCTCCAGTCAGGAAGAGGAACAGGGGGACTCCGAGGCGTCCCAGGTAGTGGGTCAGGCCATACCCGAGGGAAAGATTGCCGGCCTTATACACGGTCTCCACCGAATGGCAGAGAACCACGCAGGAGATGGCGATAAGCCTGATGACATCAAAGGAGACGATGCGTCCCCTGCCGGCCCTGCCAGAAGTACCTTCAACCGCTGATGTCATATGCCTCACTACTTGTAGTATTTGACTCGATAAATATGACAACACGGAACGATACCAGCTCAGAGTTACTCGCTCGCCTGTGTACTGTACTTGTGGACAAAGAAGTGGAGTTTGAAGCACACCGAAGGCGCGGTTGCCTAAGGTAAGTTGCCTATAAGCGCTCGTGCTAAATGGATACTGGTCTGTTCAGAACAGCACTTTGCCTAACTCATGATGACTGGGTTGGTCAGGCGTATTGCACAGTGGGGGAAATTGCGGGGGGTGACACAGGCATGTGCCACCCCCCGCAGGTCTAACGTTCGAGTGTTGTATTCGTTACTGAAGCATGAAGAAGGCCAGCTTCATGGAGTTCTCGGCGGCGGTGTAGCTGAAGGCACCCTTTCCGACCTTTTGAGGGTCGTAGTCGGACTGCTGGATGACGCCACTGTACTCGACAACGGCGTTCTTGAAGGCATCACTCTCGAGGAACTTGCGAGGATTCGTCTTCCAGTAGACGTTGCCCTTATCGTCAACGGCCATCAACGCTCGCAGACCGCAGACGAGCGGGTAGATGAAACCCTCGGGGACGGGGTTGGCTGCCTTGTGGCCAAAGAAGGGGGTCGGGTACTCGCCCCTCTTGTTCTTGAGGCTCTTGACCGCGCTGATCTTTCCGTAGTTGCCATTCTCGTTGTAGAACTTCGGGAAAAGGGAGTAAATCGTGTCGAATAGCTCGGGGAGGTCGGTTGCGACCTTGAGGGCGCTAGCAACCTGCGGATTCTTGAGCTCTCGACGGGCAGAGCCCGTCGAGATGGTGACGCGGTCGTCACGCATGAGCTGCAGGAACTTCTCCTGGCACTTCTCCTTGCTGTTATAGATGAGGGAGGGGTTGGGAGGGTCAATCTCGCCGTTGGTCACCTTGCTGGAGATGAGGGAGAGGGGAATCCAAGAGAGGGCGATGAGCGTCCTGCTCTTGATGGACTTGCCGTCGTTGGTCTTCCAGCTGATGTTGTCGGCGAAGACAGGGTCCTTCTCGAGAAAAAGACCCTTGAAGGCATCGAACAGGCCTTCCTGGTTGCCCTTAGTCCCCTGGGTGAGCTGGGCGTTGTTGTTGCGTGCGTCACAGATTTCCAGGAGTGAGGTGCGGAACTGCTCGACGCAGAGCGCGTCGAAGGGATCGGTGGGAACGAGCAGCTCGATGGGAATGGAGAAGTCGAGGGTGCTGATGCCCTTCTCCATAAGGGTGGGCTTGTCATCCCGAATGAGCTCGAGGTACTTCTCGATGTCGCCACGGTGGTCAGTCCAGGTGTTCTTGAAGCCCTCCCAGATCATGACCTCGGACTTTTTGGGTGCGTGCTTGTCGAGTGCAGCCTCGGCGGCATTGAGGATGTAGCTGCCAATGGCGAGGGTGTTATGGCCACCGTCAAGGATGCCCTCGACGTCATCGTGAGGCTCGAAGGCGAGGCGGAAACGACCGCGATCGAGGGCGTCGTAGGTTGACGTGGCGAGAAGGATGCCCTTCGACTTGAAGGGGAACAGCTTCTGGGAGACGGTTGTCTCGTCCTCGCGGATGGACGCCTGGATGGCGTCGGTCACGTTTCCCAGGCGCGAGTTACGCGGGTTGGCGTCGAGATCGAGTGTGTCGATGATGGGAATGAGGTGCTTGGCCGGAACCAGACCGATAACCCTCTTGATGTTCCCGACAGTTTGGGTGAAGTGGTCGGTAAAGCGAATGATGATGTCAGCGTTGCTCATGGTGAGCTCCTTCCACACGTTGGGTTTTGATGACAGGCCTGTGTTCCTGACGAGGTTGTGGAAGAGAAAGAATCGCTAACAAAAAAGCTGGTTACCCCAGCCCTAGATGAATGGCGCGATGGTGATCGAGCATCGTGCCTTTATGTCCAGAGCAGCCATCCAGCCTCTTCCAGCCCCTATCCAGGAAGCTGACTGGAGGATCTCTCGCGTGGAAGGAAAGATCAAGATCTGGCTAGAGTAAGTTGCCGCGAGCGGTCTGATTCTGGCGATTAACGGACCTAAAGGATTATGCGGTGAGGTCGTGGGTGGCTTGCCACCAGACGCAGGTGCCGAGGATCTTGACGCGGCGACGGTCGAGCACCAGGTCGTTTCCCATGGTCGGCTCATAGCTGTTGGCGGATAGCATGACCATGGAGTTTCCTGTGCTGTACCTGCGGATAAGCATTCGTGTGCCGTCAACGACAGCGGCCACGATGCAGCCGTTCCAGGGGGAGGCAGAAGGGTCCACCAGCACGAAGGAATCCTTGGGGATGGTGCGGGAGACGCCTGCGTCGTTGGTGCGGAGGATAATCGACCCAGCGTGCTTCTCGGCAACGTCCATGGGGGCGAAGACGGGGTCCAAGGGTTTGAGGGAGCTTCCCGAGGGGCCCTCGACGATGCGGTAGGCGGGAAAGAGCCCTGGCATGGCCATGGTGACGTCGCGCGGCCCGCCGCAGCGGATTATCGCACGGCTTGAGAGGCCCATGCCCTCGCTCGAGATGTCGTCGGGCGAGACGAAGAACAGCTCGCAGAGGCGCATCGCGTCTGGCCCCGCCGAATTTGTGTCCGAGCGGGGACGGAGAATCGAAGCAACATAGCGGGTCCCTATGGATCGGGCGGCTTGCCGCGGTGGGTTAAATTGGGGGTATGTCAGCATGATGATATCGCCGGAATCTTTTGTTGATGGGTTGCGTGGGGAGCCGTACTCTCGGCTGATTGAGGAACGCCGCAGGTTGATTGCGTGCCTGGAGGAGCTGGAAGACTTCTTTGCGAACCCGGAACCTCGAGACTATGTGTTCATATGTCCAAGCGAGGACGTCCAGTACAAGATGGGGCTGGAATACCTGGTGGCGCTCACTAGGTTGATGTGCGAGCGCGCGCCGGAAATGACAGGTGGGGACTATGTTTGACGAGGCTTAGTGCAAATAAGAGGTGAGACATCCACCCCGTTTATAGGTCGTGTCTTGTTCGCCCTGCCAGCTTCGGCTACAACAGAAGCACCCTAAAAGACGTTTTCAGGAGGTTTGCTATGGGTAAAAAAGTGCGGGGGGGGGGGCGCCTCCTAGGCGATTTGCCTAAAGTACGTCAGATAAAGCTGGCTGCAGTAGGTCTCGCAGTGCTGGCTATCGTCATCACGGCGCTCAGACTGACCGTTTTTGCCCCAGAGACGGAGTCCTTCTCGACATCCGATCTTAAGAACGCCGTCCAGCTAGACAACCTTTCCACGGTCGATTATGTCTACCACGGCATTGCCGAGAAGCACGGTAAGATTGCCGGCGTCATTGACACAATTGACTATCGCGTCAAGTACAAGGCTCATGTTCGGGTCAGCTTCAAGATGTCCGACATACAGTTTGATAAGGATGTCGACAACAAGGTTGTAACCGCCTACCTGCCCGAGGCGACTTTGGAAAGCCCTGTTGTCGAGGAGAAGAGCTTTGACTTTCTCCCCAAGGGTGCCACCGCTGACCTTCCCGACGTTATTGCGCTGTGCAAGAAGGATGCCGCAGCCGACGTCAATAAGACCTTTATCAAGCAACAGGCAAAGACCAACCTTGAGGGTCTTGTCGAGGGCCTGACCATGCCCCTGATCGATCGAGATGGTTCGGATGAGTGGACCTTGGAGTTCAAGCCCCTCTCGAAGTACGAGAAGCAGAAAGCTGCAAACAAGGCTGCGGATACCGATGAGACCAGTGCTGACAAGGCTGACAAGTCGAGCGCGAAGGGGGCAAACGATGAGGGGAAGTAGGTTTCTTGGGGCTCTCGTGCCCATCGCGCTTTCGGTCGCATGCCTTGCGGGCTGTGCCCAGGCGAAGGAAGCCGATTTCGGAGGTGCCAAAAACATCGCCGAGCTTTCGACCATGGAGTACACGCTGCACAACGTGGCCACGATCAAAAATGATGGAACCAACCTCTTGTTTGGCATAAACGTCGACTTCAAGCGAGCTTGGTTCGAGTATGACGGCAAGGTTCGTGTAGGCATCGATGTGTCGAAGCTCAAGATTTCGCAACCAGATAGCGAGGGTGTGGTCAGGGTGTCCATGCCTAAGGCGCAGGTGCTTGGAACGCCTGATGCTGACGAGAAGTCCTTCTCGGATGTCTATTGCGAGAAGGGGCTGTTGGCAACCATCACGACTTACGACAAGAAAGACGCGATGACTCAGGCGCAGAAGGACATGGTCGAGGCGGTTGAGGGCGACTCGGGTCTTATGGACATGGCTGAGGACCGTGCGAAGGTCATGATCGAGAACTACGTAAAGGGCGTGGGCAAGGCAAACGATGATAGCTACTCGGTCGAGTTTGTCGAGGCGAAGTGACGGGCCAAGACGGGTGCAGTGAGAGGTGGCGCGATGGGGAAGAAGATAATTAGTCGCTCGGAAGGCGCGGCTTCGCATGATGCCACGCTTGTGGGTGCTGATGCCTCTGCTTTTGATGCGGATAGACTGAGCGAAGGTCAGGCGGCAGAGATTCTGGATGTCGTCTACCAGAGTGCCTTGAATGGTGTTCCCAAGGTCAGTCGTTCGGTAGAGGAGATGGCGCAGGATTACCTTGCCCGGGAGGGGTCGCCGAGAAAGGCGGCCATTGCCCTTGCTCGCTGGCAGGTTATGAAGTGTGGAACCTCGGGCTTCGTAACCGGCCTTGGTGGCCTTCTCACTCTGCCCGTGGCAATCCCCGCCAACATCAGCAGCGTCTTGTATGTGCAGATGCGCATGATTGGCGCCATTGCGCGGATGGGCGGATTCGATGTGAAGTCCGACCAGGTTCAGACCATGGTTTACATGTGCCTGACGGGTACCACGGTCGCTGATGTAGTCAAGCAGACGGGGGTGACCATCGGGACCAAGACCGCTACTGCGGCAATCAAGAAGATTCCAGGGGCCACGCTTACCAAGATCAACCAGAAGATCGGATATCGCCTTCTTACGAAGTTCGGTGAGAAGGGGGTAATCAACCTCGGGAAGATGGTTCCCCTTGTGGGTGGCGTCGTTGGTGGCGGTATGGATGTGGTTGCCACGCAGGCAATCGCGAAGAGCGCGATTGCCATGTTCATTGACGGGCAGTCTGAGGATGACGCCAGTTCGTGCGAGAACGTTTTGCCAACGGAGCTGATCGCTCAGATTGAGGCACCCAAGAACGTTGAGGTTGGCGCCTGTGGGTCTCGTCTCGTGCTTCCTGGTGGAATGCGAGAGCTTCGACCTGCTCCTGACGACCCCGATGACATGACTTGTTTTGGCGGACGTGGCGATGGATATCAGTGCGTCGTGAACGTTCGCCCAGTATCCTCGGATGCCGCTTTGCCCATGGATGAGGGCCTTCTTCTCGAGGGCGCTCGTCTGAGTCTTTCCGATCGCCAGGGTATCATCGCCGCCTCCTGCTGCAAAACGGCAGCGGGAATGGATGTCGCTTTCACCATTGTCAAGACGGTCAAGAAGCCTGGTGGCATCAGTTACGCGCTGACGATGGATGTCCGCCACCCGACAGGTGCCATTGGAATTCAGGGAACCTTTGACGAGCGAGGAACCACGGGGATGCGCGACTCGCTCGTGATGGCGAAGCTTCGCAACGAGGGGAAGATTGGACCGAGCCATGAGGGTTGGTCATGCGATCCGTACGATTGCGACTACACCAGCGGTATCCCCATGAACCGCTCCGAGGCGCCTGAGTATGACGAATATTTCCCCGGGCATCCCCTAAGCGTCTGTCGCATGTTCGTTGATGGGGTGCTTGCCCTCAATTAGCCGCTCGGTGTCGATGGCGTCATGCGTATGGCTCAGTCGGTCGCCAGGGCCATGTGCATGACTTCGTCGGTTGAGTAGCGAATGCCATCGTCTGCGGCGAGTGCCTGGGTCTGTCTGACGAGGCCTAGTGCAGCTTGGAGGAAGTGCGGTTCTTGAGGTGCTTGCCGCAGCTGGAGATGACGATCTTTCCCGACTGGTGGTCGAAGGCATAGTAGATGCGGATGAAGTTGGGGTCGTCGGGTTTGCCAGTGGACGACTTAAGGTGAGACTCGCACATGAGCTCGCGGCCGTTGTACGTGTCGGCATATCCCGCCTGGAGCTTGTTGTCCTTTCGGGTCATCATGCCCGAGCTGAGGCATAGCTCAAAGCGCGACCTATTGGCGAATTCCTTGGGGATGTTGGTGCTGCCTGGGCGAGTGTAGAGCTCGTAGGCGATGTTCGCGAGGTCGTTGAGGGCATTCCAGACGGTCTTTGCCCCACTGGCGCACTCGTCGAGGGACTTGAATCCCCTCTGGGTAAAGTCCAGGCGGTCGGGATATGCGGCGAGGAAGATTGCTGCGATCTGCCTGGCGCTGGGCGGCCACTCAGCGGGCGTTATGGCTGGAGCCGTCGCCGAACCGTCGTTGTTGCCAAGCATTTGGTGGGATGAGCCCATAGAGGCGAAGGCCTGCTCGTAGGCGGCGCACTTTTGCGTGAGGGAGTGAATCTCGAGGTCCTTCTCGGCAAGCTCTTTATTTGCCTGGTCGAGGTTGTCCTGGAGGTTTTCGGCATCCTCCAGGAGCGACTTTTCGGCATCGGCGATGCGGCGGTTGGCCTGCTCCTCGGTTTGCAAGATGGACTGCTGGGCTTGCTGCATGGCCTTATTTACCTTGGCATGGCTGGTTGCCTTGACACGTTCGGCCCTGCAAATCTCCTCGACGGTGGCAAGGCGGAGATACTGGGTCCAGTAGTCGACGTCGGCTGCCAGTGCCCGCCGAAGTGTGCGCAGGAAGCCGTTGGGGCGAACCTGGTCGATGCGCTTGATCTGCGCTGGCGAGAAGTACCTGTGCCTGAGGTGGTCATGCGGATTGTCGGGTCGGGGCCTTTCGACGTAGACCCTGACGGTCCCGCCCGTACAACGCAGGTTTGGATTGGGCGCATTGCTGCGCATCTCATGGTCGAATGCGAGGTCGTGCGAGGTGAAGACGATTGCGGAGGGGCCGAGCGTCCTCGCGATCGCGTTGGCATCCACGAGCGGGGCGGCGGTACGGCCATCTTGGACGACGGAGGCGCACGGGCTGGCCAACACCACGGGTACTTCTCGTGTGGGGTCGTTGACCAGTCGCCAAAAGCCATCGAGGTCGGATGCGGCAAGCTCGCGGGCGGATATGCAGGGGACGTATCGTCCGTCGGCGGACGAGAGCGTGATGCCCGAGATTTCGCAGGCGAGTGAGCGGTCGCGCAGGATTCTCGTGACGATGCCGGGGATGGTTGGTTCTGGGGCATCTTGCTCGGGAGCCAGATATCCTGGTTGGTTGCCATATGAAAGGGCGATGGATAGGATGCCCGCGCCTGCCTCCGGGGCATTCTCGTCTCGAGTGAAGCCGATTTCGGTCACCCATTTTCTGGTGGCGAAGCCTGGCTCGGTGAAGGACTCCTCGATTGATGCCGCCCAAAGTGGATGGGTACGGTCGCTGGAGGTAGCAGCGCTTGCGAGAGACACGTCGCCAGTTGGCCCGCTGTCGGCGTTCGCACTTGTGAGCGAGCGACGCGATGAGGCGGTTCCGCGTTTGAAGTGTGACCATGTGGCGAGGTCTTGGTCGATTCGAACCCCTCTGCGCTCCCACTTGCCGCAAAGCCATTTGCGCAGGTTGAGGACGATCGTCCAGAGGACGTCATCGGAGGGGGTGATCCCGGGCGTGGGGTCGGCGGGGCGTACGTGGAAGCTCGTCTTGTAGAACAGGGTGAGGTTGAGGTCGTGCATGGGGCTCCCATCGCATTGCGTGCTGTGGTGTGGCAGCGGGATGGCATGTCATCAGAATAGAGCATGTGCCCATTTGCTTGCCGTGGGCCGTGTGCGCCTGATACTGCGTTGACTATTTTGCTTGCAGGACGCTTGTGCACGGTACTTCTCGGATAGAATCCATTTGTAATCGGTCGACGCTCACGACTTGAACGTGGCCCGCGCCTGGCGCGCCGTTCGGAGGGCGGGTGTCGAACGCACTTTGTTGGAGCCCCTAGAAAGGAGCCCCATGGTCAGTTTCGACCTGTTCCTGGAGACACTCCAGGCGAACCCCTTCCTCGCCATCGTCATGGTGTTGGTGCTGGGGACTATCTTCGTCAACGGCGCGACCGACGCGGCCAATGCCATCGCGGAATCCGTGGGCACGCGTTCGATCGGGGTCGACGCCGCAATCGCCATGAGCGTTGCATGCAACTTTGTGGGCCTGGTGGCGATGACCATGGTGTCGACGGCCGTCGCCGACACGATTTCGGGCATGGTGGACTTTGGCGGCGACTCGCATGCGGCGCTTATCGCCCTGGCGGCAGCAACCGTCGGAATCGTCGCCTGGGGCCTGGGTGCCTGGGTGTTTGGCATCCCGACCTCGGAGAGTCACGCCCTGATCGCCGGCCTGACCGGCGCGGCGCTGGCGGTTCACGGCGACCTCGGTGGCGTCAATGGTGGCGAGTGGGTGAAGGTCGTCTACGGCCTGGTCCTGTCCACCGTGCTTGGCTTTGCCGCCGGCTGGGTCATCACGTACGTGATTCAGGTGGCGTGCAAAAACGTCGACCGCCGTCGCGCGAACGAGACCTTCGGCAAGCTGCAGGTGCTGGGCTCGGCCTTCGTAGCGCTGATGCACGGCGCGCAGGACGGTCAGAAGTTCATGTCGACCGCGATGCTCGCGATCGCGCTGTCGGTCAATCTGGGGCTCGAGCAGATGGGTGGCTTCCCGCTGTGGATCGAGGTTCTGTGCGCCGCCGTCATGGCGATCGGCACCGCCGTGGGTGGCAAGAAGATCATCAAGAAGGTCGGAATGGAGATGGCCGAGCTCGAGAAGTACCAGGGCTTTGCCGCGTCGATCAGCGCGAGCGTCTCGCTTCTGATCGCGACCCTCACGGGTCTGCCCGTCTCGACCACGCACACCAAGACCGCCGCCATCATGGGCGCCGGTGCCGCGAAGAGCGTGCGCTCGGTCAAGTGGGAGGTCGCCAAGGAGATGGCCATGACCTGGATCTTCACGTTCCCGGGCTGTGGTGTCATCGGCTTCGTCCTGGCCAAGCTGTTCTTGCTGTGGTTCTAGGCCGACGCACTTCTCGGCAGGCTATCTGACACGTTTTTGATATCTGATTCGCATCCAACGATTCGCATCCAACAACGAATGCAAGGAGTCCCAACATGGCACGCATGAAGAAGGAAGACGCGTTCTACACCATGCTCAAGCAGCTCGTGGCCACCATCGAGGACGCGGCCGTCGAGTACGAGCGCGTCGTCGCCGGCTACCCCGAGACCATCAGCTCGACCCCGCAGATCAAGGTCTACGAGACCGAGTGCGACGAGCAGGTCAAGAAGATCATGGAGGAGCTGTACAAGGCCTTCATCACCCCGTTCGACCGCGAGGACATCAGCGAGCTGGCGCTGGCGCTCGACGACATCGTCGACGGCATGAACGGCGTCGTTCGCAGGTTCGACCTGTTCAACGTCCACGAGATCCGCGAAGAGAGCGCGCAGATGGCCGAGCTCACGGTCCGCTGCGTGCGCGAGGTCTGCGCTGCGATCGAGTTTTTGCCCGACTACAAGAAGGACGAACGCGTGATGCAGCATGCGATCATGGTCTCCGCCATCGAGGACGAGGGCGACACCGTGTACGAGAACGCCCTGCGTCGCCTGTTCCTGGACGAGGAGAATGGTCGTACGACCACGGCCTGGCTGCGACTGTTCGACCGCATGGAGAGCGTGTTCGACGCGTGCGACCACGTCGCCTGCATCGTCCGCTCCGTCGTGATGAAGAGCGCGTAGCCTGTCGGACTGACACGCGACGTTTGCTGCACGAGTGGCGTTGGGCCGACGATGGACGTTGGCCCAACGTTTTTTGTTAGGCGCGAGAGAGGGGAGAGCCATGGCGAGGCCCGACGACATTCAGGGTGTGCTGTTCGACTTTGACGGGACGCTGGCCGACACCGAGGTCCTGGGGTTCGAGTTCGACAACGTGGTGGCGCGGCAGCTTGGCGTGGAGCTGGACGATGCGGACCATGCCTCGATTATCGGCACTACGGGCTACGACTCGATTCCGGCGGCGTTTGCGCGCCACGGCGTCCAGATCACCTTCGACGAGTTCATGGCCCTGCGCCCACCCAACGTCCTTATCTACAGGGAGGTCCTGCAGGATCTGATGCCAGGCGCGGCCGATGCCCTTCGCGACATGCGCGCGCGTGGGATCCGCCTGGCCATGGTCTCGACCACCGACGTCTACGAGCTGGTGTTTTGCTGCAATCGCTTTGGGATTCTCAGCTGCTTTGACGCCATTGTCGGCGGCGACATGGGCTACGCCGGCAAGCCCGATCCCGAGCCTTACAGGGCGGGTCTGGACTTCCTGGGACTTCCTGCCGAGAAGTGCGTCGCGATCGAGGACTCGCCCTCCGGAATCGCCGCGGCTAAAGCGGCAGGGCTGTACACGATCGCCTTTACGGGTGGCTCGGTCGTGCAGGACGTGAGCGGGGCAGACGAGTCCTTCTCGGCCTACGCGGAGTTGCGGCTGTAGGCGGGCTCGGTGGCGGATTCCTCGGCGTCGGCGTTTGCCTTGGGCGAGCTCTCGACCATGAGGATGCCGATCGTGACTAGCGCCAGGGCGGCAACGGTGGCCCAGCCGACGGTCGTGCCCTCGGCACCCAGCAGCAACAGCGAGATAAGCACGCCGAACACGGGGATCTCGAACTCGAAGACGGCAACGCGGCTCACGTCGTTGTCGCGCAGCAGCAGGCTCCACACGCCGTATGCCACGGCAGAGACCATGACGAGCCATCCGAGTTGCAGGAGGCCCGCCGGGTGTCCGACAAAGTCCACGCGGCCACCCAATGCCAGTGCGACGGCAACGAGGCCGAGCCCACCGATCATGAACTGCCAGCCACACAGCAGGACGGGGTTGAACCGCTGAGACTTGCGGGCCATCAGCACGGTGGACATGGATGCCATGACCAGCGATATGAGCACCATACCCTCGCCGATGAACGAGAAGTGCGCGCTGCCCGCGCCGCCCGTGGACACGGCGATGCCCGCGAAGCCGATGACGCAGCCGGCGACCTTGCGCGCGGTCAGGCGCTCCATCCTGAAGATGACGCTGGAGATGAGAAGTGCGATGAACACGCTCAGGCCCTGGAGCAGCGAGCTGCTCACGCCCGAGGCGTGCGCGTAGCCGATGTAGTTGAACAGGTACTGTCCGAAGGTCTGGAAGACCGACAGCTGCAGGGCCGCCGAAAGCTCCCCGCGGTCGGGCAGGCGCCTGGCATCGGGGCTCGCCGCCGCGTGGACCAGCGTGACGGCGAGCCCCGCCAAAAAGAACCGGATACCGGCAAACAGCAGCTGGGAACCCGTGTCGCCCGAGGCGATCTCCAGCTGCTTGTACCCGAAGCGGATCACGGGGATGGCGCTTCCCCACAGGGCGCACGCCAGGGTGGCGAGGCTCGCCAGGACGAGGGGGCCCGACATTGGCTTTCGTATGGCGGTGGCGTCCTGTGTGTGCGTCATGCGTCTCCGATCGGGTTGGGTGCGCGGCAGTTGCTTGCTAGGCGAGGTCCTTCGCGAAGGCGAGAAGCTCGTCGACGTCGTCTGTGGTCGTGGCCCACGAACAGACGAAGCGGATCACGAGGTTGCCGTCGGGCAGCTTTGCGAAGGTCTCGGAGCCGACGGCCTGCTCGAACTGTTTGGCGGTCGTCGGATCGACGACGAAGAACTGTTGGTTGCTGTTGGACGGCAGATAGGTCTTGAATCCGAGCTCGACCATGCCGTTGCGCAGGCGGCACGCGCACGCGTTGGCGTTGCGGGCCAGGCGCCAGTACAGCGGCTCGGCGGCGGCTGCGGGCTCGCCGTCCTTCTCGGCAGTGAGGGTGACGCAGGTGTCGGACTCGAAGGCTCGCTCGAACTGGACGCCGAGCAGGCGACCCTTTGCCATGAGGCCGCCGCGCTCCTTTACCAGGTAGGGGAAGGAGTGCTTGAGCTCGGGGTCGTTGATGACCATGGCCTCGCCGAAAAGCATGCCGTTCTTGGTGCCGCCCAGGTAGAAGGCGTCGGCCTTGGAGGCGAGGTGGCGCAGGGTGAGGTCGCAGCCCTCGGTGGTCAGGGCGACTGCCATGCGTGCGCCGTCGACGAAGACCTTGAGGTCGTGGCCATGGGCCCAGTCGCAGATTGCGTCGAAGCGCTCGCGGTCCCACACGCCGCCGAACTCGGTGGCGTTGGTGATGTAGACCATCTTGGGGCGGGTCATGTGGCGGCCCGACAGCGTCTGGTTGACGTAGACGTGCTCGGCGGCCTCGGGGGAGAGGAAGCCGTCCTCGTCCTGCGTGGGCAGGATGGTGCGGCCGCACGCGGCGATTGAGCCGGTCTCGTGCGTGTTGATGTGGGCGTCCTTGGTGCAGATGACGCCCTCCCAGTCGCGCAGCATGCCGGTGACGCCCATGATGTTTGCCGAGGTGCCGCCGATGCAGAATTCGACGGAGGCGTCCGGCCGTCCGCATGCCTCGCGGATTAGCTGGCGTGCGCGCTCGCAGTGGGGGTCGCCCTCGGTGTAGCCGACACACTGCTCGGCGTTGGTCTCGATGAGCGCCTGCATGATCTGGGGCGCCGCGCCCTCGGAGTAGTCGTTCCTGAACTGATGCATCTGGTCTCCTCGCGTGTTCGTGTCCGTCTGTTGGGTGCCCGTTGGGCTTGTGTCCGATTGGGATTGTACGTGGATGGACGAAAGGCGTCGCACATCTAACGGTGGTCGGGCGTGGGTCCGACACGCCCAGTTTCGCAACACGAAACAAAGGAGTGCGACAATGCGTCGGTAACGTCGGGTTATTGGGCACCTGCGCAGCACTTCTCTGTTGGCTTTGACAGTTATTTGACAGGTGTCTTGACACATATCCACCAAGGTCCATACTCCCTAGCAAGTGCACCCGAACAGCGGGGGCAAGACGCCAGGGAGGCGCGGGTGGAAAGCATTCACGATCTCGTGGGATCTAGCGACCACGAGCAGATCATGAACAAGTACGAACGAACCATCGAGCAGAACCGCGAGGCCGCGGCCGTGGCTCCGGACGACATCGCCGAGCGCGTGGCCCGCCTCAAGCGCGAGCACGACGCCGTGGTGCTCGCGCACTATTACGTGCCCGCCGAGACCCAGGCCCTGGCCGACTACGTGGGCGACTCCTTCTACCTGGCTCGCCTTGCCCGCACGCTGGATTGTTCGACCATCGTGCTGTGCGGCGTGTCCTTTATGGCGGAGAGCGTCAAGTTGCTCAACCCCGAGCGCCGCGTTCTTCTGCCCGAGCCCAACGCCGATTGTCCGATGGCGCACATGGTCCGCAAGCAGGACGTCGACGCGGTCCGCGAGCGCTACGACGACCTCGCCGTGGTCTGCTACATCAACTCGACCGCCGAGATCAAGACGTGGTCCGACGTATGCGTCACCTCCTCCAACGCGCTCAAGGTCGTGCGTGAGCTGCCGCAGAAGAACATCCTGTTCATCCCGGACATGAACCTGGGCCGCTACGTCGCAGAGCTCGTTCCCGAGAAGAACTTCGTGCTCAACCGCGGCTACTGCCCCACCCACCAGCGCATCATTCCCGCCGAGGTCGAGCGCCTGGAGGACGAGCACCCCAACGCCGAGGTCCTGGCGCACCCCGAGTGCACCGAGGAGATCCTGCGTGAGGCCGACTACATCGGTTCGACCAAGCAGATCATCGAGCGCATCGCCGCGAGCGAGAAGGACGAGTTCATCGTCCTGACCGTGGAGGGAGTCTCGTACGAGATCGGCCGCCTCACCCGCGGTCAGAACAAGCGCATCTACTTCCCGGCGACCACGCCCATCTGCCCGAACATGGCGCGCGTCACCCCCGAGAAGCTCCTGCGTTCGCTCGAGGAGGGCTACGGCGAGGTTGGCATGCCCGGTGACGCCGATCGTGCGAACGCGCCTCTGGAGAAGATGCTCGAACTGGCAGCCAAGTAGGGGAGGCCAACAAAATGACGGCAATCCAACAGGATTCCAACAAGGACCAACAGAGGGCCGACGGCTCCCAGCAGGCGTCCGACGCCATCGAGCGCGATCCCAACGAGAGCCTGAAGGCGCTCGCGGGTGACTCGCTCGCGCATGACGTTAGTTGTGACGTTGTCATCGTGGGATGCGGCGTTGCCGGCCTGTACGCCGCGCTCAACCTGCCGCGCGCTCTGCATGTGGTCATGATCTGCAAGGAGGACCTGGCCAGCTGTGACTCGATGCTCGCGCAGGGCGGCATTTGCGTCATGCGCGACCACGATGACTATGACTCGTGGTTCGACGACACCATGCGCGCCGGCCACTACGAGAACCGCAAGTCCAGCGTCGACACCATGATCTGGTCGAGCCGCGAGGTCATCAACGACCTCATCCGCATGGGCGTCGACTTCGACCGCGACGCCGACGGCAAGCTCGACTACACCCGCGAGGGCGCCCACAGCCGCCCGCGCATCCTGCACCATGCCGACGTCACCGGCGAGGAGATCACGACCAAGCTCCTGATGGCCGCTTCAGCCCTTACCAACGTCGAGATCCACGAGCACACGACCATGGTCGACCTGCTGGTGGAAAACGGCGCCTGCGCGGGAGTGCTGGCAACCAACGCCCTGGGCGACACCGTCCGCATCCAGGCCCGCGACACGATTCTGGCTACGGGCGGCGTCGGTGGCCTGTACGAGCACTCGACCAACTTCCCGTGTCTGACGGGCGACGGCTGCCGCGTCTGCGAGAAGAACGGCGTCGCGCTCGAGCACATGGATTACGTGCAGATTCACCCGACGTCCCTGTTTGGGACCAAGGGCGCCCGCGCGTTTCTCATCTCGGAGTCGTGTCGCGGCGAGGGCGCGGTGCTCCTGGGTGCCGACGGCAAGCGCTTCTGCGACGAGCTCCAGCCGCGCGACGTGGTCACGGCTGCCATCCGCGAGCAGATGAAGCGCGAGGGCTCCGACCACGTCCGTCTCTCGTTCGAGAACGTGCCGACCGACGTGATCCTCAATCACTTCTCGAACATCTACCGAACCTGCCTCGAACATGGGTATGACATCACGCGAGAGCCGATCCCGGTGGTTCCCGCCCAGCACTACCTGATGGGCGGCATTGCCGTGGACGAGAACTCCCGCACGGGGATGACGAACCTCTATGCCGCGGGCGAGACCAGCTGCAACGGCGTCCACGGCCACAACAGGCTCGCCAGCAACTCCCTGCTTGAGGGAATGGTCTTTGCGCGCCTGGCCGCGCGCGACATCGTTAGGAGGAGGCACCAGTGAATCCCGTGACCCTGCGCCTGGTGGCGCAACCCCTTATCGAGCAGGCCCTTCGCGAGGACATCACCAGCGAGGACGTTTCGACCGCGTCCGTCATGCCCGGTTCCGCGGCTGGCGAGGTGCACCTGATCGCCAAGCAGGACGGCGTTATCTGCGGCCTCGACGTCTTTCTCGCCACGTTTAGGGTCCTGGACCCGCAGGCCGACTTTGACACGAAGTTTGCGGACGGCGACGAGGTCTCCTGTGGAGAAGAGCTCGGCGTTGTTCGCGCCGACGTCCGCGCCCTGCTGTCTGGCGAGCGCGTCGCCCTCAACTACCTTCAGCGCATGAGTGGCATCGCCACCCAGGCGCGATCCATGGTGGCGACGTTGGCGGGTACTAAGACCCGGCTGGTGGACACTCGCAAGACCACGCCCAACATGCGCGTGTTCGAGAAGGAGGCCGTGCGCGTGGGCGGCGCGGGCAACCACCGCTACAACCTGTCCGACGGCGTCATGCTGAAGGACAACCACATCGACGCAGCCGGCGGCGTCGCGCGTGCCATCGAGATGGCTCGCGAGCACTCCCCGTTCGTCCGCAAGGTCGAGGTCGAGGTCGAGACCCTGGACATGGTCCGTGAGGCCGTCGAGGCAGGTGCCGACATCATCATGCTCGACAACATGGACCACGACACGATGGCCGAGGCCATGCGCATCATCGACGGCCACGCCGAGGTCGAGGTCTCGGGTAACGTGGACGCCGAGCGCCTGCGTGGTCTGGTCGACCTGGGTGTGGACTATGTCAGCTCCGGTGCGCTCACGTATGCGGCGCCGATCTTGGACTTGTCACTCAAGCACCTGAGGGTGGTGGGCTAGCCCATGGCAACCAAGGCAAGCGAGGCGTCTCGCCTTCGCCGCGGTCGCATCGAGCGCATCCTGAACGAGGCCACAGGTCCCGTATCGGGCTCGACCCTCGCGAGCGAGCTGGGCGTGTCACGCCAGATCATCGTCGGGGACGTGGCGCTTTTGCGCAGCGCCGGCATGCCGATCATCTCCACCAACCGCGGATACATCCTGCAGGGTGCGCGCCGCGTCTGTCGCACGTTCAAGGTCCGCCACACCCCCGAGCAGACCGAGGCCGAGCTCACCGCCATCGTCGATTGCGGTGGCACCGTCGAGGACGTCTTCGTCAACCACCGCACCTACGGCCGCATGTCGGCGCGCCTGGACATCTCCAGCCGCATGGACGTCCGCCGCTACATGGACGACCTTGCCCGCAGCAAGTCGTCGGTGTTGTCCGGCGTGACCTCGGGCTACCACTTCCACCACGTGACCGCCGACACCACAGAGCGGCTGGACGAGATCGAGCGCGTCCTGGACGAGATGGGCCTTCTGGTGGAGATCTTGCCCTACGAGCGCGAGGAGGGCCTCGCCTAGCGCGTGTTTCGAGGGGTTTACGGCTGCGTCGCACTTCTCGGCAAGTAGTAGAGTTTGACCTCAACACACGCGAATGCGTGGGTGCATGTCAGATCGAAGGGACTTTGCGCAATGGAGAAGAAGGACATCGACTGGGGTAGCCTCGGCTTTGCCTACCAGCCCACCGACTACAGCTATGTCTGCAACTACAAGGACGGCCAGTGGGAGGAGGGCGGCCTGACCGAAGACCACACGGTTACGCTGTCCGAGTGTGCCGGCCTGCTGCACTACTGCCAGGAGGTGTTCGAGGGCCTCAAGGCGTACACCGCCGAGGACGGCTCCATCGTCTGCTTCCGTCCGGACATGAACGCCCAGCGCATGTTCGATTCCGCCGCGCGCCTGGAGATGCCGCAGTTCCCTAAGGAGAAGTTCGTCGAGGCCGTCAAGATGGTCGTCAAGGCCAACGCCGCCTGGGTGCCGCCCTTTGGTTCCGGCGCCACGCTGTACGTCCGCCCGTTCATGTTCGCCACGGGCGACGTCATTGGCGTCAAGCCTGCCGACGAGTACCAGTTCCGCATCCTGGTGACCCCGGTCGGCCCGTACTACAAGGGCGGCGTCAAGCCCGTCAAGCTGCAGGTCCCCGAGTTCGACCGCGCCGCGCCCCACGGCACCGGCAACATCAAGGCTGGCCTCAACTACGCCATGTCGCTGCACCCCAGCGTCCTGGCCCACGCCGCCGGCTATGCCGACAACCTGTTCCTCGATCCGCAGACCCGCACCTACGTCGAGGAGACGGGCGGCGCGAACGTCCTGTTCGTGACCAAGGACGGCAAGCTCGTCGTCCCGCAGTCGTTCACCGACTCCATCCTGCCGTCGATCACCCGTCGTTCGCTGGTCCAGGTCGCCGAGGACCTTGGCATGGAGGTCGAGCAGCGTCCTGTCCGCTTCGACGAGATCGACCAGTTCGTCGAGTGCGGCATGTGCGGCACCGCGGCCGTGATCTCGCCCGTCGGCCAGATCGACAACGGTGACACCAGCGTCGTCTACGGCATGGAGCACGTTGGTCCCGTCATGAAGAAGCTGCGTGAGACCCTGACCGGCATCCAGTCCGGCGCCGTCGAGGACAAGCACGGCTGGGTCTTCAAGATCTGCTAGTTTGCACGCGACTCGGTCTGCCGGCGCCGATAAGTCTGACAAACACTGAGAGATAGGGCCTGGGCGGCGATGCTGCCCAGGCCCTTCTTGCTGCGCCGGTGCGTATGGGTGACGAGCCGGCCCCCGTCAGAGCTGGCCGCGGTCCTTGCGGATTTGCTGCAGCAGGTCGGCGTTGTGCTGCTCGTGGGAGTTGAGTTCGACGTTCATCCTGTCGAACTCGTCGGCGGAGTAGCGTCCGTCATACCAGCTTTTGGCGTCGAAGTACTTCTGTAGGTCCTCCGAGCGGAAGATCTTGCCATAGCGCGCGTAGATCTCGTTGTGCGCGATGCGCAGCTGGTCGTCGGAGAGGGTTTCGAGCTCGGCCTTGCTGTAGTCGTGGCTGTCCGAGTCCGGGATGACGTAGTCGTCGTTCGACTGGATCGCGGCAACGGTGGTCGTGGCGGCGACGGTGGTTGCCGGCTCGCTTATGGTCGTGGCCGGCTCCTGGCTCGTGACGGCCTCGGTCGTGGCGGCGGCCACGGGATCGGCGGCCTTGTCCCTGCCGAGAAGGACGAAGGTGGTCGCGCCGCCAGCCACGACGGCGACGGCGATGGCCGCGACTGCGATGGCGACGGCGGTGTGGCTCTTCTTGGGCGGACGGTTGCCACCCGGCGCGTCGAATCCCTGGGCGCCGGGGATGTAGGGCTGCAGGGGCTGGCCGTAGACGGGTGGCTGCGCAGGTTGCGAGACCACGGGCTGGAAGGACTGCGTCCTGTCGATTGGGGCCTCGCCGACCATGGTCTGCTCGACGGGGACGTCCAGGCCGTCGCCCGTGTAAGCGGTTGCGGGTGCGTTGCCTGCGGGCACCGTGTTCGTGGGAATCGCGGTGGTTGGTGCCGCGGTCGTACGCGTCGTGGCGGTGGGTGCCACGCCAGAGAAGGCGTTGTCGCCCACGCCGGCCCCGCAGTGGGTGCAGAAATTGACGCCAGGCTTGAGCGGCGAGCCGCAGTGGGTGCAGAACTTCTGGGCCATGGGAACCTCCAGTTATGGATTGCGGGTACGCGTGGCTTATCGGAAACAGGCTACCACCTGGCATGCCGTGTGGCGGGAGGTCAGGGCCGAACGTCACGCCATTTTTGATGACGGGCGACTTGCAAAACAAAACGCGCCCCGGCCGAAGCTGGGGCGCATGGTTGTGCCGCTGGGTCGTGTGGCCGCTAGGCGAGCTCGACCTTGGGTTCGACCTCGACTTGGCGGTGGGCGTCGTCGTCCTCGTTCAGGCCCATCATGCGGCCCCTCTTGGATTCGACGAAGCTGCTGTCTCGGCGCTCGAGGAACGAGAGGAACATCGTCCACGCCGGGACGAAGACCGCGTATACGGCGAACAGCGTGCCGGTGACGGGGGCCTCGATGAAGGCCAGGATGCCGACGACCGAGGTCGACCAGGGAATCAGGGCGGGGATGATGACCGAGCTGTTCTCGAGGTCGAGCGCCATGGCGCTGCCGGTGCGCTCGCAGCCCTCGCACAGCTGGGCGGTGAGCATGGTGGCGACGATCTGGTCGCACGAGATGATTGCCGTGGCGATTGAGGTCAGCAGCACGCCCGTGAACGGGGTGGTGCGGTCGGCCAAGGTCTGGATGCCGCGACGCAGGTTGTCGAGAAGGCCGGTACCCTTGAATAGGCCGGAATACGTGGAGGCAATGGTCACGATCACCGCAAGTTGGACCATCGACAGGATGCCGCCGCCGTCGGTCATTCCCTGGATGGTGGCGTTGCCGCTGTGGTAGCCGAAGACGAGAATGCCGGGCAGCTCGGAGATGGGCATCTTCTGGACGGTGACGCACAAGACCATGGCAAGCGCCAGGCTGCTGAGCATGGTGATGCGGACGGGCATGCGCAGAATAGACAGGACGAGCGCCAGGACGATCGGAGTGATGACGATCCAGTCGAGTTCGAAGACCTGGCGGAAGGTGATGGCGAAGTGGGGCTTGGCTGCGACGCCAGTGCCCACGAGGACGCCCGCAAGCGCATAGAACACGACGGCGGCGAGCAGGGGCACGGCGGCAGAGCGCGCCATGCGGCCGAGGTTGTCGTTCACCTTGGTCCCGGTGAGGGATGCGACCAGTGCCGCACTGCTCGACATGGGCGAGCAACGGTCGCCGAAGAAGCTGCCGCTGAGGATGGCGCCGGCCATGAGGGCCTCGTTGGTGCCCATTGCGCTGCCGACGGCCATGCAGACGACGCCCGTGGTCGCGGCGGCTCCGAAGGAGCTGCCCATGAGGAACGACATCACCGCGCAGAGCAGAAAGCTTGCGACGACCAACGTGGCGGGGTGAGCCAGGTCGATGGACATGCAGGTGATGAGGGGAATCGCCCCGGACGCGCGCCACGTGGCGGTGAGCATGCCGATGATGCCGAACAGTAAGAGCACCTGGCCGACCTGGCGCGGGCCCTCGAGGCACATCTTGCCGATCTGGGTCATGCTGCAGCCGCGGCGCAGGCCGTAGTTCGCAAAGAGCAGCGCGCCGGCGGCAAGCAGGAGGGCGAGTGGCAGCCCGCAGATGGTTCCGGCGATGAGGGTCACGCAGAAGATGAGAAGAATCCATGTCTCAATCATTATTTGCGGGGCTTCCCTTCGTTTTTAATCATATCTTGCGGGGAGATGCCCCCTAATCTGCATTCCCTACCGTACGTGCCAAATCGTTCTGTGTCTAACTGTTAATATGCGTATTAGTTACAAGCAAAATTTGTGACCCGAAATATTCGCGCAATAGTCGACGCGGGTTGCCGTTGCTGCCCTCGACGCTTGAGGCGGACGGTCGGAATGCGGTCGCGAGTGGAGGGCACCGACGAAAGACGGACGTCGTTGTCGGGCGACCGACGGGGAGGGTGACCATGAACCTGCAGAGCATGGACTACTTCGTCGCGCTTGCCGAGGAGCGCAGCTTCACGCGCGCGGCGGAGCGCATCGGCATCACCCAACAGACGTTGTCTGCCCACGTGGCAAACGTCGAGCGCGAGCTCGGGGTCAAGCTGGTCCGTCGCAGCGTTCCCATCGCGCTCACCGCGTCTGGCGAGAAGTTCCTCGGGTACGCGCGCCGCTTCCAGGCGCTTCGCCGCTCGATGGAGCAGGAGTTCCGCGACATCGTCGGTGACCGCGGCGGCGTTCTGAGCGTGGGCATCGCCTCCACCCGCGGCCATATGCTCATGCCCGACGCGATCGCGGCGTTCCAGGAGCGGTTTCCCGGCATCACGGTCATGCTGCGCGAGGGGGAGAACGACGAGCTCGTCGAACTACTCAAGGAGGGACGCATCGACATGGCGATCGCCACGATGCCGCTCGACGTGCCGCAGCTGGTGGTCGAGCGCCTCTACCGGGAGCGTGTCGTGCTGGTCGTCGCACAGTCACTGTTGGATGGCCTGTACGGAGAGCGCGCCGAGCAGGTCGTGGGCCAGGTCCAGCGCACGGGTAGCCTGAGGCCGATGGCCGACTGCCCCTACCTGCTGTTGGGCGAGCGCGACGTGCCGGGCGACCTGTCGCGCAGCGAGTTCGAGCGGGCGGGCTTCTCGCCAAGGGTCAAGGCGTTCTCGACCAACTCCGAGACGCTGGTGGCGTTGGCCGAGCGCGGCGTGGGCGCGGTGTTCTGCCCGGAGGAGATGGTCAGGACGATCTTTGCGGGTCGCAGCCGTGGTGACCTGCGCACGATCACGCTGTCCGACCGCGCAAGCTTCTGGATCTCGGTGGCTTGGAAGCGCTCCGAGCACGTGTGGAGCGCCATCGGCGAGTTTCGTGACGTGCTGCGCGAGCAACCTACGGGCACGGGCAACGCTATCATGTCGTGATATATGACTGACGCGCGGGCGCGCGTGGGCTTGTGCGGGACATTTGCGCGGGCCCTGCCCGCATGAGGGGAGAGGGACCGAAGATGGCCCAGAAGGTTCAGGGTACCGAGGATCTGTTCGGCGGCTACATGCGCGCCTGGCAGCACATGACCGACGTCGCACGCGAGCTGTTTGGCTCCTACGGCTTCGACATGATCGAGACCCCCGCGATCGAGCAGGTCGACACCTTCGTCCACGGCATCGGCGAGTCCACCGACGTCGTGCGCAAGGAGATGTTCCGCGTCTTCTCGGGCGCACTTCTCGACAACATGCTCGAGTCGGGTAGCGAGAAGGGCCTGAAGCCGCGACAGCGCATGGCCATGCGTCCCGAGGGCACCGCGGGCGTCGTCCGCGCCGCCGTCGAGAACAACTTCGTGCCGCAGGGCGGCGCCCCGAAGAAGCTGTGGTACGCCGAGGCGATGTTCCGCGGCGAGCGCCCGCAGAAGGGTCGCCTGCGCCAGTTCCACCAGGTCGGTGTCGAGTGGCTGGGCGCCCCCGACCCCGCGGCCGATGCCGAGTGCATCATCATGCTGATGGAGTTCTACAAGCGCCTGGGCTTCGACCCGTCCGGCCTGCGCCTGATGATCAACTCGATGGGCGACGCCGCCTGCCGTCCCGCCTATCGCGAGAAGGTCCGCCAGTTCATCCTCGACCACGCCGACGAGATGTGCGACGAGTGCCGCGAGCGCGCCGAGATCAACCCGCTGCGCGCCTTCGACTGCAAGAACGAGCACTGCCGCGAGGTCATGGCCGACGCCCCGCTGGTCCACCAGAACCTGTGCGACGAGTGCGCCGAGCACTACGCACATGTCAAGCGCTACCTGGACGAGGCGGGCATCGCCTATGTGGAGGACCCGACGCTCGTGCGCGGCCTGGACTACTACACCCGCACGGTCTTCGAGGTCGAGGCCATCGGCGGTGGCGTCGGTGCCATCGGCGGCGGTGGCCGCTACGACGGCCTGATGGAGCTCGAGGGCGGCAAGCCCACCCCCGGCATCGGCTTTGCCGTCGGCTTCGAGCGCATCGCGCTGGCACTGGCCGCGCAGGGCGTCTCGCTCGAGGGTGACGAGCCCTCCTGCGTGTACGTCGCCTGCGCCTCGCCCGAGCAGCGCGACGCGGTCTTCTCGGCAACGCTGGCGCTGAGGCAGGCCGGCGTGCGCACCGAGGCCGACTACCAGGGACGCTCGCTCAAGTCGCAGTTCAAGCAGGCCGACAAGCACAACGCGCGCCTGTGCGTGGTGCTGGGCGCCGACGAGGTCGCCAGCGGCAGCGCGACCGTGCGCGACATGTCCACGCACGAGCAGGTCAGCGTCCCCATGCCCGAGCTTGCGGCCCACGTGGCGGCCTGCCTGGCGTAAGGCCTGCCGGCAGATGACGGAAACCTTGCAGACGTCCCTTGCCACGATCGAGACCGTGGCGGAGGGGCGTCTGTGCGTACGGGCGCTGGCGCCGTGCTCGGCCCAGGCGCTGGCGCTGTCGTTGGGCATGTCCCGCGTGAGCGCGACCCACGAGTTCGAGTCCGGCTATGCCAGCCGCGTGGCAGACGCCAACGGGCAGCATGGTCCCGCCCGCCTGGGGGGAGGGTCGCGCCTGTCCGCAGGCGACGTGATCGAGTTTGCGCTCGAGCCGTTCGTCGGGGAGGGTCGTGCCGCCGTGGCGCGCGACGTCGGAGGGCCGCGCTTTCCCGCGGGTTCGTGCCCCCGTGCCGGCGTGCGCGTGCTGTACGAGGACCCCTTCTGCCTTGCTGTCGAGAAGGACGCGGGTGTCCTGATCCATGGGGACGGTACCGGCGTCACAAACCTGACGGACCTTGTCAGGGAGTGCCTGGCCTCGCGCGCACTTCTCGGCAGCGCGGCGATGGCGCAGCCCGTGCAGCGCCTGGATCTGGAGACCACCGGCGTCGTGCTGTTCTCGAAGACGTCGCAGTTCCAGCCCGCGTTCGACGCGCTGGTGGCTGGCCACGACTCGATTGCCAAGCGCTATCTGGCGCTCGTTGGCCCCGGCTTTCCCACGGGGACGCGCCGCGTGGAGCTGGCAATCGCGCGCGACAGGCACGACTCTCGCCGCATGCGCGTGGAGCGGCGCGCGGCCGACGGCGGCCGCGGCGCTCGCGGTGCCAGCCACCGCGGAGGACGTGATGCCGCCCGTGCCCGCGGCCAGGCGGCAAAGCCCGCGCTCACCACGGTGACGCTTCTTGCGTCGGGCCCGCGCGCGAGCCTGGTCTTGGCCGAGCTCGGCACCGGGCGGCGTCACCAGATCCGCGTGCACCTGGCCTCGATGGGCTTTCCGATCCTGGGCGACCCGCTGTATGCCCGAGGCGCCGCCGCTCGCGGCCCGCTCATACTGCACGCGTACGAGGAGTCGTTCGAACATCCCGTGACAGGCCAGGCTGTCCTCGTGCGCACGGCATGGCCCGCGCGCTTCGCTTCGGCGGGGTTTGCCGAGGTCAGCCTCCCGTAAGCGGCTGACGCAAACACGGCTGGCGCAAATGTTGCCGCCGCGAGCACGGCCCGCCGCGAGCACCGCCGACACAAAAAGGTCGGGGTCCCGAGGGACCCCGACCAGGGCATGCCGCGCGCTACCGGTTGCGAACACGCGACGTTGGTTCGAGCGAAGACGTCGTTGCGATGCCGCCCCCAGCCGCTATTCCTTCTCGCCCTTGACCGAGGCGTAGAACTTGGCGGTGTCGAAGACGTCGGCGACCTTGCTGCCGTTGATGAAGGGGATGGAGAGGAACTCGTCGAGCGTGGGGACGAGGTCGCTGCAGTCGACGTAGTGGTTCTTCTCGTTACGCTTGCTGGTGTCCTGGGCGCGCCAAGACTGGAAGTTGACGTCCGTGAGGTAATACATGGCCGACCCGACCTTCATGTACACGGAGTGGTTCGAGTGAAGGTAGTCGACCAGGCCGTTGTAATCCAGATCGAGTGCCTCCGTTGCCCTCTTGCCCATGACGCGTCCTTTCCTCGTTGGGACAGTACCTTCGCATGACGAAAATTTATCCGACCGCGCGGGTTTCATACATGCATCTGCCAACGATTCCGCCGACCGGCTGTTTCTGCGCCCGATTGGTCGGCAACTGGTATGTGCGACGGGCCGTTCGCCCCCGCGCGCCCACCGCCGTGCCCACGTCCGCCTTCGATGGGCTACCCTTCTGGCAATACGGCCTGCCGAGAAGTGCCGTGTGGCATGCGACCCGCGAAGGGGGGCGACTACATGAGGCAGCGCAACCGTCGCAACATCGTCATCGCGGCAGTGGCCGCGGCATGCCTGGCCATTGCGCTCGCGCTCGCGGCGGTGCTTTCGCCCGGCTCGCCCTTCTCGGCAGCCGGCGCAAACGTCGCCGCAACCCACAACGGCGCACCGGTCGGCATGGCGCCGCAGAACCTTCCCGAGGTAACGGACGCCGCCGCGCCCCGGTCGAGGACCGTCTCGGTCATGATGGTCGGCGACGTCTTGGTCCACCGTGGCGTGTGGGAGAGCGGCGAGTCGGGAGGCAAGCGCGACTACGCGCACCTGTTCGCCAACATCAAGGCAGATGCTCAGGCCGCCGACATTGCCATCGTCAACCAGGAGACGCCTTTGGGCGGTGAGTCGCTGGGCCTTTCGGGCTACCCCATGTTCAACGGCCCGCAGGAGATCGGCGATGCCGAGGTGGCCGCCGGCTTCAACGTGGTCACCCGTGCGACCAACCACTCGCTGGACGCGGGTCAGAGGGGCATCGAGTCCGAGCTCGCCTTCTGGCGTAAGAAGCACCCCGACACGGCCGTGCTGGGCCTTGCAGACAGCAAGAAGGCGTACGACAAGATCTACGTTGCCGAGAAGAACGGCATGCGCGTCGCCATCCTCAACTACACGTTCTCGACCAACGGCATCGCGCTTCCGTCCGACAACCCCTATGCCGTGCGCATGCTCGACGAGGACCTGATTGCCGACGACGTCTCCCGCGCCCGTAAGGAGGGCAAGGCCGACGTGGTCATAGCCTGCCCGCACTGGGGGACGGAGTACCAGGAGACCCCCGACGAGTCACAGCGCCGCTGGGCGCAGGTCATGGCGGACGCCGGGGTCGACGTGATCATCGGAACCCACCCGCACGTCATCGAGCCCGTCGAGACCGTCAAGGGCTCGGGCGGCAACCGGACGCTGGTCTTCTGGTCGCTTGGCAACTTCGTCTCCACGCAGCCCACCGCCCAGACCATGGTGGGTGGCATGGCCAAGGTCGACCTGCGGCGCGATTCGGACGGCACCTGTCACGTGGCCTCCTGGGAGCTGGTGCCCGTGGTGACCCAGCGCCTGACCGGACACGACCTGACGACGTACCGCCTGGATGCCTACACCGACGAGCTTGCCTCCGCCAACGGCATCAACGCCGTGCAGGGCAGCGTGTCCTTCTCGCGAAAGTGGGTCGTCGACTATTGCGCCCAGGTGCTTGGCGACGGGTTCGACAGGAAGTCCTGCGTCCTGCGTGGCTAGCGACCGTTAATGACTTGTTGCCCTTGGCAGCGGTGGGTCACGCGCCCGCCCGTTGCTGCTAGTATGGGAACCCGCGCGCCGGTGCCGTCTACGCCTCGCGCGCAGTCTGACGATGTCGCCGCCCGTAACGGCACGGGGCGGCGCAGACGAGAGGAACATGCATGACCGATACCTTTTCGATGCACACCCACACCTGCGGCGAGCTGCGCGCCGATAACATCGGCGAGACCGTCACGCTCACCGGTTGGGTCTGGCACCGCCGCGACCACGGCGGCCTCATCTTCATCGACCTTCGCGACCGCGACGGCGTGACGCAGGTCTCCTTCGACCCCGAGCACTCCGGCGGCACCGCGTTCCACGCCGCCGAGGACGTCCGCTCCGAGTGGCCGATCAAGGTCACCGGCGTCGTGCGCGAGCGTCCCGAGGGCCAGGACAACGAGAAGATGGCCACCGGCCACGTCGAGGTCCTCGTCAACGAGCTCGAGGTCCTCAACACCTCGAAGACCCCCGCGTTCCAGATCGAGGACGGCATCGACACCTCCGAGGACGTGCGCCTGCGCTACCGCTACCTCGACATCCGTCGTCCCAAGATGATGGCCAACCTCAAGATGCGCAGCGACTTCACCTTCGCCGTGCGCGAGGCCTTCCACAACGCCCAGTTCACCGAGGTCGAGACCCCCGCGCTGTTCAAGTCGACCCCCGAGGGCGCGCGCGACTTCCTGGTCCCGTCCCGCATGCAGCCGGGTCACTTCTACGCCCTGCCGCAGTCCCCGCAGCTGCTCAAGCAGCTGCTCATGATCGGTGGCGTCGAGCGCTACTACCAGGTTGCCAAGTGCTTCCGCGACGAGGACCTGCGCGCCGACCGCCAGCCCGAGTTCACCCAGGTCGACGTCGAGATGTCGTTCGTCGACCAGGATGACGTCATGGGCTGCATCGAGACCGTCCTGGGCGAGGCCCTGGGCAAGATGGGTGTCGACGTCCAGCTCCCGCTGCGTCGCATCCAGTACTGGGACGCCATGGACACCTACGGCTCCGACAAGCCCGACACCCGTTACGGCATGGAGCTGCACGACGTCACGCCGATCTTCTCCAACTCCAAGTTCAAGCTCTTCGCGAGCGCTGCCGCGGACGAGAAGACCTTCGTCAAGGCGATCAACGCCAAGGGCGCCGGCAAGTGGCCCCGTGCCAAGATCGACAAGCTGGCCGACGTCGCCAGCGAGTTCGGCGCCAAGGGCCTGGCCTACATCGCCTTCCGCGAGGACGGCTCCGTCACCAGCCCCATCGTCAAGTTCTTCTCGGACGAGGAGATGGCCGCGCTCCGCGCCGAGATGGACGTCGAGCCCGGCGACCTCGTGATGTTCGCCGTCGAGAGCCGCCTGCACGCCGACGAGATCCTGGGCGGCATGCGCCGTCACATGGCCGACGCCCTGGAGCTGCCGCGTGAGGGCCACGACCTGCTGTGGGTCGTCAACTTCCCGCTGTTCCACTGGGACGAGGAGACCAAGCGCTACGAGGCCGAGCACCAGCCCTTCACCCTGCCGACCGAGACCGACCCCGACAAGATCATGGCCGACCCGCTGGCCGTGGGCTCCTACACCTACGACTTCGTCATGGACGGCTTCGAGGCCGGCGGCGGTGGCATGCGCATCCACAACGCCGAGATGCAGATGGCCATCCTCAAGATGCTCGGCTTCACCGAGGAGGGCGCGCGCGAGCAGTTCGGCTTCCTGCTGGACGCCCTCGCCTTCGGCGCGCCTCCCATGGGCGGCTTCGCCCTGGGCCTGGACCGCGTCTGCATGCTGCTCGCCGGCGGCGACTCGATCCGCGACGTCATGGCGTTCCCCAAGACGTCCAGTGGCTCGGACCTCATGAGCGACGCCCCCTCCGAGGTGTCCACCAAGCAGCTCAAGGAGGTCTCGCTGAGGCTCCTGTAGTCTGTGCGCGAGGTGTCTTCTGGTTGCAAATTAGTATCTTCGGCAGGGCCGTGCCTTCGTGGTGCGGCCCTGCCTTTCTGTTTGCGGGGCTGCCTTCGCCGTCAACCCGCCGCTACCCGCGCTTGCGGATCGCGAAGTATTCTGTCAGCAGCAGCGCAAACAGCACCGCCATCGACACGCACGAAGCGACGACCGCGCCGGACAGCTGTGCGAAGTTGACCAGCAGCTCCGACACCAGGATCGAAAGCACGAACGCGATCGCGTAGATTCTGGTCACGGCGCCCTGCGCGCGCAACACGGTGATGATCTGGTACAGGAAGTCGATCGCGGCACCCAAGAACCCCGCGCCCACCATCACCAGGAACAGTGCGGTGTACGGCTCGAAGTCCAGGCCGTACATGAAGTTCATGATGGGGATGCCCAGCCACAGGATGAAGGCGCCCACCGCGACGGAGATGCCCGCGATCAGCGCAATCATCGCGAACACGATTAGCGAGAACCTGCGGCGTTGGTCGGGTTGCGCCCAGATGTTGGCAAGGCGCACCAGTTGCGGCTTGTACAGGATTCCCGCCGCCATGATGATTGAGTGGGTGGGGAAGTACATCGCGTTGAAGTACAGCTGGTTGTCGTAGCTCAGGCTGTTCTCCATCACGAGCTTGGGCACGCAGTCGATCAGCGAGTACAGAAACAGTGCCGAGAAGAGCGGCAGGCACTCGCGGAAGATCTCGCGGACCTCCACGAAGGTCGCGCGCCTGGGCGGCTCGGTCTCCAAAAAGCCCAGGGGTACCGTCACCAGCACGAGTGACGCGACGCCGCCGACCAACATGGCCACCGAGGCTGCGCCGATGTTGCGCGTCACCAATATCACTACCGAGAAGAACAGCGCGCCCGCGACCGATCGGATGGTCTGCGAGATGCCCGCCAGGTAGAGCTTGTCGCACTGCTGCAGGCGCCCCTCGAAGACGTCGGCCATCGCGTCGACGACGCGGAAGCCGAAGACGCCCAGGCTGATGGAAAGCATCGGCTCGACGTAGCCGCGCACGCGGCAGAAGACCATGCCGGCGACGACCATGGCCAGGCACGTCATGATGCGGCAGATCAGGTAGTCGTAGAAGGAGTGGCCCTCGTCGACGTCGGACACCTGGTAGGTGCGCACGCCGTAGTTGCCCATCCACATGAGCACCGAGCCCACGGTAAACGCCATCGAGAACATGCCCGCGTGCTCGACGCCGGAAAACCACGTGGCGACGATCGTCAGCATCGGGAACAGGAAGCCCCACGTCGCCATGCCGATCGTGTTCCAGACGTAGTCGCGCCCGCCGCTGTGGGCGGCGTACTGCTCGGTCTGGTCGGACAGGCTGCCCGAGTACACCGCCGTGATCACGCGGTTCCACCAGTGGTCGGCCAGGCGAACCAGAAACGGCGGCTCGCCCGGCTCGTCCGGGTTGCGGCCGCGCCTGATCTGACGCTCGCGACGACGGCTCTCGTGCTTGTCGGAGGCCTCGCCCACGGCCAGCCTCGCGCGGGCGATGGCGCCCGTGATGGGCCCGTGACCATGGTTTTCGCTTCGGTGCATATTAAAGGCCAAGACTCGGTCCCTTCCGTCGGTGGCGAGTGCCATGGTGCCCGGTCGCGTCATTCCACGTACCTCGGCACTTCTCGGCAGGCTCTTCTTCGCGAGTTCGGTTCTGCAAGTTATTCCCCTCAAGATTGTAGACATGCCGAGAAGTGCGTGCGTTCGATTGCGTCGGTCATCGCTGGCTTGACTCGAGGCGCTATTCGGAAGGCAACAAATCGGCGTGCGGACGGGCATTGTCGGGCGGACGGTAGGGAATGGGTGCAAATCTCCCAAACAAATTGTGTCCGATTGGACAATTGCGGTTCCAATGCCCGTAAGTTAGCCATATACTACTTTCGTCAGTTAACCGCGGAGAACTTCTGCGGCAGGACGACGTACCAAGACGACGAAGGGACATGTCATGGGTGCAGGAGCGCAGCTTCCTCTCGCGATGGTGGGCGAGGGCGACACCGCGACCGTCGAGCAGGTCAAGGGCAATGCGGAGCTCAAGCAACACCTGGCCGAGCTCGGCTTCGTCGCGGGCGCCGACGTGAGGGTCATCTCGCGCGCGGGCGGCGACGTCGTGGTCGACGTCAAGGGCGCCCGCCTGGGCCTCAACCGCATGATGGCGATGCGCATCACCACGCGCTAGGCCTAGGCATGCGCCAGGTGCTGGCGGGCCTACGTCAGCGCAATCAACCACAGGTATCCATGCCGCGAATGCGGCCGAGTTTTTTGGAGGAAGGAAATGACCACTCTGAGGGAAGTGAAGGTGGGGCAGAGCTGCACCGTGGCCAAGCTCACCGGGGTCGGCGCGGTCAAGCGCCGCATCATGGACATGGGCCTCACCAAGGGCACGGGTGTCTACGTGCGCAAGGTTGCGCCCCTGGGCGACCCGATCGAGGTCACCGTCCGCGGCTACGAGCTCTCGCTGCGACGTGACGAGGCCGACAACATCGAGGTCACCGACGTGCACCAGGGCGAGTAGCGCCGGGATGACACCATCGGCGACGCGCATGGGCTGAGAGGCCCTTATTTTTGCGACCTTAAGTAACCTTCAGCTAACAAATGCACGACCACAGGCAGCAATACCAAGAAAGGCATGGCATGGCAGACAAGATCAACATTGCCCTGGCCGGAAACCCGAACTGCGGCAAGACGACGCTGTTCAACGAGCTCACGGGCTCGAACGGCTACGTCGGCAACTGGCCGGGCGTCACGGTCGAGAAGAAGCAGGCCCCCTGGAAGTCCAACCGCGACGTCATGTTCGTCGACCTCCCCGGCATCTACTCGCTCTCGCCCTACTCGCCCGAGGAGGTCGTCTCGCGCGACTACGTCGTCAACGACCGTCCCGACGCCGTGATCGACCTGGTCGACGTCACCAACCTCGAGCGCAACCTGTACCTCACCACGCAGGTCCTCGAGGCCGGCCGCCCGGTCGTTGTCGGCCTCAACATGTGCGACCTTCTCAAGGAGCGCGGCGACGTCGTCGACACCGCCAAGCTCTCCGACATGCTCGGCGTGCCCGTCGTCGAGGTCTCCGCGCTCAAGAACAGCAACGTCGACGAGCTCGTCAACTCCGCCATTGCCGCCGTCAAGGCGGGCAGGCCGTCCGCGGGCGCAAGGTGCTTCTCGGCAGAGGTCGAGTCCGCCCTGGACAAGATCGCCGCCCAGATCTCCGGCTGCTGCGACCTCGAACTGCAGCGCTGGTTCTCCATCAAGGTCTTCGAGCGCGACGCCGAGGCCATCCGCCCGCTGGGCCTCACCCCCGAGCAGCTGGCCGCCATCGAGCCCGTGATTGAGGCTGTCGAGAAGGACCGTGACGACAACGCCGAGTCCATCATCACGTCCGACCGTTACGAGTGGATCGCCAGCGTCATGGACGCGTGCGTCACCAAGGCCCCCAAGAAGCTCACCGTCTCCGAGAAGATCGACAAGGTCGTCACCAACCGAGTTCTGGGCCTGCCGATCTTCGTCGTCGTGATGGTCGCCGTGTACTACATCGCCATCTCCACCGTGGGCACCGCCGCCACCGACTGGACCAACGAGAACCTGTTCGGCGACGGCTTCTTCGTGAGCGCCACCGGCGAGCAGCAGTTCAACGACGACACTGACGCCTACGCCGAGGGCCACTATGCCGACAAGATCGACGGCTACCTGGCCGCGGCCGAGGACAAGGGCGTCTCCACCGACGGTGTCGCCGACGCCGTGGCCGCCCTGGCCGACGACCCCGATGACGCCGACGCCAAGGCCACCGTCGCCGCCTTCGAGGACAGCGCGAGCAAGGCTGGCGTCGTCGCCGACGCGGCCCCCGTCCACGACGAGGACGGCAACTTCGTCGACACCAAGGGTGACATCATCACCAAGCTCGACGCCGGCGGCGAGCCCGTCCTGGCCGCCGGACAGCAGCTCGACACCATCAAGGTGACCGAGTCCGACTTCGCCGAGGCCGTCACGGCCCAGTCCGCCGAGCCCGCCGCCGAGGACTACGACGGCTACGTGCCCTCCGTCCCGGGCGCGGTCGAGGGCTGGCTCGACGCCGCGGGCGCCTCCGACGTCGTCAAGTCGCTCGTGATCGACGGCATCATCGGCGGCGTGGGCTCCGTCCTGGGCTTCATCCCGCAGATGTTCGTGCTCTTCGTCCTTCTCTGCTTCCTCGAGGACTGCGGCTACATGAGCCGCGTCGCCTTCGTCATGGACCGCGTCTTCCGCCGCTTCGGCCTGTCGGGCAAGTCCTTCATCCCGATGCTCGTGAGCTCGGGCTGCGGCGTGCCGGGCGTGCTCGCCACCAAGACCATCGAGAACGAGAAGGACCGTCGCATGACGGCCATGCTCACCACGATGATCCCATGCGGCGCCAAGACCCCGATCATCGCCCTGGTCATGGGCGTGCTCATCGGTGGTTCCAGTGCCTGGTGGGTCGCCCCGATGTTCTACTTCATGGGCATCGCCGCGATCATCGTCTCGGCCATCATGCTCAAGAAGACCAAGCCCTTCGCCGGTGAGCCCGCGCCGTTCGTGATGGAGCTGCCCAACTACCACTTCCCAACCATCAAGTCCTGGTGGCTGCACGTGTGGGAGCGCGTCTCGTCCTACATCAAGAAGGCGGGCACGATCATCTTCGCGGCCGCCGTTGGCATCTGGTTCCTTTCGAACTTCGGCTTCGCCACCTGGGAGAGCGGTAACGGAGCTTTCGGCTTCCTGCAGAGCATGGCCGGCGCCGGCGACGACTTCATGGACTACTCGCTGCTGGCTGCGGTCGGCGGGTTCCTGGGCGTGATCTTCGCTCCGCTGGGTGCCGATACCTGGCAGGCCACCGCGGCCTCGATCAGCGCACTCATCGCCAAGGAGAACCTGGTCGGAACCTTTGGTGCCCTGTACGGCCTGGGCGACGTTACCGAGAACTCCGTCAGCATGTGGCAGGGCTTCGCTGCCATGTTCACCGACGCGTCCGGCGTCATGCACGCCGGTGCCATGTGCGCCTTCGTCGCCTTCAACATGCTCGACGCCCCGTGCTTCGCGGCCATGGGCACCATCCGTCGTCAGATGGACGACCCCAGGTGGTTCTGGTTCGCCATCGGCTACCAGTGCGTGTTCGGCTGGGTTGTGGGCCTGATCATCAACCAGCTGTGGGAGCTCGTCGTCCTGGGCAACTTCGGCGTCTGGACCATCGTGGCCCTCGCCTGCCTGGTGGCGATCCTGTTCCAGGTCTTCCGCCCGACCCCCAAGTGGGACAAGGCCGACGACAAGATCCTGTCCGACCTGACCGACCAGGCTGCCTAGGGCACCCGCGCAGGCCCATGCCCGCGGGATGTACGAGGCATCGGGCTATGTCGCCACGTCCGACGTCGACTACGAGGACGAGGGTTCGCCCCACTACTGGATGTCTCGTGAGCTGTAGGTTGCGGATTGATTAACATGGTTGCCTGAGGGTATTAGCCCGATCAGACGGGTGCATCGAGGTACCCAGGATCAATTTGGAGTCGCCCATGTCAAAGATCTTGGTCGCGTACTTTAGCCGTGCGGGACAGAACTACGTCAACCACGAGATCGTCGAGCTCGAGCGCGGCAACACCGCCGTCGCGGCCGAGAAGATCGCGCAGAAGTGCGGCGGCGACCTGTTCGAGATCGTTCCCGCCAAGCCCTATCCCGACGACTATCGCGAGACCGTCGAGGTCAGCAAGCAGGAGCTTGCCGACAACGCCCGTCCCCAGATCGTGGGCGCGTCCGACGATCCCGCCGCCGGCTACGACATCGTGTTCGTCGGCTACCCCAACTGGTGCGGCACGGCCCCCATGCCCGTGTTCACCTTCCTGGACGCCTGCAACCTCGACAACAAGCGCGTCATCCCGTTCTGCACCAACGAGGGCAGCGCCCTCGGCACCAGCGTGGATGACATTCGCCGCGCCTGTCCCGCAGCCAAGGTCGGCGGCGGCATCGCGCTGATCGGCTCCGAGGTCGCCAACTGCGACATCACGATCGCCACCTGGCTGGAGAACGTGCTCAAGTAGCGCGCTTCTCGCCCCGCAAACGAGTCGCAAGCCCAGGCGTGCCCGTCGCGGCACGCCTGTTTTCTAAACGCCCGCAACCGCCAAACTCCCAACGACCGGAGGAACCATGAGGCTCAAGAGCTATCCCGATTGCATCATGTATCTCAACAACGAGGGCACCTGCCTGGCCCAGATAGAGTTTCCCGAGGTCGAGAAGGGCAGGGTCGTCGACATCAGCCGCACCTATGTGGACGACAGCCTGCGTGGCAAGGGCGTTGCGGGCATCCTTATGGAGGCCTGCATCGAGACCCTCGAGCGCGAGGGTCTTCTCGCCCGCACGTCCTGCTCCTACGCGCAGCATTGGTTCGAGAAGCACCCCGAGAAGGCCCATCTGCTGGACAAGTAGGTTTGCGGCGTTGGCTATGATAGTGGCCGTTAACCCACGACGTTCCCGCCCGTCGGGACAGCGAAGGAAGCAACCATGACGATCATGTATGACGGCGAGCCGATGCTCGGCCGCAACGATCAGTGCTGGTGCGGCAGCGGCCGCAAGTACAAGAAGTGCCACGAGGCCATCGACGTCCGCCTGCAGCAGATGTACGACAGCGGCCACGAGGTCCTGTACCGCAGCCTGCTCAAGACCCCGCAGGACATCGAGGGCATCAAGCGCTCTGCCGCGATCAACGTCGGCGTGCTTGACTACGTGGCCGAGCACATTGCCCCCGGCGTGACCACCGCGCAGGTGGACAAGTGGATCTACGACTACACCGTCGAGCACGGCGGCATTCCTGCCGACCTCAACTACGAGGGCTTCCCCAACAGCGTCTGCACGTCGATCAACGACGTCGTGTGCCACGGCATCCCCTCCGACGACGACGTCCTTAGGGAGGGCGACATCGTCAACGTGGACTGCTCCACGATCTTGGACGGGTACTTCTCGGACTCGAGCCGCATGTTCTGCATCGGCGAGGTCTCGCCCGAGCGTCGTCGCCTGGTCGACGTGACGCGCGAGAGCGTGCAGCGCGGCCTGGAGCAGGTCAAGCCCTGGGCCACCATGGGTGACATGGCCCACGCCGTGCAGTCCTGCGTCGAGGAGGCCGGCTTCAACGTGGTTCGCGAGTTCGGCGGCCACGGCATCGGCCTCAAGTTCCACGAGGACCCGTTCGTGGGCTTCGTCGGCGAACCGGGGGAGGGCGTCGTCTTGGCCCCGGGCATGTGCTTCACGATCGAGCCCATGGTCAACGCCGGTGGTGCCGCCATCGACATGAACGATCCCAACGGTTGGACCGTCCGCACGGCCGACGGCTCGGACTCCGCCCAGTGGGAGGTCCAGCTGGTGGTCACCGAGACCGGCTACGAGCTTCTGAGCTGGTAGCGTGTCCCTCTACGAGGATATCCGGGCCTTCGTGCCCGGCTGCGAGCAGGAGGTTGCCGACCGCGACCTCCTGCTCGATCGTTTGGACTGCGACCCGTACGTGGCGGACCGCTCGTCGATCGCTCACCTGACGACGTCTGCCTGGGCGGTCTCTCCCGACGGGCGCCAGGCGCTGCTCGTCTACCACAACATCTACGACAGCTGGAGCTGGGTGGGTGGCCATGCCGATGGCGAGAAGGACCTCGCGTCGGTGGCCCTGCGCGAGCTCGAGGAGGAGACGGGCGTTACGGGCGCCCGCGTCGTGGCCGGCGTCTCCGCCGATCGGGACGTTGCCTCGCCGGTCTTCTCGGTAGAGGCACTGCCTGTGGCTGGGCACGTGCGTCGCGGCAGCTATGTTGGGTCGCACGTGCACCTCAACGTGACCTACCTGGTGGTTGCCGACCCCGATTGTCCCCTTCGCGAGAAGCCCGACGAGAACTCGGGCGTGCGCTGGGTGCCGATCGAGAAGGTCTGCGAGCTTTCGAGCGAGCCGTGGATGTGCGAGTACGTCTACGCCAAACTGATCGAGCGCACCCGTGCCGCTGTCGCAGCGGGCTTTGCCCTCACGCCCCCAGAAGAAGCGTGATGTCGAGCGCGGTCACAGCAATGCCGATGGACAGCAGCAGGGTCGTGAGGGGCCGCGAGTTCGCGTACCTGCCCATCACCCTTCGCGAACTCGTGAGCCAGATCAGCAGGAACACCGTGATCGGCAGCTGCAGCGAAAGCAGCGCCTGACTCCAGACCAGGCCCGCGAACGCGTCACGCACGGCAAAACAGGTCGCGACGGCGCCGACGAAGCACAAGGCAACGCCGACCGACGAATGCCGGTCGTGGATGTCGTACTCCTCGTCGAACATGCCCGCGGTGACGGTTCCCGCGGCCATCCCGGTGGTAACGCTGCTCGAAAGTCCCGCAAACAGAAGAGCCACGGCAAAGATCGTCGAACTTGCGGGCCCGAGGATGGGCGACAGTGTGGCGGCCGCCGCGGCAAGGTCGTCCACGACGATCCCTCGCGAGAAGAACGTCGTGGCCGCGAGGATGACCATGGCGGAGTTTATGGCCCAGCCCACCCCCATCGAGAGGAGCGTGTCGAACAGCTCGTAGCGAAGCCGCTGCTCGATGACCTTCTTGCCCTGTCCCTCAAAGTGCATGGACTGGATGACCTCCGAATGCAGGAAGAGGTTGTGCGGCATGACCACCGCACCGAGGATGCTCGTTACGACGGGTACCGAGCCGGTGGGAACGCTCGGCGTGACCCATGCCGTCGTCGCCTGCTGCCAGTCGACCGTGACCATCGCGAGCTCTGCCAGAAACGACATCCCGACGACGCTCACGAACGCGATGATCCAGCGTTCGGCCTTCTTGTACGAGCTGGTCAGCAGCATTGCCATCGACGTTGCCGCCACGATAAGGCATCCCGCGCGCAACGGTAGGCCGAACAGCATCTGAAGTGCGACCGCCCCTCCCAGCACCTCGGCCATCGCCGTGGCGACGCACGCCAGATATGCGGTGCCGAGAAGGGCTCGGCTGATGGGGCGGGGCAGGTGGCGCGTCGTCGCCTCGGCAAGGCACATGCCAGTGGCGATCCCCAGGTGTGCCGCGTTGTGCTGCAGGACGATGAGCATGAGGGTAGAGAGGGTGACGACCCAGAGGAGCGAGTAGCCGAACTCGGAGCCTGCCGCCATGTTGGAGGCCCAGTTGCCGGGGTCGATGAAGCCGACAGTCACCAGTAGGCCTGGACCGATGTGACGCAGGATCTCCAGGCCCCCGTGACCGCCCGTTCGGCGTGCGCCGAAGTGCTTTCTCAGGTACTCGAGCACGGCGCTACCGCTTTGCCTTGCCCTGGTTGGCGACGGCGTCGATCTTCGCGGCGATGGTGTCGGGGTCACCGATGTAGCCCTTCTCGATTACGTTGAAACCTGCGTCGAAGGTGTAGACCAGGGGCACTCCCGTGGGGATGTTGACCTTGAGGATCTGCTCTGGCGTGAGGACCTCGAACTTCATGATGAGCGCGCGCAGGGAGTTTCCGTGGGCGGCGATAAGGACGCGCTTGCCCGCGAGCATCTGCGGACGGATCTCGTCTTCGAAGTACGGCCATGCACGGGCGATCGTGTCCTTCAGGCACTCGGTGTAAGGGAGCTGGTCAGGTGCGACGTCGCGATACTGCTCCTGGGTGTGAGGGTCGCACTCGTCGCCCGGCTCGAGCGCCGGCGGGCAGACGTCGAAGGAGCGACGCCAGACGAGGACCTGCTCGTCGCCGTGCTCAGCGGCGGCGTCGGCTTTGTTGAGCCCCTGCAGCGCCCCGTAGTGGCGCTCGTTGAGCTTCCAAGACTTGATGACGGGGAGCCACTCGCGGTCCATCTGGGCGAGCACGATATCCAGGGTGTGGATGGCGCGCTTGAGGCGCGAGGTGTAGCAGACGTCGAAGTCGAGTCCCGCCTGCTTCAAGGCGTGCCCGCCAGAGGCAGCCTCCTGCCTGCCGGTCTCGGAGAGTTCGACGTCGGTCCAGCCCGTGAACAAGTTGAGCTTGTTCCACTCCGACTCTCCGTGGCGAATCAGTACGAGCCTCATCGTGCCTTGTGTCATGTGGTGCCTCCTTCAGGGGGGGTACGCTTGTGCGTCCCAGTCTGTTGACTCCACTACACTACCCATTTTCGTCTTGAAGTTAACCAAGGCTAACAATAATTTCGCAATAGCCCTGGCTTGTCGTCGTGTAACCGTCAACTAGTTCGATTCGAGGGAGTTTGGGGGATGGCGTAGCGCCCAATTAGTGTCCGTGCCAACAGATAAAGTGCGTGCGTAAGCTGACGAACTGTTGTCGCTGGTCGCAATGTGGGTCCAGTGGCGACCGCTAGGGAAGGGGGTCCGATGCTGATAAACGATTGTTGGTGCGTCGCAGGTATGACGTGGGTCATCTTGTCGGGAAGTATTCCTATAGGACGATGGAACAGCGTGGTAATCGACGGCAAGAGCTTCGACGCGATACTTCCCATGTACGCAGGAGACATTTCAAGGCTGAAGAACAATTCGATCGGTATTAAGGGAGAGCACGATTTCACTAACAAGGAAATCGAGTTTGTCTAGCGCCGCCATGGCATGCCCGTGAGAATTGATTTTGGAGGGAATGGGTTGGTTAAGACAATCAGAACCATTCGCGGCAAAAACCTGACCCAAATCATGCTCGATGACTTTGCCCCTTATCTCCCGTACCTGAAGGACTACGAAAACTTTAGGGACTTAGTTCGCCGGACGGAGAAGGAATACGGTTGTCCGGTCACGCGAATCGAGTGGCTTTCGTTCGGAGACGGCCGCCCAGGCATTATGGAAAAAAAGGTACTTCCATGAGGCTGACCCAGAAGATGTGTCGGATTGTCTCGATTGGGAGCTCAACGCAGTCATCGTCGATGTTGATAGTCTCTGATTGTTCGGGTCATGGCAGAGGTCTTTGGTTTGGCGACAGAAGCCCCGGCCCAGTCTCTGCCATCAACGAATCTGATAGGGGAGAACATGGAATTCATCAAGGACGTGCTTACGTGGGTCATCGCATTCTTTGTGGCTGACCTCGTAATACTGGCCGTCAAGCGTCTGAGGGAAAAGTTAATGACCAAGAAGAAGGATGCTGATTATTTCAACAGCGAAGAGTTCAGGCGTCGTTGTGATGCTCGTGCGCGGGAGAGCTTCGAGATCATCTCGGGGCCTGAGGCGCAAAAGATTCACGAGAACTACCTGAAGAACCAGAAGGCTAGCGAGAAGGGCAAGTAGGCCGCAGTTCGGTTGTTGCCAGATATGCCATTCGGTGGTTGCGACGGCATCGGTAGGGCTATGGAAAAGGCCACCAAGCCCGACACCGAGAAGCGCGCGAAGCATCTTAGGTAGGTAGGGCAGGACGGCCAACGTTCGCGGGGAGGGCGGGGCACGGCCCGCCCGACCCGTATCGGGATGGTACCAAGGGGGAAGCATAGAGACAATCGAGAAGATGGCCGCGTGGATCGTCGGCTTCGTCATCGCCGACGCGATCGCGATTCTGGCGATCGCGATTCTGCTCTGGAACAGGAAGGCAGGCAAGTAATGGCACTCACCGAGGCGCAGAAGAGGGCGCAGCGCAAGTACGTGCGCGAGAGCGTCAAGCAGATGACCGTCAGGTTCTACCCGTCCGAGTACGACGCCTGGGAATGGCTCAACGCCCAGGGGAACAAGGCCGGCTACATCAAGGGGCTGATTCGCCGCGACATGGAGGAGCGCAGTTCGCAAGGCTGATTTGCATCAAAACGGCGTTGTATTGGATTTCGCGGTTGCCGAGTATGTCGAAACTGACATTGGCAGCCACGGCGAGCGGGACGAGAGGGGCTAGAGGAGCGCCGATTTCAAAGGCGTCGAATTCGACGCCTTTAGTGGAGCGCCAGCAGAAGGGAGGGGCCATGTGGCCGTTCGGTAAGAAGAAGAGAAAGGCCGCCAAGATCAAGGTCGGGCCAGTCGTCGCCACGTACTACGGCCGCGACGGCAGGCCGATGAGCGAGGCCGAGGCCGAGCGCGAGCGGCGAAGGACGGAGCTCGCGAGAATCGAGCGCGAGGCCGAGCAGGAGGCCCGACGCTCCGCGATGGCCGCGCTCGGGGCGAACGTCGGCGCGCTCACGGACGAGAGGCTCACGACCGACGCCCTCGACGTGGCGAACGCCGTGTGCGGCGCCAAGGTGAGGCGCGACAAGAAACCCTCGCGCGTCGAGCGCAAATGGTCCAAGCCAACGAAGGCCGGCAGGGCGCCCAAATGCATCATGCGCTCGACCGTGATATTCGACTACAAGAACGGCGACAGCGTCATAGCCCACCTGAGCTACACGACCGACGCGGTCCCCTACGCCGGGGAGTTCCACGTATGGAGGGGCGACGACTGCAACGACTACAAGATGGCGACGGTCGACGGCGAGTTCAGGCTCGTCGACTAGATGTTGCCGAGTATGTCGAAACTGACATTGGCAGCCACCGTCAAGGCTGAGCTTCATTGGTGTAATCGAGTCGGCGATGTCCAAGTGTACGAAGTCAAAATCAAGAGGTATTTACTATGATCGTCGTTAAATACAACGGCGCTGGTGACTTTCGAGACCTAAACCGTGGGCAAAAATATAACGTATTGGCTGTCAGCATACCCGTGCGTGACAACGTTTTTGTCCGAGTTGTTGATGCATCTGAAGAAGACTATCTCTATCAACTTGAGTGCTTCGACGTTGTCGAAGGCCGAGATGAGCTGTTTGACATCATCGAACATAACGAGAGGTGCGAGATAACCGTTTAGTCGGCATGTTGTCTTTTTGTTGCCGAGCATGTCGAAACTGACATTGGCAGCCACTTCCCCTGGGCGTTGAGCCATTCCCAGATGTCGGTCTCCGACGGGTAGAACCGCGTCGTGGTCTGCTTAACCGACTTCCTGCGACAGGCCTTCTGCGCCCTCTTCTGCGCGTCGGTGAGAGCCATTACCTCATCCCTCCCCTGTTGTGCAGCCACGCGCCGAACGCGCCCGCGGCGAAGCAGACGATGCAGATGGCGATTCTTCTTGCAACCATGGTTCCCACTCCTTATGATTCAAGAATAGAGTCCCGCCCGCCCGGCGGGTTCCCCCATGAGCTAGGGCTTGAAGTGCTTGCCGCGCTTCCTCGCCCTCTTGTCCCCCTCGTGGGCCGTGAACTTAACGCCGAGCCAGGCGCTGAAGACCGCGAGGAGGACGTCCCGCAGTTTGTCTTGCAATTTGACCACCTCCCTTCGCCTCGTGGTTGTCGAGCATGTCGAAACTGACATTGGCAGCCACTAGAATGGAATAAGGCCGTATCGCACTGGGTTAACTCACAGGTTGCGATGCGGCCGTTACCTCGTGAAGCGCACGGCAGACCCATCCTCGCCGATGCAAGTCGTTGAGGGTGTCGAAACTGATATTGGCAGCTACCGTGAGCGCCGCTATTTCAACCTCTTGTTGATGCGGATTGCAGCTGTTGTCACGGTGAACGAGATGACAAACAGGACGAACCTTCTTACGTCCATGGTCAAACCTCCCTAGAATCGAGCTGCGTGGTGGTCCGCCCGCGAAGATGAGCCACCTTGGAGCTAAGACCTCTTGAAGTGCTTTCCGTGTCGCTTCGGGGTCTTCTCTTTTTCGTCGGTCGACCAAGCATCGGGATAACGTGGCGTCATCGAGCATGTCGAAACTGGCACTGGTGGCCACAGTTAGTCGCTGACGGTGTCGTCTATATCCCGCAGCCTGTTCTCGATCTTGACGCGGGCCTCTTTGCCGACTCCAAGCGCCAGAAGCTCCTTAAGGAATGTGCGTTCGTTGCGCAACATGTACTCAAATTCCTCGACGCTCATTCCCATGCACTCTGCTTCTTCCATGACATAGACTCCTTTCCGTTGCTGAGCATGCCGAAACTGACATTGGTGGTCACGGCACTTCTCGCTAGCGTTTATGTCCGCGTTACCTTCTCCTGAAGATGAACTTCACAATGGTGAAGGCGATCAGCAAAACGGTGAACTCTCCTACGAGATTCAGTTGCATGGCTTTTCCCGATGCTTTCGCGAGTGTCTTTGATGCGTCGCTTGATTATCAGATTGGGTGCGGACATTAATTGCCTTCGTGCCAGTCGCGTTGTCGGGCAATTTGCAGTGAGGCTGACGTCAGCGCCTGCAAGTGGTCTGACGGATGTATCTATCTACGGTTATTTGCATGGGGTAGGGAAGGGCCAAGAATTCCCGAACTTTGGTGGGAATTGTGGTGGCGTATTTGTTAACCATGGTGTACTCTGTAGCCGTAATAAGTTAACCACGGATTACTTAGAGCAATAACCCAAGAGGCGTCGCGAGGTGGGCGCCAGACACGTTTACCTCCGCCTGACACGGGCAACCTCCTCTCCAGCCCGTGTTCGGCAACTTCAGCGCCGCCGGCATTCCTCCTTCCTTATGCCGGCGGCGCCTTATTTCGAGAGTTCCTGCAGAGAAGGGCGGCGAGCTTCATGAGCGGTGATGGCGCGATGTCGGTTTGCGGCGATGGTCGGCTGCTGTGCGGCTGCGACCGTGCGGAGTCCGATTTGTGCGAGCGGTTTGCGGCCGCCTTCGTGCGCGCCTGCGCGGGGGTGATCGTCGGCGTAAAGCCGCTTGCCCTGTTCCTGTTTGCCTGTGACTTCACTTGCGCCGCCGATCGCAGGCGCATGACGGCACTTCTCGGCACGTATGGCCGCGAGTTCGAGCGATATGGGGTCTGCCTGCGCCTGGTCGGGCACTTTGCGGGGCGTCATGCCCTTCTGGTTTATAGGCCGCGCCTGGTCGACGACGTGATCTGCGACGAGGCGAACAGGGCGTTTCTCGTTGGCTCGGGTTACGACGCCTCGTGCTGCACGAATCTGATGCGGCAGTTTCGCGCTCGGTTGGGTGCCTATTACGACGCCAAGGCGCGCGGGGTGGTCGCGCCCGCGTTTCCCCATGAGCTGGGATTGCTGTTTGGCTATCCGCTTGCTGACGTCGTCGGCTACATCCGTGGCGAGCGGATGACGGCGCGTGGGTCGTGGCGTGCCTACGGCGACCCTGACGAGGCTCGCGCTCGGTTCCGCTTTCTCTCCGACCACGAGGACGGTTGCAAGCGGCGCTATGCGGACGGGCAGCCCCTCTCGGCACTTCTCGCCGCGACGGCATGAGCCGCCACGACGATCCGCATGCATGACAAACGATGTTTGGAGGACAACATGAGTAAGGTCGCAGTCGTCTATTGGAGCCAGTCCGGCAACACCGAGGCCATGGCAAACGCCGTCGCCGAAGGCGCGGGTACCGAGGCAATCGAGTGCTCGGGCTTCTCGGGAGCCCAGGTCGGCGAGTATGACGCGTTTGCCTTCGGCTGCCCCGCCATGGGAGCCGAGGAGCTCGACGCCGACTTCGAGGCGGTGTGGGACGAGTGCGTTCCCGCGTTTGGCGAGAAACCCGTCGCGCTGTTTGGCTCGTATGACTGGGGGACGGGCGAGTGGATGGACACGTGGCGCGACGCGGCCGAGGCCGTTGGCGTCAACGTCGTCGACAGCGTGATTGCCAACCTCGAGCCCGACGACGAGGCAATCGAGACCCTTCGCGCCCTGGGGGCGCGTCTCGCCGAGTAGCGACGGGGGAGGGCGGCGCGGTCCGTTGCCACCGGACCCCGTGGCCTCCGGGGAGCGCGTCGCCCTTCCGTGTGCGACTTGCCGTTTCCGCTTGCGGGTGCGATGCTTTGTCGCATGGATGAGCAGCTCACATACAAGGACTACGCGCGCCTTGCGCAGTTGGGCGACGACGAATTGTGCGCCCAGTGCGAGACGAGCGCCTTTCGTGCGACCGGCCCCGGCGGCCAGGGCGTAAACACCACGGACTCCGCCGTGCGCATGCGCCACGTGCCAACCGGGATTGTCGTGGTCAGCCGCGAGTCGCGAAGCCAGCACCGGAACCGCCTTACGTGCCTGCTAAAGATTCGACGCGAGTTGGAGCGTCGCTCGCGTCGCCCTCGCCCCCGCAAGAAGACCAAGCCGACCCGCGCCAGCGTTCGCCGCCGCCTGGAGGGCAAACGCCGTCGCTCGGACGTAAAGCGGAGTCGCCGTCGCCCTGGGATGGACGACTGACTTGCACGAAGCCGGTCAAGGCCGTTGCCTGGGACGCTATGACCTGCGTCAATTGTGCTCCCACAAAAAATTTCTCGCCCAATACGAGATTTGGGGTTGACGCTCGCACAGGCATTGCATATATTAAACGAGCTGCTTTTGAGCAGTGCTTCGGCTGGGTAGCTCAGTTGGTAGAGCAGGGGACTGAAAATCCCCGTGTCAGGGGTTCGATTCCCTTCCCCGCCACCAGAAACACAAGGGCCGCGACCTTCGGGTTGCGGTCCTTTCTGGTATCTGGGCAACTTTCGGGTGGGTCACCCAGCGAGAAACCTCGTGCAGTCAGCGACCGTCAAGGGCATCTTGACGAGGCACAACCCGTTTACCTGTCGCATGCGCGCACCAAGGTTCAGCCCGACAACGACGTCCTGGTTACGATCGAGGTCACGGCCGGCGCGGGCGGAAATATCGAGAAGGTCGAGGTGGAGGACACGAACGGCAAGTGCTTCTCGATTCCGCGTTAGGGTTTGGCCCCGGAGACTGGCCTTGGGGGCCGTCCTTCGCCGGCGGTATCGCCCCGTTGGCGCTGTGTGCACCCCTAGTGTCATGACAGATGCGTTAAGCTTGCATCAAGGTTAGGATTGCGTTGCCGCCGACAGACGTTGGGCGCGTGCACGAAGCATCCGCCCGGTTGGCGTGCGAGGCGCCAGAAGACAGGAGGCCCACCTATGAAGAAGAGCCTGATTGCCATCTCGACCGCTGCGCTTGCGCTTTGCCTTGCCTCCGTGCCCCTGGTGGGCTGCGGTGGCAACTCGGGTGGTGGTGCCACGACCGGCGACGCCCCCGCTGCTGCCAAGGAAGACAAGAAGACCGACTTCGGCCTGTACAAGGTCGAGGTTCCCGATGGTTGGGAAGTCAAGCTCTACGACACCGTCGCCCAGGGCGAGTTCAGGATGAACCCCGACAACGACTCCGAGATCATCAAGATCTCCTACGAGAGCGGCACCGCCCAGGAGGAGTTTGACGACAGCATCGGTTACTGGAAGGACAAGTCCGATCCGCACACCGACGGCGGCACCGTGACCATCGGCAAGTACACCTACCTGGTTGAGAACTTCACCTGGAACGACGAACCTTCCGTCACCCTGTACACCGACGCCCCCGACGGCAACGGCAGCATCGAGATCAACGTCTTCATGAAGACCCACGAGGATCCCGCGGTCAAGTCCTTCCTGGAGGACATCGAGTTCGCCGAGGATTGCAACGCGGGTTGGCAGAAGGCCTACGAGATCAAGGAAGACAACCTTGACATCAAGTAGCCGCTAACGGCGCGCGATCGTCTCCACGGCAGAGCACCACTTGTCCGCGAGGCTCACCAAAAGGGCCTCGCGGCTTTTTGGCACGCGCCCGGGCGGCAGCGGCCACATGTGCGCGGCGATGGCGTTCTTCTCGACATCGGAGAGATCGAAGTCCTCGAGGGCATTGCGCAGCGCGAGGACGGGATGCATCGTGGCGTGGGCTGTGTGGCCGGGCTCGTGCCAGTCGTACAGGAAGTAGTCGTGGAGAAGGGCGGCGCGCACCATCTGCTCGCGCCGCACGCGCAGGCGCAGGAAGGCGGCGATGGCCAGCGCGGTCGTCGCGACCCCGATGCTGTGCTCCCAGGTGGTCACGCGCCCATGCTGGATGCTGGCCTCCATCAGGTACGCCCGGCCGCTCTCGCGCACGTGGGCGACCTGTCGGCGCAGCAGGCGCCTGTCGTTGTCGGATAGCCTCACCCGTGCCTTCTTTCGGATCGGTCGCGGTGGGCCACGGCGCGGGCCTGCTCGGCGTGGGTTCGGGCCGCCATGAGGATGGTGGCGTTGAGGCCGCGCGCGACCCTGCCAAGGCGCAGGGTGCGGAACCTTCGGGCGTTGAGAAGGACGTGCCGCTGCATGCCGTCGAGGTTGGCGGCAACGTCGCGCAGGCGCTCGCGCGCCTCGGCCGAGCTGACGCGCACCCTCTGGGCTCCCGCGCGGATCTTGCCGGAGCGCTCGTCGATGGTCTCCTGCACGCGCTCGTTGAGGCTTGCCTCGAGCGCCTCGATGGTCGAGACGAGCTCGGTCAGGGCCGACACAGCCAGGGTGACGTCGGTGGCAAGAAGGGCCACCAGGACTAGCGACGCCAGCTCGAACGCCACGGGCGGCACCACGGCCGCCACGCGTGTGACCAGCGGCAGCGCGACGTAGACGATTCCAAGCCCGCACAGGCCAAACAGGGTGGCTGCCGGGACACAGACGCGGCCCCTGATGTTGAGCGGCAGGTCGGAGTAGTCCCACCACACGGTGCCGAACATGCGCTCCATGGCGCAGGACGTGACCCACTCGATCGCCGACGCGCCCACCGCGCAGACGAGAAACACCTGCCAGGGCTCGGGCGTCACACCCATGCGTGCGGCATGCGAGAAGACCGCTATGGCGGCCACTGCCCCCACCCCGTAGATGGGGCAGACGGGGCCAAACAGAAAGCCGCGGTTGCACCAGTGCCGCTCGACTATCGAGCAGTACGTCGACTCGAAGACCCACCCAAACAGGCCAAAGAGCATGAACCACACCACATACTGGCTGGGGACCATGGCACCTCCAATCCGAGACAGCCTACCGCATGAAGGCGTCCTGCGTGTGACGGCCCCCTATTCGATCACCGTCCAACCGTCTGACTCGTCCGGTTTGGCGAGCCTGTCGTCGTCGCGACGCTTGGCAGCACGTGCTGCCTCCAGGCCCTTCTCGGCGGCGGACGCGGCGCTCGCGGCGGCATCGGCCATGCGCGTGGCCAGGCGCTTGGGGGCGGACAGGATCTCCTCGCGGCGCTGGCGCTCTCGCCAGGCGAGCATCTCCTCGATTGAGGGCGGGGTGTCGGCCGGTGGGTCGCCCGCAGCGACGATGGCGTCGGCTGCTGGCGAGCCGTCAGCGGCCGGCGTGATCGTTGCCTTGCCGGTCGCGTCGTTGGCGGCAGTGCTGACGTCGTCTGCGGCGGTGGGGGAGTCGCCGGTGGGCTCGTCGGATTTGGCGTCGAGCGCAGGGTCCTTCTCGGCAGCGTCGTCGGACGCGTGGCGGGCAAGGTGGCCGAGCGGGGCTAGCATGGGTGCCACGGCGTCGGAGAACGCCTGGCCCAGAAGGGCCAACAGCATCTGGTTGATGGTCGTGCGGTCGGGGTCCTCCAGCCGCGAGACGGCCGTGACGACCCTGCCGAGCCCGTCGGTGCCGCACGACATGAGGCCGGACACCGTCGTCGCGCCGGAGGCGGCGAGGCACGCGAAGACCTCCTCGGTCAGGCGTTCCAGGTGGATGGGGTCGTTCTCGGCAAGAAGCGACTCGATGACCAGCCCCAGCCGCTCGCTTCCGAGCTCGAATGCCTTGCTGCGGACGAAGCGCGGGCCCAGTACCTGCCAGTTCATGCCGCTGTGTTGCATGGCGCCCTCACCATCGCTGAGAATGACCTCGGGATCGACCACGTGCGAGAGCACGCGTGCCACGATGCAGTAGGCGGGTACGAGCAGGCGCGTGCGCCCGGCGATGGCCTCGAGCCTCTCGCGCGGGCACAAGGCTTCCGAGAAGCCCGGCGAGTCGTCGCACCACACCTGCATGACGCGCTCGCGCGTGGCGTCGTCGCACATGGCGGCGGCGTATGCGGCGAGGTTGCCGCCCTTGGAGTGGCCGCCGACACGCAGGGGCCTGTCGCAGGATGTGGCCACGCGCTCGAGGTAGCCCGCGGCGTCGGTCTGGGCCTCGGCGGTCCTGAAGCTGAGGATGAAGTCCTCGTGCCAGCCCACGAGGCTGTCGTCGGTCCCGCGGAAGGCGACGTAGGAGGTGCCGTCCGAAAGGTCGAAGGTGACGGCGGCAAACTGCTCTCGCGTCTCGGTGTCCATGCGCGACTTGAACATGCGAACGCGTGCGTCCGAGAAGCGACCGCCGGCCGCCATCTTTGGCAGCAGGAACGGCGTCAGCGGCGAGACGAGTCCCTCTGCCGAGTAGATCTCGCGCTTGTCGTGCGCGAGGAAGTAGGCGTCGGCAACCTCGGACACGGTCGCGCCGTCATGGCAGACGTCCAGGTCGAGGTAGCTCAGCTGCGCCAGGATCAGGTTGTCGACCTCGTTGAAGGGCACGGTCCCCAGCGAAAGGTCGCCGTACCAGTCCAGGTAGTCGAGGATGTTGGACACGCGTCCCCCTTTGGTATAGGAGTCCTGTGACAAGTGGTCCATTCTTGTGCGTATGTGGTCTAGCTGCCCAAATTTCATGCACAATGGATGAAATTGGTCTATTAAATTCTATTCAGATATGCCAAATGCCGAGAAGTACCAGCTATTTGACCTAACCTTTGGACTGCTATCCCTAACGGTCCAACCTGAAGGTGAGCCCCGTGGCCTCGTCAAAGCTCACCTTGGACGAGCGTGCCGAGAAGTGCTCGGTCACTATTTGGCGCGCACGCTCGAGGATGCCGGCGACGTCTTGGCCCTCGTCGTCGCCAGTGGTCTCTATCGTGCAGGTCTGGCCCCCGCAGGCGTCGTGCAGATGGATCCTCGCAGGAACCCGGGCATCCTCCAGGTCGTGGTTGATATCGACGACGTCTCCGATGTTTATGCAACGCATTCGCAGCTCCAAGGGGTAATTTGGCATATCTCGTGGCACCTGCGCATGGCAGGCGGCCTCGTGTGGCGGGTCGTTTGCCGCGTGAGCGGAGTGGCGAGCCCGGCGTTCTTCTCTGCAAGTATTCCCTTTGTCGGCGATACCTTTCGGACGCGTGGCGCTACCGTTCGCGGTTGATTGTCGCTGTTTTCTGTAACGAGTGGACATTGTCGAGAATTGGACTATATTGAAACTGTACTTGTACGTTTTCGCGGTCAAGCCTTGTGGTGTGGGGATACGCCCCAGGGCATAAAGTTAAACGGCCTTCGGGCCAGGGAGGGAATGCACATGATCAAGTTTGACGAGCAGAAGCTTCTCGACGGCTTTGCCGGTGGCATCGCGCTTCGCCCCGAGATCGAGAAGATCGTCGACGGCATTTGCGAGAGGGGCTACGACCAGATCGTCTATCTGGGCATCGGTGGCACCTGGGCGTCCTCGCTGCAGGCCGAGGCCCACATCAAGGAGCTCTCCGACCTTCCTGTCGTCGTCGAGCACGCCGGTGAGTTCAACGTCCGTGGCAACAAGCGCATCACCGACAAGACCGTCGTCGTGATCTCCTCCGTCTCCGGCAACACCGCCGAGATGGTCGAGGCCCTCAAGACCATCAACGAGATTGGCTGCACCGTCATCGGCTTCATCGACGTCGCCGACTCCCCGCTGGCCAAGGCCTCCACGTACTGCATCACCTACCCGGAGAACGAGCAGCTCAAGTTCTTCATGGTCGGCGACCGCTTCATGAAGAACGCCGGCCAGTTCCCGCAGTACGACGAGTTCTACGCCCAGATGGACGAGAACTACGCCAAGGACCTCGTTGGCGTCCAGAAGGCCGCTGACGAGTGGGCCAAGGCCTACGCCGAGCGTCACCACGACGACGAGCTCCACTACTTCGTCGCCGCCGGCAACCAGTACGGCTCCACCTACTCCTACGCCATGTGCTACTGGGAGGAGCAGCACTGGCTGCGCACCAAGTCCATCCACGCCGCCGAGTTCTTCCACGGCACCCTCGAGGTCATCGACCGCGACACCAACGTCACCGTCTTCCTGGGTGAGGACGCCGAGCGTCCCCTGGCCGAGCGCGTCGTCAAGTTCCTCCCGCGCGTCTGCAACCGCTTCGAGGTCATCGACTCCAAGGACTATGACCTGCCTGGCATCAGCCCCGAGTACCGTGGCTACCTGTCGCACCTCGTCACCCACATGGTGACCGAGCGTATCGACGCCCACATCGAGGCCCTCAACTGCCACCCGATGGTCATTCGCCGCTACTATCGTCAGTTCGACTACTAAGCCCTTCCCCTGGCGCCGGCCACCCATACGGTGGAGTGGCCGGCGTTTTTTCAGCCTGCGGATGGCGTCCCAAACGCCAAAGTTTCGCCAGCACTTCTTGCAAGAGTTCGGTGCGTTATCGTTCCCTCGTTTTGAAAGGTTGTGTGAGCTATGTCCAAGGTAACCATGCGTGACGTCTCGATCATGGGTCCGTCGTACCAGCACTTCCCGCTCGAGTATTTCCTCGACTCGCTGCAGGAGTGCGGTATCCACGGTGTCGACCTGTGGGGTGCCGAGCCGTTCTACTATCGTCCCGACTGGGCCACGTCTGCCGAGGCCACGGCCGAGCTCAAGCGCATCGTCCGCGAGATGGAGGCGCGCGACCAGCGTTGCGTCATCTACACGCCCGAGACCTTGGGCTACCCGTACAACTTCTCCGATCCGACCCCGCAGATCATCAACCGCACGGTCGAGTACTTCAAGTGGGCCATCGAGGACGCCCAGGTCATGGGTTGCCCGCGCGTTTTCCTCAACTCTGGCTGCGGCCCGCGCAACATCGCCAAGGAAGAGTCGATGAAGCGCCTGATCGACACCTACCGTCGCATCGCCGACATGGCCGAGGACGCCGACATCCTCCTGACGCTTGAGCAGCTCCAGCCCTACGAGAGCAACCTCGTCCTGAACAAGAAGGACGTGCGTGAGGTCCTCGACGGCGTCGGCTCCCCGAACCTGCGCATCTGCGTCGACCTCGTTGCCATGGATGTCCAGGGCGAGACCCTCGAGGAGTACTTCGAGGAGTTCGGAGACAAGGTCGAGTGGATCCACTACTCCGACTCCCACCACGAGGAGCTTGGCACGGGCGAGTTCGGTGCCGAGAAGATGCGCCACTGGATTGACGTCCTGGAGGAGAACGACTTCAAGAACGGCATCGACCTCGAGGTCAACGACTCCATCTACTGGGAGGATCCGCACAGCCCGCACAAGCGCTCCTGCGACTACCTGCGCAACGTCCTGGGCCTGCCCGAGGAGTAAACGGTTTCGCATGCCGTCTTCCACGCGGTTGTCATGTCCGTGTGATTGCTGGCATCCAGTTGCTTATGGGACCCCCGATCTCGTCGAGTGCGAGGTCGGGGGTTGTTTTGTGGCGTGAGGTGGTGGACTGGTTGTCGGTCGTGGCTATGTGAGGCGTAGCTGAGCCTCATATAGCCATCCGAAGAAGAGGCTGCCTTTGACCGGGATTATCCGAAGAAGAAGGCCTCATTGACCACGGCGGCTACTCATCCGCCGTCCTCAGCCGAAGAACTGGCCCCATTGGCCACATGCTATCTCCTTTCAGGCTGAGCTGAGGCGATTGAACGTTGCGATAAGACGGGAATGGCTTGCGCCATCGGTAAGGCACACGGGCATCCATCGCCCACGAGAAAGCCAGGCCCCCACGTGCCAGTTAGGCGCGTGGGGGCCGTGATTGCAGCGAGTCTGAGGTGCCGCAAGGTGTTGAAACGTTTCCTGAGCGGCGGCTGTGTGCTACCTGTTTGTGGGATCAGATTGCCACAGCCAACGCCACGATAGGCTTACAGGTCCTCGAAGACCACGTTGCCGTCGACGATGGTCATGACGCAGTTGCCCTCGCGGGCGTCCTTCGGGTCGACCTCGAGGAAGTTCATGTCGAAGACGGCGATGTCGGCCAGCTTGCCGGCCTCGAGGGTGCCCAGGACGTCGAGCTGCTCAAGGTCGTAGGCACCGCCCGCGCACCAGGCGCGGATGAGCTCGCCGGCGCTGATCATGTTCTGCGTGTTCCAGGGCTCCCCACCCTCGGGGAAGTAGCCGCCACAGGCGCTGTAGACGCCGACGCCAAGGTCGTCGACGGTCATCGGCAGGTCGGTGCCGCAGGAGACGACAACGCCGCTGTCGAGCATGTGGCGACGGTTCCAGTAGTGCGAGCCGCGCTCCTCGCCGATCTTCTCGGCAACCATCTGGAGCTTGCCCTCGCGGTCTGCGACGGCCTGGATCAGCGGGTAGACCTCGGCCACGATGCCCAGCTTGCCCATGCGCTCGAGGTCGACGGGGTCGGCGCCCTCGAGGTCGGTCATGGCCTGGCGCAGGACGACCTTGCCGTCCTCGTCGCGCTGGCACTTCTCGAAGATGTCGATCGCGTGGGCCACGGCGCCATCGCCCTGGGTGTGGAGCGAGAAGCGCAGGCCGGCAGCGTCGGCCTCGAGGACCTGGCGCTCGTGCTCGGCCCAGTCGATCGGCAGGGTGCAGCAGGTGTCGGCGTCCAGGTAGGGCTCCTTCATCTCGCCCTCGTGCTGCGAGATCGAGCCATCGGTCATCTGGTTGAAGCCGGAGAAGCTCAGGAAGGCGTCATCGGCGTAGCGGTCGCGCGTGGCGACGCCGTAGGCGATGTTGGCGGGCTCGCCCACGGGCTGGCTCATGAGGTTGACGCGCAGCGTCAGCTCGCCAGCGTCCTCGAGCTTCTTGACCTCGTCGATGAACCAGTAGTCGTCGTAGCCCATCTCTTTGGTGGAGGTGACGCCGAAGCCGTTCATCATGGCCATGTACTGGTGGTACATCGGGACCGAGAAGTCCGTGTCCTCGATGACGGCCTGCAGAAGCTTATAGGCCTTTTCGGACCAGCAGGCCTCGGGGGTGAAGCCATAGAGCTCCTCGGCGGCGTGGTTCATCGCCATGCCCTCGGCCCACTGGCCGACGAGGACGGCGGGGGTGTCGCCGAAGGCCTCGTCCATGACGGCCTCGTCGACGGGAAGCATCTCGAGAGGGAAGTCGTGGCCGATGGCCAGGGCCTTGACGGCGTCGTCGGACTTGACGCGCTCGATGGCCTCCTCGACGGAAGCGACGCCGGACAGGTCGGCGCCGGCGTGCTGGAGCAGCCAGCCGTTGAAGAAGCAGTGGACGTCGGTGAGGCCGGGGGTAACGAGCTTGTCTCCCAGGTCGTAGACCTTGGTCGCATCGCCGACCCACTCGGCGCCGTCGCCGGCGCCCACGGCGGCGATCTTGTTTCCGGAAACGGCGACGAAGCCCTCGTGGGCCTCGACGGAGGTCGCGTCGAAGACGGCGGACGACCTGAGGACGATGTCGGCAGTCTGTGCCATGTGATGCTCCAATCCTTGTTGCAAACAATCGGTCACGTGCCGAGAAGAACGCATGGCACGAAGGCCATGCCCACTCCCTTGCAGCGCCGGCGCCAAGAAGACCTTGCGCCAGCGTCGGCGCTGCAAGGGAGGCCCCGCCGATCCGTGCATGCGCGCGGGTCGGCCGATGGGGCCGAAAAGGCTATTCGCCCAGGCTCTCGATGAAGGCGTTGACCTCGTCGAGAGGACGATAGGCGGGAATCGTGCCGTCGATCGTCACGGAGAGGGCGGCGTACTTGCCGGCCCACTCCATGGCCTCGCCCAGGGTCTTGCCCCAGACCAGGTTGGCAACGGTGGCGGCCATGAAGCCGTCGCCTGCGCCAGCGGTGTTGGCCACCTTGTCGACGTGGGTTGCGGGTGCGGTAACGTACTCGCCGTCGGCGGTCAGGGCGCACGAGCCCTTCTCGCCAAGCGTCATGACGACGCAGCCGACGTGGTAGGTGTCGATGACCTTCTGCGCGAGGGCGCGCTCGTCGAGGTCGTCGTCGGGGGCCAGGCCCTCGATGTAGCGGCCCTCGACCTCGTTGATGAAGAGGTAGTCGATGTAGGAGAGGTCGCCCATGGGCTTCTCGGGCAGCGGGCTCGGGTTGAGCGACGTGGTCATGCCGAGTTCCTTGGCGTGGCGGGCGCCGGCTAGCGCGACAGGCATGGGCACCTCGAGGCCGGTGACGAAGTAGGACGAGCCGGCCATGTCGTCCAGGGCGGCCGTGACCTCGTCGACGGTCAGCGCGACGCTGGAGCTGTCACCGTCGATGATGGTGTTCTGGCCCTCGGGGCCAACCAGGATCAGGCCGGTGCCGGTGGAGACCTCGTCGGTGCGGTAGAGGTAGGTGGTGTCGGCGCCAGCGTCCTGCATCCACTTCTCGCCCAGATCGCCCCAAGGGTCGTTGCCGACCTTGCCGATGTAGGCGACGTCGATACCCAGGCGGCCGAGCGCGACGGTGACGTTGGAGCCCTTGCCGCCATCCTCGGCGACGCGCCAGTTCTTGACGGAGATCGTCTCGCCCCACACGGGCATGTGGTCGCAGTCGGCATACTGGCCGACGCCGTGGGAGTTGAGGACGATTACCTGCTTCTTGGCCATGTCTTCGCTACCAGCCCTTCGTGTCGTGGGACATCGGGTGATCGATCGTGTACTCGGTGGTGTAGAGCGTGACGTCCGGGATGTACTTCGGCAGGATCGTCACGGGGTACTCGGTGGTCGGGTCGCTGAAGAGAAGGACGCGGCAGACCGTCTTCTTCCAGTCGCCGGTGGCGACCATGTACACGGCGCGCTTGGCCGAGCAGATGATGTGGAAGCCGATGGTCAGGCCCAGGGGCGGGACGCGGTCGAGGCAGGTGCCGAAGGAGCGCTCGGCCATGGCGACCATGGTGTCGGAGTTGATCACGACGACGCGGGTCTTTGAGTCGGCGTACTCCTCGACGGTGGGACGGAAGCAGAAGTTGCGCGGCTCCTCGTCAAAGGCAACCAGGCCGGTGGCGCCGATGCCGGCCCACACGGTGTCGACTCCGCCGAGCTCGTCGCACTTGCGGTCGGCGGCGTCGAGGTCGGACAGGCGCGGCCAGATCCTGTGGTCCTCGTCCGGGCGCAGCTCCTCGTCGATGCGGTTGTAGAAGCACGCGAGCATGGTGCCCTCGAGGCTCTCGTAGGTGTCGCCGAGCGGGTAGGGGCGGCACTGCCAGTCGAGGAACTCGTCCATGTGGAAGACGTAGAGGTCCTTGCAGCTGATGCGCTCCTCGTTGACGCGACGGATGAAGGTGTCGTACTCGTCGCAGGGGCCGGCGGGCAGGACCCACTTGGTCGGGATGCCCTTGGCGTTGTGCTCCTTCACCTCGTCGGCCATGAGGTTGCCGATCTCCTCCATCATGGTCGTGCGGTCCTTGCGGACGGCCAGCTTAGTCTTGAGGTCGTCGCGGCCCTCCAGCTGCTCCCAGGGGATGGAGCACCACTCGAAGATCTCGGAGGACGTAAGTCGGTTCATCTGCATGGTCGAGTCTCCTTGCTCACGATGCTTTGGCACTGTCGTGCCCTTGTTGGCGTATGTGTCGAGAAGAACTTGCTTGTAGGGAAGTGCTAGCCCTAGAAAAAGGCCGCCCGACGCTGCTTGTTGGCTTGCGTCGGGCGGCCTGGTCGTTCAAGACGTCTCGTCGCGAACGTCGACGTGCGAGGGAGTGAGCTAGTCGCTACTCGGCAGAGGCCTCGCGGGCGGCAACGGCGGCGTTACGACGCTTCTCGGCAGCCTCGATGACGTCGGCGTTGACCTTCCTCCAGCGGAAGAAGAAGGGAACGGCGGAGATGACGATGAGGATGCCGGCCGTGATCGGGTTGAACGAGAAGAGCGGGGTCTCGCCGGAGATGATGCCGCTCAGGCAGTCGAACATCAGGATGAACGACGGCACGATGGCGAGGATGGCCATGACGGGGCCGGCGGGAGCCTTGAAGGTGGGCTTGTAGTTGGGCTTCTTCTGCAGCGGGAACCAGGCGCAGAACAGAAGGGCGTTACGAAGCAGGCAGATGAAGGTGAACAGGCCGAGCAGGTCCTGGATGCTGGAAGCCCAGACAAGGATCAGGGCGAAGCCGGACTGCCACAGCATGGAGACGACGGGCGAGTCGTACTTGGGGTTGATCTTGCCCCAGGAACGCCACCAGTAGCCCTCCTGGGCAGCCTTCATCTCGCCACGGGCCTGGTACATGATCAGCGAGGACAGCGAGCCGGTGACGACGATGACGGCCAGGACGGCGGCGATGTTGCCAGCCTGGGCGCCGATGCCCGGGATGTGTGCGAAGGCCTCGGCCACGGGGGCGTCGGAGGAGGCCAGGGTGTTGATGTCAACGAGGCCGACGGCGGCGGTGGAGAGGGCCGTGTAGAGCAGGGTGACGACAACGACGCAGCCGATCAGGGCGATGGGCATGTTCTTCTCGGGGTCCTTGACCTCGCCGCCCATGGTGACGCAGGTCTGCATGCCGTCATAGGACCAGGTGGTTGCGGCAATGCCGGAGATCATCGCGGCGATGGGGCTTGCGGCGACGACGGCAACGTCGGAGCTGACGGTCGCGCCCATGTTGGCGCCGTTGATGAAGAACAGGCCAACGATGGCAAGGACCAGGAACGGGACGATCTTGACGGCAGTGATGATCTCCTGGAACCTGGCGCCGGCCTTCTTGTGGCACATGTGCAGCCAGGTGAAGACGACGATCATGACGCAGCCGACGATGTGGACGGTGAAATCGGTCCAGCCGGTGAAGTAGGCCAGGTAGTTGGCAACGGTCAGGGTCATCGTTGCGATGCCGACGGGGTCGGTGGCCCACCAGCACGACCAGATGAAGAACATGGCCATGAAGGGCCAGCCAGCCTCACGGAAGTACACGAACTGGCCGCCGTCCTCGGTGTAGGCCGTGGAGAACTCGGCGTAGACGAGGTTCTGCGGAATCATGATCAGGCCACCGATGAGGAAGGCCAGGATCGTCAGGAGCGGGGTGCCAGCGGCGCCGGCAACGCTTCCGACCGAGGTGAAGATGCCGGAACCGACGGTGGTTCCGACGCCGAGTGCGATGGCGGTGCCGAGGCCGATGTGGCGTTCCATATCGACGTGCTCGACCGCGTTCGCGTTCGAAGTATCAGACATTGTCTCCCCTTTCGAACTTGCTTATCTGCCCGTGTCCCGGTGTTGCCGAGCGCGGCTCCCCCTGCCAAGAGAGCCCAGGTTGGCGTGCGCCAGGGCACAACGTACATGAAAAATACAATAGGACAATTCGGTATAAAGCAGGTTGCAACTTATCTATAATCGGTCAGCGGTTTGGGCGAATTGGTATAAAAATGCTTTTGCCTGGCATAGAACTCCAGCTAGCGAATCTATGGCTAGAGAACCTCTTTGTCCACGTAGTTCTCGCTCTTACCGCTCAGCGCGTGATCGAAACTTGCAACGAGCGGGTGCTTGTGCCATAGGTGCTCGTCCTCGGTCAGCTGGTATGCCGTCATCTGGAAGAAGGGCAGCACGGAGATTGCGGCAGCGAGCTCGGGCATGCCCGGCTCCACGAGGATGTCGGCGTCGGTCGCGGCGGGGTCGTCGGTGAGGACGAAGACGCGGTCGGTCACCAGGCGCGTGGCGTCGACGATCTGGCGCGCACGGGCGTGGTCACGCTCGCCGCAGGCCACCACGAAGATGGTGTAATCGGGCGAAAGCTGCAGGTTGGGGCCGTGCAGGTATTCGTCGAGCTCCAGCGCCATGGCGGGGAACTGCAGGCACTCGCCGTACTTGAGCGCCCCCTCGCACGCGACGCCGTAGCTTGCCCCCGCGCCGACCAAAAAGACGCGCTCCATGGCCGAAAGCTCCTTATACCGCCTGGCGAGAAGTGCCGGGGTCTGGTCGCGGACGGCCTCGAAGTTGCGCATGACGGCCTCGATGCCCGCGATCGCCTCGTCGCGCCCGCTTCCATCGAGCCTGCCCTGCGCACGTGCGACGTCGATGCCGAACAGCCACAGGAAGACGGCGAGCGAGGTCACGCCCTTGGTGACGTAGCCCACCTGCTCCTCGCCGACGCCGTAGTCGACGATCACGTCGGCGGCCTCGCGGAAGTCGGACTCGACGTCGCCGGTGACGCCGATGGCCAAACGACCCGACTCGCGAATGCATGCCAGCGCGGCAAGCGCGTTGGTGGAGTAGCCGCTCTGCGAGACGACGAAGCAGAACTCGTCGGCGGGCAGCTCGTGCTCGTAGCGGCAGAAGGTGTAGGGCTCGCAGACGCTGACCTCGAGGCCCAGGAGCTCGCGCAGCCAGGGACGCGCGATCGTCGCGGCGTTCTTGGAGGATCCGCAGGCTACGATGCGCACGCTGCGGTAGTCGCCCGTGAGGAACTCCTCGGCAAGCTTGCGGCCCGCGTCGCCCGCGAGCTGAGCGCGCACCACCCCAGGCGTTTCGTTTACGTAGTCGAGCATGGTCGGTTTGCTCATGTGACGCTCCTTTCTCTTGTCGCGCGTCGGTGTGGCGCGCACTTATCGGCAGTGTTTCGGTCGGACGCCGGGTTTGCGGCGCGGGGCTAGCGCGCGAACAGGGAGGCGGCGCCGATGACGCCGGAGTCCTCGCGAAGCCTGGTGGTGCGAATCTCGATGCGCTGGCCCTCCCAGACCTCGGCGACCATGCGCGAGCGGATCTGGTCGACGCGCGACTCGAGGCCACGGGCGACGCCTCCGCCCAAGACGATGACGTCGGGGCAGTAAATGTACACATATTGGTTTAAGGCACGGGCCAACATGTCCAGGTACCAATCGACAATAATATGCGCCTCGGGGTCGCCCGCGTCGGCTCGCGAGAAGAGTGTCTCGCAGGTCTGGTCCTGTCCCAGTCGTGCACGGACGACCTTGCCGAGCGAGGTGCCCGAGCAGGTGGACTCGAAGCAGCCCGAAAGGCCGCAGTAGCACGGCTCGTCGTCCAGGCCGTAGACATCGCCCTCGTCTCGGACGTGGATGTGTCCTGCCAGGTGGATGCGGGAGTCCGTGCCCTCGGGATGGCCGTCCTCGCACAGGCCGACGCCAACGCCCGTGCCCAGGGTGAGCGTGAGCACGCGCGAGAAGCCCCTGCCCTCGCCGATGCGTGTCTCGGTAAGCCCGATCAGGCGGGCGTCGTTGTCGACGCGGCAGGGCAGCGCCAGAAAGGCCCCGACGCGTTCGGCCATGGGGTAGCCGTGGGTCAGAAACGGGACCATCGAGCTCATGCCGTCGATTGAGCCGTCGGAAAACACGAAGCTGCCGATTGAGACGCCCACGGCGCGCGGGCGGCCGTGCTCGGCGGCGAGCATCTCGACGGCACGGCGCATGCCGCCCAAAAAGGTGGTCTCGTCGGTGCGGTCGGTGTCGATGACGATGGTGCCCAGGACCTCGTTTGTGCCGAGGTCGACGAGGCCGACCTTGGTTCGGGTGCCGCCGATGTCGATGCCGCAGACGATGTCGCGCGTGACGTCGGGTCGCGTATTGGCCACGGCTTCTGCCCGGGCGCTCTTCTCTGCAGTGGTCACTTTACGATCCACCCCTCCTCGAAGAACATGCCGGGCTCGATGTCGTTGACGACGGCGACCCGGTAGCTTAGCAGCTGGAACCACATGGCCTGGACGAGCATCATCCACGGGCCGTCCAGTCCCAGGTCGGGGAAGGGCAGGCGCGCGCGATCTTGTGCGCGCGGTCGAGCTCGTCGGGCTGCTCGTAGATGTTTCGCAGGATGGGGTTCATCTGGTCGGTCGTCATGCGCTTCCTCCCGGTCCCTCCGCCCGTGTCGCGTCGCCGTGCCGCTGAGCGGAACAATATTGGACGCAACTTGTGTGGAAACTATCATCTGCACCATTACATGTCAAAGGTTCCCCATGCCGAGAAGTGCCTGCTCGTCGTGACGTTTTGCGGGCGTGGAGGCACGTGACTGGCTGGGGGACGGTAGCGGAGCGCCGACGTGCGGCGCCGAAAGAAGGAGGGACCGATGACGATGGGCAACGCGATGATGGAAGAGGTCATCGAGCAGTCGGAGCTTCTCGCCAGGCTCTGGGAGACCGAGGCCGAGTGGACCGCGCCGTTCGTGGAGCTGTGCCGCGAGCACGACTTCAAGAGGCTGCTGTTCGTGGGCAACGGCTCGCCGTACTACGCGGGCATCACCCTGCGCCATGCCGCCGAGCGGATGCTGCGCGTGAACGCCGAGTCCATCCCCGCGGCGGTGTTCCACAACCACGGTTCGTTCGACGCCTCTGGCTCGATCGACCCGTCCGAGATCTTGCTGGTGTGCCCTGCGGAGACCGGCCACTCCAAGGGCCAGGTCGATGCCGCGCGTCAGGCGCGCGAGCTGGGCATTCCCGTCGTATGCACCACCCTCAACCCCACCGGCGTCCTCGCGCGCGAGTGTGACGTGGTGCTGGCCAAGCCGGGCGGCACCGAGCGCTCGGTCGCTGCGACCAAGAACCAGACGATGGCGCTGTTCCTGGTGCTGTGCTGCTTCGTCGAGGCGGGGCATGCCCTGGGCAACCTCTCCGACGACGAGTACGCCCGCCTGCGCGAGGCGCTCGCCGCGGTTCCCGCCAACGTTGCCGAGTCGGTTCGTCTGTCGCAGGGGTGGTTCGACGCCAACGTCGAGCGCCTGCTTGCGGCGCCGGCGTTCTTCCTCATCGGCTACGGCGCCAACTACGGCACCGTGCAGGAGGGCGCGCTCAAGTTCTACGAGACCCACGAGAGGCCGACCTACGCCTTCGAGCTGGAGGAGACCCTGCACGGTCCCTTCCGCGCGCTGCACGCCGATGACGTCGCGCTGTTTATGAGCGCGGAGCCGGGCGACGAGCGCGACCGCATGGCCAGGCTGGTGGACGCGTCCGCACGCTACTGCCACAACCTGGTGACCGTGCAGTCCGACCTGCAAAAGCCCGCGGCCGACGCGCTGAGGATCGTCTCGGGCGACGTCGAGTTCGTCTGCGCCATCGAGTACCTGATTCCGCTCCAGGTAATCGCGGCACTGCTCAGCGCCCGCATCGGGATTGACACCTCGAAGACGAAGGTCTCCGAGCTCGACCCCGTGATGCTTCCGGCCTACGAGGACTAGGGGGCCGTGGTGGAGACGATCCTTTCGGTCGACGTCGGTGGCTCCAAGTACATGGTGGGCTACGTCACGCCCGAGGGCGAGATCTTGTGCTCCAGCCGCCACGAGTGGGTGGGCCGCACGCCCGACGCCATCGTCGAGCAGCTTGCCGCGGCCTGCGAGCGCCTGCGCGCCGAGCACCCCGACCTGGCGGCGTGCGAGGTCGCGGGCGGCATGACCATCCCGGGCTTTGCCGAGCCGGTTCGCGGCGTGTGGGTGGACTCCGACTTTCTCGACGTGCACGATCTGCCGGTGTGTGACCTTTTGCACGACAGGCTGGGCCTGCGCTTCTACGGTGACAACGACTGCAACGCCTGCGTTCTGGCCGAGGCCTACTTCGGCGCTGTCCGTGGCGCGGACGACTTCCTGTACATGACCGTGAGCTCCGGCATCGGTGGCGGCGTCTACCTGGGCGGCCAGCTGTTCTACGGGGCCCACGCGCAGTCCGGCGAGATCGGCCTGACCATCAGCTGCCCGGGCGGGCGAGCGTCGCTGTCGGGCAACCAGCTGGGCCCGCTCGAGATGTACGGATGCACGAGCGGCATGGCGCGCACGCTGGTCGAGATGGGTGGTCCCCTCGAGGTCGATGGCCTGGTCCCGGGCGGGCGAGAGATCGCCGGGCTTGCCGAGAAGGGCAACGAGGCCGCGGTCGCGACCATCGAGCTGGAGGGCCGCTTCCTGGGTCGTGCCATCGCATGCGCGACGGCGCTTCTGGGCTGCGACGACGTCGTCATTGGTGGCGGCATCTCGCTCATGTTCGACTCCTACCGCGACGCGTTGGAGGCGGAGCTCGTGCGTGTGCGACCCGACGCGCACGTGCGAGTGTCGGCCACGACCCTCGGCTACGAAGGGGCGCTTCTGGGCGCCGCCGCCTGTGGCCTGCGTGGCTGGCGCGGCTTCGAGGACGCCTGCGGCATCGAGTCGGTCGAGGCCCAGGATGCGGGTGCCACGGGCCTAACGCCCGCGGATGGCGGGACCCTGTTCTCGGTCGATCTTGCGGGCGGGCACGTGACCTCGACGCTTGCAGCGGCCGGACACGTCCTGTTGGACGCGACGGCGCTCGGCGCCTACCTGGTGGCAGACGGCATCGACGACCCCGGCACGACCCTCGACGGGCTGTTTGCCCAGGTGGCCGACATCCCCGCGCTCGACGATGACGCGGCGGCGCGCCTGGGCGACGCGCTGGGACGTGCCGTGGCCTTCGCGTGCATGGTGCTCGACCCCGGCGAGATCCGCCTGACGGGCGCGCTCGCGACGGCACCCGCGGCCATGCGGGATGCCCTTGCGGCAGCAATCCAGCGTGATACCTACTGGGAACAGGGACGCGTTCCCTACCGCGTGCGCTGGGTGTAGCGGACCTGCTGTTTTTTTGGCCTTCCCGCACGTGACATGAACTGCATCGAGACGGTCGGGCCGCAGTCGATCTGGCTGCGACCCGAGCGTTCTTCTCGGTAGGAAATTGGTATGAAAACGTGTTTTGGTTGATTCCAACCGAAGGGTTCGACCGTTCGCCGTCGGTACGCCTTGGAGAGCAATTTCATACCAATTTTGATGATACGTTCGCTTCGGTTTAAAAAGCATGCCAACTTGTACGGTTCTGACGTGACCTGGCATGCCAGTCCATGAGGAGGAGAGCCATGAGTCACTTTATGTCCGGCGTCATCACCGAGATCTGCACGCCCTTTACCAGGGAGGGCGAGATTGACTTCGAGTACCTGCACGACATGATCGAGTGGCAGGTCGAGTGCGGCGTCAACGGCTTCTTCGTCAATGGCTACGCCGGCGAGTCCCACGCGCTGACCTTCGACGAGAAGCTCGCCGTGGTCGAGGCCGTCCACAAGGCCGCCGCGGGCCGCGTCAAGATCATGTCCTGCGCCTTCGAGAACGACGTCCGCGCCAACAAGCGCCTGATCGACGCCTACGAGGAGCAGGGCCTGTCCGACTGCTACTGCATCACCGCGCCCCCGTTCTTCAAGTTCTCGCAGGCGGCCCTGTACGACTGGTCGGCCGAGCTGATCGACCACGCCAAGCGCCCCGTCTACATCTACAACTGCGTCGAGCAGGCCGTCCTGTTTGCCCCGGACACCCTGGCCAAGCTTGCCGCCGAGCACCCCAACCTGCGCGGCTTCAAGGACGCCTCCACCAACGTCGTCAACTTCCAGCAGTGCGTCCTGCGCATCGACCCCGAGAACTTCGACTTCCTCGGCGGCTGCGACGGCTTCGACGGCATCATGGTCCTTCTGGGTGCCGTGGGCTGCGTCTCGTTCATGGCGGTCCCGTACCCGCGCGAGATGGTCGACATCATCAACAAAGGCCTCGCCGGCGACTGGAAGGGCTGCATCGAGGCCCAGCAGAAGGTCCTGCGCATCCGCAACGTCGTCAAGAAGACCCCGTTCAACGCGGGTTGGAACTGGGCCATGCAGTACGGCTTCGGCCGCCCGACGGTCTCGCGCATGGGCGAGAAGCAGGACTGGGTCCCCTACGAGGTCAAGCTCGAGCTCGACGAGCTCATGCGCGAGATGGGCTACGAGGGCCTGAAGGTCGAGCGCACCGAGCTCGACGACGTGATGGCCGGCGTCACCGACTTCCGCTAGGAGAGGGCGATGTCTTTCACTCGCGTATCGATCAGGCCCGACTTCTTCCGTGACAGGCCGCTCGAGCTTCTCTCCAGCGGGGAGCTCAGGGCCACGGCCTTCCTGTACGAGACGGGCGTCGCGGGCCTGAGGATCGAGAACTCCCGCTCCTCGATGGTCGTGCTGCCCTACATGGGCATGCAGGTGTGGTTCGTCGACTTCGACGGTCGCAGGCTGTCGCAGAAGTCGATGTTCGACATGCCGCAGGACACGACCAAGTTCGGCGACAACTACGGTGGCTTCCTGTACCACTGCGGCCTCAACAACGTGAACGGCCCGGCAGACGGCGAGGACGACTACCCGATGCACGACGTGCTGCCCTTCGCCCGCTACCGCGACGCCTACGTCGGCGTCGGCGAGAACGAGCGCGGCCGCTACCTGGCCGTGGGTGGCACCTTCGTGTACCGCAACAGCCAGGAGCTGCACTGGGCCTACATCCCGGAGCTGCGCCTGTACGAGGGCGCGACCGCCGTCGAGATGGTCGCCACGGTCGAGAACCGTCGCACGCACCCGCTCGAGTACGTCTGGCTGTGCCACATGAACTGGCTCGGCGTCGACGGCTCGGACTTCGTGTACAGCTGCCCGGTCGACGAGGACCACGTCCAGGTCGTTCCCACCGAGCTGGGCGACGACTCGCCGCGCGCCGTGGCGATCCGCGAGTACTCCAACAGGCTCGTGGCCGACCCCACCATCGCCGACACGCTCGACTCGTCCACGCAGGTGTACGACCCCGAGCTGTGCATCAACTACCGCTACGTGGCGGATGAGAAGGGCTGGGCCCGCGCCATGCAGGTCATGCCCGACGGCGACGCCTGCTATGTGGCGTGGGACACGGCCAAGGTGCCCTACGCGCTGCGCTGGTTCTGCCGCACGGGCGACGAGGACGGCGTGGGCATCGCGCTTCCCAGCACCGGCACCTGCCACTCGACCGCCTACCAGCGCGCCCACGGGCACTTCAACACCCTGGAGCCCGGTGGCGTCGACACGCTGCACTGGTGGTTCGGCTACCTGGATGCCGACGGGGCGGCCGCGATGCAGGCAGACATCGAGAAGACCCTGGCCGAGCACTAGTCCTTCTCGGCAGGCTCATTGCTTTGCGCACTAGACAGTCCGACGTTCGAAGAAAGGTATGACGCATGGGTATGAAGGTCTCCCTGTTTAGCACCGGCTTCGCGAGCTGGCCCCTCGAGCGCACGTTCCAGGTCGCGGCCCGCTGCGGCTACGACGGCGTCGACGTGGGCGGCTTCCGCCCGCACGCCTATGCCCCCGACATCCTGGGCGGCGTCAACGGTGGTGCCGAGCAGATCCTGGGCTACGTCCAGAAGTACCAGATGCCGATCGTGAGCTACGTTCCCGAGAACACCGGCTCGCCCCACAGCTTCGTCTTCCGCGAGAAGGAGCTCAACGACCTGAGTGTCGAGTACTTCAAGTCGACCATCGACGCGGCGGCCGCCATCGAGGCGCCCCTCGTCATGCTCGCCATCAACATGCCTGGCTTCGGCATCGACCGCGAGGCCATGAAGCGCCAGGTCGTCGAGGACCTCAAGATCGTCAGCGACCACGCCGCCAAGCTCGGCCGCACCGTCATCCTGGAGCCCGTCACCCCGTTCGAGGGCAAGCTCTGCTGCAGCTCCGATGACGTCAAGTACTTCCTGGACGAGGTCGACAACGAGGCCCTCGAGGTCTGCCTCGACCTGGCCTGCCCGCTCACCTGCGGCGAGCCCATCTCCGAGTACTGGGACAAGATGCCCGGCAAGGTTCGCGAGATCCACTTCATCGACTGTGAGCCCGACTGCGAGGACCACCTCATCCCGGGCGACGGCGCCATGGACTGGCCGCGCATCGTGAGCTACCTCAAGCGCGTGGGCTACGACGGCTACCTGGCCCTCGAGCTGTTCAGCCGTTACGGCAACGAGCCGGACTTCTCGGCCGAGCGCGGCATCGAGGTCATCCACGGCCTGATCGACTAGCGTCTCTCCCCGCGCGGGGTCGTGCCGGCGGATGGCCCGCGACCCCGCGCGCTTCTCTGCAGACGACAGCCAACGAAGAAGGAGACACCAATGGGCAAGAACGGACCTATCGACGTCATCGTCATGAACTCGCACGGAGTCGGCCAGGTTTGCTACGTGCACCGCCTGCCTCGCCGCGGCGAGACGATGGAGGCCTGGAACTGGCACGTCGAGGAGGACGGCGGCAAGGGCGCGACCGTCTCGGTGGCGCTGGGCCGTCTGGGCGTGAGCACCGGCTACATCGGCAAGGTCGGCTTTGACCCCTGGGGCGACATGGGCGACCAGTGGATGAGCGAGTCCGGCGTCGACACCACCTACATGTACCGCGACCACTCCGTCTCGACCGGCACCGGCCTGATCATGATCGACGACGACGGCCTGAACACGATCGTCGATGGCGACTCGGCCTGCAAGGCCCTGACCCACGAGGAGACCCACGACGCCATCGAGGCCATGAGGGAGGCCAAGGTCTTCGTCACCGGCTTCGGCATGCCCTACGAGAAGGCCCTCGACGGCGCCCGCATCGCCAAGGAGGAGTTTGGCATGACGACGCTGTGCAACGCGTCGCCACTGCCCTCCGAGCCGATGGGTGACCTGTCCTACCTGGACTATCTTGTCGTCAACGACATCGAGGCCCGTGTCCTGTGCGGCCTTCCCGAGGACTCCGATCAGCCCTGCGAGAAGCTCGCCCACCAGATCTGCGACGAGCACAAGTGCCACGGTGTGATCATCACCTGCGGCTCCGACGGCTCCGCGATCCTGGACGGCGACGAGTTCTGGACCGTCGAGGCCACCAAGGTCGAGGCAGTCTACACCATCGGTGCCGGCGACGGCTATCTGGCCGCCACCGCAGCCAACCTGGCCTGGGGCAAGACCCTGCGCGAGGCCACCGAGTGGGCGAGCAAGTACGCCGCCTACAAGGTCACCCGCGAGGGCACGATGACCACCCGTCCCGGCGAGGGCTACCCGCAGCTCGCCGAGGTCGAGGCCTGGATGGCCGAGCACTAGCGAGAAGTGCCGTGCGCTCGCCGTCCGCGAGCCGGTCGCACCGTATCGACCCGCCCACATGCCCATGACGGTATGCGGGCGGGTCTGTTTGTGTAAGGGGTGTGGTTGACAGGACATTTGCTGAAAAAACCGAGTATCCGGGCGTGATACATTTGGACCTGCAAACAACTGGCCAAACGGTCAACCTGGAGACAAAACGATGATCAAACGCTCCCAGCTCCAGGGCAGCCTCGCCGCCGCGGCAGTCGTCGCGGGTCTTGCGCTCGGCTCCCTCACGCCAACGTATGTAAAGGCAGACACCCTGTCCGACCTCTATGGGTCGACCTACGACCGCATGTCGGTCATCGAACAACAGCCCGACGACTCGGATGCAATCGCGGACGACTCCGACTGCGACGAGTCCGCCCACCTCGGCTACGGTGACGGCATGGGCGATGCCGACATCATGTTGCTGGCGGACAGCGCTCCCACCGTACGCCCCCGTGCGCTGTCGGGCGAGATGCTGTACTTCTGCGTGTGGGAGAGCGGCCAGAACTACGATCAGGGTCTCAGCTATGGCGATGGCTACCATGCCATGGGCTACTTCCAGTTTGACAACCGCTACGACCTGGGGAGCTTCCTGCAGGCCGTCTACAACTACAAGCCTGGCAAGTACGGGACGGCGCTCAAGAACATAAAGGGCAAGTATGGCTGGAAGGTCAGCGGCGCGACGTATTCCAATGGCGCGCTGACACGGCTGGGACGAGACCTCAATGCCGCCTGGCACGCCTGCTACAAGGCCGACCCGACCGAGTTCTCCAACCTGCAGAACGGCTGGGCATACGACAACTACTACGTCCCGGCGGAGACCTACATGAAGTCGCGTGGCATCCCCATCTCGGGACGCTCCGACAGCGTCAAGAGCCTGTGCTGGGGCATGTGCAACCTGTTCGGCACGACCGGCTGGCACAAGTTCGTAGGCGGGTGGTCGGACGGCTACGACTGGAACCACGACTACAGCTATGGCAGGAACTGGCCTGGTGCCGGACTCACGGCAAGCATGTCCGACACGCAGTTCGTGACCGCCCTGTGCGACTACGTCGTCGACAACGTGGCCACCTTCTACTGGAAGCAGCCCCAGTACTGGAACGGTTGGCAGTCGCGCTATCGTGCTGAGAAGAGCCACTACCTCGCGGTGCTTGCCAAGGGCAACTCCGGCGGGTCACAGGGAGGCTCGGGTTCCACCACGCAGGGCAAGTGGTCCGTCACCGGGGTCAACGTCTCCTCGAGCAGGATCAAGGTTGGCGACAAGGTGTCCTTCTCGGCAAAGCTGTCGGGAAGCCCGAGTGGTGCCACGTACAACTACGTCTGGCGCTACGGAACCGACTGGAAGGAGTGGGGCTCCACCGTAAAGGACACGGGCAGCAACACCACCTCCACCAGCGGTTCGTTTACGCCGACGAAGTCGGGAACCTATACGCTGACCGTCGACGTGGTTGACTCGAGCGGCAAGAAGCAGTCGGCGCGCACCACCGTCACCGTGGGTGAGGCCTGGGAGCCCGTGGGTGTCGACGCACCCGCGAAGGTGTACGTAGGCAAGAAGGTGTCCTTCTCGGCAAAGCTGTCCGGGGTCGTCGACGGCGCCACGTACAACTACGTCTGGCGCTACGGCGACGACTGGAAGGAGTGGGGCTCAACTGTAAAAGACACCGGGTCCAAGACCTCGGCCGCCACGGGGTCGTTCACGCCGACCAAGACGGGCACCTACACCCTGTCCGTCGACGTGAGGGATCGCTACGGTCGCGAGAAGAGCATGAAGACCAAGGTCAAGGTCATCGCCGACTGGAAGGCCACGGGCGTCGATGCGCCCACCGTCGTCAAGCAGGGCGACAAGGTCACGTTCTCCGCCAAGGTGGTTGACGGCCCGGTTGACGAGGCCACGTACAACTACGTCTGGCGCTACGGCGACGACTGGAAGGAATGGGACTCGACCGTCAAGTCGACGGGCAAGAACACCACCGCCACCAGCGGATCGTTTGTCGCCAGTAAGCTGGGCACCTACACCGTGAGCGTCGACGTGAAGGACTCGTTGGGCAGGACCAAGACCGTCCGAAAGACCATCACGGTCACGAAGAGCGGCTGGCTGGCAACCGGCGTCAGCGCGCCCGCCACCGCGACCTCGGGCACGCAGGTGAAGATCGCCCCGCAGGTCTCGGGTGCCATCAAGGGTGCCCGCTATAACTACGTGTGGCGCTGCGGTGACGGTTGGAGCTTCTGGAACTCGACCGTCAAGTCGACTGGCACGACCACGACCGCCAACCCCGGCACCTTCATCCCGACCAAGACGGGCACCTATAAGCTGACCGTCGACGTATTCGACGTGTACGGCAACCGACAGAGCGTCTCGACGACCATGAAGGTGGTTGCGCCCAATTGGAAGGCTACGGGCGTCAACGTCAGCGGCACCCTCAAGAAGGGCAGCAAGATCACCTACTCGGCGCAGCTGACCAACCGTCCCGCGGGCCTCAAGTACAACTACGTCTGGCGCTACGGCGACGGCTGGAAGGAATGGGGTTCGACGGTCAAGTCCACCGGGTCCAAGACCAGCGCCACCAGTGGGTCGTTCACACCGACCAAGGCGGGCACCTATACGCTGACGATCGACATCGAGGACACTACGGGCAGGAGCTCCTCGGTCTCCAAGAAAATTACGGTCAAGTAGCGAACTTGCGCAAGACCTGCGTAAATGGGGGAGACTCGCGCCCCGCGGCCGGCCGGACTCTGAGTCCGCCGGACCGCGGGGCCTTTTATGCCGCCGCTCGCCGAGAGCAGGTAGGCAAATCCGTCATTCTTGCATTTTCGGACTAAAATAACTTCCTAGTTGTATGTTCTTCTCACCAGTCGCGCGAAGCGCGGAACAAACGAAAGGGGAACTATGGGCAAGCTGGATGGAAAGGTGGCCATCGTCACCGGCGCCGCGAGCGGCATCGGCAAGCAGACCACCAAGACGTTCGTGAACGAGGGTGCCAAGGTGTGCATGGTCGACCTCAAGCAGGAGGCCCTCGAGGCCAGCGCCGCGGACCTCGGCCTCGCCGATGGCACCTACGTCATCGCCGCCGCCGACGTCACCTGCGAGGAGCAGGTCAAGGCCGCCGTCGACACCTGCGTCGACACCTTCGGTACGGTCCACATCCTGGCCAACGTCGCCGGCATCGGCGGCCCGGGTGCCTCGGTCGTCGACTACACGGTCGAGAAGTTCCGTCAGGTCCTCGACATCAACGTCGTGGGCTCCTACGCCATGATTCGCAACTGCCTGCCCATCATGCAGGACCAGGGCTTCGGCGTCATCCTCAACCTCAGCTCCGGTGACGCCACCGCGGCCTACACCTATGAGGTCGGCTACTCCGCCTCCAAGGCCGCCGTCAAGCAGATGACCCGCAACATCGCCAACGAGTGCGGCCAGGACGGCAAGATCCGCTGCTGCTCCGTCTCGCCCGGCTGGGTCAAGACCCCCATGGCCACCGCCTCCATCTCCGACTTCTCCGATCAGGAGTTCGAGAACGAGGGCGAGATCGGTGACCTTGGTCCCCTGGGTCGCATGATTGAGCCCGAGGAGATTGCCGGCGTCCTGGCATTCCTCGCCTCCGACGACGCCAAGATCCTCAACGGCATCGACGTCATCGCCGACGGCGGCAAGACCCTCGGCAAGGCCTAGGCTCCTTGCCTGGTCGGTCGCGTTCGTATCGGGCTGCGACCACTTATAGCCTCCGCACCCTCCGTCCGACTGTCGGGCGGAGGGTTTTTGTTGCGCCTCCATGCATCGTCGCACACCAGTGCCGCCGCGTTGGTCGTCCCCGAGTCGACTAGTCGCATATAGCGAAAGGTGTTTGTGGAAATCCCCGCCTTGGTCGGGCTTTCCACAAGAGCATTGAGTTGTGTGCAACCAGGGTCATGCGAACTGATCCCATACGTGTGGCCTCACCCAAAAGGCCTGTCTGCGTACAAGAAATGGCCCCGCACCAGCAAATGATGCCAAGTGCGGGGCCAAGAAGCGCGTGATCTTACGCGTGAGTTGCGCTAACGCTTACCAGGCACCAGGGTAGCCAAGGGTGACGGCGGAGGACTGGGCGCCCATGACCATGCACTCGTCGATGGTCTTCTCCTCGAGGATGCCCTTGATGAAGCCGGCGATGAAGGAGTCGCCAGCACCCATGGTGTCGACGACGTCGCACTTGACGATGTCACCCTTGTGGAACTCGTTGCCGTCGTAGGCGAGCGAGCCGTTCTCGCCGAGGGTGACGACGATGGCCTTCGGGCCCATGGCCTGCTTCTCCTTCATGAAGGCGCGGACCTGCTCGTTGTCGTCGCTCTCAAGGCCGAAGAAGGCGTAGTCGACGTTGGCGATGGACTCGTCGACCATCGGGTCCTGGGGCTGGTCGGAGTAGTCGAAGACGATGGTGGTGCCGGTCTCGTGGATGGCGGCGAGGTCCTTGTCGGTGTGTCCCCAGATGCCGCTGACCACGAGGTCGTGCTCGCAGAGGAACTTGATGTCATCCTCGGAGAGCTTGAAGTTCTCCATGACACCCTCGATGTAGTCGCCGAAGACGCGGTTGCCGTTGATGATCTCGACCATGGTCTTGGCCGTGTCGCCCTCCTCCACGTGGACGTGGCTGGTGTCGACGCCCTTGCCGTTCAGGGCCTCGACCATGGTCTTACCGCACTCGTCGGTGCCGACAACGCCGGTGTAGGAGGCGTCAACCCCCATGCGCTTGAGGTAGACGGCAACGTTGACGGGGTTGCCGCCGGGGTACTGCTTGCCTTCCTTTTCGTAGACGTCCACGCAGTTATCGCCAACAGCAGCAACCTTCATGAGATCCCCCTCCAGGGTCGTATTTGTTCGAGCGAAACACGCCTAGGCAGGTTCCGCCTAACCAACTAAGCGTTACTTTAGGCCAATTTATCCACTAATTGGACTACATCTGGTGAAAGGTCATATATGCCGCCAGGCGGTATTGACAAAGACAGAAGGTGTTGTTCCGGAATACGCTTCAAATCTAATGCTGTGCCAATTCAAAACAGGAGTGCCATGACGTCTACAGCTGCGAATCCGGGTGGTTTAGATATGTTGTTCCATACCAATATTAATTAGGGATTACCTGCGGTTTTGCTGGTATATGGAGTAGATGGAAGTACTACTTTCATACCAATTCTGAAGCCCTTTGCCGCCAGCGGTATTGAATCGTCCGCGAAGGGTCAAAATAGATTGTCTCGTCAATTTTCTCCCGTCTCCGTACGTACAATGGCTATATGAGTTGAGCCGTAAGGCATACCAATTGCGCATATGCGCACAAGGGAGGTAAGGCGAATTGAAGGCAGCATGCATCGGTGACAACTGCATCGACTACTACCGTAACCTCGAGAGGCAGTACCCCACGGGTAACGCCGTGGACACCTGCGTCAACATGCAAAAGCTGGGCGTTCCCAGCTCGATCATCTCGACCACGGGATCCGACGACAACGGCAAGTGGATGATCGACTCCCTCAAGAAGGAGGGCTTGGACATCTCGCACCTCAAGGTCGCCGAGGGCCAGACTGCCATCACCTACATGGATCTGGACGGTCTCGACCGCGTCCATGGCGAGTACGAGGAAGGCGTCCTCGAGAACATCGTCTTCGACGAGGAGGACATTCGCTTCGCCTGCGAGCACGATATCGTGCACACCGCCCTGTGGGGCAACGCCGAGAAGGCCCTCCCCGCAATCCATGAGTCAGGCACCCTCGTGAGCTTCGACTACTGCGACCGCCTGGACCACCCCCTGGTGGAGCAGACCATCGGCTGCGTCGACTATGGCTTCTTCTCCTACCACGGCGAGAAGGACGACCCCAAGATTCGTGAGTACCTGCAGGACAAGGTCGCGCGTGGCATGAAGGTCGCCACCGCCACCTTTGGCGTCAAGGGCAGCCTGTCCTGGGACGGCGAGCGTTGGTACGACGGCGGCATCTACCCGTGCGAGAAGCTTGTCAACACCGTTGGCGCGGGCGACTCGTTCATCGCGGGCTTCCTTGTGGGCGTCCTCAACGGTGACCCGATCGACGTCTGCCAGGACCGCGGCGCCAAGATCTCCTCGCAGGTCGTCGGCGTCTTCGAGCCTTGGGTCGTCGAGGAGTAGCCCCATCACATAGGCACCAAGCGCGTCGCGCATGCGGCGCGTTGGCGGCGCGAGAGCGCCACTTGAATAAGGTACGTCGGACGAAAGGAAGGCACTACATGTTCAAGATCGGTATGTTCACCTCTGGCTACCAGCGCAACCCGCTGGAGAACATCTTCGAGGATGCCAAGCGCTTCGGCTACGACTACATCGAGCTGTGGGGCGGCCGTCCGCACGCTTACGCCCCCGACCTGCTTGCTGGCGAGATCGACGAGGTCCTGCGCCTTCGCGACAAGTACGGTGTGCCCATCACTGGTTGGTGCCCCGAGCACAACGCCTATCCCTATAACTTCATGATCGGCTCCGAGCGTCAGCGCGAGGACGCGGTCCGTTACCTCAAGCTCTGCATGGACGCGGGTGTCAAGCTCGGCTCCGACTACATGCTCATCTCGCCCGCGCACGCTGGCTACGAGACCACCTACACCGAGATGCACGACCGTCTGTACAGGACCTGCGAGGAGCTCGCCAAGTACGCCGAGAACGTCGGCATCAAGATCGTCGTCGAGCCGCTGACCACGATGGAGTCCAACGTCTTCAAGAACGCCAACGACCTCGTTGACCTCTTCGAGCACGTCGACTCTCCCAACCTGCTCGCCATGATGGACATCGTCCCGCCGTTCCAGCAGCAGGAGCAGATGATGAGCTACTTCTCCAAGCTCGGCGAGAAGCTCTACCACCTGCACATCGTCGACTCCAACGGCGTCGACGACTCCCACGTCATGCCTGGCGAGGGCGTCCTGCCCATGAAGGAGCTGCTGCAGGAGATCCGCGACTACGGCTACACCGGCACCGCCACGATCGAGCTGGTTCTCGGTTACATCAACGAGCCGCGCCTGTACGCCAAGCGCGCCATCAACAACGTCCGCGGGATGCTCGCCGAGTAGCGGCAGGTCTTAGTACCAGCGAGACGTCCTAGAGTGGCCCGGGCGAGCGAGTGACCGAAGCGCGCCCGGGCCACACCCATGCGGGACCTGCAAACGCAAGAGGGGAATGGGAGAGAGGAAGATCTAGAGATGTTTATTGACGTGCACATTAACCCAGCGTTCTACGAGCCGATCAACGGCGACGAGGCGCGCGAGGAGATGCGCCACGAGGTGCTCGACGTCCACAAGAACGGGACGGCCAAGCTCGAGCACATCTTCAACCAGATGCGCCTGGCGGGCCTGGACAAGATGTGCCTCATGGCGCGTGACTACACCACCGAGGCCGATTGCGTCCCAGTGACCAACGAGGAGGTCAAGACCCTCGTCGACATGGCTCCCGAGAAGTTCATTGGCTTCGCCAGCGTCGATCCGCACGATCCGGAGGCGCCTGCCAAGCTCGAGCACGCCTTCGCCGACCTCGGCCTGAGGGCGCTCGCGCTGTATCCCGCGCGCCAGAAGTTCTACCCGATGGACGCCGAGCTGGCGACGCTCTATGACATTTGCGAGAAGTACAACCGCCCCGTGTTCTTCAGCGCGGGCATGAGCTGGGAGCCGCACACCCTTTCCAAGTACGGGCGCCCCATCGAGTTCGAGGAGCTTGCCGAGACCCGCCCGAACCTGCGCATCTGCATCGGCCGCTTTGGCTGGCCGTGGGTCGAGGAGACGGCCATGCTCATGGTCAAGCACTCCAACGTCTACGCCGACACCGGTCTTCTCTACTTCGACTGCGCGCAGGAGTTCTTCACGCGTCTCTTCACCCAGGAGATTCCCATGACCTGGATCGACCGCAGCCTGCGCCACCAGGTGATGTTTGGCAGCGGTCAGCCGCGTTTCGAGCAGATCCGCATGGCACACGCCCTGGACAACCTCGGCCTTCGCGAGAGCACGCTCGAGCTTATCAAGGGTCAGAACGCAATCGAATTCCTCGGCGGACTGGAGTAGGGTCATGGTCTACACGAAGACGTTCACGGTGCTCACCAGCGAGTACAACCAGTACATGCTCATCACCGACCAGATCGAGAAGATCGTGGCGGAAAGCGGTGTGACCGAGGGCTTGGTCACCGCCATCTCCAAGCACACGACCGCCGGCATCACCACCAACGAGGCGCTCGAGTGTCTCGAGAGCGACATCAGCGTCTTTCTGGGCAGGCTCGTTCCCGAGGACTGGCCGTACTCTCACGCGCGCATGCTCAAGGATTACGGCTCGACGGCAGGCAACCCGACCGGCCACCTCAAGGCGCTGCTCACCGGAAACCACACCCACTTCCCCGTACACGAGGGCAAGGTCGTGCGTGGCGGTGCGCAGGAGGTCTACTTCTGCGAGTTCGATGGACCGTCCGAGCGCACCATTCTCGTTCAGGTGATAGGCGAGTAGTCATTGGTCTGATTCGAGCGGCTACTTATTCATCTGATTCGAACAAGCGAATATCTAGCATACGAGTATTGCATAGTCGTATGTGAAACATGATGCCGGCCGGCACCCTGTCCCAGCTGCTGAGATAGGGTGCCGGCCGCAATTTGTGGGCAATCGGTTGTGATTAGCCGTTATCCGGAAGCTTCCTACCGTTGGGCATAATTGGTATGGAAAGCAATCCATCTTGTGGAAACATGGTCTATGTTAACGAGGTGGGATGAACCACCCAGAGGAAACGACGGATGAAGAGAAAGCGCCCCAATGAGCTCACGTGACTTCGCGACCGAGCTGGTCGAAAGCTACATCATCGACAACAAGCTCAAGCCGGGAGACCGACTTCCCTCCGAGCGTGACATGTGCCGTATGTGGGACCTCAACAGGACCACGCTGCGCAATGCCATCCAACGCCTCGTGTCGGACGGCATGCTCTATTGCCGCATGGGTTCGGGCACCTACGTCTCGAAGCCCAAGCTCGAGCGCAACCTGCAGGACGTCATCGGCTTCTCGGAGGCCGCCGTCGAGGCAGGCCGTGTGCCCTCCTCGAAGCTCGTATTCAGCGGCGTCATCGAGGCCGACAAGAGCACGACGCGCCGCCTGCGCGTGCCCCTGGGCACGAAGGTCTTCGAGCTGTGCCGCGTGCGCGGCATCGATGGGGAGACCGTCTCGGTCGAGACCACACACCTGCCGGTCTCCCGCTTCCCGGACCTGCCCGACCACGACTTCTCGACCGATTCGCTCTTCAGGATCATCAGCGATGAGTACGGGGTCAACATCGACACCGGCGAGGAGAAGATCAGCGTCACCACGCTCGACGATCAGGAGGCTTTGCTGCTGGGTCACCCCGAGGGCGAGCCCGCCTTCTTCCAGTCCGGTGTCATCTACGACGAGGAGGGCGTTCCCATCGAGTACTTCAAGAACGTCGTCCTGTCCCAGTACGTCCGTTTCGCGTGCGAGCTTCGCAACTAGGGGAGAGCAATGCCGACCACCAACATCGACTACAAGTCGCCGATCTACCTGCAGCTGCGTGAGGTCGTCCGCAACAAGATCGACGAGGGCGAGTACGCCCCCGGCTGCGCCATCCCGTCCGAGAACGAGCTGGCCGAGAGCTACGGCGTCAACCGTCTGACCGTCCGCAACGCCATCGACGCGTTGGTGCATGAGGGGCTGCTGCGCCGCGTCCAGGGCAAGGGTGCCTTCGTCGTCGGCAACCTCATCCAGCGCGAGCTCAACAGCCTCGGCGGCTTCCGCCAGACGATCCTCGACCACAAGGCCGAGCCAGGCACCAAGGTCCTGACCAAGACCCGTCGCCCCGCAGGCTCCAAGTACGCGAAGATCTTCGGCATCGACCCCGAGGACGAGATCTTCTACATCCGCCGCTTCAACACCGCCAACGGCGAGCCGATCTCGATCGACCACACCTACGTCCCGTGCGCCAAGGTGCCCAAGCTCAATGGCATCGACCTGAGCGTCTTTAGCATGTACGAGGTCTACGGCTTCTACGACGTTACCCCGGTTCGTGCCTGGCAGACGCTCGACCTGGTTCACCTGGAGGCCCGCGACGCGCGCATGCTGGGCGTCGACCCAGGCCAGGCCGTGCTCATGTTCTGCTGCACGTGCTACGACAAGGACGACGAGGTAATGGAGTTCACGCGCTCCTACACCCGTAGCGACAAGTGCAGCTTCACCGTTTACAACGGCCTGCTCAAGTAGTTTCCGGCGTGCCACACGGAACTTCTCGGCAGGCAGGCGTTGCGCGGTCTCACGTTTTCGGCTTCACCGGGGACTCGCTGCCACGGGTCCTGAGAGTTTACGGGCCAAGGGTGGGGAGACGCCCCACGGGCCCACCCACGTTAGTTCGAAGGGAGCTTCAATGTCCGACGCATACTTCATGGGTATCGACACCGGCACCTCCGAGACCAAGGGAGTGCTCATCGACGTCGACGCCAACATCATTGCCACCGCCGCTGCCGGGCACGAGATCAAGCAGGTCGGTCCCAATGCCTACGACCACGATGCCGAGAAGGACTGGTGGGGCGACTTCTGCAAGGTGTCCAACGAGCTGATCTCCAAGAGCGGCGTCAACCCGTCCGACATCAAGTGCGTGACCTCCTCGGCCCTGGGCCTGTGCTGCGTCGCGGTCGACGAGAACTGCGTCCCCACGCGTCCCGCCATCTCCTACGGTATCGACGGCCGCGCCGAGAAGCAGATGCGTGACCTCGAGGCCGAGTGGGGCCCCGAGTTCATCGACCGCGTCTTTGGCCGTCCCCTGTGCTCGAGCGACGTTCCCCCCAAAATCCGCTGGATCCAGGAGAACGACCCCGAGGCCTACGAGCGCACCGCCAAGTTCATCAACAGCTCGACCTACATCACGGCCAAGCTGACCGGCGAGTACTACATCGACGACTTCCTGGGCATGGCCGGCGGCTTCAAGCCCCTCTACGGCGAGGACGGCCACCCCACCGAGGAGACCTGCAAGGGCATCTGCCGTCCCGACCAGCTGGCCACCATCGCGCACGAAACCGACGTCATCGGCCACGTGACCGAGCAGGCCGCCGCCGAGACCGGCCTGGCCGTGGGCACCCCCGTCACCCCCGGCGGCGACGACTCCGCCTGCGAGGCCATCTCTTGCGGCATCGGCAAGCAGGGCGACCTCATCGTCCAGTTTGGCTCTACGATCTACATGTTCCTTCTCACCAATCACCTGGTCATGGACCCGCGCGTCTGGCACGAGGACTTCATCATCCCCGGCACCTGCGACGTCTCCGGCGCCACCAACACCGCCGGCTCGATGACCAAGTGGCTGCGTGACACCATGTTCGTCGACCTCAAGGCCGCCGAGGAGGCCGGTGGCGAAAACGCCTACACCGCCATGGCCAACCTTGCCGCCGAGGTTCCCGCCGGCGCCAACGGGCTGATCTGCCTGCCGTACTTCGCCGGCGAGCGCACCCCGATCGACGACCCCAACGCGCGTGGCGCCTTCGTTGGCCTGACCATCGGCCACACCCGCGAGGACATGCTCCGCGCCGGCCTCGAGGGCGTCGCCTACTCGATCAACCAGCACTTCCGCATCTTCGAGGAGGACGGCGTGCCCATCAAACGCGTCCTGGTTGCTGGTGGCGGCACCAAGAACGCCGCCTGGATGCAGATCGTGGCCGACGTCACGGGCAAGACGCTCGTCGTGCCCGAGGTCACCATCGGCGCCTCCTACGGCGACGCCATGATGGCCGCGATTGCCGCGGGCTACTGGAAGGACTTCGACGAGCTTGCCAGCAAGGTCAAGATCGCCAAGACCTACGAGCCCAACCCGGACAACCGTGAGGTCTACGACCGCTACCAGCAGATCTTCGACGAGCTGTACCCTGCCACCAAGGAGCTCGTCCACAAGCTGTAAGAAGTAGGTGCTGACGGGCCGCGGGTCTTGGGCGCGGGGCATGGCACTATGCCTGCCTGGCGCCTGCCCGCGGCCCCTATTGTTTAGGGAGGGACAGATGGGACTGTTCTCTGGCAACTTCTACGCGCCGAGCCTGCGCATGGCCACGCGCGTCAACGTCATCGTTCCGGACCCGTCCAACGACGTGGACCCGCTGCAGACCGACGAGCTGAGCGTCTTGTACCTGCTGCACGGCCTGGCGGCCAACGCCGACGAGTGGGTGCGCTTCTCGAAGATCGAGTACTACGCCAAGAAGTACAACCTCGTGGTCGTGATGCCCGAGACGCAGCGCTTCTTCTACACCGACACCGCGTTCGGCCCGCGCTACTTCGAGTATCTGACGCAGGACCTGCCACGGCTCGTCTCGACGTGGTTCCGCGTGCCGACCGACCGCGAGCACACGCTGGTCGCGGGTGAGAGCATGGGCGGCTACGGCGCCCTTCGCGCCGCGTTCGCGCATCCCGAGAAGTTCGGTGGGGTCGCCGCACTGTCCGCCGTGGCCGACATCTGCGAGTTTCGCCGCATGGTCGCCGACGGTCGCTTCCCGGACATGCTGCCCAGCGAGTTCGACGCCATGTACGGCGCCGGCGCCGACGTGCCCGACGAGTGTGACCTGGCCTGGCTGGTGGACGGCTACGCCGCGCGCGAGGACGCGCCAGGCCTGCGCGTGTGCTCGTTCTGCGGCGAGCAGGACCCCTTCATCCCGATGAACCGCGAGCTGAGCGCGCGTATGGGCGCCGCTGGCGTCGAGCATCTGTACCGCGAGTGGGAGGGCGACCACGAGTGGCCCTTCTGGGACGTGGCCATCCAGCGGGCCATCCAGTACCTGCTTGGCTACGACACCGAGGCCTCGCCGATCTACTAGAGGGTGAGCAGGGCCTCGACCAGGCCCGTCTTGGAGTCGGTGGCAGCGTCGTGCCGCTTGATGACGCGTGCGGGCGCGCCGCCGCTAGGTGCGGATGACGAAGCCTCCCTCGTCGGGGACGACCTCGAGGTCCTCCGACGAGTCGATCGCGTAGTCCACGTGCCAACGCGAGTACTGCTCGTGCAGCCTGGAGAAGAAGCGTGCCACCTGCTCGTCCGTGCCCTGCAGCTCCATTTGGACGCTGCCGTCCCACTCGTTGCGGACCCAGCCGGTGCAGCCAAGGCTGTCGGCGATGGCCTTCGAGTTCCAGCGGAAGCCGACCCCCTGGACGGTCCCGGTAAAGCGAAGCGCGCGGCGGCGCCTCTCGCCCATGTCGAACATCGTTTCCTCCCGTCTGCCGCGACAACGTCCCTCTCGCCATTATGCCCCGCCCGGGTCCCGACGCCGCCGCGCGCCAACTCGTCGTGCCACCAGGCGTTCGTTCTGCGAAAATGGGGGAAGAATCCCGAGAAGTGCCCGAAAGCGCCGAGGGGCGTCGCGTGTCAGGGGGAGCCATGTCGTTCGTCGAGTTCAGGGACGTCCGAAAGACGTACCGCATGGGTGACGTCGAGGTCAACGCCGTCGACGGCATGGACTTCTCGATAGAGCGCGGCGAGCTCGTGGTGATCGTGGGCCCGTCGGGCGCGGGCAAGACGACCGTTCTCAACATGCTCGGCGGGATGGACTCGTGCACCTCGGGCACCATCCGCCTGGACGGTCGCGAGGTCAGCTCCTTCTCGGAGCGCGAGCTCACGATGTACCGCCGCCACGACGTGGGCTTCGTCTTCCAGTTCTATAACCTCGTGCAAAACCTCACCGCGCTGGAGAACGTCGAGCTGGCGAGCCAGATCTGCGAGGACCCCCTGGACCCGGCGAGCGTGCTGGCAGACGTGGGCCTGGCCGAGCGCATGGACAACTTCCCCTCGCAGCTCTCCGGCGGCGAGCAGCAGCGCGTCTCCATCGCGCGCGCCATCGCCAAGAACCCCAAGCTGCTTTTGTGCGACGAGCCCACGGGCGCGCTCGACTACGTCACCGGCAAGCAGATCCTGCAGCTTCTGCAGCGTGCCTGCGTCGAGGGCGGCCGCACCGTGGCCCTCGTCACCCACAACCAGGCCTTCGAGGCCATCGCCGACCGCGTGATCCGCATCCGCGAGGGTCGCTGCGCCTCGATGGCCGTCAACGAGCACCCGTGCGACGCGGGCACCCTCGAGTGGTAGGCGGCCCCAGGTGAGAAGCCCATTCGCCACAGAGCTCGCACGCTCCATCAAGGGGTCGCTCGGACGCTTCCTGGCCATCGCCGGAATCGCGGCCCTGGGCTGCGGCTTCTATGCCGGCCTGGGCATGACGGGCGCCGACATGCGCTCGGCGGCAGACGCCTTCTACGACGACACCAACCTCTACGACGTGAGGCTCGTCTCGACCCTGGGCTTCGGCAAGTCGCAGGTCGCCGAGATGGCAAAGGTCGACGGCGTCGAGGCCGTCATGCCCGCTTACGCCACCGACGTCATGGCGACCCTGGGCGGCGAGCAGTACGCGATGCGCTTCATGTCGCTTCCGACTGGCGTGGCCACAGGCGTTGCCGGCGACGCCACCCTCAACAGGCCGATTCTGCTCTCGGGCCGCTGGCCCACCGAAAGCGACGAGCTGGTGCTCTCGGGCGACCGCAAGCTCGGCACCCCCGTGCGTGTCGGCGACAAGGTCACGGTGCTCTACGGCTCCTCCGACCTCGACGGCGTCCTGAAGAGGCGCACCTTCACCGTAACGGGCCTCGTGCGCTCGTCGTCGTTCGCCTCGAGCGTGGGCTTGGGCTACACCAACCTGGGCACGGGCATCATCGACCAGTACGCCTACCTGAGCGAGTCCGCCTTCGACGACGACCTGCCCTACACCGAGGTCTACGTCGCGGCCGCGGGCGCCAGAGATGAGCTGTCGGGCTCCGACGACTACCAGGCGACGGTCGACGGGCTTTCCGCCCGTCTGGAAACGGTCGCCCCCAAGCTGGCCGCGGACCGCCTGGCCGAGGTCAAGGCCGACGCCCAGAAGCAGGTTGACGACGCTCGCGAGAAGTACGAGAGGGGTCGCGACGAGTCCGCCGCCCAGCTTGCCGACGCCAAGGCAAAGCTCGACGCCGCGCGCGAGGGGCTCGACGCCGCCGAGGCGCGGCTTGCGAGCGGTCGAGAGCGGCTTGCGGCGGGCAAGGCCGAGCTTGACGAGGCCGGCAGGCAGGCCGCCGCGCAGCTTGCCGCATCCGCCAGCCAGCTCGACGCGGCGGATGCCGCCATCGCGGCGGGTCGCGACCAGATACGGCAGGCGAACTCCGACCTTGCCGAGAGGCGCGCCGAGCTCGAAGACGCCAAGGCCAAGATCGATGCCGCCGACGAGCGGTGGCAGGAGTCGCGTGCCGACCTCGTGCGCCTTGCGGATGCCTACGACGCCGCGTGCCAGGGCGTGGCACAGGCACAGGCGGCTGTCGACGCGCTCGAGGGCAAGATCTCCGCCCTGCCGCCCGACGCCGACGGGGAGACGCGCGCCCAGCTGCAGGCACTTCTCGACACCGCAAACACGCAGCTCGAACAGGCCGTCTCGGCACGCGATGCCATCGTGCGCCAGGCCGCCCAGCAGGGGCTGGATGTCGAGGCCCTGCGCGATACGATCGCCGCGGGCGACAAGGGCATCGCCGACGCCCGCGGCAAGCTCGACTACGACGCCAACAAGGCCCGGCTCGACACCGGTCAGGCAGAGCTCGATGCCAACGCGGCCGCCCTCGACGAGCAGGCGGCGCGCCTGGCACAGGGTCGTCGCGAGTACGCCTCCGCCAAGGCGAGCGCCGAGGCGCGCCTTGCGAGCGGCCGGGCCAAGCTCGACGAGAGCGCGGCGCAACTGGCCACGGGCAAGGCCGAGCTCGACGAGGGGTGCAGGTCCTACGCCTCCGGCCTCGCCTCCTACCAGACGGGCGTGGCCGAGGCCGACGCGCGCCTGGCGGACGCCGCCTCGCAGCTCGAGCGCGCGCAGGCCGAGGTCGACGACATCGAGCAGCCGGACGTCTACGTGCTCGACCGCACCAAGAACGCCGGCGCCGCCAGCTACCAGAGCGACTCGGAACGCATCGACAACATCGCCGCCGTCTTCCCGTTCATCTTCTTCCTGGTTGCGGCCCTGGTGTCGCTCACCACCATGACGCGCATGGTGGAGGACGAGCGCGTCGAAATCGGTACGCACAAGGCCCTGGGCTTCTCGACCGCCTACATCGCGGGTCGCTACGTGGCCTACGCGGCAATCGCGTCGGGTGTGGGCTCCATGGTCGGCATCCTCGTGCTGTCGCAGGTCTTGCCATGGGTCGTCGAGACCGCCTATGCGATCATGTACTGCGTCCCGCTGATGCCGTTCCCGCTTCCCATCCGCCCCGCGATCACGGCCACGTCGATCGCCATGGGTGTGGGCGTGACGCTGCTGGCCACGTTCGCGGCGGCCGCGGCGACCCTGCGCGAGACCCCCGCCGCCCTGATGCTGCCGCGCGCCCCCAAGCCGGGCCAGCGCATCCTTCTGGAGCGCATCCGCCCGGTGTGGTCGCGCCTTTCCTTCTCGTGGAAGGTCACCCTCCGAAACCTCTTCCGCTACAAGCGCCGCCTGGCCATGACGATCGTGGGCGTCGCGGGTTGCACGGCCCTGCTGCTGACGGGCCTGGGCCTGCACGACTCGATCAACGACATCATCGACAGGCAGTACCTTTGCGACGACCCGATCTTCTCGTACAACATCGTCGTCGGGGTCGACGCGGACGATGCCCAAGAGGCCCTGGGCAGGGTCTCCGACACCCTCGCGCGGAAGGGCGACGCCTCCGGGGTCGCGCTGGTCGACGTCGAGAACATGCAGGCACGCGGCACCACCGACACCGACGTCGCGGCCCGCGTGATGGTGCCGACCGACCCTGTGGGCCTCTCGCGCTTCGTTCGCATGCAGGACCGCGTGTCGGGCAGGCCCGTCGACTTCGGCGACGACTCGGTGGTGCTCTCCGAGAAGCTTGCCACGAGGCTGGGCGTGCGCGTCGGCGACGAGGTCTCCCTCTACGACCAGGACGACATTGGCAACGCCAGCGGCAAGCCGCACGTCTTCACGGTCACGGGCGTGGTCGAGAACTACATCGCCGACTACGCCTATGTGGGTCCCGTCGCCTGGCGCAACGTCATGGGTGCCGACGCCGCGGCTGACACGGTCCTGGCAAACGTGGGCGACGACGACTCGACCCATGCGGAGCTGAGTGAGGCCCTGCACGACACCGACGGCGTGAGCACCGTCACCTTCAACACCGAGACGATCGGCATGTACCAGAAGTCGCTGCGCAGCGTGAACATGATCGTCGTCGTGCTCGTGGTGGCCGCGGCGACCCTGGCCTTCATCGTCCTGTACAACCTGACCAACATCAACGTGATCGAGCGCACACGCGAGATCGCGAGCCTCAAGGTCCTCGGCTTTACCAGGCGCGAGGTCAGCGCCTACGTGTTCCGCGAGGTGGTGCTTCTTGTGGCGATTGGCGCGGCGCTCGGCCTCGTGCTGGGCGTGGGCATGGAGCACTTCGTGATCCTGTCCGCCGAGGTCGACGCCGTGATGTTCGGTCGCGACATCCACCTGCCGAGCTTTGCCATGGCGTTTGCGGGTACGATGCTCTTCTCGGTGTTGGTGATGGGCGCGATGGTGCCCAAGCTGCGGCGCATCGACATGGTCGAGAGCCTCAAGTCGGTCGACTAGCCCGCTTGCCGGGTGGAAGGGGAGTTCCTTATGCCTAAGGTAGTCGTGTTCGGAAGCATGAACATGGACCTGTCCATCGAGGCCGACCGCATGCCGCGCGCCGGTGAGACGCTCGCGGGCCACGACTTCGTGACCAACGCCGGTGGCAAGGGTGCCAACCAGGCCGTCGCCGCCTCGCGCCTGGGTGCCGACGTCGCCATGGTGGCCGCGGTGGGCGCTGACGGCTTCGGCGACGAGCTTGTGGCGGGCCTGCGTGCCGCCGGCGTGGACACCTCCGAGGTCGAGCGCACCGAGCGCGCCACCACCGGCGTGGCCGTCATCGTCCGCACCGACGCCGACAACCGCATCGTGTTGCACCCGGGCGCCAACGTGGTCATGGGCGCGTCGGAGGCATGTGCCGCCATCGGGCGTGTGGCGTCTGCGGGCGACGTCCTTCTGGTGCAGGGGGAGTGCGACGAGGCCGCGACGCTCGCAGTCGTCCGCCATGCCCACGACATGGGCATGCGTGTGCTGGTGAACCCCGCCCCCGCCCGCCCGATTCCCGACGACGTGTGGCCGTGCGTGGACATGGTGTGCCTCAACGAGACCGAGTGCGAGGTCATGTGCGGCGTGCTTCCACATGACGAGAAGACCCTGCGCCAGGCGGCAGACCTCTTGGTTGGCCTGGGTTGTGGCTGCGTCGTCGTGACGTTGGGATCCCGCGGCTCCTACGCGCTGGACACCCGCGCCGCCGGTGACGCGCGCGAGCTTTGCGTCGAGGCGCGCAGGGTGGACGCCGTCGACACCACCGCAGCGGGCGACACCTTCATCGGGGCGCTGGCCGCGGGCCTTGCCGACGGGCGCGACCTTGCCGAGGCTATGGCCTTTGGCACCGCGGCCGCGGCGATCACGGTCACGAGGCTCGGTGCGCAGCAGTCCATCCCGACTCTGGACGAGGTGCGTTCGGCGCTCGCGTGAGACGGCTGCAATACAATGGCTTCGACGGACGCGCCCTTCTCGGCAGCGCCCGAAAGAGAAACCGACCGAGGGGACGCCCCATGGCTGCCAAGTTCTATCTGATGACCGACTCCCCCTGCGACTTCACCCAACGACAGGTCGATGACGCCGGCATCGGCATGATGCACTTCACCTACACCGAGCAGGGAAAGCCCGACGGCGGGCTGTCCGGCGTCGACGACCTGTTCGTGTCGCGCTCGTCGCACGAGTTCTACGAGGCCATCCGCCACGGTGCGGCCCCAATGACCTCGCAGCCCTCCCAGATGGAGTTCGAGAAGAAGTTCTACGAGTGCGCCAAGATGGACGTCCCCACGGTCTACCTGGCATTTACCTCGGCGTTGTCGGGTTGCTACGAGGGAGCGCTCATGGCGCTCGAGCGCGTGAAGGAGGGGCTGGGCCGTCCCGACCTGCCCATCCACATCGTCGACACCAAGCTGCCCTCAACGGCGCAGTACGTTCTCATCACCGAGGCCATACGCCAGCGCGACCGCGGGCTTACCGCCGAGCAGATGGTGGCATGGGCCGAGGAGGCCCGCTACTTCGTGAACGTCCTCTTCATGGTGGAGGACCTCGATGCGCTGCGCCGCGGTGGTCGCGTGCCGAGGGGCGTGGCCGTGGTCGGCGGCGCGCTCGACGTAAAGCCGCTGCTGTCTATCGACCTGGACGGTGGCCTGAGCGTGGTGGGCATCACCCGCGGCCGCAAGAAGGGCATCCGCAAGCTGGCGCAGTACTTCCTCGACAAGCACAACGAGGACGCCTTCTCCAACGTCGTGGCCGTCGGCAACGCCGACTGTCCCAAGGATGCCGCGCGCGTGGTCGACCTCATCCACAAGACCGACGACACCGTGCTCCCCATGGTCTCGACCATCGGTCCCACCATCGGCTGCCACGTTGGCCCGGGCATGCTGTCGTGCTGCTTCTGGGGTGCCGACCGCCGTGACGGCGTGTCGGTGTCCGACCGCATCGCCTCGGGCGTGAGGGGCGAGTAGGCGACCATGGCGGCATTCGTCACCGGGGACCTTCATGGCGTTATCGAGGTGGGCAGGCTGCTGCCCAGCCACTTTCCCATGGGCAGCACGCTCACCAAGGACGACTTCCTGATCGTCGCTGGTGACTTCGGGCTCGTCTGGAACTTCTCGGCAGACGAGATGCAATGGCTGGACTGGCTCGACGCCCGCCCGTGGACGACGCTGTTCGTCGACGGCAACCACGAGAACCACGAGGCCCTGGCCTCGCTTCCCGAGGCCGAGTGGCACGGCGGCTGCGTGCACGTGGCGCGTCCGTCGGTCCTTCACCTCATGCGCGGTCAGCTGTTTGACATCTGCGGCTCCACGGTGTTCACGATGGGTGGCGCGACCTCGGTCGACCGTGCGGCACGTGTTGAGGGTCGCAGCTGGTGGCCGTCGGAGCTGCCGTCGCGAGACGAGCTCGACGCCGCCTCGGCCGTGCTCGACTCGTGCGCCTGGGACGTCGACTACGTGGTCACCCACTGCTGCGCGACCTCGATGATGGGCGTGGCGGAGCCGCCCGACGGCAGGAAGGGCCCCGACCGGCTGACCGATTGGTTCGACGCGCTCGAGCACAGGCTCGCGTTCAGGTGCTGGTACTTCGGCCACCACCACCGTGACCTTGCCATCGAGCCCGACCATCGCCTGCTGTACCACGACGTGGTCGAGTTGGGCGGGATGTCGGCCGTCTGCCACACGACGCTCTGAAGAATTCGTGCCCAGTCGTGCGGTGCCGTCGGTGCTGCACGTCCGACACACACGCGAGGTGGACAATGAAGGGTCGAGACAAACTCGAATGGGAGTCAGCATGACGATCAACTGCACCAGAAGAAGCTTTCTCACCCTGGCCGCCGGCTGCAGCGCGGCCATGCTTGCCGCCTGCGGCAACCGCAAGGACGCCCCCGCCACCACCCAGGCCGCCGCGACGGGCGAGGGGGTCGACCTCAAGGAGTTCGAGAAGCTCGCCATCGACATGGGCGCCTGGCAGTACGACGAGGACAACAAGGTCTGGTGGCAGACTGGCATCACCTACTGCCTCAACCCCGCGTCCGAGACCTACGAGCAGGTGGCCATCTACGTCCCTGGCGCCTACCTCAAGGGCAAGAAGAGCGGATCGAAGTACGCCTGCGAGGTCGACGACCAAGGCAAGGTCGGCGACTTCACGGCCAAGACGGCCCCCGTCGTCATGCCGCTGAACCCCGGCGCCTACGCCGGCCAGGCGGCCTCCACCGCCTACTCCCACGACGGCCTGTCGCCCTACCTCGACGCGGGCCTCATCTACGTCTACGCCGGCTTCCGTGGCCGAAACAACGGCTACGACAGCATGCGCAACGAGTTCTTCCCGGGAGGCGCCCCCTGGGGCGTGACCGACCTCAAGGCCGCTATCCGCTACCTGCGCTACAACGCGTCCAAGCTGCCGGGCAACATGGAGCGCATCGTCACGTTCGGCTTCGCGGGCTCCGGCCAGCTCTCCCAGATCGTGGCCGCCTCCGGCGACGCCGAGGCATACGACCCCTACCTCGCCAAGATCGGCGCCGCCACGCACGACGTCGAGGGCAACGACCTGTCCGATGCCGTCTTCGGCTCCGCCAGCTGGTGCCCGTCCACGTCCTTCGACTCGGCCGACGCCGCCTACGAGTGGTCGATGGGCCAGTACGACTCGACCGTCTCGCGTGCCGAGAAGACCTGGACCGAGCGCCTGTCGCATGACCTGGCGGTCTCCTACGCCTGCTATGTCAACAAGCTCGGCCTGGTCGACGCCAACGACACCTCGCTCACCCTCGACGAGACCTCTGGCGGCACCTACGTCGCCGGCACCTACTACGACCACCTTCGTGCCATGGTGGCCGACGCCGCCAGCGCCTTCTTCAAGAAGCAGTCCTTCCCCTACGTCGCGGACACCTCCGAGCAGGCGGACGGCTGCTTCCCGGGCGACGGCAACCTCAAGGTCGTCGAGCAGGAGGCCATCGCCAGTGCCGCCACCACGCCCACGGCCGACGGCACGACCGCGCTTCCCACGTTCGAGACGAGGGACGCCTATGTTGCCTGGCTCAACGAGAAGGGCCCCTGGCTCACCTACAACGAGAGCCGTCGCGAGGTCACCGTCGGCGACCTCGGCAGCTTCGTGCGTCGCATGCGCCCCGCCTCGCGCGAGGTCTGCGCCTTCGACTCGCTTAACCGTGACCAGCCCGCCAACCAGCTGTTTGGCAACGACGACGATGACTCCCTGCACTTTGACGGCACCATCTGCGCACTTCTCTCCCAAAACGCCGACGCCTACTCCAAGTTGGCAGGCTGGGACGAGAAGTACCTCAAGGCGTGGACGAAGGACCTTGCGGCGACCGACTTGCTGAACACCAAGGCCGCCGACCGCGTGCGCATGTACGACCCGATGTTCTTCCTGTCGGGCTATTACGAGGATGGCTTCGGCAAGGCGAAGGTCGCGCCCAACTGGCGCGTCAACACCGGCCTCAACCAGACGACGGTGCCCCTGACCTCCGAGGTCAACCTCGTGGCCGCACTCGGCGCCTACGACGGCGTGGACCGCGTCGACTTCACGCCGGTGTGGGGCGTGGGCCGTACCCTGGCCGAGCGTTCCGGCAAGCCTGCCGAGAACTTCGTCAAGTGGGTGTGCGACATCTGTAAAACGAAGAAGTCAAAGTAGCGTTTCCCGACCAGGCAAGGAGCCGTCCATGTCCGAGTCCCGTAGCACCAGTCAGATCGGTCCCACGGCGCTGCCACACAAGCCCGTCGACGTGGCCCTGTGGTTTGCCGCCATCGTCGCCGCCGTCGCGATCATCGTCCTGTCTGCCTGCTCGTCGGGCGCCGGCGCTGGCGCCGCGGCCGCATCGCAGGCAGCGACCGAGTCGTCCGACGGTCTCATCACCTCGGCTACGGGCGAATACGCCACCGGCAAGCACCACGCGCGCATCACGGTGAAGGACTATGGCACGATCGAGCTCGAGCTCGACGCCGACGCCGCGCCCATCTCGACCTCCAACTTCTGCCAGCTCGCGAGCGACGGCTTCTACGACGGTCTGACGTTCCACCGCATCATCAGCGGCTTCATGATTCAGGGCGGAGACCCGCAGGGCAACGGCACGGGCGGCTCCGACCGCTGCATCAAGGGCGAGTTCTCCGCCAACGGCGTCGTGAACCCCATCCAGCACAAGCGCGGCGTCATCTCGATGGCGCGTTCGAACGATCCCGACTCGGGCAGCTCGCAGTTCTTCATCATGCATGAGGACAGCAGCTCGCTCGACGGCCAGTACGCCGCCTTCGGCCACGTGACATCCGGCATGGAGGTGGTCGACGCCATCTGCGAGAAGACGCCCGTCACCGACGGCAACGGTACCGTCGAGAAGGACGACCAGCCCGTGATCGAGAAGGTCGAGGTCCTGGACTAGGCTTGCGTCTGCGGGTGGTTGTCTCGGCTAGTTGGCCTGGCGTGCCCACGCGGCACATGCCCCCATGGCAGCCTGCCACACGTCCTGGGTCGCAAGACCCCCCTGCGCGGCCAGGCGCTCGACGTCGTCGAACTCCGGGTATGCGCGACGGGTGCCGTCGGGAAGCGTCACGGCCTTGGCTGCCAGCGGTCCCGGCTCGCACGGCAGGCAGATCGCCTCGCGGGGGAGTACCGTGCGCTCGAAGGGAACGCGCCTGATGCCGATGGTCGTCGTCGAGCGGAAGATCTCCAGCTCGAGCGCCTCGCGCGCCCCGTCGGTGCAGATGACCTGCAGCTGCCAGGCGGGGCGTCCCTTCTTGGTCAGCGTGGGCAGGTAATGCGCCTCGCGCGCGCCCACCTCCATCAGGTGGCACGTAAGCGCCCCCAGGGCCTCGCCGGTGGCGTCGTCGATGTCGCACTCCAGCTTCCAGATGCGCGTCTCGTCGTCTGCGGGCACGGCGTCCAGGTCGCGCACGACCATGGCGCGCAGGACGCCCGCGCACTCGTAGTCGCGCTTGCCGGCACCCACGCCCATGGCACAGATCGCGCGGCGCTCGGGCAGCATGTCGCCCGTCATGACGGTCGCGGCAAGCGCGGCACCGGTGGGCGTGACGAGCTCGCCCATGACCTCGCTCGTGCGCAGCGGCAGGGCGCGACGGATCGCGATGTTCGTCACGGCTGGAACGGGGATCGGCATGAGGCCGTGCGCGCAGCGGATGGTGCCGCGCCCGTCGGTGACGGACTCGATGACGCAGCGGGTGACGCCGAGGTCGTCGAGGCACACCGCGGCGGCCACCACGTCGACGATCGAGTCGACGGCGCCGACCTCGTGGAAGTGCACCTCGTCGCGTGTCGCGCCGTGCGCGGCCGCCTCGGCGTCTGCCAGGATGCCGAAGGCGGCAAGGGCGATGTCGCGGGCATGCTCGGTTATGGGAGCCGAGCGCACGATGCGCTCGACGTCGGCCAGCGTGCGGTGCTCATGGTGATGGTGGTGGCCGTGCTCGCCATGGACATGCTCGCGGTGGTGCTCGTGCGCATGGTCCTTCTCGGCATCGTGGTCGCCGTGGTCGTGGTGATGCCCGTGGGCGTGGTCGCCATGGAGCCATGCCATGTCGTGGTCGTGGTTGTGATGGGCCTCGTCCAGCATGACGTCGAAGTCGAGGGCGTCCAGGCCGTGCTTGCTCACGCGGGTCACGCGCAGCCCCTCGAGGCCGTCGAGCGCCATGCCCGTCACCGCCTCGCGAACGCGCCCCTCGCTGGCGCCCAGGTCCAGCAGCGCAGCCACGAGCATGTCGCCCGCGATGCCAGAGGAGCAGTCCAGGTGCAGACAGGTGTCCTTGCGCGCCAGAAGCGCCCTTGCGTCGGCGTGTGCCATTGCTACTCGCTTTCCGTCGCGCGCGGCGCGACATGGTTGATGAGGTGCGCCTGGAACCCGGCGCCGAATCCATTGTCCACGTTCACGACTGAGACGCCAGACGCGCAGGAGTTGAGCATGGCGAGAAGTGCCGCGAGGCCGCCGTAGCTTGCCCCGTAGCCCACACTCGTGGGCACGGCGATGACCGGGCCGCGCGCGATCCCGGCGACCACGCTGGCAAGCGCCCCCTCCATCCCGGCGACGGCCACCACCACCGACGCGGACGCGATCGCGTCGGCGTGGTCGAGCAGGCGGTGTATGCCCGCGACCCCGACGTCGGTCAGGCGACAGACGTCGTTGCCAAGGAACTCGCAGGTTCGGGCGGCCTCCTCGGCAACCGGCAAGTCGCTCGTGCCCGCGCAGGCCACCACGACCCTCCCCGCGCCCGTGGCGGGTGCGTTTCCACCCACGACGCCCAGGCGGCTCGTGGGGTCGTACTCGAGCTCCACCTCACCCGACAGGAGTCGCCGGACCTCGTCGTTCTTCTCGGCATCAAGGCGCGTCACCAGCACGCGCCGCTGCCCCGCGCCCGTGAGCGCACGTACGATGCCCGCGATCTGGCCGGCGGTCTTGCCCGCGCCGTAGACGACCTCGCCCTGGCCCTGTCGCAGCTCGCGGCTGGTGTCGAGCGTGGCGTAGCCGATGTCGCGGATCGGCGTCATCGCGATTCTGTCGCGCGCCTCGGCCACGCCCGTGCGTCCCGCGGCGACGCTGCCGAGAAGTTCGTCGAGCTCGCGTGAGTCCATCCGTCGTCCCTTCGGGTTATGCCGTCGGCTGTCGTGAGCCATGCGACAAAGTGGAACAAAATTAAATAAAGATAGCGAAACCATAGCCCTCTTTCAATACCTAAATGTGCAATAGGTGGAAATTGGGCGGTTTACGTGCTATTATTATAAGAACGTTGAAAGGGGTTGGCCACATGTTTGAGGTCGGCGAGTACATCGTTCATCCCGGTCAGGGTGTCTGCAGGGTCGAGTCTGTGGGTGAGGGGGACGATGCCACCTATAAGCTCATGCCGGTGGGCCAGCGCCACCCGATGCTCATCAGCTTTCCCGCGGCGCAGCAGGACAGGCTTCGTAGGGTGCTTTCGGCGGACGACGCCCGCTCCCTCATCGCCGGCTACGACGAGATCCAGCCCGACGACTACTCCGACCGCAGCAGCGCGCTGGAGGAGGAGCACTTCAAGTCGGTGATCAAGCACGGCACCTGCCTGGACTCGGTACGTGTGGCGAAGACCTTCCGCCGTCGCATCGCCCAGGTCCGGGCCAACAACAAGCGTCCGCCCGTCGCCTACGAGCGTATCCTCAAGCAGGCCCAGGAACGCTCCCTGGCCGAGCTGTCGATCGCCCTGGATTGCAGCTCCGAGGACGTGACGCGCCTTCTGCGCGCGAACGACTCGGATTCGGACCTGTAGTCGGAGCCAGTGGTCCCCGTCGTGGCCCACTGCTTGCCGCCTGGGGCTTTTTTGGGGGGGCGACGCGTACACATACCTTGCGAGCACACGCCCGCGACGCCGCCTTGGGGAGCCGTCGCGGGCGTCTTGCGTGTGGTCGCGAGCGGCGCGTTCTTCTCGGCAGGGGACATGGCTTTGTTACGTGACGGGTTCGGGGGATGGGATGGCCGGGCGGCCACCGACGTCGCTGGGCTACAATCGACTGAATTGCGTTCGACCGTATCGCGACAACCTACAGCCAAGGAGGGCCCATGGCCACCACCGATGACGTCTCGAGCAACCGCGCGATCGTAACCGTCCTGGGCAGCGACCGCTCGGGCATCGTCGCCGCCGTGACCGGCGTTCTGGCGGGTCACGAGGTCAACATCCTCGACATCTCGCAGACCATCCTGCAGGGCATCTTCACCATGACCATGCTCATTGACCTGGGTCAGGCCGACGACGGCTTCTCGACCATCCAGGCCGAGCTGACCGAGCTTACCGACAAGCTCGGCGTCCAGGTGACGGTGCAGCGTGAGGAGGTCTTCAAGTTCATGTACCGCCTCTAGGCGCGTACGTGCGGGTCGCGTCGTCCGTGACGGGCGCGTGGCCGGTGCCAACACAAAGCGAAAGGAGCCATCGTGGGTAAGCTCCCGTTCAACTTCCTCACCCGTGAGACCACGTCGGCGTTCGAGGACGTCGCCGACGCCTACCCCATGCCGTCGGTGAGCCTTGGTCGTCCCGAGGTCTCCGACAGGCTGTACGAGGGCATGAAGCAGGTCGACGCCGTCCCGGCGGAGCTGTATGCCCGCTACGACGTCAAGCGCGGCCTGCGCAACGCCGACGGATCGGGCGTGCTGGTGGGTCTGACCACCATCTCCAACGTGCACGGCTACAACAAGGTCGACGGCCGCGTCGAGCCCGACGAGGGCGACCTCACCTACCGTGGCTACCACGTCTCCGACCTCGTGCGCAGCTCCCAGGCAGAGGGCCGCTTTGGCTACGAGGAGGTCGCCTACCTGCTGATGACGGGCGAGCTTCCCACGGTCGCGCAGCTGGATGACTTCCGCGCGCGCATCGGCTCGCGCAGGCAGCTGCCCGAGGGGTACTTCTCGATATTCCCACGCAAGACGCACTCCGTCTCGATCATGAACGTGTTGCAGCGTGCGACGCTATTGCTGTACGCATACGACCCCACGCCCGACGACACGACACCCACGCACGAGGTGGACGTGGCCCTGTCGCTTCTGGGCCGTTGGCCGCGCGTGGCAAGCGTGGCACACCAGTCCTATGTCGCCGACTCACAGGGCGCCCGCCTGGTGATTCCGCCCGCGCGCGAGGGTTACTCGATGGCCGAGACGGTCCTCGACGTGCTGCGCGGCGACTCCGGCTTCACCCGTGACGAGGCCATGATGCTCGACGTCATGCTCATGCTGCACGCCGAGCACGGCGGCGGCAACAACTCCACGTTCACCTGCCGCGTGCTGTCCAGCTCGGGCACCGACGCCTACTCCGCCTACGCGGGCGCCCTGGGCTCGCTCAAGGGCCCCAAGCATGGTGGCGCCAACGCGAAGGCCGGCATGATGGCCGACGAGATTGCGGCCAACGTGCGCGACTGGTCCAGCGATGACGAGGTGGCCGCCTATCTCGAGCGCATCCTGCGCGGCGAGGCCTTTGACGGCTCGGGCCTGATCTATGGCATCGGCCATGCCGTCTACACCAAGAGTGACCCGCGCGCCCAGGTCGTCAAGGGCTACGCCCGCGAGCTCGCCCGCAAGAAGGGTGGCGAGCATTCCGAGAAGTTCGAGCTTATCGAGAGGATCGAGCGACTGGCCCCCGAGGTCATGCGTGAGGTTCGCGGCATCAACAAGCCCGTCACGGCAAACATCGACCTGTACACCGGCATCGTCTACTCGATGCTGGGCATCCCGCGCGACCTGTTTACGCCGATCTTCGCGATCGCGCGCATGGCGGGTTGGGCGACGCACCGCATGGAGGAGCTCTACGGCTCGGCACGCATCATCCGTCCCGCGTACAACTCCTTCATGGAGCGCCGCGACTACGTTCCCATCTCGGAGCGCTAGCGTGGCGTGCGGGGATCCTGCCGGCGACCGTTTTGCTGCCGGGCGGGCAGGGGATGCGTGTCCCGGCAGCGCACGTCGCCTGATCGTCTTCTCGGACATGGACGGAACCTTCGTCCACATGGACAAGAGCGTCCCGGCGGCCAACCTTGCCGCCCTGGACGTCCTGAGGGCGCATGGGGGAGTGTTCGTGCCCTGTACGGGACGACCCGCTCGCATGTTGCCTACCGAGCTCCTGGATCACCCTGCGACCCGCTACGTGGTCTCGACCAACGGCGCCTGTGTGTCGGAGGCCGTTGACGTTGCGGGAGGGACCGTCGGCGACGAGATACCCGCGCGCGAGTGGCGCTGTGTACGTTCGGTTGGACTGGGTCGCGGGCGCGCGCTCGCACTTCTCGACAGGCTCTCGGGGCTCGACGTCGTGCTGGATGCGTTCACGGATGCCGGCGCCCTCATGGCGCGTGCCGACTACGACAGGCTCAACGAGTTCGTGCCCGAGGCCAACACGCTGCGGATGCTGCATGACATTCGTCGTCCGGTGGACGGGTCGCTCGCCGCCGCTGTCTCGCGCGTGGAGGGCGTGGACCGTGTGACCGTCTTCTGGCGTAACCCCGCAGATGCTGAGGTCGTGCGACGCGTGTGCGCGGCCGATGACAGCCTTTCGTGCGTAAGCTCGATGCCATGGAACTTCGAGATCACTGACTCCCGTGCCACCAAGGGGTTCGCCCTGAGTTATGTGTGCGAGCGTGCGGGGTTCGACGTTGCCGACGCGGTCGCGTTTGGCGACTCGTCGAACGACGTTCCGATGCTTCTGGCCGCGGGTGACGGCGTGGGCATGGCAAACGGGACCCCCGAGGCCCTTGCCGCGGCAGACCACGTGACCGAGTTGGACAACGACCACGATGGTGTGGCCGATTACCTGCTTTGTCTTTTGGGAGAGCGGGGCTGACTGGCTGGCAGTGCCGGCCATCCTGCCCTCGCCCCGACCCATGGTCAATGGGCCCCGTTTCTTCGGCTTGGCGCCGCGGCGTCGGGCGCCTGCCTGGTTAGAGAGGCCCACTTCTTCGGATTTCCCCGATCAAAGGTGCCCCCTTCTTCGGATGGGGCCCTTGCAGCCGGTCATTCGACCCGAAGAAGCGGCCCCCATTGACCAGCGCAACAATCGTGCGCCTACGAGAAAGCCCCGAGCAGCTCGCTTTCGCTGCTCGGGGCTTGACGTTGCGGATGGCGCGACGCAAGGGGCTTACTGACGGTCGCCATCGCCAGACTCGGCGTCGTCCCCGTCGTCGAAATCGTCGTCCTCGTCATCCTCGTCATCGAGGGTCACGGGGTGGAAGCTCGCCGTGTTGCCGCCGATGACGTCGGACTCGACGAAGCGCGCCTCGTCCTCGTGGGCCTTGCGCATCGTGGCGGCGAACAGGTCGTCGTCATCGTCGTCGTGGGCGATCTGGCCGTCGTCGGTCGTGGCCTCGACGCTGCCGTTGACCTGCTTGTACTTGGCAGCGCGGCCGTGGCTTTCGGTCGCCTTGAGGACCGACTCGGGCAGGGCGACGTAGGACAGCTGGTGCTGGCGCTTGCTGCGCGCGAACAGCGGGACGTACTCGATGATGACGCTGGAGTTCTCCAGGCCGTACCAGTGCGCCGGCGAGCCGCAGATCCTGCGGATGACGTACTTGGCTGTGATGACGTCGCGGTCGAAGCTGGAGATGTCTGCCGAGGCGGAGGGCACCTTGCGGACCAGGCAGAAGCGGAAGTCGCCGACCGGGCCGGCGTTTTTGTAGATCGAGTACTTGTGGTGCTGCGGGGCGAGCGAGCCGTCGGCGACGAGCTTCTCGACGACCTGGTAGAGGTACTCGTTGACGCGCTGGTTGACGCGGAAGCCCAGGCGCAGCTGCACCTTGAAGACGAAGTCGGTGCCGAAGGTGTTGACCATGAACTCGTGCGTGTAGGGCTCGTCGGTCACCTTGACGTTGAGGAAGAAGTACGCGCGGGCACGCTTGGGGCGCTTGTCCAGGATCGAGTAGAGGATGTCGCGGTCGAGCTTGTCGGGCGACGAGTCGTTGGTGAGAAACACCAGGTTGTCGGCGAGGTAGGGGAGCTCGGTGTCGTGCGACAGCTCGAAGAGCTGGTCGATGTACTCGCTGATGGGCAGGTAGACGCTCTGCGTGCGCTCGATGGCGGTGCCGCGGCGCCAGATGTACATGACGGTGAAGATCGCAGCGGCGAGAAGGACGGTGACGTAGCCGCCGTGCATGAACTTGGTCAGGCTCGAGATGAAGAAGGCCAGCTCGATCGCGACGAAGAAGGCCAAAAACGGGACGGCCAGCGCGGGACGCCTGCGGACGCGGGAGAGGTAGGTGAACAGCAGCAGCGTCGTCATGAGCATGGTCACGGTGATGGCCAGGCCGTAGGCGGCCTCCATGTGGGAGGACGTCTGGAAGAACAGCACGACGCCGATGCAGGAGACCCACATCACGTTGTTGACGAAGGGGATGTAGATCTGGCCCTTGGTCTCGGACGGGTAGGCGATCTTCATGTGCGGCATCAGGTTGAGGCGGATGGCCTCCGAGATGATGGAGTAGGAGCCGGTGATGAGCGCCTGGGACGCGATGATCGCCGCGAAGGTGGAGAGGACGACGGCGAAGATTCGCATCTGGGCGGGCAGCATCTGGAAGAACGGGTTGAGCTCGGGCACCGCGGCGAGCGTGGCGTTGCCGTTGTTGGCAAGGATCCAGGCACCCTGTCCCAGGTAGTTGAGGATCAGGCACGCCTTGACGAAGGGCCAAGAGGCGTAGATGTTGGCCTTGCCAACGTGGCCCATGTCGGAGTAGAGGGCCTCGGCGCCGGTGGTGCACAGGAAGACGTTGCCCAGCACCATGAGGCCGGCGTGGTTGAGGTTGCCGTCGAACAGGAACGCGATGCCGCGCAGCGGGTTGAGCGCGCGGAAGACGTTGGCGTCGGCACCGATGTTGACCAGGCCCGTGATGCCCAGGTAGAGGAACCACAGCGTCATGATCGGCCCGAAGGCCTTGCCGATGGTCGAGGTGCCGGCGCGCTGCATGGCAAACAGGGCGCACAGGATGGCGATCGTGATGGTGACGACGACGGCCTGGTTGTCGCCGATGATGCCGTAGAAGAAGTCAATCGTGCGCAGGCCCTCGATCGCGGTGGTGACGGTGACCGCCGGGGTGAGGATGCCGTCGGCCAGAAGCGCCGCGCCGCCGATCATGGCGGGGACGATCAGCCAGCGACCACAGCGCTTGACCAGGCTGTACAGGGCGAAGATGCCGCCCTCGTTGTGGTTGTCCGCCTTCATGGCCACGAGAACGTACTTGACCGTGGTGATGAGGGTCATCGTCCAGATGATGAGGGACAGCGCGCCGATGACGGTGTCCTGGCCCATCGTGGTGAGGCCGCCGTTGCCGCTCATGATGGCCTTGAGGGTGTACATCGGGCTCGTGCCGATGTCGCCGTAGACCACGCCGAGCGTGACGAGAATCATGGCCGCGGAAAGGGGAATCCCCTTGCTCTTGGCCCTGACCGCCTTGGCGGCCGAAGTGTGCTTTGCACCCATCGTGAGGTACTCCTTGTTACGTGGGGTCGGACGGTCCCAGCCCATGTCCGCGCCATCTGGCGCGGACGAACTCTAAGCGATTCAATTTACCACTATATATGGTTGTGCGCGGGGTCTGGGCCAAGGCGGGCCATCGACCGACTATGGCTGGGTCCCGGCACGAAATCATAGTTGCTTTCGTGCATCCATGGTCTCGTGCGACCCGCTTGTCGGGCAACGGGGAATGGCACCGGCCGCCTCGCCGTCCAAGTGGTAGCGTCAGGTGCCGAGAAGGACCATCTACGAAGGGAGCATCCATGTCCGACGATACCTCGTCCCAGCCGACTTCGACGCCCGCGTCGGCCGCGCACGGCGCGGCACCCGACGCGTTCATCACCATCCCCGCCGACAGGCGGCTTGCCGAGCCCGCGGCCGCGAGCGCACTTCTTACCTGGAGGGGAGAGGGGCGTACCATCGAGTACGAGGCCACCGCGTGCCACGTGGACGTGCGCGAGGACACCGGCAACCTCCTGGGCAAGATGTTCAGCCTGTCCTACGTCGCCATGGGCGACGGTGAGCCCGACGCGTCGCGCCCGGTGACGTTCTGCTTCAACGGAGGCCCGGGCTGCGCGAGCGTGCCCATCAACTTCGGCGGCGTGGGGCCGCGCCGCGTGGTCACCAACGGCACCTCCCACGTGGGCCGCTGCGTGGTCGAGGACAACCCCTGCACGCTGCTGGTCCAGTCCGATCTGGTGTTCTTCGACGCGCCGGGCACGGGCTTCTCGAGCGTGGCCGAGGGTGCCGACACGCGCAAGCTGTTCGGCGTCGACGGCGACGCCGACGCGTTCTGCCGTGCCATCCAGCAGTGGCTCCAGGACAACGGTCGCTGGTCGAGCCCCGTCTACCTGCTGGGCGAGTCCTACGGAACGCTTCGCAACGCCGTGTTGATGCGCCTGCTCGGCGAGCGGGGCGTGAGGGTCGCGGGCGTCACGATGCTGTCGGCGATCTTCGACTGGGTTCAGACGTTGCCCGGCGAGGACCTGTACTACCTGGGCATGGTCCCGACGTTCGCCGCCACGGCGCGCCACTTTGGCAAGGCGGGCACCCAGGCTGCCTCCGACGACGAGTGGTTCGACCAGGCGATGGAGTTCACCGATCAGGTCATGGCACCGGCGCTTCTCGCGGGTGACCGCCTGGGAAAGGGGCGCGAGCGCGAGGTCGCCGAGCGGCTGTCCTCGTTCATCGGCATCGACGCCGATTGGATCGCGCACCACCACCTGCGCGTCGACCTCGACGAGTTCCGCGCCCGTCTGCTGGCCGACGAGGGCAGGGTCATCGGTCGACTGGACACGCGCTTCTCGTCCGACGCCTACCACCCCGCGCAGCGCTCGAGCGACTTCTTGGCCGCCGAGGATGCCGCCGACGATGCCGTCGAGTCCGCGTGGTCGGCCGCGTTCCGCACCTTCCTTCACGATGACCTTGGCTACGAGGCCCCCGCGCGCTACCTGAACAACAACTACTACAAGGTCGGCGTCAACTGGAATTGGGAGCACGAGGTCCTGGGCACGGGCGAGAGGGTCGCGGCGCCCAACGTCTCGTTCGACATCGCCACGGCCCTGCGTCGCAGCCCGTCGACCAAGCTGATGATCATGGGCGGCCGCTACGACGCGGCGACGACCTATTGGAACGTGGTGCACGACATCAGCTGCCAGTTCCTGTCGGACGACATCAAGCGCAACGTGACCTGGTGCCGCTATGGCTGCGGCCACATGGCCTACGTCGACGTGCCCACGCTCGAGGCCATGGCAGCCGACTTCGAGAGGTTCTACTCGCAGGGGTAGCGCTGCGGACGGCGCGGCCGTGTGGAGGGCCTGTACTGTCGAGAAGAACGCTTGGGTCGCGTTCCCACCCGCAACGCGAGGACGCCCCGGAAGCGCTCCGATGCCCTGTGGCGTCGGGCCCTTCCGGGGCGTCTGTGTGCCGGGCCTAGTCGTTGCGGTGACGGTCCGTGCCTGGCCTGCCGCCGTCACGCCCGGGGCCTGGCCTGCCGTTGCCATGTCCGCGGCCGCCGCCACGGCCATGGCGCGAGTCGAGCTGGCCGTGGTAGCCGCTGCCGTAGCGGCTGGAGCCCCCGTTGCCGTTGCTGCTTGCGCCGCCCATACCGCGAGTGCCGTAGCCACCACGCTGGTTGCGTCCGCCGCCGTCATGCTGGCTTGCGGGACGAGAGGCGCCGCCGGGTCGGGGGCCGTTGCCCGGACGGGGGCCGGTCGTGCGCGGGCGGTCGGGCGCCGGGCGCGCGTCACGCTGCGGGCGGCCGCCAACGGGACGCGGTGCGGCCGCGCGCGGGGCAGCGGCACGCGAGGCGGAGCCCTCGGGCCTCGGCGTCCTTCTCACCAGGTAGCAGTGGTGGATCTTCTTGTTGCGCGAGAAGTCCTCGGGGATGGTGTCCTCGGTCACGTCCTCGATTTGGACGCCGGCCTTGGCCAACGCCTCGACGTCGGGCTTGAAGCCGCGCAGGTTGCACGAGAACAGGCAGACGCCGTTGGACGTGAGCATGCGCGAGATCGAGATGAGGAGCTCGGCGTGGTCGCGCTGGACGTCCCAGGCGCCGCGCATGCGCGCGCTGTTGGAGAAGGTCGGCGGGTCGCAGAACACGAGGTCGTAGCGGTGCGGGCTGTGACGCTCGTCCTCGACCCACTGCAGCACGTCGTCTTGCACGAAGTAGTGGGTGTCCTCGTCGAAGCCGTTACGCACCATGTTGCGCTTTGCCCAGTCCAGATAGGTTCGCGACATGTCGACGGTAACGGTCTTCTCGATACCGCCGTCCGCTGCGTAGCAGGTAGCGGTGCCCGTATAGGCAAACAGGTTGCAGAACCAACCACCTGCGGGCACCTTTTTGGCCATCTCGCGCAACATGTTGCGCGTGTCTCGGTGGTCGAGGAAGATTCCCGTGTCCAGGTAGTCCTCGAAGTTGACGGCGAACGTCAGGCCACCCTCCTCCACGAGGTGCATGTTGGGGCGGCGGTGCGGGTCGCGGCCCTGCGCGGTCTTGCCCGCGTCGGCGTACTGCGAGCCGCCCTTGGCGCGGGTGCGCACGCGGACGTGGGTGTCAGACGGGTCGATGCCCAGGACCGCGGGGGCGATGGCCAGCACGTCAAGCAGGCGCGCACGGGCCAGCGAGGGGTCGACCTCGCGCGGCGCCGCGTACTCGGCGATTACGGCCCAGCGGCCGGCCTTGATCAGGTTGCCCTGGCGGTCGGTGCGCGGGATGCCCTGGTAGACGTCGATTGCCACCGCATAGTCGGGCAGGTCGGCGTCGTAGACGCGGTAGCAGCTCACGTCCTCGCGCTTGGCCCACTTGGCGCGCTGCTTGGCGACCTTCGCCAGGCGAGCGGCAAACTGGTCGGACGCGCCCACGAGCACGGGCACGCGACGGCCGCCGGCAAGCTCGACCGAGGCGCTCTCGCCCTCGCGCTGCGACAGGTCGTAGCTGCGGATCGTCGCGGGCTCGGAGCCCACGATCACGTCGACGGGCCTCTGGCTGGGCTCGCATCGCAGCGCCGCGTCGACCGTCGTGTCGCTGGCGAGAAGGACCAGCGGGCTTGCGGCGCCCACGGCGTCGGCGACCTCGCTGACGCCCGCGAGCACGCGCGCGGTCCCGGCAAGCTCGGCGCCGCACGCGAAGGAGCAGTCGAGCGCCGCCAGGGGCGTCGAGGGCATGTCGGCCACGGCCTCGGCCAGCGACGGGACGCCCTTCTCGGCAGGCGCGCCGCCGAAGTCGATGAGCGTGGGCTCGATGTCGAGGCTTGCGGCACGAAGGGTCTGGCGCAGGGCAGACTGCCAGCCCGGGCGGGTGTCGCAGGCAACGATCCGCAGGTCGCAGCTGGCACCGGCGTCCGCACGGTCGTTTGCCTCGGCCATGAGGGAGTCCCAGGCCTCGGCGTCGTGGCCGAGCCAGGCGTCGAAGCCCCAGCGTGCGCGCAGCAGGCCGGGCGCACGGTCGAGCGCCTGCGAGGCGGCCTCGGCGACGATGCTGCCGGTGCCGGCGAAGCCCGCGACCAGGCTCGGCGCGTCGTGGCGGCAGTTGCGGAACCAGCTGCCCGTGGCCAGCATCGCGGCGGCGTAGTCGGGGCGAAGCGGCACGATCTGCTGGCGCGGGTTGCGGGCCGACTCGTAGCCGCGGCGGAACAGCGGGTCGCCGGTGAGGTCGATGCCCACGGTCGCGCGGTCGCCGCGCACGCGGCAGACCAGGCGCAGGTCGGGGTTGGACGGGTCGGTCATCGGTCGCACGGCGCGACGCGACAGCATGCGGTCCGAGACGGCGTCCTTGGTGCGCAGGGCGATGAACTGACTGTTGCGAAGCTCGGCGTTCAGGCCGTGCGCGTCGATCGCGATGGTGGAGCCGGCCGCGACGTGGTCCTCCCATGCGATACCGGAGACGCCCTCGTACAGCTCGTCGGAGTCGCGTGCGCCCACGCGTGCGAGCACCAGCGCCACGCGCGACGCCATGCGCGACCACAGGCACGCGCGATATGCGTCGGCAAGCTCGCCGGAGAAGGTCACCTGGCCGTGCAGGGCCCTGACCTGGGACAGCCCGAGCGACGCCAGCTCTGCGGACAGCGCCTGCTCAAAGCCCTTGGGGCACGTTGCGAAGAATTCCATCGGGACACCTTTCGCCCGTCGCATGCCGAGAAGTGCCTCGTCCTGTCCGTGATGCCTCACCCGCATCGGCTCGCTGGCGGCGCCTGGGTGACGGCACCTGGGCTTCGATGTTTCGTGGGCGGCGATTATTTGTGGGCCTTGTGGAAGCGCACTTCTCGGAATCGATTCCATTACGGGCGGAATTGTACCTGGTGGGGGTGTGCATCTCGTGTGGGGCGGGCGGCTGTTGGTTTTGGGTCGGATCATCGACGGTTCGAGCCCGGATTGTTGTTGGGTGCGCGCGTCATGCTCGCGCCATGTACTACGTCTGCGACATATCCGCGTTGAGGTTCTGGCGCACGCCCATCGCCGCCGAGCGCCTGTCCCGACCCAGGCGAGGCGGCTTGGCCGATGCCTGCACAAAGGTTTCCGTTGCCCGTTCGAAGGGGGAGCGTTGGCCGGGCTGGTTTGGCCTTCCCGTCCATGTGATGGCGTTGCGGGAGGATCAGCGTAACGAGGAGAGCACGTCATGCGTCCATGTCCGGAGCCACGGCGTACCCCGCGAGTCGTTCGTTCGCATGGACTCAAGGTTATGCGTCTCGTCTCCTGAACTGTGTTTCGAGGAGGCGGGGAGGCGGCTGTCCCATATCCAACTTGTTCTTCTCGGTAACGAGTTGTGTGGCCACTATCGGCTTGCTCCAATGGATGAATCCGGCTTTGTAACCGCCGTGCCATTGACATCGTCGGCCGAGCTTAGAGCTTTTGTTGCGCAATCTCCCGGGCTATGCTGCGAAAACGCTCGACGCGCCGCGCTTGATGTTGCTGATGGGCTAGCATCTCCGATGGAGTCTGCGGTGTTCGAATTGATGTGTCTGGCACGTCGTGCCGGCGGATACGGGTTGCCAAGGCCTGAGGTCAATACAATCGCGATCGAGGGCATGCCTTATCGCTGTGACTTCCTTTGGCGAGATGCTGGCATCGCAATCGAGTACGAGAGTCACGAGCACCATTCTGCTATGGACAAGCTGGAGAAAGATTCGACAAGAAGGGCCGTGATCGAATCGGCCGGCATTCGAGTGGTGACGCTTACGCGTGCCCAGGTCTACAACTCGCATGAGTTCGATCGAGTGGTGCGTATTGTCGCGAGGGCCGTTCGGTTTCGAATCCGTGACAGGAGTCATGACTGGAATCATAGATGCGAAGAGCTTAGAGGGGAAATGCTACCAGGTTATCTACCTGGGCGGTAAGGGCTGGTGTGGTCAATCAGACCCGTTTCTTCGGCTTGCCCCCAGCGTCAGGCCTCCCACCCGGTCAGCGAGGTCCTTTTCTTCGGATTTCTGTGGTCAGTCGCGCCCTCTTCTTCGGATGGGCCCTCCCGCGCCGGTCACTCGTGCCGAAGTCTTCGGCACGAGTGACCGCTAACGGGGGCCGCCCGCTTCCGAATCCTGGGCAAACGCCGGTGGCGTGGTCAATGGGGCCGAAGACTTCGGCCCCTCTGACCGGCGCGCGAGCGTTTGCCCAGTTGGCGAAAACCGAAAACCCGGAAATCCGGTCACTCGACCCGAAGATATCGGGTCGAGTGACCGGCTGCAAGGGCCCCATCCGAAGAAGTGGGCCTCTCTGACCGGGCAGGCGCCCGACGCCGCGGTGCCAAGCCGAAGAAACGGGGTCCATTGACCATGGGGTGGTGCCAACTAGGGTTCGAGGCGAAGAGGGAGCCGGCTTTGACCACGAGGCCCCCACCCCACCTGCCAACCAGTCGCACGCATGCAACTCGTCAGACTCAATCCCGTCCGCACCCGCCAAAAACTGCGACATTCGCCACGTCGCGGTCATCCCGGCAGCCCGCTATGGATACGATGGAAGGGTGCGGGACCCACGCGTGGCGTCTCGGCTCCTGCGGCCGGGAAAGCCTATCGTGACCGACGCGGGGTCCGCCCGCAGCCCGATCGAAAACGTACGTCGAAGGGGTATCACATGGACACCAAGATTGCCGAGCGCGTCGAACTCTGGCGCGAGAACGTCACCGAACCCGACCTCAAGCAGGAGCTCGAAGCCCTGGTCGCAGATGGTAACGAGGAGGCCCTCAACGATGCCTTCTACCGCGATCTCTCCTTCGGCACGGCTGGCCTGCGCGGCGTTCTGGGCGTGGGCACCAACAGGATGAACGTCCACGTCATCGCCCAGGCCACCCAGGGCGTTGCCGACTACCTCAACGCCCACTACGACAATCCGACCATCGCCATCGCGCGCGACTCGCGCCTCAAGGGCGAGGACTTCCAGCGCGTCGCCGCCAGCGTGCTTGCTGCCAACGGCGTGCACGTCTACCTCTATCCGCGCATTGAGCCTGTTCCCACGCTCTCCTTCGCGGTGCGCCACCTGCACACCTCCGCGGGCATCGTGCTCACGGCCAGCCACAACCCCGCGCAGTACAACGGCTACAAGGTCTACAACGACAACGGCGGCCAGATTGCCAACGAGGCCGCCGATGAGATCAGCGCCGCGATCGCCAAGACCCCCGTCTTCGGCGGCGCCAAGCTCATGGACTTCGACGAGGCTATCGAGAAGGGCCTGGTCGAGTGGACGCCCGAGGAGGTCCTCGATTCCTTCGTCGAGAACGTCAAGAAGGTCTCGGTCCCGGGCTTCAAGGCCGCGGGCGACTACTCGGTCGTCTACACGCCGCTCAACGGCACTGGCATGGAGTGCGTGACCCGCATCCTCAAGGAGATCGGCGTCGACAACGTCACCGTCGTTCCCGAGCAGGCGGAGCCCGACGGCAACTTCCCCACGTGCAAGTACCCTAACCCCGAGTTCCGCGAGGCCCTCGACCTCGCCCTCAAGCTTGCCGAGAAGGTCAAGCCCAACCTCGTGGTCGCCACCGACCCCGATGCCGACCGCATGGGCACCGCCATCCCGCACGATGGCGACTACGTGCTTCTCTCCGGCAACGAGATGGGCGTGCTGCTCATGGACTGGCTCGCCCACATGGCTGCCGACAACGACGAGGACGTCAGCCGCAAGGTTGCCGTCTCCACGATCGTCTCCAGCTCCATGCCCGACGCGCTCGCGCGTGACCTCGGCTTCGAGATGCGTCGCGTGCTGACCGGCTTCAAGTACATCGGCGACCAGATCGACCAGCTGAAGGATGCCGGCGAGCAGGACCGCTTCCTCATGGGCTTCGAGGAGTCCTACGGCTACCTGGTTGGCACCCACGCCCGCGACAAGGACGCCATCGTGGCCACCATGCTGTGCGTCGAGATGGCCAGCTACTATGCCGCCAAGGGCATGGACCTCTACGAGGCCATGGACGCCCTGTACCGGAAGTATGGCTACTACCTCAACGCCACCGTCAACGCCGCCTTCCCGGGTGCCGCCGGCGCCGAGCGCATGGCCCAGATCATGGACGGCCTGCGCCGCGAGCCGCCGACCCAGATCGCCGGCCTCGAGGTCGTGGGCACGACCGACTACAAGGCCTGCGCCGCCATGCCGCGCGTCTCCGGCCTTCAGAAGGAGGAGCCGCAGACCCTGCCCGCGGCCAACGTGATCGAGTTCCGCCTTGCAGGCGACAACAAGGTCATCTTCCGTCCGTCCGGTACCGAGCCCAAGGTCAAGGCGTACCTCTTCTCCAAGGGTGCCACGCGCCAGGAGTCCGAGGCCGTCCGCGACCAGCTGGCCGCCGCCTGCGAGAAGATCTTGTCCTAGCCCTTCGCCCCAACAGATATCGCCACAAGCAAGCCGCCCTTCTCGGCAGTACCGAGAAGGGCGGCTGCTTTCAAGCCTTGTTGGAAGCGGCGAGCGAGTGGGCTCGCCTTGTGGATGGGGCCAACCCCGTGCGGAAGCCTTGTTCTGCTCCTACTCCGTGGTGCCGGAGTCGGTGCTGTTCGCGTCGCTTCCGCTCGCGACGTCAGTGCTGTTCGCGTCGCTTCCGCTCGCGACGTCAGTGCCGTCCGAGGTCGTGGCACCGTCGGTGCCGTCTGCGGGGTCCGTGGCGTCGGAGGCCGTCGAGCTCGCGAGGTGGATGACGAACATCTTGGTGCTGTAGCCAGCGATGGTGGCCGCAGCCCAGGGATGCGCCGCGACGGTCGAGCACGTCGGGTCGTAGACGTTGGTCGTGCCGTCGGCGTTGATGCCTGCGCAGATGACGTAGTGTGCGCGGCTGGTGAGCGTATCGGCCTTGACCAGGCAGATAACGGGGTGCGCGTTGCTCAGCGAGCCCACGATCTCGTCGGCAGAGGGCGCGGGCGTCTCGCAGTACAGGCCCAGCTTGGAGGCATCCTTGGAGAAGAAGGTCTCCTTGGTGTAGTAGTCACCGCCCGCATAGCCGTCGTCGGTCGCAATCTTAGCGACGTCGGCGGGAGACTTGTCGTTCTTGCCCGTGAGACCCATGTACGCCATCGACAGGCAGGTGGGGCCGGAGCCCGAGACGCCCAGCGGCAGGCCGGCGTAGTCGGAGAAGCCCCAACGCGAGTCGTAGGACAGAAGCATGGGCACGGTGCCCTTGGTCACGGCGTCGGTGTAGGCCGAGGCGGTCTTCTGGGCACCGGGCACCTTCTTCACGAAGCCGATTGCGCCCGAGTCGTCGAGCGCCAGCTGAATGATGGCCTCGTCGGTGTACTTGCCAGCGTTCTTGGCGATGCTCGCGAGGGCATCGTCGTCGTCCAGCCTCGTGGTGAGCTGGGCCTTGAGGTTGTCGGAGACGCCCGCGGCGATGCGGGAGTCGGAGCCCTCGGCCCCGACGGTCTCGGGCTTCTTGGAGCTGGCACATCCGCGCACGCAGCTTACCGCGCCAAACAGCAGGACGACCACGAGCAGGATCGCGCCGCCGAGCATGGCAAGGGCGCGCGGGTCGTAGCCGCCGATGTTGCCGATGCCGCCGTTGCCCTGGAACTTGATGTTGTGCGGGCGCAGCGGGTAGCCCTGCTGCTGACGGCTGCCGCGGACGGGACGTCCGCCCTGCTGCCTGGGGCGCCCGCCCTGGCGGCCGCGGCGTGGGCCGCCCTGCTGAGAAGGCCTGCCACCACGGGCGGGCCGCTGCGGGCGGTTGGGACGGGGAGTGTTGTCTTGTGCCATGTGCTCCTCCACGGGCCTTGGGCTTGCGTGCGTGCCGTTGGCGACGGTTGTACCTGATGGCTCCAACTATATCCATTGTCGCCCAACAGGCCCTGTCGGGTTTTCCACAGCCTGCCGAGAAGTGCCGCGCGGGGTTGTGGGCGGGTGTTTTTGTGGGAACGACCCCGCTCGCCATGCCGTGAGCGTTCCGCGGCATGCGGGGAGGCTATCGTTGTCTGCAGGTCAGACAGGGGAGACAACCACACATGAAGAACCTCATCGCACAGATTCTCAAGTTCGGCGTCGTGGGCGTCGTCGCCACCGTCATCGACTTCGGCGTGATGATCGCCCTCGTCGAGATCCTGCGCATGAGCCCCGTGATCGCCTCGGGCATCTCGTTCGTGGTCTCCCTCGTGTTCAACTACGTGGCGTCGATGGCATTCGTCTTCACGCGCCGCGACGACATCTCGCGCGCTCGCGAGTTCGCCATCTTCGTCGTCCTGTCCGTCATCGGCCTTGCCCTCAACGAGCTGATCATGTGGTCGGGCCAGGCCGCATTCGCCGCCGCGGGCATCGATTACTCCCAGGGCCCCTACTACGTCGGCGTCAAGGTCCTGGCCACGGGAATCGTCATGTGCTGGAACTTCGTCAGCCGCAAGAAGTGGCTTGACGCAGGCGTTCCTGCCGAGAAGAACGAGGAGTAACGCCCCATGCTCGGCCGTGTCGCGCGAAGGGTCTCCCGTCGCCTGGCGCTCGTCGTTGCCGGCGCGGCTGTTGGCCTGGCGCTTGGCATCGTCCTCGGCGCGCTTGCATATGGCATTCCGCTTGCGCTCGGTTCCCACGTCGCAACCGCGACCCTCGAGGTCTCACACGATCGCGTCGCCAAGGTCAAGGGGCCGCTTGGCTCCGCCACCGGCTCCGATGCCAGTGGCCGTGGGGAGGGGTATGTCTCCTCCCGCGAAGTCGCGCGCGACGTGAGTCGCGATGCCACCCGTCGTGGCGTCCGCACTCACGCGATGGGAACCATACGCTGCATGGTTGCCGAGTCGCAGGTCAGGGGTCGCATCGAGGTTGCCTGCGTCGCCATGTCCGCCAACGAGGCGCGCGACCGCGTCCTTGCGACGGCCGATGGGATTGACGACATGGCCCATGGCCTCTCCGTCAACGGCGACGGCTTCTCCGTGCGGATCGTATCCGCCCCACGCGAGGGTTGGGACGCCGAGGCCGCCTCGCTCGTAGGCGGCAGGCTTGCCGCGTGGGGTGTGACGGGCACCGTCGTCCTGGGGCTTCTGGCTGCCGCCGTCGCGCTGCTGCTTGTCCGTCGCGACGACGCGCGCGACGTCATGTCGGGCCCCGATGCCCTCACCTCGTCCGAATCGGGTGAGGCTGCATGATGGTCTACCTGCTCACCGGCGCGCTTGCGCTTGCCTGTGTCATGATCGCCGAGTCCGCACGTCCTGGCAGGCAAAACCTCCTATGGGCGCTTGCGTTTTTGGCCCTGTGGCTGCCTGCTGCACTTCGCGTCGATGTGGGTGTGGATTATTCCCGCTACCAGGGCTATCGCGAGCTGTATCGCATCTACGCCCTCGGCGGCGAGCTTCCGCAGGGGATGGACGCCGGCTTCGTTGCGTTGGTGCGCCTGCTCGCCGCCGCTGGCGCCGACGCGCAGTGGTTGTTCGTCGTGACGTCGGCACTGGTCGTCGGTCTCACACTCCGCGCCTGTCGCAGGCTGTCGGACGAGCCGGCAATGTCGGTCGCCCTGTTTTTGGTCGCGGGCCTCTACCTCGAGTCGCTCAACATCATCAGGCAGTGGATCGCCATCGCGTGCGTCCTCAACGCGCTTGGGTGGGTGGCCGACGATGGTCCGTGCAGACGTCGCAGCCTGCCGCGTTATTGCGCATGGGTCCTGGCGGGCTCTCTGTTCCACGAGACGTGCCTGGTTTGGCTCGCCCTGTGGCCCGTGTTCGCCCTGCTTCGCCGTCGTATGACGGGATGTCGGGCCCTGGTACTTCTCGCTAGCCTGGTCCTGGGCGCCCTCGTCCTGGGCGAACTCGCGCCCAAGCTGCTCGAGGGCACGAGGTTCGGTCGCTACCTGGTTCCCGGCTCGGGGGACAGGGCCGTTCCCGAGGCTCGCCTCGACACCATCGGTACGGGCGTGGTCATGCTCGCGTTCGTGCTGTGGGCCCGGCGCCAGTCGCGTCGCCACGACGCTTATATATATGCCGCTCCCGCGGACGTCCCTGCCGAGAAGTGCCGCGAGGCCGATGACGCCCGTATCCGGCGGATGGGACTGCCTATGGGGGAGTGGGATGCCTGCCTGCTCGTGTGCCAGATCATTGGTGTGGCCCTTGCCTTGTCCGGCGCCTTCCTGCCATCAATTGTCGACCGTGTGACCCGCTACTTTGTCCCGTTGCTGATTCTGCAGCTTCCGCGGGCCGTTGCCGCAGTCGATGACGAGGACCTGCGAGACGCGATTTGCCTGGCGATTCTGGCCTGCTGGATCGTCGTCACGTTCGTGCGCGTGTGGTATGGCGGCCAATATGGGGTACTCCCTTACCGTTGCCTGTTGTCTTGATTCGTTGTGGTAAAGAAAATGCGCCGTTAGGCGAGCGGATAATTGACTTGAATTACATCCTAAAGTAGGTTTTATGCATTACAGCAGTAGGGGACACGAGACAGGGCTGTCCATTTTCCGTTTCGTGCTGAGGAGATGTGGTAATTCGTGAAGAGGCGCAACAACCGTCAGGACGCTATCCGCGAGATTGTCCGTGGAAAGTCAATCAGGACACAGAGGGCGCTCGTGCAGGAGCTCGAGGACGCCGGCTATACCTGCACGCAGGCAACCGTCTCGCGTGACATCGCCGACATGGGCCTGCGCAAGCTGCCCGAGGGCATCTACGTCCTGGCGGAGGACCTGCACCTGCAGCACATGGTGTCCGAGCTCGTCCAGCGTGTCGACTGTGCCGACAATCTGGTTCTCATCAAGGCTCAGCCCGGCACCGCCCCTGGCATCGCCGCCGCCATCGATGCGGCCGACCTGCCTAACATCGTCGGCTCGCTTGCGGGAAACGACACCATCTTGGTTGTCGCCGCCACCCACAAGGATGGCGCCGACTTCGAGGCGCTCGTCAACAAGCTGCGCAACGCCCGCTAGTCACAAGTCGAACTTCTCGATTTGTAATGGCTTTATGCGAACGATTCCGTCTATCGAATGAATGTGCAATCGGAATTTATTGACGTTTGATAGTAAATCAAGGTCTCTATTAATTTCAGCCCACCTTCACCTCCCGTTTTGCTGCGTTTATGCAAAACGGGAGTTTTTTATTAGCTGCGTTTGTCGAACAACTATCAGGCTGCATACAGAAACCATTAGATTCTTTGAATGTTTCTATCCGTCTTGTCAAACGATTCTTAGGAGGAATTGAATGCGCAAGAAGTTCATCGAGGGGATGAGGCTTCCGCTTAGCGTCATGCTGAGCCTGAGCGTCACTCTCTCGGCTGTTCCTGTCCAGGCGTTCGCCGAGCCTGCACCTGCCATCGAGCAGGATGTCCAGGCCGATGAGGTTGCTGCCGCCTCTGTTGAGGCCAACGACGAGACCGTCAGCATCGCCGACATCAAGGCCGCCCTTCGTCTTGACGTCGCTGACGGCGACGAGGCCAAGCAGGCCAGCATTTCCGACGCACTCGACCTGATTATCGGCAGCGTTGACCTTGCCGAGGACCTGCCCAACTACACCGCCGAGAACAACCGCGGCCTCGCCATCAGCATGGGCCTGGTCGACTACGACACCGACCTCAGCGCGGCTGCCACCGGCAACTTCGTCATCAAGGCCCAGGACTACGTTGGCCAGTTCAAGACCGCCGCTCACGCCGCCGTCAAGAAGCCGCTGTTCCTCGATGGCAAGGCCCAGCCCATCTTCCCCTTCACCCCTGGTGACGTGGACGAGGACAAGTACTCCAACGCCGACTCCCAGACCATTCGCTACAGCGTCTGGATCGAGACCAACTACGACACCGATGGTGACGGCAACAAGGACATGATCAAGGCCGTCGTCCAGCTGCCGCTCGCCGCCGCCCGTGGTGACTACGAGGCTGCCACCATCTACGAGGCTCGTCCCTACATCTCCGGCTGCACCGACATGAACAAGGCCGGCGACCTCGAGCGCACCGATGAGTTTGACATGAGCAAGCTCCACGCTGCCGGCAAGGCCCACGAGGCGACCAACAGGACCACCACCATGGAGCACGCGGCCAACGCCAAGTCCTCCGAGTGGTGGTACGTCAGCCCCTACGAGTCCTCCCCTGGCAATGACTTCATGGACTACGAGTCGCTGAACTGGTACAACTACTACCTCTCCCGTGGTTACGCTGTCGTTACGGCTGCCGGTCTCGGCACCCGTGGATCCGACGGTTTCGAGACCTGCGGTTCTGACGTCGAGATTGACGCCTTCAAGTGCGTCATCGAGTGGCTGCACGGTGATCGTAAGGCCTTCGCCGACCGTAAGGGCACCACGGTCATCACCGACAGCTGGTCCAACGGCCACGTTGGCATGACTGGTCGTTCCTACGGTGGCACCACCGACTTCGGCCTGGCTCAGACCGGCGTCGAGGGTCTCGACACCATCGTTCCCGTCTCCGGCATCGCCAGCTGGTACGACTACTACAACTGCCAGGGTCTCAGGACCTCTGACTACCCCAGCGATCAGCTGAGTGGCCTTGCCGTCATGTGCGCCGGTCGTTACATCGACAAGGACGACTGGAACGGCATCGTCAAGGACTACAGCAACTACCTCCACCAGCTCGAGGCTGACACCGTCAAGGGCGGTTCCGACTACTCCGAGGTGTGGGCCAACCGTGACTACACCAAGGGCAACAACAACTTCAAGTGCTCCGCCCTCGTCGTCCACGGCCTCAACGACCAGAACGTCACCACGAAGCACTACGAGATGATGTACAACAGCTTCAAGCAGGCTGGCAAGAACGTTAAGCTCATGCTGCACCAGGGTGCCCACATGACGCCTAACTACGACAACTGGTACACCATCATGATCGGCGACCAGAGCTATGACGACATCCTGAACCAGTGGTTCTCCCACTACCTGTACGGTGTCGACAACGGTGCTGAGGACCTCCCCGAGGTCATGACCCAGAGCAACCTCGATTGCAACAAGTGGACCACCTTCGACACCTACAAGGCTGCCGGCAACCTCAAGATCGAGGGCAAGACCGCTCAGGACACCATCTCCATCAACTCCGACTACGAGGCCGCTGGTCTGACCCCCTCCTGGAGGCCTGCCTCTTGGCGTAGCTTCCACGAGACCGTCTCCACCAAGTCCAGTGCCGTCAACGCCACCTTCATGACCCCGGCCTTCGAGGACGACGTCACCATCAAGGGCACCGTCGAGGTTGACTTCAAGGCCGCTCTCGCCGACGTCAACGCCGACAAGCAGACCAGCCCCCGCGAGATCGTCACCCCCGAGTCCGACAACATGCCGGTCTCCGCTTTCCTGATCGACGTCTCTGACGAGGCCTACAACGCCTATGATTCCTCCAGCAACCGCTGGGGTAAGGTGGCTGTCGAGACCACCAAGCCCGGTGACTACTTCATGAGCACCGACATGTCGCAGATTGACGTTGTCAAGTTCGTCGAGAACCAGACCAAGGGCAAGGTCATCGAGCGCGGCTGGGTCGACCTGGCCAACCCCGAGAGTGGTTTCGAGAGCGCTTCCGCTCAGAACTCCATCAAGCTCGTCAAGGGTGAGTACAACAACTACACCCTCTTCCTGCAGCCCAACGTCTACACCGTTGCCAAGGGTCACAAGCTCGCCCTCGTCCTGATGTCCTACGACCAGGAGTACGTGAGCCACGACGGCAACTACGGCATCGACTTTGATGCCTCCTCCATCGTTGCCAACGTTCCGACCGACGATATGGACACCACCGTCAACGCTGGTTACGTTGACTACGAGGGCAACGTTGAGGTTCCCACCACCCCGGATACCCCGACCACGCCCGACACCCCGACTACTCCGGACACGCCCGCTACCCCGGACACCCCGGCCAAGCCGGACACCCCGGTGAAGCCCGATCCGACCGTGCCCTCCACCCCTGATCAGCCTGGCCTGGATCGTCCGAACAACACGAATGGCGGCGGCAACCAGAACGCCGGTACTGGCACCGCCAATGGCTCCACCCCGCAGACCGCTGATCCCACCAGCCTGATCGCCTGCATCGCGCTCGCTGGCCTGGGCTCTGGCTCGGTCGCCCTTGGTGCTCGCGCTCGTAAGCGTCGCCAGTAATAGGGATTCATAGTCCCTTCTGAGGGGCCTGGGTTGGCTGTTTGCCGACCCAGGCCCCTTTTTCATCCGCATTGGCGGTTCCTGCGCGACCTAAGCGAATGTTTGGTAGATAGTCGGGCGCCGACTGACAACTCGAAAGCATGGTGTAGTGCAAAACGGATCGATGCGAGCCGTGGTCGATGGTTTTATGTGCCTCGCGGCGTACGGCATGCGTAATTAGGGGGCTTCCCATAAAAGCGTGAGTCTTCGCATTGTGCCGCCAGGTTTGACTGGTATGAAACCGCTGGTAGCCAAGGTGCTGCTCGATGCCTGTACACGGCTCGTCATGACTCGTCGTTTCTAGGGTCCTAATACCGTCGCGCTAACGACGAGAGGGCCCAAAACGCGGCAAGTTTGGTCTATCGCGGAGTTCGACTGACGTTGATAGGCGATAGTGCCCAAAAGTGGTAATGACATACGGGGTATTGTCTTGTAGGTGTTGTCTCCTGTAAAAGGCAGTCTTAGCCATAGGTGTGCGAAGAGACCTCCCTTGCTCCCCTTTGTTCTTGCATGTCTCATACAGGCTTGATTCATCACGAAGATTCCCTTGAAAGCCTTTGCCATCAAGTCGCCCGTGATCTCGAACTATGAGGTAGGGGAGTAAGAGCTTTCACCTTCTGACGACTCTCTATGTCCGTATGGAGAAGACCTCCATGAGAGGAAGCCCGTCAAAGTTTAGCGACCCGCGACTTTGTGTCGCGGGTCGCTTTTGTGCGATATGCCCTATTCCTAGAAGCGCTGGATGCCCATCCCTAGTTGCTCGGAGTGGTCTCCTCGGTGGGAGGGTTGGGAGTCGGCGTGGGTGTGGGCTCGGGAGTCGGCGTGGGCGTGGGCTCGGGAGTCGGCGTGGGCGTGGGTGTGGGCGTCGGCGTCGGCTCGGGCTGCTGGGTCGTAGTCGCGGCGTTCGTGGTCTTTGCGGCGTCCTTTGTGGTTGCGGCGGTGGTCGCAGCTGTTGTGGCCGCGGTGGTCGCAGGCGCGCCAGCGAACTTCCACGCGCTGGAAGACTTGTAGGTCGGGGAGCTTGCGGACGGGAACTCCTCGCGGGCGACACCGGAGAGGGTCTTGCTCAGGTAGCGACCGAAGGCGATGCAGGACGTGTTCGAGGGGTGGCCGATCGAACCGTGGACGTAGACGGGAGCCTCCTGGCGGTATCCGGTCCACACCGCGACTGAGATCTGCGGGGTGTAGCCGACGAACCACAGGTCGCGGGCATTCTCGGTCGTGCCCGTCTTGCCTGCGATGGGCTGGTCGACGCCAGTGGCGTAGGCGCGGGCGTTGGTGCCGGTGCCGTTGGAGACGACGCCCTGGAGCACCTGGGTGGTGGCGGCGGCAACCTCGGCGCTCAGGGCGCGGGTGCTGTTGTCCTTGTGCTCGTAGACGGTGTTGCCGTTGCGGTCCTCGATCTTGGTGATGGCGACGGCATCGTGGTGAGTGCCGCCGTTTGCCAGGGTGGCATAGCCCTCGGCCATCTGGATGGGCGGGATGCCGATGGTGCCCAGCGTGATGGAGGAGTAGGCGGGCAGGTCGACCGAGACGCCCATGGCCTTGGTCGTGCTCACGATCTTCTCGGCACCGATGGCCTCGGCAACCTGGACGTAGCCGGTGTTGGAGGATAGCTCGGTGGCACGGGCGAGCGTGATCGTCCCGTAGTTGGTGTTGGCGTAGTTCTGGACCCTCCAGGTGGGGGACACCTGCAGCGGGGAGTTGCAGTTGAGGTAGGTCTGCGGGTTCATGCCAGAGTCGATGGCGGCGGCGAGGGTGAAGGCCTTGAAGCTGGAGCCCGGCTGCCTGCGCGCCTGGGTGGCGAGGTTGAACTGGTTCTTTTCGAAGTTGCGGCCACCGATCATGGCCTTGACGTAGCCAGTCTTGGGATCGATGGCGGTGAGGGCCATCTCGAGGTTGTTGTCACCGATCTCGTCCAGCGTCTCCTTGGTGGCCGCCTCGGCCGCCTTCTGGCACTTGGGATCGAGGGTGGTGTAGACCTTCAGGCCACCCTTGAAGATGGTGTCGGAGTCGAAGTCCTCCTGCAGCAGGGTCTTGATGTAGGAGGTGAAGTACGGGTAGGTGCCCTTCTCGTCCATGATGGAGTCGCCGAGCTTGAGCTTGATGTCGGAGGCCTGGGCCTTGTCGTGCTCCTCCTGCGTGATGTCGCCCAGGCGCAGCATGTTGTCGAGGACCTTGTTGCGGCGGGCCTTGCAGGCATCGGGGTTGACGGTGGGGTCGTAGTAAGAGGGGGAGTTGGGGATGCCGATGAGCGTGGCGGCCTCGGCAAGGGTGAGGTCCTTGGCGTTTTTGCTGAAGTAGGTGAGCGAGGCGGCCTCGATGCCGTAGGCGCCGTGACCGTAGTAGATGGTGTTGAGGTACATCATCAGGATCTGGTCCTTGGTGTACGTCTTCTCCATCTCGATGGCGATGTAGGCCTCGCGGACCTTGCGCTTGATCGACTTCTCGAACTGCTCGTCCGACAGGACCGTGTTGCGGACCAGCTGCTGCGTGATCGTGGATGCGCCCTCCGAGCGGCCGGTCAGCGAGGCGACGCCTGCGCGCAGGATGCCCTGGGGGTCGATGCCGTTGTGCTGGTAGAAGCGCTCGTCCTCGACGTCGACGGTGCCCTTGAGGACGTACTCGGACACGTCGTCCATCGTGACGCTGCGGCGGTTCTGCAGGTAGAACTCGGCGATGAGGTCCCCGTTGGCGTCGTAGACCTGCGTGGGCTCGGCCACGAGGTAGGCGTCGGTCGACTTGTAGTCGGGCAGGTCCTGCAGCCAGGTCTCGACCAGCGTGCCCATCGAGACGCACAGGGCGATGCCCAGAAGCGCGATGAAGCCCAGCACGCCCATTGCGCCGAATCCGATCATGTGAGTTCTGGAGTGCTTGCGTGCCCTTCGGGTGCGGACGCCCATGGATCCTCCTTCTTGTTGCCGCCGGCCGGCGCGCACGCCCGACGCTTCCACGTGGGTCCGCGACGTGTCGGTTTTGGCGACAGTCTTCGCAATCTACTATTGTGCACGATTGGCGCGACTCGCGTCGTCGGGACCGTGCCCAACCTGCGCACTTGATTGAGCGGGACTGATTCTTCACGTGGCACACACAGCGCGTGGACGCGCATGGCCGCTCGGGTGTCGCGCATATGCCCCGCCGGGTTTGCGTCAGGCTCGTGCGCTACCCTTGTGTCCAGTGACCTGTCTGCCGAGAAGTGCGTCGCGTCGTGGACCTGTTTCGTGTGGTCGACGCCTGCGTTAGGAGTTGTTTGGATGGCACGTTTTGCTCACGGCGCGCGTGGCGCGCGGGACATGTCCCGGTCGTTTTCCGCCCGGGACGACTCGCCCGACGCTCGCGCGCTTGGTTGGCTTGCGTGGGGAAGCGTGGCGGCGCTCGCGCTCGTCCTTCTCCCCCTGGTGCTGATCAGCCTGTATAACCACTCGTATGCCGATGACTGGCACTACGGCGTGTGGGCGCACCTGGTGCTGGAAGACACCGGCGGAAACGTCCTCGCCGCGATTGCGGAGGCCATCCGTCAGGTGGGCGTGACCTGGGTCGACTGGCAGGGTACCTACACGGCCATCCTGCTCATGGGGCTCGAGCCGGGCGTGTTTGGCGAGGGCGCCTACGTTGTTGCCGCGTGGATCATCATGGGTACGCTCGTGGCGTCCACGTTCTACTTCGCGCACGTGCTGATCGTCGACTACCTGCATGCCGACCGCGTGACGTGGGTGTGCGTGTCGTGCGTCGTGCTCATTTTGCAGCTGCTGTTCCAGCCGAGCCCGGTCGAGGGCATCTTCTGGTACAACAGCGCGATCTACTACACGTTTTTCCACTCTCTGTCGCTCGTGTTCTTCGGCCAGCTGCTGCGCACGCTCAATCCCACGCTTCCGCCTCGCGCCGACCTGCGTCGCCGCACCGTGGTCTCGACCGTGCTGGCGGTGCTTCTGGCGGGCGGCAACTTCGTGTCCCTGTTGGTGGCGCTTGAGCTTATGTGTGGCGTCCTGGTGTGGATGAGCGTCCGTCACGACCAGCGTCGCGGTCTCGTGGTGCCCCCGTTCGTGGGCCTTGCCGCAGGTGCCGTGGTCAGCTTCGCCGCTCCCGGCAATGCCGTGCGCCAGGCCACGCAGTTCCCGGAGGACAAGCTTGGCGTCTTCCAGACCATCTGGGGCTCGTCGGTCGCGAGTTTCCGCTTCCTGTCGTCGTGGACGACGGGCATGGTTCTTCTGGGCATGCTCTTCCTGCTGCCGTTGGTGCTGCGTGCCGTGCGCTCGCCGCGCGTGCCCAGGCAGATTCGCTTTCTCAACCCCTCCGCGGTGACGGTCGCCTCGCTTGCGCTGTTTGCCTCGAGCTTTACCCCCACGTTCTACTCGATGGGATACGAGGGCCCTGGTCGCGTGCAAAACTGCAGGTATGACATGTTCATCGTCCTGTTGGTGGCCAACATGGTCTTCTGGGCGGGATGGGCCGTCCGCCAGTACGGCATCATGCGCCGGGAGGATGGCGACGACCGCGCCACGACCCTATCGACTGCTTCGGCATGTGCCCCCGCGGACGCGGCGGGATATGACTCTTGCGCGCCGGAAGGCGTGCCGGTCATCGCGACCGGACGGTCCTTCTCGGCAGCGGGGCCCGAGATCTCGGCGCACGCGTCGGTGCGTGCCGAGCGCATGGAGCGTCGCCACGCCCGCGAGCGCACGACCGACCGCACGTTCGGGATGCTCGTGGCGTGCTCTCTGGTGGCGCTGGTCTTTGCGGTGTCGCTGATCTCGATGGACGCCGACGACACGGCGCGCGAGGAGGTCACGTCGCTGTCGGCCGCCCACTCGCTTGTCACCGGCCAGGCGGCCGCCTACGACGCCCAGGTCAAGGCGCGCCTCGAGTACCTGGGGAGCAGCAAGGACGCCTCGGTGCGCGTGCCCTTCTACACCGACGTGCCCAAGGTGCTGCTGATGGGCGACATTCGCGACAACATGAACACTTACATCAACTACCGTCTGTCCCAGTGGTTCCGCAAGGACTCGATCGTGGGGTACTCGGGCAGCCAGATGGAGGCCGTTACAACCGACGCGAACCCGATTGCGACGACGGACGCCGCCTCGTCCGGGGCTGCGACCGACGTGACGTCCGATGCCGCGCAGTCCCAGTCCTGAGGCACGCTGACGCCTGAAAACGCGCATGTAAAGGTTTGTGCAAACGTCCGGGTTGGCGTCTATACTTGACGCGCGAAAACCCGATGACGTTTATGGTGGTAACTGCCTATGCATAACAGAAGCAATCGCATCGCGCTCGTGGGCATTGCGCTCGTGGGCGCGCTTGCCTTTGGCGGGCTCAGCCCCGCACTCGCCGATGACCACGCGTCGGCCGTGACGAGCTCGGACTCCCTTGCGGCGACGACTGCCGCGACAACGACCGAGGCCCCGACGACGGAGGCTCCAGTGACGGCCGAGACCCCCGATGCCGCGCAGGAGGCTGGAGGGGGTGCCGCCACGACCGGCGCCGCGACGCCTGCGGCGCTGCCGGAGCACCCGGAATGGACCCTCGACGGGATCGACATCCCCTCTAGCGTGGTCGCGGGCGACGTGACCCTGAGGGCCAAGACGACCGGCGACCTCGAGGGCGCCACATACAACTACGTCTGGCGCTACGGCAACACCTGGAAGAAGGGCTTCTGGGACTCGTCCGTCAACCAGAGCAAGGACAAGGGCAACACCACGCAGACCTCGTGGACCTTCCGCCTGACGCGCCCCGGAACCTATTACCTGTGCATCGACGTTGTCTCGCGCGACGGTGTCAAGCGCACGGCCAAGGCCACCGTGCGTGTGACCGCGCCCGTGTGGTCGTGCGCAGGCATCAGCGTCGCGGGTGGCGCGAGCGCGGCGTCCGATGGCGACGGCTATGTCCTTAGGGCAGGGGAGTCTGCCGAGATCTCGACCAGGCTTTCCGGCGACACCGAGGGATGCACGTTCAACTACGTCTGGCGTCGCGGCGACGGCTGGAAGGAGTGGGACTCGACCGTCAAGCGGACGCATGGGCAGACCTCCGAGACCAGCTGGAACTTCTCGCCAGCTAAGGTGGGAACCTACCACATCGCCATCGACGTGCGCGACCGTGCCGGCGTCACCAAGACGTACAGGACCACCGTGCGCGTGACCGACGGCGACTGGGGCGTGGCGGGCGTCAGCGCGCCGACCTACGCCACGGTCGGGTCGACGGTGAGCTTTGCCGCGAAGGTCACCGGCCAGCCCGCAGGCGCCACCTACAACTACGTCTGGCGCCTGGGCAATGGCTGGAGGGAGTGGGACTCGACCGTCAAGCGGACGGGCAAGCAGACCACGGCGTCCACTGGCTCCTTCAAGCCGACCAAGCCTGGCACCTACAACCTCCACGTGGACGTCAAGTCCCGCTACGACCGTCAGCTGGGGGCGTCGGGCGTCGTGAAGGTCTGGGGCGTCACCGGCGTCAACGCCAGGCTCTCCGGCCAGAAGATCGTCTGGAGCGCGAACCTGGGCGTCGACGTTCCCGCATCGGAGAAAGTCACCTACAACTACGTCTGGCGCTACGAGAACTCCTGGGGCGCCGGCAACTGGGGATCGACCGTCAAGCAGACCGGGTCCAACACGTCGGCAAAGAGCTGCACCCTCGACATCAAGTCGGTCTCGGGCGGCCGCGAGGGCATGTACACCCTGAGCGTCGACGTCTTCGACAAGAACGGCAACAAGGTCGGCGGCAAGTCGACCAAGGTGCTGTACTGCCCGTCGGGAAAGACCGGCTGGCAGAACCCCAAGGGCTTCTACCAGGTGTCCTCCCACAACGTCAAACCCAAGAAGGCCGCCTACGGCACCAAGTTCGCCTACATGACGCCCTCGCGCATCGCCTACAACGCCACGCGCTCGCAGTGCGTCGAGGCCTTCGTCGGCCGTGCCTACGACTACCTGGGCACTCCCTACATGTGGAACTACGCCTGCGCCCCCGGCGTGGGCGTGGACTGCGTGGGCCTGGTCTTCCAGTGCGCCTACGCCTGCGGCATGGACCTGGGCGAGTTTAACCCGTATGACCACTACGCCACCGGCGCCAACGGCTGGCACAGCCATGACGCCATGAACCTGTGGAACTACGGCAAGATCAAGAGGGTGTCGCTTGGCAGCCGCAGGCGCGGCGACCTCATCTTCTGGAAGGGTCACGTCGCGGTCTACCTGGGCAACGACCAGATCATCGAGGCCCCCTACGCCGGCGCGACCGTGCGCAAGGCCAGCCTGTGGGTCTACGGCACGCCGATGGGCGTGGGCAGGATGTTCATCTAGCCACGCCTGCAAATCCGAACGCCTCGGGGCGGTCGCTGCCGTACCATCGGTACGCAGTGACCGCCCTTCTCTCCAAAGGAGCACCCATGGCCAGCAAGAGCATCCGGATCTACGTCAGTCACGATGCCGAGAAGTGCTGGCTGCCCGACGACCCCGCCTTCGAGGCTGTCTCGGCCACGCGGGTCGCGGGCGCCGACGCGCACGCCTGGGGCGAGCTCGCCGTGCTCCGCCACGTCTGGCGGTCGATGCCGGAGGTGGATGCGGACGCGGTGGGTCTGGCTACCGACGGCGCCTTCCTCGCGTCGAACTTCTCGTTCGACCGAAGGCGGCGCGTGGCGGGCTCCGACTACCTCTCGCACCGCCTGGACACCCGCGCCATCGTCTTGCCGGGCGAGTCAAACTGGATCCTCGAGACCAATCGCGCCCACTACCTGCGCGGGCATCGCGAGCTTGGCCTCGACGCCCTGCGCGATGTCGTCCGCGAGGTCGAGCCCGACTACGCACATGCCCTCGACGTGCGCCTGGGGATAACCCATGGGCACAGCACCAACGTCTGCTTGATGCGCCGCGACCGTATGGACGAGTACTGCTCGTGGATGTTCCCCCTCATGGAGGAGGTCGAGACGAGCCTTCTGGCCCTCGGCTCGGACAAGGTCGAGCGACACGAGCTCGCCGACCTGGCACCCTTCCTGCTTGATGCCTGGCTCGACCGGCGTGGCCTGACGCCCGTCGAGGTCGGCCTGGTGCGTGTGGACGGGCGCACACACGCCCCTGGCATTGCCGACGAGCTCGAGCGTGACTACCGCGCGCGCTATGCGCCCAAGTCCGACGGTGCCGAGTAGGCCCTGCCTGCGGTATCCTGTACGAATGCGTGCCGACGGCACTTCTCGGCACGCGAAGCACGAGCGCGCGTCCCGTCCGGTCGCGTGCGAGACCGAACACGAACTACATGGAGGGCAGAGCGTTGCTGCCAGTGGAAGAACAGCTCAAGGTGATCACTTCGGGAACCATGCAGATCGTCCCGTTGGACGAGCTCAAGAAGAAGCTTGAGAAGGGCACGCCGCTCAACATCAAGCTGGGCGTCGACCCCACGAGCCCCGACCTGCACCTGGGCCACGCCGTGCCCCTGCGCAAGATGCGTCAGTTCCAGGACCTGGGCCACAAGGTCACCCTGATCATCGGCAACGGCACCGCGCTGATCGGCGACCCGTCGGGCCGCGACTCGACGCGCCCGCCGCTGACCGAGGAGCAGGTCGAGGCCAACGCCAAGACCTACGTCGAGCAGGCCATGAAGGTCCTCGACCCCGAGAAGACCACCATCGTCCACAACGGCGACTGGATCAAGCCGCTCAACCTGGGCAAGATGCTCGGCCTCATGAGCAAGTTCAACGTCGCCCGCATCCTCGAGCGCGAGGACTTCCACAACCGCTACACCGAGGGCCGCTCCATCGCCCTGCACGAGTTCATCTACCCCGTGCTGCAGGCCTACGACTCCGTCGTGATCGACGCCGACGTCGAGATGGGCGGAAACGACCAGATCTTCAACCTGCTGGCCGGCCGCGACCTCATGCGCGCCGAGGGCATGGAGCCGCAGGTCGCCCTCACCATGCCGCTGCTGGTGGGCACCGACGGCACCAAGAAGATGTCCAAGAGCTACAAGAACTACATCGGCCTGACCGACGCGCCGGCCGACATGTTCGGCAAGGTCATGTCCATCGCCGACGAGATCGTCCCGATGTACTACCGCCTGTGCTCCACCTGCTCGCTGGACGAGGTCGACGCCATCGACCGCGCCTTTGCCGACGGCACCGCCGACCCCTACAAGCTCAAGCGTGCCCTGGGCCGCAACATCGTCGACCTGTACCACGGCGCCGGCGAGGGCGAGAAGGCCGAGAGGGCCTTCGACGACCTCTTTAAGAAGCACGAGATCCCCGAGGACATCCCTCAGGTCAGCTGCGACCTCACCCCCAACGATGACGGTCAGGTCTACCTGGCCCGCGTCCTGGTCGATGCCGGCCTGGCCAAGTCCGCCAGCGAGGCCCGCCGCCTGATCGACGGCCGCGGCGTCAAGGTCAACGGCGAGGCCGTGGCCCCCAAGTCCTACAACGTCGACCCCGCCATGCTCGCGGGCGCCACGCTGCAGGTCGGCAAGCGCCACTTCGCGAAGCTCGTGTAGGGAGAAGGACGTTGATGTCACGCACGAGCGCAGACATTCCGTCCTCACGCCCCAAGGAGACATCCGACGGCGTCGGGGGGGGGGGGGGGGTTGGGCGGGCCCCGCCCCCCCCGCTCCACTATTTGGTTGGGGTGGGGGACACATAGTATTTGGGGCTGGA
>JAWQCY010000003.1:0-233056 GCA_036321795.1 Coriobacteriaceae bacterium CM84B_73 | reverse complement strand
TCAGCCGAGCCGTACTAATCGCCCGAGCTCTTCCCACCCGCACCATGCGCGACCGTCTCGCGCGCGACCTTCTTGTGGTGTGGCCCTTGGTACGCGCTGTGCGGCCCCCAGGGCGCCCCGACGACAGAAGAATGCCCGTCGTTGGTCGGAGGCCGTGGCGGGGGAGGTACACCCGGTCCCATGCCGAACCCGGAAGTTAAGCCCCCCAGCGCCGATGGTACTGCGGCGTCAGGCCGTGGGAGAGCAGGGCGCCTCCGACCAACGACGGGCATTTGACAGGGGCAGGGCCCCGCCGCGAGGCGGTGCCCTGCCCCCTTTTGCGTATCTACCTGGCGTTTCTCTCTCTGCCAATAATATGGGGTTTCACGTCTGTGTGTGCCGCAATGCTAGGATTTCATCGTGTATTTCAATCGGTAGCCATGTTTTGGAGGTCCCTTGAGCTCCGTCGAGAATCCCACAAGCGTTACTGATCGCTCGGGTGTATCCCAAGAGCGTGAGTTTGCCTGGAATCCGCCCGTCAAGCGTGACGTCGCCATCCTTAAGCAGCTTGTCTCCAAGGACTTCAAGCTGAAGTATCGCCGCAGCGCCTTAGGTGTTGCCTGGAGCGTTTTGAACCCACTGCTGATGATGGTGGTCATGGCGGCGGTTTTTTCGTCGTTCATGCGCTATTCGGATCCCACCATCGGGAATTATCCCCTCTACCTCATCCTTGGCAACACCGCCTGGTCGCTTATGAATGACTCCACCACCCAAGGCATGGGGTCTATCATCGGCGCTTCCTCCTTGCTTAAGAAGGTTAAGATCAACAGGTTTGTTTTCCCTGTTCAAAAAGTTCTGTTCGGAATGGTCAACTACGCCTTTTCCCTGATTGCGGTTGCCATTGTCATGGCCTTCTTCCGTATCCCGCTCACTCCGTTGGCTCTTTGGCTTCCTGTCATTGTTCTTTTGCTTGGAGTGTTCTGCATCGGCATATCTTTGTTTCTCTCCGCTGCGTCTGTTTTCTTTCGTGACGTATTGCATCTCTGGAGCGTGTTTTTGACCGCCTGGATGTATGCCACTCCTTTGTTCTATCCCTTCTCCATCCTTCCTGACTGGATGAAGTTCCTTGAGGGTTTCAATCCCATGTACTGCTATATCACTGCCATCAGGGATGTGTTGTTGTGGCAGCAGGTTCCTACTGTATCTATCATGGTGCGCTGCGTGCTCTTTGCGGCATGCGCCCTAGTCATCGGCTACCTTGTGTTCCATAAGAATGAGCACAAGTTCATCCTCTACATTTAGGAGCGCTCGTGTCCGAGACCTCTTTGCATAAGCCCGAAGGTTGGACTGCTCGACTTAAGGTCGATAACACTTCTTTGAGGATTGATGAGCCCGTTCACGTTGAACCAGTTCTCGAGGGGATTGATCCCTCAAAGGTCGTATTTAACTACGTTTGGTCTCTCGAGGGCAGCTGGGACGATGGGAACTGGGGTTCTACCCTCGAATCGACTGGCAAGCCTACCAAGGAAACCTTCTGGGAGTTCCTTCCCAAGAGAGAGGGCCGTTATCACCTGTTCTGTGACGTTACCGACGCCGACGGCGGAACGTTGACTGTCAATCGATGGATTAACGTTGCGGGGCCTGAGGGTTTCATGAGGCCGCCGCTGCCTTCGCCTGATGCTGAGACGATCATTGGTGTCAACGATGTCTCGATGGTGTTTAACATCGCCTCAGAGCAGTTCAACTCCCTCAAGGAGTACTTCCTGGCAATGGCCAAGGGTGAGCTCAAGTTCAAGGAGTTCCGCGCCCTCGACCACATCAGTTTCGAGGTCAAGCGCGGCGAGGCCTTCGGCCTTGTTGGAACCAATGGTTCCGGCAAGTCCACGATGCTCAAAGTGATTGCTGGCGTTCTTGAGGCGACGGAAGGTTCTTGTGAGGTCAGAGGTACCATCGCGCCCCTCATTGAGCTTGGCGCTGGCTTTGACATGGAGCTCACCGCAAAGGAGAACATCTACCTTAATGGCGCCCTTCTCGGCTACAAGAAGGAGTTCATCGACGACCACTTCGATGACATCGTTAGCTTTGCTGAGCTCGAGAACTTCATGGACATGCCGCTCAAGAATTATTCCAGTGGCATGGTTGCCCGCATTGCATTTGCCATTGCAACCATTACCGAGCCTGATATTTTGATTGTCGATGAGACCCTGTCTGTTGGTGACTTTCTCTTCCAGCAGAAGTGCGAGCGACGCATCAAGGAGCTCGTTGAGGCCGACGGCGTTACGGTTCTTCTCGTCAGCCACAGCCTCGAGCTTGTTGAGCGTATCTGTGATCGTGTCTGCTGGATCGAGAAGGGCAAACAGCGGATGCTCGGTCCTACCGATGATGTTTGCGAGGCCTATAGAAACCTGGAGCGTTAGATGGCAACCACGATTGACGTATCGGTCGTAGTTCCCTGCTATAACGTGGAGCGTTGGCTCGATCAGGCCCTTGAGTCGCTGCGAGCGAACGATTCCGCATGCCTCGAGTTCATCCTCGTCAATGACGGATCCACCGACTCGACGCTTTCCGTCTTGCGCGAGTTCGCTCGGCGCGATTGTCGTTTCAGAATCATCGACAAGCCGAACCAGGGTTATGGCGCCAGTGTTAATAGGGGGTTTGACGAGGCCCGTGGTGTCTATGTCTCGGTTTTCGAACCAGATGATTTTGTGTTGCCGCACATGTATGACGCCCTTCTCGCCATAGCGCGCGAACACGGTTTGCCAGATGTGGTCAAGTCATCTTATTGGCGAGTTCTCGATGCTGGCACTGATCTTGAGCGTCGGGAGCGAGCGCTTTCCTGGCATAGGCTCGACCCTTCGACGCAGCCATTTCGTATCGCGGATTGCCCCCGTCTGCTCCAGTATCATCCGTCAATTTGGTCGGCGCTCTACAGGCGCGATTGGCTTGCAGAGAAGGGCATCCGCTTCATGGAGGTTCCCGGGGCGGGCTGGGTCGACAACCCGTTCCTGTTCGAGACGATGTGCCAGGCTGACAGCATCGTCTATACGGATGATGCCTGGTACTGCTATCGCGAGGAGGCGCCTGGTTCGTCCTCTGCCAATCGCAACATCGGCCTTTCGCTCGAGCGCTGGAACGACAACGCCGATGTCGTCGAGCGTCTCAGCATAGAGGATGAGGGCGTTCTGCAGGCTTTGTATACCGTTGGGTATGAGTATGTCAGCGAAGCCGTGGCCCGTGGAGCGCTTGGTGATGGCAATGCCGATGCGGTAAGAGGGGTTCTTCTCCGCATGCGACCCGAGGTCGTCGATCACATGCCGTATCTGCCCGTCGACTTCAAGCAAATGTACGCGCGTCTTACCGGTTACGAAGGGATTCACTATTCGAACTTGCCTCGCTATGTGGCCAAGGTTCGTGATGCGGCTTCTTGCGTGCGAAACCATGGCTTCGGCGAGCTTCTCGAGAGGATGGGGATTCGCCATGCGTGATGGGGCTATCGAAAACGAGCTTCTTGAATCCGCTGACGTCCAGAGTGACGCCGTGCCCACTTCCGAGGGGCCGACGCTGTCGATTCTCGTTCCTATCTACAACGTCGGTAGATACCTCCGAGAGTGCCTCGATTCGCTTGAGCACCAGGACTATACCGATTATGAGGCAATTCTGTTGAACGATGGGTCGACCGACGATTCTGGTGCCATCGCCCATGAGTATGCGGATCGTGACCCTCGCTTCAGGGTGATTGACAAGCCCAACAGCGGCTACGGCGCGACCCTCAATGTTGGCCTCGAGCAGGCTCGTGGCACCTATGTCGGCTTCCTCGAGTCTGATGACGTCATGTATGATGGTGCGCTCGAGAGGCTCGTCACGGCCATCGAGGCCTATGATGCCGACCTCGTTCGTGGCACCTTTTCGTTGTACTGGTCTGTTACCGGGCGAGACGAGCAGGTTCATCCCTATGGGGATGATCTGCTGAACCGCGAAATCGATCCGCGCGACGAGCTTCGCGTCTATCTCTTCAAGTCTGCCATCTGGAGCGGTGTCTATCGCAAGTCCCTTCTCGATGACAACGCGATCAGGTTCCTTGAGACGCCGGGTGCCTCGTATCAGGACACCTCTTTCGCCTTCAAGACTTACGCGGCCTCGAGTTGCGCGGTGTTTCTTGACGATCCGATCGTCCACTACAGGCAGGACAACGAGGGATCTTCGGTCCATTCGCGTGGCAAGGTCTATGCGGTGGGCAAGGAGTTCGACGAGATTGATCGTTGGCTGGCGCGCAGGGGGGATTCTGACCACGACAGGCTTTTGCGTCGCGCGTCAGTCGTGGCCAGGTCAAATGCCTTCCTCTGGAACGTAGACCGTATCGCGCCCGAGTTCAGGCCTGAGTTCATCCACTACATGTCGCTCGAGTTCTCGAAGATGGACGATGCTGGAAGAATCGATTGGGAGGATCTGGACGCTTGGAGGGCGCTCAACATTCGCAAAATCATCGAGGACCCTGACCACTACCTGAGGCTGCGCGAGAACTTCCACGGCGAGTCTGCCCTGTCGAAGGCCGCCTTCAGTCTTGAGCTTGGCGGCCCGCAGGCCCTCATCAACGCAGTGAGGGAAAGACGTTCCAGGTAGTTGTCATGCCACGAGTTTCGATCATCGTTCCCGTCTACAACAAGAGAGATTACATCGAGCCCTGCCTGCGCTCGCTGTTGGGTCAAACGCTCTCCGACATCGAAGTCGTATGCGTCGATGATGGCTCGACTGACGGCTCTGCCGACGTTGTCGCCTCGATTGCCGAGAAGGACCCCCGCGTTAGGATTATGTCTCAACAAAATGCAGGCCCAGGGCCCGCGCGCAATGCGGGAATGGCTGCGGCCACAGGCGACATTCTCATGTTCGTCGATGCTGATGACGAACTCGTGCGTGATGCATGCGAGTGCGTGGCGACGACCTTTGCCGAGAAGGACTGCGAGGTTCTCACCTTCGGCTACTCGATCGTTCCTCCTGAGGCCACGCACCCATCGCTGAGGGGACATCTCGCCCCGCGTGACGTTACGTTCGAGGGGTTCGACCCTCGCGTCTTGTTCGACGAGGACGCGAGGCCGTTTGCTGCCCGCACCGCGATCTCTTCTGACTTCGCGCATCGTGAGGGCATTCGTTGGGAGCCCACGATCACCCTGGGCGACGACCAGTTTTTCCACTTCGAGGTCTATCCACGCTCTCGTCGAACGACCCTCTGCTCAAGGCAGCTGTACCTCTACCGCATGAACCTGTGCTCGATGACGCACGCCTCGTTTGACTCGCCTGAGATGTTGTTCGGCAAGGTCATGCGTCACCTGGACTGCGAAAAGGCGATTGCCGTGGACTGGGAGTCGGCAGGCTTTATGCACATTTGCGGCGCCAGGACCCTCGAATGGTGCATAGACCTTCTCCTGAGGGACATCTCCACGCTTCCTGGGGAGATGGCACGCGAGGCCTGCGAGCGACTGCGCGACGACATTCTTCCCCATTTTGGCGAACTCGCGGACGGAAAGTCTCTCCCATGGATTTCGCGTGCGTGCCTCGCCGAACTTCTCGCCATTGCGAACGGGTTGTCTACCTCGGTGCCGTTTGTCAAGTTGGCGCTGTTTTACCTCAGGGCGCGCGGTCTTCGCACGACGCTGGAACGCGTCTGGTACGGTTTGCGCCCGCGGCGTTAGCCTCCGTCGTCGCCCGCCATCGAACGCCGTTTGCCGCCCGTTGTAATTTAGTGTGTGAAAATGGCTTGCCGCCAGGCCCATCTCGTATATAGTTGTTTTCGACCTTTAAGCGCGGTACGAGATGCCCGCAAGGCTTAGTGACCCAGTTGGGTCATACACATAGCCTTTCATGGGACGTCTTATGCCGCTACGGGTCGGCAAGGGCGTCTTTTTTCTTATGGAAGGAGATTCATGGAAAGCAAGCCCAAGGCCATCATTATGGACGAGGCCGCGATGAAGCGCGCCGTGACCCGCATTGCGCACGAGGTCATCGAGCGCAACGAGGGCTCCGAGAACGTTGCCTTGGTCGGCATCGTGCGCAGGGGAGTGCCTCTGGCCAACCTGCTCGCCGACGAGGTCGAGAAGATCGAGGGCGGCAAGCCGCCTATCGGCACCCTCGACATCAGCTTCTACCGTGATGACGTCAACCGCGCAATCGCGCCGGTCCTGCACGCCACCGACATTCCCTTCGACATCAATGGGAAGGACATAGTCCTGGTCGATGACGTCTTGTACACGGGCCGTACCGTTCGCTCGGCCCTCGACGCGCTCATGGACTACGGCCGCCCCAGGACCGTCCAGCTTGCCGTCATGGTCGACCGTGGCCACCGCGAACTGCCCATTCGCGCCGATTATGTTGGTAAGAATGTGCCCTCCTCCCATGACGAGGATGTGCGCGTGTGCATCGCTCCGCTCGACGACAGGAGCGACGTCGAGATTTGGGACATCGATACCGAGAAGAACGCTGGAGGTGCGAACTAGATGCTTTCCGTCAAGAACCTCATTGACACGAACAGCCTGACTGCGGATGACATCACGCAGATTCTCGACACGGCTCGCTCGTTCGCGGAGGTCAACAACAACAGGTCGATCAAGAAGGTTCCCGCCCTTCGCGGCCGTACCATCGTCAACCTGTTCCTCGAGCCGTCGACGCGTACGCGCAGCTCCTTCGAGCTCGCCGAGAAGCGCCTTTCGGCCGATGCCCTCAACATGGGCGGCTCTACGTCCTCCGTCGTCAAGGGCGAGAGCCTTGCCGACACCATTCAGACCATCGACGCCATGAACGTCGACATGTTCGTCTGCCGTGCCAAGCTCGCCGGCACCCCGCAGAAGATCACCGAGAACACCGACGCCGTCGTCATCAACGCCGGCGACGGCAAGCACCAGCACCCCACGCAGGCCATGCTCGACCTCTACACCATTCGCGAGCACTTCGGCTACCTCAACGGCCTCAAGGTTGCCATCGTGGGCGACCTCGCGCACAGCCGTGTCTGCGGTTCGCTGGCACCCGCGCTCAAGACCATGGGCGCCGAGGTCACGCTTGTCGGCCCCCCGACCTTCCAGGTCGACGACCCCGAGTGGTTCGGCTGCAGGCAGACGGCCAACCTCGACGAGGTCATCTCCGACATGGACGTTGTCTACATGCTGCGCGTCCAGCTCGAGCGCATGGAGGGTGCGGCCATTCCGTCCCGTCGCGAGTACAACCGTCTCTACGGCCTCGACGAGCGCCGCGAGAAGATGATGAAGCCCAACGCCATCGTGTGCCACCCCGGCCCGATGAACCGTGGCATGGAGATCAACACCGAGGTCGCGGACTGCGCCCGCTCCAGGATTCTCAACCAGGTCAACGCTGGTGTCCTGACGCGTATGGCCGAGATGTACCTGCTGCTTGGAGGAGAGAACAATGGCATTTCTGCTTAAGGGAGCTCACGTCGTCGATCCCCAGGTCGACATCGACGGCGTTCGCGACGTCCTGATCGATGGCGAGAAGATCGCCGAGGTCGCCGAGTCCATCGAGGCCCCCGAGGGCGCCGAGGTCATCGACGCCAAGGGCAAGTACCTTGTCCCCGGCCTCGTCGACATGCACGTCCACTTCCGTGATCCTGGCTACGAGTACAAGGAGACCATCGAGACCGGTGCCCGCGCTGCCGTTCACGGTGGCTTCACCGATGTTGCCACGATGCCCAACACCGATCCCGTCACTGACACCGGTGCCGAGATTCGCTATCAGTACGACCGTGCCAGGGCTGCGGGCTACTGCCACGTTCGTCCCATCGGATCGCTTACTCGTGGCGAGAAGGGCGAGGCCCTTTCCGAGATTGGCGACATGGTCATGGAGGGCGCTTGCGCCTTCTCCGACGACGGCCACGGCGTCCAGAGCGCAGGCATGATGCGCACCTGCATGGAGTATGTCTCCCAGTTCGACCGCGTTGCCATCGCCCACTGCGAGGACGAGTCTCTCACCACCCATGGCGTCATCAATGAGGGTCGCGCCTCCACCCGACTCGGCATGTTTGGTTGGCCGGCGCTCGGCGAGGAGCTTGAGATCTATCGCGACATCGAGCTCAGCCGCCTCACCGGTTGCCCGCTGCACGTTGCCCACATCTCCACCGCCAAGGGTCTCGAGCTCGTCAAGGCCGCGAAGGCCGAGGGCCTTCCCGTCACCTGCGAGGTCACCCCGCATCACCTCTTCCTCGACGAGGAGGACATCACCGACGCCTACAACACGAACCTCAAGATGAACCCGCCCCTGCGTCTCGCCTCTGACGCCGCGGCGCTTCGTGCCGGCGTCGCCGACGGGTCGATCGACTGCATCGTCACCGACCACGCCCCGCACGCTGCACACGAGAAGGACTGCGAGTGGGAGATCGCCTTCTTCGGCACGATCGGCCTGGAGACCTCGCTTCCGCTGATGCTCACCAACATGGTGCTTCCGGGCAAGCTTGGCTGGGATGCCCTTGTCAATGTCATGGCGGTCAACCCCCGTCGCATCCTGCGACTCGACCCCGTCAAGGTCGAGGCCGGCAGCGCGGCCGACCTCACGCTTATCGACCCTGAGGCAAAGATCGAGGTTACCGAGGATTACTTCGAGAGCAAGTCCAAGAACTCCGCCTTCCTGGGCGAGACGCTCACCGGTGCCGCCTCCGACGTCTTTGTCTCTGGCAAGCGTAAGCTCGCCGACGGCCAGCTGGCCTAGGGACCGCAACCTGCACTACGATGTTGCCGTGCCGGGCGTTGTGCGCCTGGCACGGCAACACTCATATATAGGAAGGAGAAACGCATGCCGCAACCTTCGGCGGCACGCCTCCACGAGTTCGAGGTTGTTTCCAACGAGCGTGTGGCGGACGGGCTCTTCCGCCTTGTTTTCCGCGCTCCCGACCTCGCCTCCAGTCTTGAGGCAGGCCAGTTCGTCAACATCCATGTCCCTGGCGATCCCTCCCAGATCGTTCGCATCCCCGTGTCCTTCTCAGGGACCAACCTCGTCGACGGCACGGTTGAGACGGTCTATGCGGTCGTGGGCGACGGTACCCGACGCATGTCTCTCATGAGGCCTGGCGACACCACCAACGTCCTTGGCCCTTGTGGCCATGGTTGGCGTGTGCGCGAGGCGGGGGACCGTGCCCTTATCGTTGCCGGCGGTGTCGGCATCACGCCGATTGTCGGTCTAGGTCGAGCCCTTTCATCCTCCGGAATTGCGTTCGACGCCGTTGTTGGCTCACAGACCTCCTCCAAGCTCTGGGGAGTCGACGAGCTTGTCGTTGCCAGCGCGGGCGAGGTGCTCGTGACGACCGATGACGGGACTAGCGGTCTCCGTGGGTTCACGACCGATGGCATGGTCGAGCTCATGTCGCGCAACGGGTACAGCTGCGTCCTCACATGTGGGCCCGAGCCGATGATGGCTGGTGTCGCCAGGCTCTGCCATGAGCGTGGCATCGCCTGCCAAGTCTCGATGGAGCGCATGATGACCTGTGGGTTTGGCGCATGCAGCACGTGCAACGTCGCCATGAGGCGCGGCGGCTACGCCAGCACCTGCATGGACGGCCCGGTCTTCGACGCGGAGGAGGTCGCCTGGTGAGCAGCGTTAGCATGGCCGTCGACTTCGGCGGCATCCGCATGAAGAACCCCATCAACACCGCATCCGGCACCTTCGGCTATGGATGGCAGTTCGACGGCTTCTATGACGTCTCCTGCCTTGGCGCCATCACCACCAAGGGCTGCTCCGCAGAGCCGTGGCCTGGTAACCCTGCGCCACGCATGCATGAGGTTGCCTCGGGAATCATGAACTCCGTTGGCCTCCAAAACGCCGGTGTCGAGTCCTTCGTTCGGGACAACGGCGAATACCTGCAGGGTCTTTCCGACAAGGGCTGTCAGGTTATCTGTCAGGTGGCCGGCCACTCGATCGACGAGTATGTCGCCGCTGTCGAGAAGTACGAGGAGCTCGCCCCCTTTGCGGCTGGTCTCGAGATCAACATCAGTTGCCCCAACATCGCTGCGGGTGGTGCCGCCATGGGCTCCACGCCCGAGGGGGCCGCTGGTGTCATGAGGGCCATTCGTCCCAGGACCAAGCGTCCCGTTGTCGTCAAGATGGCCCCTGCGAGGGTTCCCGAAATCGCTCGCGCCCTCGAGGATGCCGGTGCCGACGCGCTCTCGCTCATCAACACCATTCCCGGCATGGCGATTGACGTTCGTACCAGGCGCAGCAAGCTCTCGCGTCCCACCGCGGGGGTCTCTGGTCCCTGCATCCATCCGATTGCCGTTCGCATGGTTTGGGAGGCCCACAATGCCGTCTCCATCCCGCTGTGCGGCATTGGCGGTATTGCCAGCGGCAAGGATGCTGCCGAGTTCATTCTTGCTGGTGCGACCTGCGTCTCGGTGGGTACGGCCAACCTTGTCGACCCCATGGCCGCCCCGCGCGTCCTCTCTGAGCTCGAGGAGTGGGCGGCCTCGCAGGGTGTTTCCAACATCAACGATCTGATTGGAGCGTTCGAATGCTAAAGTCTGCCGACCGTGTCATCGTCGCCCTCGACTGCAGTCGCGAGCGCGCCCTCGAGCTCGCCGACCTTCTCGGTGGCCACGCCACCTGGGTCAAGATTGGCATGACACTTTACTATGCGTGCGGCCCCGAGATTGTCGACGCCATGCACGATAAGGGCCTCAAGGTTTTCCTTGACCTCAAGCTGCACGACATTCCGCACCAGATTCGCGGGGCCGCCGAGTCTGCCTCCCGCGCTGGTGCCGACATCCTATCGATTCACGGTCTTGGTGGCGACGCCATGGTTGCTGCCGCACGTGAGGGTGTCGAGGCTGCCGCCGTTGACCGCGACGAGCGCACCAGGCTTGTTTCGATTACCGTTCTTACCAGCATGGATCAGGAATCTCTCGCAAAGATCGGCATTGATGCCCCTGTTGCGGACGAGGTCTCGCGTCTTGCCACGCTTGCGTGCGGCGCGGGCTCTGACGGTATCGTCTGCTCTCCGCAGGAGGCTGCGTCCATGCGCGAGCTTCTCGGGCCCGACGCCCTTATCGTCACCCCTGGCGTTCGTCCCGCAGGCTCGGAGGTGGGCGACCAGCGTCGAATCGCCACGCCGGCTGCCGCGGTTTCCGCAGGCGCGACTCAGCTGGTCGTGGGTAGGCCCATCACTCAGGCCGACGATCCCGTCGCTGCGTTCGACGCGATTGTCGAAGAGTTGGACGCGATGTAGGCCATTGCTTTTACCTGCACGAATGCTCCGACAGTTTTTGTTAAATGAGTGGCTGGATTGCGGACGATAGGGCGATTTACTTGCAATAACGCCCGCATAACGCCACAATATGGATTTGCTAACAAGCCAGGGTTCACTTCTGGACTTGTTCGATTGAAGCAAACCCTATGTTTGGAGGAAAAATGGCTCTCCCTCAGCTTACTGATGAGCAGCGCAAGGCCGCTCTGGAGAAGGCCGCTGCCGCTCGTCACGCGCGTGCCGAGCTTCGCGAGAAGATCAAGAACGGCGACGTTACTCTCGAGGAGGTCCTCGATTCCGACAACCCCATCGCCAGCCGCCTGAAGGTCTCCGCCCTCATCGAGTCCCTCCCTGGTTACGGCAAGGCCAAGGCCGCCAAGGTCATGAACGAGCTGGGCATCTCCGCCACCCGTCGCGTCAAGGGCCTTGGTGCCCGTCAGCGCGAGCAGCTCATCGAGGCGCTCTCCAAGTAGTGGCTACTCGAGCCAGGCTCTTTGTAGTTTCGGGACCGTCAGGTTCGGGGAAGGGCACGCTGCTCGCCAAGGTGCGCGCGGCACGTCCTGATCTGGGTCTGACGGTCTCTGCCACGACTAGGAGCCCGCGTAAGGGTGAGGTCGACGGTGTTGACTATCACTTCCTCTCCGACGATTGCTTCGACCGAATGGTCGAGGGCGATGAGTTCCTCGAGTGGGCGAACGTTCATGGGCATAAGTACGGAACGCCTCTTTCCGAGGTTACCAAGTGCATTGATGCCGGTCGTTCGGTCATTCTCGAAATTGACGTGCAAGGTGCGCTCAATGTGAGGAAGGTTTATCCCGACGCTGTTCTGGTCTTCATTGAGCCGCCTTCCCTGGAGGTGCTCGAGAAGAGGCTTCGCGGTCGTGGCACGGAGGACGAGTCCTCCATCGAGCTTCGCCTTGCCAACGCGGTGGGGGAGCTTGAGCTTGCGGATCAGTATGACGTCCGCATTGTTAATGATGACCTGGAGGCAGCCGCAAGCGAGCTTGCCGATGCGCTCCGGTCGCACGAGATGAATTGAGGGTTCCTAGAGATGTCAGTTATCAAGCCGGAGATCAACGACCTTCTGGACAAGACCGAGAACAACCCGTTCCTGCTCTGCTCCGTTGCGTCCAAGCGTGCCTGTGACATCAACAACATGCTTCGTGGCCAGCACCTTCGCGTGACTGCCATCCAGGCCATCGACGACATCACCACCGTCGTCTCTGGCAAGGATCCCGTCACGATTGCCATGGATGAGATCGAGGACGGTACCCTGAGCTTTGACAGGGACTTCTTCGATGCCGCCATCAAGGGCAACAATCAGGTTGGCTAACATGGCATACGAGCGCATCTGCCTCGTCCATTATCACGAGATCGGACTTAAGGGCAAGAATCGCTCGACGTTCGAGAACCAGCTTGTCACCAACCTGCGTCGTACGCTTCGCGACCTGCCGGTCAAGCGTGTCTGTCGTATTTCTGGACACCTGCTTGTGGATTTGGAGCCTGGTGCGGATGCTAGCGAGATTTCCGCCATTGTGCGTCAGGTGCCTGGTGTCGCGCGAGCTTCGATTGCGTACCGTTGCCCTCGCGAGCCCGAGGTCTTTTGTGAGGCGGCAGTGCGCGCCTTGGGTGAGGTCCCGTCCTTCTCGACGTTTAAGGTTCATGCGCGTAGGTCTAACACGGATTATCCGTTGCACACCCTCGAGCTAAACAAGCTCGTTGGTTCCGTGCTGTGTGAGGCCTTCCCTGACAAGAAGGTTGATGTCCACACGCCCGACATCGTTGTTCATGTCAACGTCGTTCAGGGTGATGTGTACGTTTATGCCGCTTCCGAGCTTGGATGTGGAGGTCTTCCCGTCGGCACTGCGGGAAAGGTCGTGTCGCTTCTTTCCAGCGGCTTCGATTCGCCTGTTGCGACCTGGATGGTTGGCCGCCGTGGTGCCATTTGTGTCCCTGTGCATTTCTCGGGTCGCCCGCAGACCTCCGACACGAGCGAGTACCTTTGCCAAGACCTTGTCCGCGCTCTTCAGCCTGCAGGTATCGTCGGTCGCATGTACGTCGTTCCGTTTGGTGACGTCCAGCGTGAGATTTCGCTTGTGGTGCCGCAGGCCCTTCGCATCATCATGTATCGACGCATGATGTTCTCTGTAGCCGAGCGTATCGCCCGACTCGAGGACGCTAAGGCAATCGTTACCGGCGAGTCCCTGGGACAGGTCGCATCGCAGACCCTCGAGAACATTACTGCCGTTAACGAGGTTGTGGACATCCCGGTGTTTCGCCCGCTTATCGGTACAGACAAGCAGGAGATCATCACGCGTGCCAAGCAGATCGGTACCTATGACATTTGCTGCGAGACCGCTCCCGACTGCTGCACGCTCTTTATGCCCAGGAGGCCAGAAACGCATGCTCGCCTGGATCAGGTGCATGCCGCGTGGGACCTCTTCGACCATGACGCGATGATCGAAAGCTTGGTCGAAAACGTCGAGTACGTTGATGCTGATGGCTGTCCGTCCTATAGGCCGCCCCGCTCCCTCAAGGCTTTCCATCGTGAGTTGCGTCCTGCGGCATGGAACAGGCGCGATTCTGAGCAGGATATTTAGTCTCGTCTGTTGGATGTATGCCAGATTTCTGGCAGTCGGAATTATTTGCCCTGGTAAATCTATAGATTTCAAACCACCCCCACGCCAGTATTTGGTGTGGGGGTGGTTTTATGGCGCAAGCAAATCGTACTTCTAGGCGTGGCCTCAGGTCGCTAATCGCTGGTGTTCCTGGATCGCGTGGTAAATGGGCGTGCCTGGGGATCCTTGTTCTTCTGGGCGTCATTGCGTTTGCCTGGGTTTTGATTCCGTCCCTCGGCGGCGGTGTGGTGATCGAAAGGGGTGGACATGGCGCTACGTCGTCGCCGGAGACAGTGGTGTCGTGTGACTCTGCAGCCTCTGCCGAGACCGTGATTACAAGAATCGTGGTCCATGTTGATGGCGCCGTAAAAAAGCCTGGAGTCTATGAGCTCGATTTGCCTGAGGGGGCGCGAGTCGCGGATGCGGTCGATGCTGCGGGCGGCCTTTTAAAGGATGCCGACACGACTTCACTGAACCTTGCGGCGTGTGTGGAAGACGCAATGAAGGTGCATGTGCCCGCGAAGGGGGAAGCCGTGGGAACCGGCCAGCCTGGGACATCGCAGGCGGCGGCTGCCAACTCTTCTTCGGGGGTTTCAACTGGTTTGATCAATATCAACACGGCGTCGTCAGAGCAGCTCGATGATCTTCCTGGTGTGGGGGAGGCTACGGCGAACGCAATCGTAAGGGATCGCGAGGCCAATGGTCCCTATAAATCCCCCGAGGACCTTATGCGGGTCTCTGGTATTGGCGAGAAGAAGTTCGAGAAGATGAAGGACAAGATTTGTGTCTAAGGCGACTGACCCTCCTCCACGTCCATATCTGCCGGCAACACTTTTCGCGCTGCTCCTGTCGATTATCGTGAGTAGGGCTGTCTTGACCGGCAATCTGATCCCCCTGGTTTTGCTCTCTGTAAGTTTGATTCTCGTCGTGCCCCTCGTTTGCGTTCGCATATCGAACGGGGGAGAGGGTGGCACGACCGCTGCGTCGGTTTCCTTGTTGCTTGTGATTGCGTCAGCCCTTGTTATCGGCCTTTTGTCCGCGTTCGTTGCGGCGAATCGCGATTCGATGGCCACCTCTCTCGGGTCTTCGAATCTCTCGGATTGGACGTTTGAGGTCGTGGGCGAACCGACCGAATCCACGCGTGGATGGAGCTGTCTTGCCGAGGCAGTGTCTCCCTCGGGTGCTCGTGCAAAGATATGGCTTAAGTCTTTCGCGCGTCATGAGGTTGGCGAGGAAATTCGTGGCATATGCCGTTTTAAACCCCTCGGGGAAGATGAGTTTGCGGAAGCAAGTCGCATGAGAGGCATTTGCGGGAGCGTTTCTGTGGTCCGTCTGCTTGGGAAGGAGCGCATCGGTGGATTAGCGGGCATATTCCGATCGGCGTCAAGGTTCTTTTTGGAGGGTATTGTTCCCGAGCAATCCGAGTCACGTGCCCTTCTTGCTGGGTGCATTTGCGGCTCGCGTGTCGAGCTTAGACAGTCTGGTCTGCAAGATTTATTTGCAATTAGTGGCCTTTCGCATCTCGTTGCTGTATCGGGTGCGCATATCGCAATCGTCTCACGCCTCATGACCGACATACTCAAGCCGCTTGCTACTAGTGCCAGGACAAGGCTGTTGATTATTTGGGCTGTCAGTGGCGCCTTTGTATTCGTCTGCGGGATGCCGCCTTCGGCGGTCAGGGCTTGGTTGATGTCGTCGGTGGCTGCGGGATCGCAAGTTGCCGGCAGGCAATCAGACGGCCTTTCCTCCGTCGCTATTGTCTCCCTTTGCATGCTTGCCGCGAATCCGACAAATGCGGGAGAGCTTGGCTACCTGTTGTCCGTCGCGTCGGTTAGCGGGCTTTGTGTCTTTGGGCGGTATTCCGAATACGTGCTGTCGGCAATCCTGCCTTCGTCCAAGCCGCTGTTTGCCAGTGCGCATGCACCTGTGCGTGTTCTTGGACGGTTGTATACCTCTGCGATTGCGGCGGGTTCCTGTTCCCTTGTTGCGCAAGCGGCAACCATGTCGTTGACATTACCCGCTTTTGGGACGATTTCTCTGATAGGACCTGTTGCCAATATACTAGCTGCACCATTCTTTTCGGCATTTGTTGCCCTGGGATTTTTGGCGACCGTTTTGGCGAGAGCGCCCTTTATCGGTCCCGTCCTTCTATCTGTCTCCGATTTGGCGGCACGTCCCGTGCTTCTTGTTGCGCACGTTGCGTCGGGTTTGCCGATGGCGAGTGTGCGGCCCGGATCTTTGACGACGTGTGTCGGGACCCTTTCAATTGTCGCCTTGCTCGTCGTCCTGATTGTTTGGCCTAAGGTCAGGGAGAGGATTGCTCGTTTCTTGATTCTGGGCTTAACGGCAGCCGTCCTCGTTATGTTTGTGAGGGTTGGTTGTTTTGCCCCTGCGGAGGTGGTCGTGTTGGATGTGGGGCAGGGTGATGCCATTTTGGTCAGGCAGGGGTCGTCTGCCCTGCTCGTGGATACGGGGGCGGATGAGTCCGTTGCCACGGCGCTTGCGAGGCATGGTGTCTGGCGACTTGATGCGGTTCTCATTACTCATATGCACGATGACCATTACGGGGGATTGGGCAGTCTCAGGGGTCATGTTTTAGTGGGGAAGATGCTGGTAGGCGAGGGTGTGTCTAAGAATCTTCCCGCACCTGTTTCGGATGCCGTTGGACTTCTTGGATGTGAGGTGGAAGAGCTTCGCTACGGTGACTGCGTTAGGGTGGGCGACTTCAATTTGCGAATGGTATGGCCGCATGTTCCCACCGACGGTTCCGAGAACGCCGATTCGATTGAGCTTGCATTGGACTACCGCTCCGAAGGGAAGTCACTTACGGCCCTGCTGACTGGCGATGCCGAGAAAAGCGAGACCGCGGAGGTGCTCCAGTTTGGCGATGTTGGGGACATAGACTTTTTAAAGGTCGGGCACCACGGCTCAGAGGTATCCCTAGATGCGGAGGGTGCGGAGGCACTTGATCCCGAAGTAAGCGTTGCGAGTGCGGGGGAGAACAACCGCTATGGCCATCCGAGTCCCGAATGCGAGGGGATATTGAAGGAGGCAGGGTCAGTGTTTTTCTGCACCAAGGATGTGGGCGACGTTACGGTACGTCCTGGCGTTGGTGGCCCGAGCGTCATCCAGCAGAGAAGGGCCGCCTAGCCTAGCTCGCATTCGTGGCGCGTGTATCATGTGAGATTGTTGATTGGAGGGAGGGGTATGGCGGACGATCCCAGACAGGGCCTGCTTCCCGCATATCTGGTTGTTGGCAAGGACGTTCTCAAGCGCGAGAAGGTCATCGAGCGCCTTGAGTCACATCTCGATCCTAGTCTTCTCGACTTTAACCTTGAGCGAATCGAGGCGTCTTCGGATGTCGAGCCCGTAGACTTCGTCGCGGGTCTCCAAACCCTTCCCTTTGGCGAGGGCTTTCGCCTGGTGGAGCTATCCTATGGCTCGGGCTTGGCCTCGGAGCTTTCGGATGCCGTCATTGACTACCTGGATGATCCAAACCCCGCATGCGTCTTGCTTCTTGTCGGTGATTCTCAGGCAAAGAACACTCGTCTGTACAAGGCAGTAAACGAGCTTGGACCCAAGGCTGTGATTGAGTGTGAGCCCCCACAGAAGTCGAGGGACCTGTCCGCCTTTGTTCAGAAGCTTGTGACGGCGCAGGGGCGCTCGATTGATGTCCCCGCGGCGAACGAACTCGTCTCGCGTGTCGGCGATTCGACCGTAATGCTTGAACGTACGGTGAAGACTCTTTGCGAGCTGCTTCCCAGTCAGACGAGGTTCTCTCGTTCTGATGTGGTTGCAAATGTTGCTCGTGTTGTTGAGGTGAAGCCGTTCGAGCTTGTTGACGCAATGGCGACGCGTAACTTTGTCCAGGCAATGGATCAGCTTCGCGCGATGGAGAATCCTCCCTACGTCCTTCTCCACACTCTGTTCGTCAGACGCCTGCGTGAGCTGATTTGCGCACGGTCGCTTTCCGCCCGTGGACGCTCCGCCTCCGTTGCCGCCGAGCTCAAGCTGCCACCAAATCGCAAGTGGATGGCGGACGGTTTGGTTCGCGATTCGCGTAGGTTTGGTGATGGGGAGCTCGAGCGGCTTCTTGGCGAGGCCGTCAGGCTGGAGGAGACCATCAAGGGTTCGGGTGACGAGTATCTGGCACTTACGAGGTTCCTCAAGATCGCATGCGTCGCTGGCGAGTAGCCGTTTGCGATTTCGCATTCGCGAATTTGCGGTCATGGGTGCCTTGCCTTCGACCCTCGAGCAATCATTGCTTTTCCGAAGGCCGACAACGAAAACGGGCGCCGACCACTAGGTCGACGCCCGTACTCTGAACAAAGTGTGTGTCAGAAGTTACTTGATGGAGTTGACGAGCTTCTGGGCACCGCTCTTACGCTGAGCAGCCTGGTTCTTGTGGATGATGCCCTTGGAAGCAGCCTTGTCCAGCAGGCGGTTGCACTTCTTGACGGCGGCCTCGGCGGCCTCGACGTCCTTGGCCTCGACGGCAGCGCGAACGCCCTTGACGGCGGTCTTCAGCTCGGAGCGGACGGCCTTGTTGCGGATGCGCGCCTTCTCGGCGGTCTTGATACGCTTCTTCTGAGACTTGATGTTAGCCACGTGCTTGATCCTTTCGAAAACTAATAGGTGAGGCCTCTTTGCCGAGACACGGTGAGGTCAACTCGAAGAGTATAGCATGTGAACCCATCAATGGGCTATCATCTTCCTCATGCCTACAAATGACACTTCACACATCAGGAACTTCTCGATCGTGGCCCACATCGACCACGGCAAGTCGACGATCTCCGACCGCATTCTCGAGCTGACCCACACGGTGAGCGAGAGGGACATGGAGTCCCAACTCCTCGACACCATGGACATCGAGCGTGAGCGCGGCATCACGATTAAGTCGAATGCCGTGCGCGTGATGTATGACGCCGACGACGGGCAGTCCTACCAGTTCAACCTCATCGACACGCCTGGTCACGTGGACTTCACCTACGAGGTCTCGCGTTCCCTGGCGGCATGCGAGGGTGCTGTTCTCGTCGTCGACGCGACGCAGGGCGTGGAGGCGCAGACCGTCTCGAATGCCACCCTCGCGATGAATGCGAATCTGGACATCGTTCCCGCGATCAACAAGATCGACCTTCCGAGTGCCCATCCTGACGAGGTCAAGGTGGAGATCGAGGACGATCTTGCCATTCCCGCCGACGATGCGGTTTGCGTGTCGGGAAAGACCGGCGAGGGCATCCACGATCTTCTCGAGGCGATCGTCTACCTCGTGTCGCCACCCAAGGGGGATGCAAATGCTCCCCTCAAGGCGTTGATTCTTGATTCTTACTTCGACGAGTACCGCGGCGTCGTTGCCACGGTGCGCGTGTTTGACGGTTCGATTCGCAAGGGGCAGACGCTCGCCATGATGCAGAAGGGCGAAACCTTCCTGGTCGATGGCGTCGGCGTTCGCCGTCCCGTGGAGCAGCCCCTCGATGAGCTTGGCGTTGGCGAGGTCGGCTTCGTGGTCACGGGTCTCAAGGACCCGGACTCGGTACGTGTCGGTGACACGCTCACAGACGCCGCACGTCCGACCCCCGAGCCGCTTCCTGGTTACCGTGAGGCCAAGCCGATGGTCTTCACCGGGCTGTTCCCCGTCGACAACAAGGACTACGAGAACCTTCGCGACGCCCTGGACAAGCTTCACGTCAACGATCCGTCGCTTACCTGGGAGCCCGAGACCTCGGTCGCCCTTGGATTCGGCTTCCGCGTCGGTTTCCTCGGCCTTCTCCACATGGAGGTCGTGAAGGAGCGCCTGGAGCGCGAGTTCAACCTATCGCTCATCGCCACGAGTCCGTCGGTCGACTACCACGTCTTCAAGACTGACGGCACGATGGTCGAGGTCAGGAGTCCGCAGGACCTTCCCGACGTCACGCGCATCGAGCATATCGAGGAGCCCTACCTTAAGGCGAAGATCATCGTCCCGCCCGACTTTACGGGCGCCGTCATGCAGCTTGCCATCGAGCACCGTGGCGTGACGCAGGACATGGTCTACCTCTCAGAGAAGAGCGTTGAGATGCACTTCGACATCCCGCTCGCCGAGCTCATCCTGGACTTCTTCGACCAGCTCAAGAGCCGCACCAAGGGTTACGCCTCGCTCGACTACGAGTTCAACGAGTATCGTACCTCCGATCTTGTGAAGCTTGACATCCTGCTCTCGGGCGATGAGGTTGACGCCCTGTCGTTCATAGTCCACAAGGACAAGGCCTACTCGCTCGCTCGTGGCCTGTGCGACAAGCTGAAGGAGATCATCCCGCGCCAGCAGTTCGAGGTTCCCATCCAGGGAGCCATCGGCAACAAGATCATCAGCCGCTCCACCGTCAAGGCGGTCCGTAAGGACGTTCTTGCCAAGTGCTACGGAGGCGACATCTCGCGCAAGCGCAAGCTCCTCGAGAAGCAGAAGGAGGGCAAGAAGCGGATGAAGCAGGTTGGCAGCGTCGAGGTTCCGCAGGAGGCCTTCCTCGCCGTCCTCAAGGTGGACGACGAGTAGTGGCCGCGGCCAAAGGCGCCGATGCCTGCGCCGAGCTTCTCGCGACCCATGCCGCCGAGGCAGGGCTTGCGCCCTCTCTTGACCCAGCGCCTCGGACCCACGACGTCACGGCACTTCTCGGCAGCAGCCCGTTTCTCATGGCGCCAATGGCAGGCGTCTCGGATGCGGCGTATCGCGTCATGGCGCGCGCCGGCGGCGCGGGCTTTGCCTATACCGAGATGGTCTCGGTGGCGGGCATCCATTTCTCTGGCGAGAAGACCTGGGAGCTCGTGATTCCCGACGAGTGCGAGCCCGACATAGCCGTCCAGCTCTTTGGCAGCGACCCGTCCCAGTTTGCCGAGGCGGCGACCGCCGTGCAGAAGCGACTCGGAAACAAACTCCTGCTCATCGACGTGAACATGGCGTGTCCCGTCCCCAAGGTCACCCGTAAGGGGGAGGGTTCGGCCCTGATGGGGGACCCCGACCGTGCCGCCGAGATCGTGCGCGCGGTCGCGGGTTCCTGCGACGTGCCGACCACCGTGAAGATCCGCGCGGGCAGGACCGCGGACGCCATGGTCGCGCCCGAGTTCGCCCGTCGCATGGTCGATGCGGGCGCTGCGGCAGTCGCGGTGCACGGGCGCTTTGCGTCACAGTTCTATCGCGGCGAGTCGGACCGCGGCGTAGTCGAGGCCGTTGCGGGCGCCGTTGACGTTCCCGTCATCGGTTCCGGCGACGTGCTTTCTGCCCGTGCCGCGGTCGACATGGTCGAGGGTGCGGGATGTGCCGGCTCTTTTGTCGCGCGCGGCACCTACGGCAACCCCTGGATCTTCTCGGACGCGCGGGCCTTGCTTCGTGGCGAGGTTCAACCTCGGCGCAGCATGGCCGAGCGCCTTGCGGCGTTCTGCCTCCACGTGCGCCTGCTCGAGGCGACCGGTGCCCATATGGCGCGCGCCCGCAGCCTTGCGGGCTGGTACCTGCGTGGCGTGCCAAATGCGAGTTCGTGGCGCGCGCGTGCGATGACGTGCGTCTCGGTGGACGACTATCTTCGTCTGGCCGACGAGGTCGCGCTCGAGTGCGAGCGCGCCGGTCTGGGGTGCGACTAGCGTGGGCCGAAGCCTTTGGGATGGCTGGCCCGACTCGGCAGGCTGGTCGGGCCGCTACCACGTGTCGAGTGTGGGCGCCCTTTACGTCCACGTGCCCTTCTGCGTCAGGAAGTGCCGCTACTGTGACTTTGCCTCGGTTGGGTGCGCCATGGGTTCCGCCCGACTCGAGGAGTATGTCGACCTAACATGCAGGCGAATCGACCGCCTTGCCGACCTCGGCCTTCTCGATCGGGTCAGGACCGCGTATGTCGGCGGCGGCACCCCCTCCATGTTGGGACCGGCACTTTTGGAGAGGCTCTGCGAAAAGGTGTCTGATGCGTGCGGACCCGTCGAGTTCAGTTGCGAGGCCAATCCCGACACGCTGACTGCTGACGTCTCCCGGGCCATGGCGGCCTCGGGCGTCACCCGAGTCTCGGTCGGCGTGCAGTCGCTCGAAAATCGCGAGCTCGTGGCACTTGGGCGCCTGCACGATGCCGCCGACGCGCTGTCCGCGATCGAGTCTGCGTGTCTGGTGGGGCTCGACGTCTCGTGTGACCTCATGTGCGGGATCCCCCTTCAGACGCCCGAAAGCTGGGATCGCACCCTTCGCCTGGCGAGCGAGAGCGGCGTGGGCCACGTGAGCGTCTACCCGCTCATGGTCGAGGATGGCACCCCGCTTGCCGCCGACGTGGACGCTGGCAGGCTCGAGGGGCCCGACCCCGACGTCCAGGCGGACCTCATGCTTCGTGCCTCCGACGCACTTCTCGTCCGCGGACTCGAACGCTACGAGGTCGCGAGTTACGCGAAGCCGGGCAAGCGCTGCGAGCACAACGTCGCCTACTGGTCTGGCATCCCTTACGCCGGCGTGGGCGTCGGTGCCTCGGGAATGTATCCCGTCGAGGCCTATGACCTGCTGCGAGTTGCCGAGAAGTGCCTTCCCGTCGCACCTTCCGACTGCGTGCGCGTCCGCGTCTCCGAGCGGATGGGGTCGGGTGCGAGTCGCTCGCACTTCTCGGTAGAGTTCCTCGACATGCGCCAGGCCACCTGCGAGGACCTCATGCTTGGCTGCAGGATGAGCGACGGCGTCGCGCCTGGGCTCCTTGCGCACGCTCGCGACGTCATCGGCGTGGGAACAGTCAACTCGACGGTCGCGGGGGTCGTGTCCGACGGGCTTGCCGTGTTGGACGACGGGGGCCTTGCTCCGACCCGCGATGGCTGGCTGCTTGGAAATGAGCTGTACGAGAGAATGTGGGACCTGTCCATGGGTACAATCGAAACCCGAGAGTGCCGATAGACGACCCGCCGTGAGCGGGGGATTAGACCGGGGTGCCCGATGGCGTCAATGAACGAGAAGGACTACTACAAGATTCTCGGCGTGGAGCAGGATGCCTCCGCCGAGGAGATTCGCAAGGCTTTCCAGCAGGTTGCCAGGAAGCTGCACCCTGACGTCAACAAGGCGCCCGATGCCGAGGAGCGCTTCAAGGAGGTCTCCGAGGCGTATGCGGTGCTGTCCGATCCCGACAAGCGCAGGCGCTATGACGCCATGAGGTCGGGCAACCCGTTCGCCGCCTCCTCAACCTGGCAGCCCACCGCACAGGGCTCTCCCATGTCCGGCGCCTGGCCCTTTGGGTGGGGTTCGCCCTTCTCGTCTGCGGGACATGCCAAGACCGGCCGCGCCTACAATCCCAAGGCGGGAGCTGATGTCATCTACCAGCTCGACATTGATGCCGAGACCGCGGCGAAGGGATGCTCTCGCGGCATCACCTACAACCATTACGAGAGGTGCGCGGCGTGCGCGGGCAAGGGTTCCGTCAGCTCCGAGCGTCCCGAGAGGTGCCCCACCTGCGGTGGCACCGGACAGATCGGCGTCGACCTGTCCGACCTCTTTGGCTTTGGTGCCGTGAGCATGGTCTGCCCCGAGTGCGAGGGTACGGGCAAGGTCGTGGCCGATCCGTGCGACGTCTGCGGCGGTTCCGGGCGAAACCTCACCGCCAGCGAGATCGTGGTCGAGATCCCCGCGGGCTCGCATGACGGAGACGAGATTCGCTTCGAAGGCAAGGGTAACGCCGGGACCAACGGCTCCGCCGCCGGCGACTTCGTCTGCCGCGTTGGCGTGCCCTCTGAGAGGCTCATGCCCCTGCAGGCCAACGGTTTCCAGCTCGTCGGCTTCTGCCTGCCGTTCCTTCTGTTTGGCACCTTTGCGGGGGTCCTGGGCTCCATGGTCATGACCGTTATGGTCCCGCTTGTCATCGGGCTGTTTCTTGCCTTCGGCCGTGGCGTCGGCGGCAATGTGGTGTGGTGGAAGAACGCGGGGCGCTATTTGGTCGCCGGTGCCGTCAACGGCGCCGTGATGGCCCTGTTCCTCGTCACGATGGTTTCCTGCGTCTCCGGCGCGGGTCGCGCCGGCTTTGTTGGCCGCTAGCAGCGTTTTGTTTGGAGAATGGTTCTGTTGAGTGAGAGCATGGATTACTACGAGATTCTCGGCGTCGATCGCGATGCGGACGCGCGTACGATCAAGCGCGCGTTTTTGAAGAAGGCTCGCGAGCTGCATCCCGACGTCAACAAGGCTGACGACGCCGAGGAGAGGTTCAAGCTTGTCAACGAGGCGTACTCGGTCCTGTCCGACGAGCGCAAGCGTGCCAACTACGACCAGTTCGGCAACCCTGACGGCCCCCAGGGGTTTGGCGGCGGCGACTACGTCGACATGTCAGACATCTTCGGTGGAATGGACATGTCCGACATCTTCTCCTCCTTCTTCGGTGGTGGTGGCGGCCGCTCGAGGGGGCGCCAGGCCCGTACCGCCGGCCGCGACATGGGTATCAACCTGCGCATCACTCTTGCGGAGGCTGCGAGCGGCACCACCAAGACCATCTCCTACGACAGGCTCGCCCCTTGCGACGACTGCGCTGGCAGGGGCTTTGCCGAGGGTGGCTCCGTCACCACCTGCTCCCGTTGCCATGGCACCGGCACCGTCGTCACGGTTCAGAACACCATGCTCGGTCGCATGCAGACCCAGTCCGTGTGTCCCGACTGCCAGGGCACCGGCCGCATGGTCGACCACCCGTGCGAGACCTGCCAGGGGCAGGGCCGCACCCCCTCGCATGAGACCGTAAAGATCGAGATTCCCGCGGGCATCCACTCGGGACAGAACGTTACCGTGCGAGGCCGTGGCGAGGCCGGCGTTCGTGGCGACCGCTCCGGCGACCTCGTGGTCAGCGTCACCATTACCGATGACGATCGCTTCCGCAGGCAGGGGGACGATCTCATCTGCACCGTGGAGGTCGACGCGCTCGAGGCCATGGTCGGCTCCGCCCATGTGATCGACGGCATCCTCGAGGGCGAGTGCGTCAGGGTCGAGGTCCCTGCGGGCTGCCAGTATGGCCAGCAGGTCGTCGTCAATGGGCACGGCATGCCCCGACAGGGGACCTCGGCCCGTGGCAACCTCATCGTCCTCATCGACGTTCGCGTGCCGACCGACCTCACGCCCGAGCAGGTCGAGCTCGTCGAGGACATGGTTCGCGAGCGTGCCGACCTCGAGCGGCTCGAGTTCGTTGCCGAGAAGGACGCCCCGCGTACCGATGATGTCGCAAGCAAGTGCAAGAAGAAGCGCCACCGCAAGGGTGGGCGATAGTGGGCCGCACGGACGGGCCAGCCCCCGCGCGGGTTGCATGTGTAAACCTGGGCTGCAGGGTCAATAGGGTCGAGCTTGACGACATTGCCTCCGAGCTCGAGGCTGCTGGCTGCGTCATTTGCGACGAGGCCTCCGCCGACCTCGTCGTGGTCAACACCTGTGCCGTCACGGGGGAGGCGGAGGCAAAGGCACGGAAGGCCGTTCGGCATGCGGCAGCGCTGCCGCGCATGCCTTGGGTCGTCGCCACGGGCTGCGTCGCCTCCCTTTTCGAGGACGAGGTTGCGTCGCTGGGCGAGCGCGTCGTCGTTCAGCGGGACAAGGCCCGTGTCGCGGGCGAGGCCCTGCGCCTTCTTGGCCTGGCTGCCTGCGAGGGGGATGTGGGCACCTGCGGGCATGCGGGCACCCCGACCGGAAGGACGCGTCCCGGCGTCAAGGTACAGGATGGCTGCGACAATCGTTGCACGTATTGCATCGTCTGGAAGGCGCGTGGCCGCGCGAGATCCCTCGACTTGGACGAGGCGGTCGCTCGCGTAGCCGAGAGGGTGGCGTCCGGCGCCCGGGAGGTCGTCCTCACGGGAATCAACCTCGGTCGCTATGAGTCGACCTCAGGTGGTCGGACGGTCCGGCTCCCGGAGCTTCTCGACGGCCTGCTGAGAAGGACGGACGTGGGCCGATTGAGGTTGTCCTCCGTCGAGCCGCAGGACGTTGACGCCGACCTGTTGCGCGTCATGGCAGACTCCGACGGTCGTGTCGCCCCGTTTTTGCATGTCCCGCTCCAGTCTGGGTGCGATGCGACGCTCGCCGCGATGAATCGCACCTATGACACGGCATATTATGCGCGCATGGTGGATGCGGCGCGTCGTGCGCTGCCTGACCTATCGCTCGGCTGTGACCTCATCGTGGGCTTCCCTGGGGAGACGGACGCTCAGTTCGAGGACTCCCTTTCGTTTTGCGAGCGCATGGGCTTCTCCAAGATGCACGTGTTCAGGTACTCTAGGCGTCCGGGTACGCCTGCTGCCCAGATGGACTGCCAGGTGGAACCCAAGGTCAGCGCCGAGCGAGCACGTCGAATGCGCTGCCTTGCGGCACGCATGCGTCGCGAGGCCGCCATGGCACGCGTCGGTCACGAGGAGCTGGTCTTGGTTCAGGAGCCGGGCCGTGGCGTCACGGGTGGCCTGTTTGACGCGATTGTCGACACCGGTTGCCCTGGTGAGCTTGTGAGGGCCCGCGTCACCGCCTGCGACGGGGAACTTCTCGACGCGCGCCCCTCGGCGGGTAGCCCGAGCGAGCCTGGTATTCACGCGGGTGCTATTCTCGGAGTGTAGTGCGCGGGTCGACGGGCCCGCTGGAACACGGAGGTTGCATGGAGCCAACGCGAGTCAGACTCACCATTCCCGACTCGGTCGATCCGTCCCTGCTTATGGGCCCGGCCGACTCGCTTTTGCGTAGGGTCGAATCCTCGTTTGGCGCCATGGTCTCAGTGCGCGGAAGCCAGGTTAGCGTCGTTGGCCCGGCAGATGATGTTGACTGCGTCACCTCGGTCTTCTCACGCCTCATTCGCATCGTCTCCGGCGGCGGCGTTCCGTCGGTCTCCGACGTCGACCTTCTCGTCGACCAGGTGAGACTTGGTACGACTCCGCCCTTCTCCCTTTCCGACGACATCCTGCTCACGTTTCGCGGCAAGGCCCTGCGACCCAAGACCGCGGGCCAGAAGCGCTATGTCGACGCCATCAGGTCGAACACCATCACGTTTGGAATCGGGCCTGCAGGAACGGGCAAGACCTACCTTGCCGTTGCCATGGCGGTTTCCGCGCTCAAGCGCAAGGAGGTCGGCCGCATCGTGCTGGCGCGTCCCGTGGTCGAGGCGGGCGAGTCGCTCGGCTTTCTTCCCGGCACCCTCGAGGAGAAGCTCGACCCCTACGTGCGCCCCTTGTACGACGCGCTGTTCGACATGACCGACATGGAGAAGGGCAACGCCCTTATCGAGCAGGGCGTAATCGAGATCGCCCCGCTCGCCTTCATGCGTGGCAGGACGTTCAACGATGCCTTCGTCATCCTCGACGAGGCGCAGAACACCACGCCCGAGCAGATGAAGATGTTCCTCACCAGGCTGGGCTTTTCGTCCAAGTTCGTCGTTACGGGCGATGTCTCCCAACGCGACCTTGCGGGCGAAAGCGGCCTCGAGTCCGCGCGCAGGGTTCTTTCGGGCGTAGACGACATCGCCTTCGTCAATCTCGGACGTTCGGATATCGTTAGGCATACGCTAGTCGGCAGGATTGTCGACGCATACGAGGCGGCCGCCTCGTCCAAAACGACTGGCAAGGGGGCACGAGATGAGCGCTGAGCTTGACGTCTTTTGCGAGGACGGCGTCGCGTCGATCTTCACCGAAGAGGAGCTGGCCTCGCTGTGTGACGCCGTTCTTCTCGACAGGGGAGTGGAGAGGACCTGCATGGTATCGGTCTCGTTCGTGTCGGACGAGAGCATCGCCGAGCTCAACGAGCGCTGGCGCGACGTTGCGGCGCCCACTGACGTCCTGTCCTTCGAGACGGAGCGTCCCGATGACCCTGAGCTCGCCCCCGAGGAGCCCTGCGAGCTCGGTGACATCGTGCTTGCCCCTGCCTATGTGGGGCGTCAGGCAGGCGACTTCGGTACGACAATCGCCGACGAGACGCGTCTGCTTATGGTCCACGGCATGCTTCACCTGCTTGGCTATGACCACATGGAGGAGGAAGACGCCGTGGTTATGCAGGGCATCGAGGACGAGATCCTCGCATCGCTTCCCGGTGACGGAACCCTCTCGCCCACGGTCCTCACCCGCCACAGGAGGGACGAGGCATGATTCCCGGCTCCGACAAGGACCATCCCTCGTTTGCACACAGCTTCGGTTTCGCCATCCAGGGATTTCGCATGGCGGTCCGAACCGAGCGAAACATCAAGGTCATGCTTGCCGGTGCCGCGCTCGCCGTCGTGCTCGGAATCGTAGTCGGTCTTGACGCGTGCGGTTGGGGCGTGATCTTTCTTGGGTGCGGCGTGGTGCTTTGCGCCGAGCTCGTCAACACCTCGATCGAGACGATCGTCGACCTGGTCTCGCCCGAGTTCCATCCGCTGGCGGGCAGGGCGAAGGACATCGCCGCCGCGGCCGTCTGGGTGCTTTGCGTGATGGTCGCGCTCGCGGGTGCCGCCGTCTACCTCGGCGCTCTTCTCGGTAGGTAGGGCATCGTACGCCCCGTCGCCACTTTGACACGAAAGGCTTTCATGGACACTTCCGCCAATGCTTCCGACAGCACCTTCCGCAGTGGCTTCGTCGCTCTTGTGGGCAGGCCCAACGTCGGCAAGTCGACTCTGCTTAACGCCTGCATGGGCAAGCGCGTCGCCATCACCAGTCCCGTGGCGCAGACCACGCGCCGCCGCATGCGCGCCGTCGTCAACACGCCTGACTCGCAGCTCGTCATCGTCGACACGCCCGGGCTGCACAAGCCGAAGGACGCCCTGGGCAAGGAGCTCAACCGTGCCGCCCTGGGCGAGCTTGCGGACGTCGACGTCGTCGCGCTGCTGATTGACGCAACCAAGCCGGTGGGCCGTGGTGACGAATGGGTCGCCAAGCACGTCGCCGCCGCTCATGCCTATAAGCTTCTAGTCGTGACCAAGGCGGACATCGCTACTCCCGAGCAGGTAAAAAGCCAGCTCGATGCCGCGAGCGGCCTTGCCGACTTCGACGACTCGATCGTGGTCTCGGCTACCGAGAAGTTCAACGTCGACGCCTTTTTGCGTGTAGTGTCCGCGTGCCTGCCCGAGGGGCCGAAGTGGTTCCCCGAGGACATGGAGACCGATGCCACCGACGAGGACCTCGTCGCCGAGTTCGTCCGCGAGAAGGTCCTTCTCAACTGTAGGCAGGAGATTCCGCACTCGGTTGGCGTTCTGTGCGACGACATCGAGTGGGCGCGCGACGGACACGCCTCGATTCGCGCGATGGTCCTGGTCGAGCGCGAGGGGCAGAAGGGCATCGTCGTCGGGCACGGCGGCGCCATGATCAAGAAGATCGGCACCCAGGCACGCGTCGACATCGAGCGCCTGCTCGGATGCAAGGTGTTCCTCTCGCTCGAGGTTCGCGTCAGGCCGCAGTGGCGTCGCGACGTCAACGTGATTCGCCGCCTCGGGTACGACGCGGGGGAGTAGGGCATGGCTCGCGCGCGCACCTATAGGGCGCGGGCAATCGTCCTGAGAAAGACGAAGCTTGGCGAGCAGGACCTCATCCTGACGCTATTGTCGGAGAGCGGCGCGCAGCTGAGGGTCGTGGGCAAGGGCGCCCGAAAGCCCGGCGGCAGGCTTGCCGCACGATGTGAGCTGTTCTGCGACGTCGACCTTCTCGTGGCGCACGGACGCAGTCTCGACGTGGTGGCGGAATGCTCTCTCGTGGAGCCGCATCTAGACATCAGGGCGGACATCGACCGAGTGTCTGCGGCGTCATGCCTATGTGAGGTTGCCGAGCTGACGTCGTTCGAGGACTCCGGGGATCCGTTCCTGTTCCCAATCTTGTCCAGGGCACTGGGCGCGGTCGGGGAGTCTCCCGACAGAGAGACGCTCGACGTTGTCGTCGCGGCCTACGTCTTCAAGGTTCTTGCGCACGGTGGCTGGATGCCCGTCGTCGACTCTTGCGTGCTGTGTGGGGATGCGAGCCCGACGCGCTTCTCGGCTGCCGTGGGTGGCGCCATGTGCGAGAGCTGCTCAAGGGATGTCGAGGGTGCGGAGCCCGTCTCGCGCGGCGAGCTCGATTGGATCCGGGCGCTCGTGTCCTCCACGTTCGACACCCTCGTGGCATCGTCGCCCGACGGTGCCACGGCCTCCTTCCTGCTTTCGAGCGCCCATGTCTGGGCTGCGACGCATCTTGATTGCAGACTTCGTGCCATGGAGTACCTGCTGAGCGTGTAATACTCGTGTGCTTGGCCGTGCATCGGACTTCTCTGCTATACTCAGCCAGGTTGTTTCTACCCGTCACCTCGTTTCCACGCACCACCTGCATGGTCACGCGGTATCGGGCGAATGGATCAGGTCGCGCAGGCGGCCGAGAAGGGCGTCGAAGACGCCGGAAAGGTGGAGGCACATGGCTACCATCACCAAGCAGCAGGTTGAGGACATCATCAAGGAGTTTGGTGCCAATGAGCACGACTCCGGCTCTGCCAAGGTTCAGGTTGCGATCCTGAGCAAGCGCATCGCCAACCTCACCGAGCACATGAAGTCCCACAAGAAGGACTTCCACACCCGTCGCGGCCTTCTGATGCTCGTTGGTAAGCGTCGTCGTCTTCTCTCCTACATCAAGAAGAACGACATCAACGAGTACCGTGAGCTGATCGCCAAGCTCGGCATTCGCGACAACGTCCAGTAAAGAGGACCCAAGGGAGGCGCCACAAGGGCGCCTCCTGTTTTATGAGGCCCATCCGCAATGGGGCGGATGGAGATAAGGGGAAAGAAAAATGGCAAAGGTTACCCACGAGTTCGACCTCTACGGCAAGCACTATGCCCTGGAGACCGGCGAGCTCGCCAAGCAGGCCACTGGCTCCTGCCTGGTCAAGCAGGGCGACTCCACGGTGCTTCTCACCGCCGTCGTCTCGAAGGAGCGTAAGGATTACGACTTCTTCCCGCTGACCGTCGACTTCATCGAGAAGATGTACGCCGTCGGCCGCATTCCCGGCGGCTACCTCAAGCGTGAGGCCCGTCCGTCCGAGAAGGCCACCCTCACCGCCCGCATGATCGACCGTCCGCTTCGTCCGTCCTTCCCGGCAGGCTTCCGCAACGAGGTTCAGGTTGTCGCCACGTCCCTGGTGGCCGACCAGGTCAATCCCGTAGACACCATCTGCATCATGGCCGCTAGCGCCGCTCTGACCGTCGGTGGCGTTCCCTTCGAGGGCCCGCTCGCCTGCGTGCGCATCGGCCGCGACCCTGAGACGGGCGAGTTCCTCGTCAACCCCACCTACGAGGAGCGCGACGCCTCCGACCTCGATCTCGAGCTGGCCGGCACCCCCGACTTCATCTCGATGCTCGAGGCCTCCGCTCAGGAGATCTCCGAGGATGACATGCTTGCCGCGATGGCCTTCGGCCAGGAGGCAATTGCCGCCTTCTGCGAGGAGCAGAAGAAGTTCTTCGAGAAGGTCGAGCAGGTCAATGGTCCCATCCAGCAGCGTGAGTACATCTACGACGAGCCTGTTCCCTATGTCCACGACAAGGTCTTCGCCCACTATGACGAGATGAGTGCCGCCCTTAAGGATGCCGACAAGCTTTCCCGTATCGGTAAGGTCGAGCAGCTCAAGGCCTCCATCAAGGACGAGTTCACCGAGGAGGAGCAGCTCCAGTACAGCCGCGAGATCCCGGTCGAGCTCAAGAGCCTCGAGAAGCACGCCATGCGCATCATGGTCGTCGAGACCGGCGAGCGCGTCGACGGCCGTGCTGCCGACGAGATTCGTCCGCTGATGGTCAAGCCCGATTATCTGCCGCTGGTTCACGGCTCTGGCCTCTTCCAGCGTGGTCAGACCCAGGTCTTGTCCGTCTGCACCCTGGGCATGCTCAACGAGTGGCAGCGCCTCGACACCATCGAGCCCGTCGATGGAAAGCGCTACATTCACCACTACAACTTCCCGCCGTACTGCACCGGCGAGACCGGTCGTATGGGTAGCCCCAAGCGTCGTGAGATCGGCCATGGCAACCTCGCCGAGCGAGCCCTTCTCCCCGTGATTCCCTCCGAGGAGGAGTTCCCCTATACCATTCGCGTCGTCTCCGAGGTCATGGAGTCCAACGGCTCTTCTTCGATGGCTTCGACCTGCGGCTCCACCCTTGCCCTCATGGATGCCGGCGTGCCCCTGAAGCGCCCGGTCTCTGGTATCGCCATGGGTCTCATCCAGGAGGAGGGCAAGACCGTCGTCCTGTCCGACATCCAGGGCCTCGAGGACTTCCTCGGCGACATGGACTTCAAGGTGACGGGTACCGAGCGTGGCATCACTGCCATGCAGATGGACAACAAGGCCACCGGCCTCACGCCCGAGATTCTCGCCCAGGCCCTGCACCAGGCCCACGAGGGTCGTGCTTTCATCCTCAACACGATGCTCGAGGCCATCCCCGAGTGCCGTGAGACTCCCAAGGACACCGCGCCGCAGATCATCAGCCTGCAGATTCCGACCGACAAGATTCGTGACGTCATCGGCTCTGGTGGCAAGGTCATCCGTGGCATCCAGGACGACACTGGCGCCACGATTGACATCCAGGAGGATGGCACCGTCTTCATCGCGGGCATCAACGGCGCCGGCGACGAGGCCGCCGAGCGCATCAAGGCCATCGTCAAGGTCCCCGAGGTCGGCGAGGAGTACACCGGTCGCGTCGTGGGCATTCAGCCCTTCGGTGCCTTCGTCGAGCTGCTGCCCGGCAAGGACGGCCTGCTGCACATCTCCCGCGTCACTCAGGGTCGCGTCGACAAGGTTGAGGATGTCCTCAACGTCGGTGACGAGGTCAAGGTTCGCGTCCTCGAGGTTGACGAGAAGGGCAAGATTAGCCTTGACCGCATCGACAAGCCCGAGGCTCCCGCTGCCTCCGGCAAGCACTCTGACGGTCACGGTGAGCGCCGCGAGCGCAAGGGCGAGCGCTCTGGCAGCAGACACCCCGGCGACCAGGGCCGTCAGCCCCGCCGTCGTCATCACGACTCGAACTAACATTTGAGGGCGTACAGTTTAGTTGCCTTTTGGGGCCGGGCGGCATCAAGCCGTCCGGCCCTTCTCGTTATCGAACTGGTCTGCTTGGTTCGTGCTGTCTTGTTACCGATGTGAGATTGGCGTGCCTGTTTGGGTAATATTGTTCGAATGCGTGCCGAACATCCCACGAAGGCACCGACAAACCGCACGTTACGGCCACAGGGCCGTCTTCACGTAAGAACCTAGCGAAAGGACCCAAGCCACATGGCCAAGAAGAAGCCTCCCCTGAGAATCATCCCGCTCGGCGGTCTCGACGGCATCGGAAAGAACATGACCGCCTTCGAGTGCGGCGATGACATGATCCTGATTGACGCGGGCCTCATGTTCCCCGACGATGATCAGCCCGGCATCGACCTCGTGCTTCCTGACTACACCTATGTTCTGGAGAACGAGGACAAGCTCCGTGGCATCATCATCACGCATGGCCACGAGGACCACACCGGAGCCCTGCCGTACCTGCTGCAGGATCTGGTTCCCAAGGTTCCCATCTACTCGAGCGACCTTACGCTCGGAATCATTCAGGGCAAGCTCGCCGAGCACAACATCAAGTCTCCCAGGTTCAAGGAGGTCCGAGACGGTGTTCACCTGGACCTCGGGTGCTTCTCCATCGACTTCTTCTCGATGACGCACTCCATTCCGGGTGCCCTGGGTGTGTTTCTGCGCACTCCTCAGGGAACCGTCCTTCACACGGGCGACTTCAAGCTCGACCAGACTCCCATTGATGGCGTCCGTCCCAACTACCATGCCATCAACAAGTTCGGCAAGCAGGGGATCGACCTTCTGCTTTCTGACTCGACCAACGCGACCCGACCTGGCTTCACCCAGTCCGAGGCCGCTGTCGGTGGTGCCTTGCGCCACATCATCAAGAATGCGCCCGGTCGCGTCTTCGTGGCGAGCTTCTCGAGCCACATCCACCGTCTGCAGCAGGTGTGCGATTGTGCGACTGCCGTCGGTCGTAAGGTCGTGGTGACCGGTCGTTCCATGGTTACCAACACCAAGATCGCCCGCGAGCTTGGCTACCTGCGCATCGCTGACGAGAACATCATCGACGCCTATAACGTCGACGAGATTCCCGAGGATAAGATCGTTGTCTTGTGCACCGGCAGCCAGGGCGAGCCGCTTTCCGCGCTCTCGCGTATGGCCAATGGCGAGCACAAGTCTCTTTCCATCACCGCAAACGACACGGTGATCATCTCCGCCACTCCCGTTCCCGGCAACGAGAAGTCCGTCCAGGGCATCATCAACTCGCTTGCGAAGGTCGGTTGCGAGATCTACGACAAGTCCAATGCTCTCGTGCACGTTTCTGGTCACGGCAGCCAGGAGGAGCTCAGGCTCATGCTGGCCATGACGCACCCGACCTATTTCATGCCGGTCCACGGCGAGGCGATTCACCTTCGCGCTCATGCAAAGCTTGCCGTTCAGATGGGCATCCCTGAGGAGAACATCTTTGTCGAGGATAACGGCGACACTCTGGAAATGCGTGGCGGTGTCGTCCGTCGCGGCGTTCCTGTCGAGTCTGGCATCGTTTATGTCGACGGCCTTCGCATCGGCGACACCGAGCCCGCGGTTCTTCGTGATCGGCAGAAGCTCTCCCAGGATGGCATCGTCACCTGCGTTATCGCGATCTCTTCTCGCTCGCACAAGGTCGATGAGGTCGAGATTTCCAGCCGTGGCGTCTCCTTTGCCAACGATGACGAGCTTATTAACGGAGCGCAGGAATCTGTCAGGACATCCATCAACAACGCCTCCAGCGGTGGTTCCAGCATCGAGTCGCTTCGCAAGACCGCTCGAAACAACCTTTCCAACTATCTTTGGAACAAGACGCACACCAGGCCCATGGTCATTCCCGTGGTCATGGAGGTCTAGCAAGTGGCAGCGAAGCGCGCAAAGGGTCGCGGCTCGTCCAGGGGTGGTGCGGGCGAGGCCCGCTCGACACTGGCAAACGACATCACGGGCGTCCTGGTTGCGGTCGTCTCCATAGCCATGCTCTTCTCGCTCGTGTCACCCAGCTCTGCTCCTGTGACGCATGCGATGGGGGAGGCGCTCGTTCTTGGCTTTGGTTCGGGGGCGATGCTCGTTCCCATCGCGTTGTTCGTGTTTGCGGTGACGTTCTTCGTCCGAACGGAGAACCCGGTGAGCTCGCGAATCGCCCTTGGGCTCGGGATGATTGTGCTTGCGATTCTGTCGATTCTGTCCGCCAATGTCGTTGGCGCCGAATCGAACCCTGGCGTTGTCTTTGATGCCGATTCGCTTGCCTCGGCTGGAGGTTATGTTGGCTCTGGCGTGGCATGGGTGCTCTTGTCGTTGTTCGGCCATGTTGTGACCCTTGTTCTTCTTTGCGGTGTGATTGTTGCTGGAGTGATAGTCTGCGGTTTCTCGATTTCCGATGCCGTTGGAATGCTTCAGGACAAGGCAAGTGCCGCAGCCGAGCGTATGGAAGAGCGTCGCAGCGAGAGGCTGGCTAACCCCATGCCGCCTGCGTCGCGCGTAAAGGCTCCCAAGCCCGCAAGGGGTGCAAAAGAATCACGTGGCAAGTCGGAGGCCCCTCAGACAACCTTCATCGGCGCACGGAAGACCTCTGTGCTTCGCCGTGATACCGACAAGACCCAGTTTGTGGAGCCTGCGGCTAAGACCACCATGCTGTCGCGCAAGAGGAAGGCTGCCAAGCCCAAGCCTAACGAGGACGAGCCCGAGTTGCTTCCGTTTGATGAGGGCTCGACGCTTGTTGGCGTCCCGAGCGTTGGGGAGCCTGCGTCATGTTCGTCTGAGGCGGTTCGCGGAAACGTCCCTGCCTTTCTGCAGAATAAGACTGTGGTTTCCAAGGGAGCCGGAAAGGCCAAGCTCGAGGATCCCAAGACCCCTTCCAAGAAGTCTTCCGCGGTCGCTGAGGCCCCCGTCGTTTCTCCCTCAGGAGACGATGACGCTGTCTTGCCGCCAATCTCGATGATTAATTTCAACCCTGATTCCGCCACTAGCGCCGCGACTTCCGAGCAGCTTGGTGAGGTTGCCGAGAAGCTCCAGTCAACCCTAGAGGAGTTCGGCCTCACCAGTCGCGTTGCTGGGTGGGTTGCCGGGCCTTCCGTAACCACCTTCAAGATTGAGATGGGAGAGGGCGAGCGCGTCAACAAGATCACGAATCTTCAGGACGACATCGCCTTGTCGCTGGCGGCGAAGTCCGTGCGCATATTCGCCCCAATCCCAGGCACTTCTCTTGTTGGAATCGAGATACCCAACTCGAAAACACAACCTGTTTACCTTGGTGACGTTCTGCCTTTCGTGAAGGGCGGCCCTTTGGAGGCGGCCTTTGGCCGCGACTCTGAGGGCAAGCCTGTGGTGGTTGACATTGCCAGCCTTCCGCACCTCCTTGTTGCGGGCACCACGGGTTCAGGTAAGTCAGTCCTTCTCAACAGTATCGTGATGACAATGCTCATGAGGGCGACGCCCGAGGAGCTCAGGCTCATCATGGTCGACCCGAAGCGAGTCGAGTTCACGTTCTATGCCGGCCTTCCTCATCTCTACGTTCCCGTTGTCACCGAGCCCAGGCAGGCGACTTCGGCGTTGCAATGGGGTGTCACCGAGATGGAGCGCAGGCTCAAGGTTTTCGAACACTACAAGGTTCGTGACATTCGCTCTTTCAACGGGCAAGTTGAGGGGGGCCGCCTCTCCGAGATGGAGAATCCGCCTAAGAAGATGCCTTATTTCGTTATCGTGATCGATGAGCTCTCCGACTTGATGATGGTTGCGGGTAAGGACGTCGAGGCGTCCATCGTCCGCATCGCTCAGCTGGGGCGTGCGGCAGGCATTCACCTGATCGTTGCCACGCAGCGTCCTTCTGCCGACGTCGTCACCGGCCTCATCAAGGCGAACATCGACAACCGTGTTGCTCTGTCGGTCGACAACAGCATCAACTCTCGCATCATTCTCGACCAGACCGGAGCTGAACGCCTTATGGGTAAGGGCGACATGCTTTACAAGCTTCGTGGTCGTAGGCCCAAGCGCGCGCAGGCATGTTTTGTCTCGGAACCCGAGGTCGAGAAGGTCGTTGAGTTTATCAAGGAGCATCACGAGGCGGATTACCATGAGGACATCTTGTCGGTTGTTGCCCCAGGTAAGCCTGGAACATCCGTAGACGTTGCAGAGGATGATGACCCGCTAGTGTGGGAGGCCGCGCAGATAGTTGTGGACTCTCAACTGGGTTCCACCTCCGGTCTGCAGCGCAGGCTTAAGGTGGGGTACGCTAGGGCAGGAAGAATTATGGATATGCTCGAACAGAAGGGTGTCGTGGGCCCGCCTGATGGCGCAAAGCCGCGAGAGGTTCTGCTCGACGCAGACGGGCTTGAGGAACTCAAGTCCGCCGAATCGGCTTATCGGGAGGTAGAGTAGGTGCCGCGTCCTCGCTTCAGTGAGATGCTTGTGGAGCGTAGGCACCAGCTCGGCCTGAGCATCGAACAGGCTTCTAAGGTCCTCAAGCTGCGCGAGCAAGTTCTTATAGCCTTTGAGGAGGGCGATTATCCCGCCATCCCCAAAAGCGGTTATGCCCAGGGCATGCTCTCCTCGTATGCGCGCTATCTCGGTCTTAATCCCCGAGATGTCGTCGATCAGTTTCAGGAGGACCTGTACGAGCACACCAACGGATCGTCTTCCCACGAGCTGGGACGTCGCACCCGTCAGGGGCGGTCTTCCTCGCAGTTTGGCGAGCCGACCTATGAGGTCCCCCAGACGCAGTCATCGGGAAAGTCGAATCTGCCTGGTCCCACGCACCTGTTGCCCGACAACCCCCAGCTTGGTATTGCAGGTGAGTTCGACTCTACCTCTCCCGTGCGTCGTCGTTCTGACACTTGGCGTCAGTCGAGTCCACTCGTTTCGGGCAGGACGTATTTGGGTCAATCCGATCGTACGGGCTCTCTTAGGTACCCTGGTACCTATGGACAGGGTCAATACCCACAGCGTCCTCAGCTCGGCGATGGGAGTCAGCGTCAGACGGGTTACGGTTCGCGGTCGTACAACGGTCAATCTGCCTACGATGCATATTCCCGCCAGAGGAGTCGCCGATCGTCCCAACATTACGTTGAGGGAGACAGCCAGCCGAGAAACGCCGGGCGAAGCGTTGCCTATGGACGCGATGATGTCATCTCGCGTGGCGTGAGCGCGTCGCAGTATGACGATGATCTGAGGGTTTCCAATGATGCCAGGCCATACCGCGCGGCATCGACTCGCCAGGGGCGCAGCACGAGCCGCGACAGGTCCACCCCGCAAAGGCCTAACGTCCGTCGTAGGTCTGGTGATGCCGGTAGGCGCCAGCTGCAGGGTAGGGCCTCGCGCCCTGCTCCCCAGCAGTCGGGTCTTCTCGGTTTTCTGCAGGTATTTTTTTCCGACAGCCGTAGGACCATGGCCACAGTCATAGTGGCGTTGATCGTTGCGCTTGTTCTCATTTTCTCGATGGCGGTTAAATCCTGCGTTTCTCCGATTGCGGGCGACAACAAGCAGATGGCTGTCAGCTCGGTCACGACTCAACAGTCCGCAACGTCTCAGGCTGCAACTACGCAAGCCGCAACGACAGCTGTCGCAACCTCAACTTCGGCCGCGACGACAGAGGCCACTCCCGCGACAGTTACCGTCAAGGTCGCCGACGGCGCCGTCTCTTGGGTCGAGATTGACAATGGCGGCAAGAGTGAGGTTGCCGAGACTGTTACTGGCCCGTGGGAGAAGACCTTCACCGTCAACCAAACCCTTACGATTCAGGTTGCCGACACCACTGCCGTTACGGTCACGAGGGATGGCGAGAAGGTCAAATTTGACGAGCTTTCTTCGGGCGTCGGCACGCTTACCATTGAAGGCCCGAAGATTTCCGCCACGACTGCCGCCACCGCCGCATCCACCGTCGGTGATAACAACTATGACGACGGGACCTACGATTCCGAGTAACCCGTTCTTCTCGACAGATAACAGTTGTTCCTTGTTAGGGAGGTTTAACGCATGGCCAAAGAATCTAGCTTCGACGTCGTTTCGACCGTTGACATGCAGGAAGTCGACAACGCCTACCAGCAGACCGCTCGCGAGCTTACACAGCGCTATGACCTTAAGGGTACAGGTGCCACCATCGAGCTTTCGAAGGCTGACGGTACCTTCACCGTCTCCGCACCGTCCGAGTTCACTGCCAGTCAGGTAATTGATGTGCTTAACGGCAGGCTTGTAAAGCGCCAGGTCGACTTGAAGGCCGTTCGCTGGGATGATCCTCAACCTGCGACGGGTTCTTCCGTCAGGCTTATCGGGCACATTGTTCAGGGCATCGACAAGGACACCGCTAAGAAGATTGCGAAGGACATTCGTGATCAGAAGCTTAAGGCTAAGGCTGTAGTTGAGGGTGACAAGCTCCGCGTCAGCTCCGCCTCCAAAGACGTTCTCCAGCAGGTAATCGCTTTTCTAAGGGATAGGGACTATGGGCAGCCTCTCCAGTTCAACAACTACCGATAAGTGTCTCGGACGCGTCTGCTACGTCACGCTTGGCTGTGCCAAGAACGAGGTCGATACCGATCGGATGCGCGCCCTTCTTCGCAACGCAGGGTTCGCAGATGCCGATGATGTTGCCGACAGTGACCTTGTTATCGTCAACACGTGCGCATTTCTCGCGAGTGCAACGAGTGAGAGCATCGAATGCACACTTGCCCTCGCCGAAGAGGTCCAGCAGGATGTGCGTCTCAAACCAATCGTCATGTGTGGATGCGTTCCCTCTCGCTATGGCGAGGATCTCCCCGATCAGCTCCCCGAGGTTGCCGCGTTTGTCCGCACCGATGAGGAGGACGGGATCGTCGAAGTCGTCTCTCGCGTGCTCGGGCTGAGGGTCGACACCACTCCGTCCCTCCATGGTGCCCTTCGCACAATCGAGGGTGCAAGCGCCTTTGTCAAGATTTCCGACGGTTGCAACAGGTTCTGTTCCTTCTGTGCGATTCCCTACATCCGTGGTCGATATGCCTCTCGCCCCGCTGACGAGATTCTTGCCGAGGTCAAAACCCTTATGGAGGGTGGCGTTCGCGAGGTCGTGCTTATCGGCCAAGACACTGGTGTCTGGGGGAATGATCTTGATGGCGAGCTTGACCTTGCGTGGCTTCTCGCGCGTGTTGCCGAGGTCGTCCGCCCCTTCGACGGTTGGGTTCGTGTCCTGTACCTGCAGCCCGAGGGCATGACCGACAGGCTTGTCGCCACCATTCGTGATACGCCTGAGGTCCTTCCGTACATCGACATCCCAATCCAGCACTGCTCTTCAGACGTTCTCAAGGGCATGCGTAGGTCCGGATCTCCCGAGGAGTATCACAACCTGTTCGACCGCCTGCGTTCCGAGATTCCAGGCATGGTCCTTCGATCGACTGCGATGGCTGGTTTCCCTGGCGAGACCGAGCGGGACTTTGACCAGTTGGTCGACTTCCTCCAGGCCGAAGAGCTCGACTACTGCTCCGTCTTCGCCTATTCGCCCGAAGAGGGCACCATCGCCGCGGCGATGGACAATCAGGTGGACGAGGATACCAAGGCCGCTCGAACCCAGGCCCTGGTCGACCTTACCGAGGAGCTCGGCTTCTCAGCGACTGCAAAGCACGTCGGCGAGATCGGTCGTGTAATTATCGACGGTGTCGAGAAGAGCGACGATGGTGTCGAGTTGGTCGGCCATGCTTGGTTTCAGGCTCCCGACAGCGATGGGGCCGTTCACATCGAGTCCGGCGATGCTTGCGTCGGAGACATGGTCACCTGCCAGTTTGTTGATTCCTTCTGCTACGAGCTTGTCGGCGTCATCGTCGACGATGAGAACAACAACTAAGACGAATCGAGAGGTAAGTTTCAAATGTCCCAGAAGAACATTAACGGCAAGACGGCTACCCAACAGAAGTCTGGGTCCGGTATCAAGTGGACCGCCGCGAACATCGTTACCTGCGTTCGCGTTGTTCTCGTACCGGTCTGGCTTTTCCTGGCTGAAGTCCTGACTGTTGTGAGCGACGGGAAGAGCATCGCCTGGGGCGGTATTGTCGTCTTTGCGGTCTATGTCTTCCTTTCGCTTACCGACAAGATCGACGGCTATCTTGCGCGCAGCAGGGGAGAGGTTACCGTCTTCGGCAAGTTCCTCGACCCGATTGCCGACAAGCTGCTTGTCGTTACCGGCATGGTTTGGCTCCTCTCCTACGGCATCATTCCCGTCGCTGCCGTAGTCATCGTGGTTGCTCGTGAGTTCTTGGTTTCCGGTTTGAGGATGGTCGTTGCCAGTAAGGGAACGGTCATTGCCGCCAGCAACCTTGGTAAGTGGAAGACCGCCACTACCATGATTTCCCTCTGCGGCTATATGTTGGTCATGACCCTTCCGCAGTCCACGTTTGCCTTTGGCCTGCTGCTTTTCTGCCACGTTATGTTCATCGCGGCGATGGCCCTGACCGCCTGGTCTGGCATTGACTATTTCATGAAGTCCAAGGATGCCCTGGGGGAGGACTAGTCTTGGGTTGCTCTCCCTCTCAGCTTTCTGTCGAGAAGTACGGCGATGTCGGGGATTCTTCATGGGAGGATCTTTGCTCCCTCGCATCTGATGTCGTGCGCAAGGCGATTGATGCCGGCGTTTCCCTAGGGACTGCCGAATCTTGTACGGGAGGGCTTGTGAGCGGTGCCCTTACCGCTGTCCCTGGGTCTTCCCAAGTCGTATACGGTGGGGTTGCGAGCTATGCGCTCTCTGTCAAGCATGATGTGCTTGGCGTCTCTCAAGACACTCTTGATACCGTAGGCGCTGTTTCGGCCGAGTGTGCGACCCAGATGTGCTCTGGGGCTTCGCGCGTACTTGGAGTTGACATTGCCGTCTCTGTCACCGGCATTGCAGGGCCTGGTGGGGCTGAGCCGGGCAAGCCAGTGGGGACTGTTTGGTTCGGCCTGCAGAATCCCAGCGGTGTTCGCGCTGTTCTGCGTATGTTTTCTGGCTCGAGAGAAGAGGTCCGTCGTAAGGCGGTATCGGTCGCTTTGAATCTCTTGCTTGAGTCTGTCGATAAGTGCATGGTGCGGTAATCCATACGTGACTTGGTATGTATTTTATGGTCCCCCATTGCAACGAAACAAACGTTGCAATGGGGGACTTTTCCAATGTGTCGAAGAAATGGCTGGTAGCCTCCCCGAGACGGACTTTTGCGAAGCGATGTTGTTAGATTACTGACCGCTAAGGTAAAGATGTCTGTTGTTCCACTTTGGGAGAATCTAGCTGTTCGTTGACCGCGAACAACTGTTCGATTAGACTAATGGCGTCTAGAGGAAAGGACGTTCAATGGCCAAGAGTAAATCGCCCGTTCGCGAGGTTCATAAGAAAACGACTGGCGAGGAACGCGACAGGATGATTGAGGCCACGACGGCCGAGATTGAGAAGAAGTTCGGCAAGGGCGCAATTATGCGATTCGGCGATGGTGGTCCCGACCTTGAGGTCGAGGCCATTCCGACCGGTTCTGTAGCGCTTGATGCCGCCCTTGGTATCGGTGGCGTCCCCAGAGGACGAATCATCGAGATCTATGGTCCCGAGTCTTCGGGTAAGACGACGCTTTCATTGGAGATTCTCGCCGAGGCTCAGGCAATGGGCGGTGTCGTTGCCTTCATTGATGCGGAGCATGCGCTCGATCCTGGTTATGCGGCTCGAATTGGCGTTGATATTGACGACGTTCTCATTTCCCAGCCTGATACCGGCGAACAGGGTCTTGAGATTTGCGACATGCTTGTGCGCTCGGGCGCAATCGATGTAATCGTTGTCGACTCCGTTGCCGCGCTTGTTCCCAGGGCCGAGATCGAGGGAGAAATTGGCGACACCACCGTCGGCCTTCAGGCTCGCCTAATGAGCCAGGCTCTTCGAAAGCTTGCAGGCTCTCTCTCCAAGTCAAAGACAACATGCATCTTTATTAACCAGCTTCGCGAGAAGATTGGTGTTATGTTCGGCAACCCCGAGACCACTCCTGGTGGACGAGCGCTTAAGTTTTTCTCGTCGGTTCGTATGGACATTCGAAAGATCGACAACATCAAGGAATCTGGCGAAATCGTTGGCTCGAGGGTGCGAGTTAAGATTGTCAAGAATAAGGTTGCGCCTCCATTTAAGCAGGCCGAGTTTGACATCATGTACGGAACGGGCATTTCCAAGGAAGGCTCTCTCCTTGACATGGGTGTCGATTACGAAATCATTAACAAGTCTGGTGCCTGGTACACCTACGAGGGCGAGCGACTTGGCCAGGGTCGCGAGGCTGCCAAGGAATTCCTTCGCACAAATCCCGATCTTTCTCTCGAAATCGAGTCTAAGGTCAGGGTAGCCTGCGGGCTCGATTTCGCGGATGTTCCAGTCGGCGAGCCCATTGTCACCGAGGACGCCGGAATTTGATGAGTTCGTTTGCATGGCAGGTGGCGCTTCCCGAGCGTGGTGCATCTTCGCTCGGGAAGCGCAAGCCTAGGGCCTCATTGATGATTTGGCAAGGCGAAGATGTCGAGGAAATTCAAGTTCCTGCCATCGTGGCAAAAGCGATGTACAGGGCGCGTGAGTCCGGTCGTCTGACGCCCTCCTCGCGTGCGGAACTATTATTTGAGTTGAAGCGCTACGAGACTAACCATGCCATGGACAAGCTTTCGGAATTATTGAACAGACGTGATTACTCTCGTGTTGAATTGTCATCCAAACTATGTGATTACGGCTTCACCTCATCAATCGTAGAGCCTGCTCTTGATCGTGCGGTGGCTTGCGGGCTTGTGGATGACCGTCGATTCGCCTCTGCTTACATAAGGTCGAAGTTGTCGGCGGGGTGGGGTGAGCGAAGAATCGCTCGCGAGCTTTCGTTGAGGGGAATTGATGTCAACGATGTCGAGGGGTGGCCCTACGAGTTTTTCGATCCTGACTCGGAGGTGGATAGGGCTTACAACTTGGTTTTCCGAAAAAGGGTTTCTGGAAAGGACCCCTACGGCAAGTTGATGCGCTTCTTGGTAGGGAAGGGATTTGCATACGGAGTTGCTAATTCCGCTGTTCGTAAGGCTTTGAATGATGGGGACTTCGAATAGCTTCACCATTCCATTCGCTGTTTGATTTCTGCTATAGAGTTCGTGGAGTATTGGTTTTTTCAATCTTTACCTGCAATTTGTTTAATGACTACAGATTGACAGAAGTGGGCTGTAACCATACAGTTAAGTAGCTATTTGAGATATTTCTTGTCCGCCTTAAGGCTGACTCTTATATTTACGAAAGTCGGAGAACATGGGCGTATTTTGCCCATCAAGGTGACGAGAGCCTCTCATATGGCGGGTTCCGGCGTGATTATGTATGCCGGTTTCCAGAACCATTAGAGAAACGCACACCTTGGGAGCTTAACAAAATGCCATTTGTAATCATCGGAATCGTATGTCTCGCGGTTGGTGCTGCGATTGCATATGCAGTTGCAAAGAACCAGAACTCCGCACGTGTCCAGGAGGCAAATTCTAAGGTCGCCGAGGCCGAGGAGCACGCAAAACGTATCCACGCCGAGGCAACCCGGCAGGCTGAAACCGCTAAGAAAGAGGCTGTTCTTGAGGCTAAGGAGGAGATACTCCATCTCAAGCAGGCTTCCGAGAATGAGGAGAAGCAGCGCAAGGGCGAACTTCGTGCCCTTGAATCTCGTATTATGCAGCGCGAGGAGTCTCTCGATAGGCGTAATGATGCGCTCGATAAGCGCGAGCACCAGCTTTCCAGTCTTCAGGGTCAGCTAGATCGTCGCAGCAACGACCTCGAGGAGCTCGTGACGCAGCAGACCACAGAGCTTGAGCGAATCTCTTCCCTTACAAAGGACGACGCTCATCGTGAGCTCCTTGATCGTGTTCGTCAGGACACCATCAAGGAGGAGGCTCAGATACTTCGTGACTCTGAGCTCAGGGTAAAGGCTGAATCTGAGAAGACTGCCCGCGAGATTCTCTCCGTCGCTATCCAGCGTTGTGCTGCCGATCAGGCTGGCGAGATTACCGTAACTTCGGTTCACATTCCTTCCGATGACCTCAAGGGCCGCATCATTGGCCGTGAGGGCCGTAATATTCGGACCTTCGAGCAGGTTTCCGGTGTCTCTCTCGTCATCGACGACACTCCCGAGACCGTCGTTCTTTCCAGCTTCGACCCTGTTCGCAGGGAGACCGCTCGCGTTGCTCTTGAGAACCTTATTGCTGATGGGCGTATTCACCCCGCACGCATCGAGGAGATGTACAAGAAGGCCGAGGAGCTCGTGGCTCACAGGGTTCAGGAGGCTGGTGAGCAAGCTGCCTTTGATGCTGGCATTCACGATCTGCACCCCGAGATTGTGAAGACTCTTGGCGCGCTTAGGTATCGCACGTCTTTTGGACAGAATGTTCTCCAGCACTCAATTCAGGTTTCCGAGCTTTGTGGAATCATGGCTTCTGAGCTTGGCGTTGATTCCGTCCCGTACAAGCGCGCTGGCTTGCTGCACGACCTTGGTAAGGCCATTGACCATGAGGTTGAGGGCCCCCATGCCGTGATTGGCGCTGATCTTGCTCGTCGCTATGGTGAGCGACCTGAGATTGTCCACGCCATTGAGGCGCATCATGCCGATGTCGAGCCGAGCAGCGTCCTTGATGTTCTTGTTCAGGCCGCTGACGCTGTTTCTGCCGCTCGTCCTGGCGCTCGTCGCGAGTCTGCCGAGAATTACATCAAGCGTCTCGAGAAACTTGAGGAGATCTCGAACGCTCATGATGGAGTTGAGCGCACGTATGCCATGCAGGCTGGTCGTGAGCTTCACGTCATGGTTGAGCCAGGCAAGGTGTCCGATTCCGAGGCGACGGTTCTTGCCCATGACATCGCGAAGCAAATCGAGGACGAGATGGAGTACCCCGGTCAGGTTCGCGTCGTTGTCATTCGTGAGTCCCGCGCTGTCGACGTAGCCAAGTAGGCGCAGATAATGGCTCGGGAGGATTCAGACCTCCTTGGTTTTGTCGCTTCTGTAGCAGGCGAGCGAACCCTTCGTGTCGAGGAAAACCTCGGCGAAGGGTTTGTTCGCCTGCGTGTTGCCGAGGCGGAGCGAAGGCAAGCAAAGCATGACATCCGCTGTGTGGAGGATGTATGCGTTGAAATGCTTCGCAATTCTCGAGACGCACATGCGAGCAAGATTTTTGTTGCTACGACTAAAGAGGCTGATAAGCGCACGCTTGTTCTTCTGGATGATGGCGATGGCATTCCTTCTGACATGCAAGAGCGAGTGTTTGACGCTCGAGTTACTTCTAAGCTCGAAACCATGCATATGGACAGATGGGGTGTCCATGGTAGGGGCATGGCCCTTTATTCTGTTAGGGAAAATGCTGAATCTGCATCTGTAATGGACTCCGGTGCCGGTCTTGGCTGTTCCATTCGTGTGATTACTGATGCTACGAGACTCTCCGAGCGTAAGGATCAGTCAAGCTGGCCGAGTGTCGGCACGAATGACGATGGAGAGCAGTCGGTCGTACGCGGCCCTCACAACATCATTAGGGCCTGTTGCGAGTTTGCTCTCGAAGAGAAGAGTGTATGCGAGGTATTTCTTGGGTCTCCCGCCGAGATAGTTGCAACCATACGTCAACGAGTTGCTAGCGACGTTGACAGATCTCGCATTCTGTTTTGTGACAACCTTGAGGAGCTCCCAGTTACTCATAGGCTTTACGCCGCTTCCGATGCGCAAGAGCTTATGGAGGTGGCCGCTTCCCTTGGTCTCGACATGTCGGAGCGAACAGCTCATAGAATTCTTGCTGGGCAGATTCGTCCTGTACGAAGTGTCCTTGCCCATTTACTCCATCGCAAAGACACTTCATCTGATGAGGAGATAGATCTGCTACGCGACCGCCGAGGGCTTAGGCTTTCTTCGTCGGATGCGGAGGAGTTCTCTCGGATTATGGAGCGCGGTTTCGATTTCATCGCAAGCAGGTATTACTTGCGCCTTGCCTCGGATCCCAAAGTTCGTGTTAGCAAGAATCGTCTCACTGTCACCTTTGACCTCGATAAGGATGATTAGGCTAATTGCAGGCATATTGTCATGCGGGCTGTGACTATCTGTCGTAACATAAGCAACAAATGATTAATTCGAACCGTAAATATCCCACTCTCGCACTGGAGTTACGTAATGGAATTCTTGAAGGTCTCGAGTAAGTCTTCGCCAGCTTCTGTTGCCGGCGCAATTGCTGGCATGGTTAAGGACAATGTTCCCGTTAATTTGCAGTGTGTTGGCGCTGGTGCAGTTAATCAGTCCATTAAGGCTATTGCTATAGCCAGGGGCTTCTTGATTCCTACTGGTGTAGACATCTCTTGTGCTCCTACTTTTTCTGATATTGAAATTGGCGGGGAGAATCGTACTGCCATAAAGATTGCTGTATATGTTCACAGGATTAGCGCCCCAGTAGCTTCGCAGGGTGTTGCGGAGAAGATGGGGACGGAGGCATAAGATGTCTGACTTTCCGATGCTTGTCGGTAAAACCTATATTGTTAAGGCGTTTGGTTGCCAGATGAACATGCATGATTCCGAGCGTGTCGCTGGCCTACTTGACTCAATTGGCCTTATTGAGGTTGCATCTCCTGAAGAAGCCGATGTAGTCGTCTATATGACGTGTTGCGTTAGGGAGAAGGCGGATACCCGTCTGTACGGACAAGTCTCTGCTATGGTCAGCGCGCCAAAGCCCCCTTGTGGCAAGCGTGTGGTCGCCGTCGGCGGCTGTATCGCGCAGCGCGATGGCGATAAGATTCGCGAGCACATTCCTAACGTCGACGTTGTTTTCGGGACTCAGGCAATCGCAAGCCTGCCAGCACTTCTCTCTAGTGCTTTTGCCGATAAGGGCCATGCTCTGGAGACTGACGTTGAGGAGCCGTACACGGGCTTCTCTTCTGACCTGCCTAGTCATAGGGCACAGGCTTTTCATGCCTGGCTGCCGATTATGACTGGATGCAACAACTTTTGTAGCTACTGCATCGTTCCGTACGTTCGTGGTCGTGAGCACAGCCGCATTTTCGAGGACGTTGTAATCGAGGCTGAGCACCTAGTTGATGACGGTGTTCGTGAGATTACCCTTCTGGGGCAGAACGTCAATTCTTACGGTCGCGACCGCTATGGTGCGCCTCGTTTTGCCGAGCTTCTTCGAAAGGTGGGGGAGACTGGCATCGAGCGCATTCGCTTCACTTCTTCCCACCCCAAGGATCTCTCGGCGGAAACTATCGCCGCGATGGCGGAGACGCCCGCCGTTATGCCCCAGTTGCACCTGGCAGTCCAGAGCGGATCAACCAATGTCCTCAAGAAGATGAATCGTCATTATTCTCGTGAGGACTATCTGCAGCTTGTCGACGATATTCGTGTCGCAATGCCTGACATCGCGCTCTCCACTGATATTATCGTTGGCTTCCCGGGCGAAACGGAAGCTGATTTCGAGCAGACGCTGTCCCTCGTGCGCGAGGTTGGCTTTGCTTCGGCATATACGTTTATCTACTCGAAGCGACCTGGAACTCCAGCTGCAAAGATTATCGACCCGACCCCTCATGAGGTCATTCAGGAACGCTTCGACAGACTTGCGAAGCTTGTCCAAGACCTTGCTTATGATGCGAGCCAAATTGAGCTTGATCGTGATGTGGAGGTTCTCGTCGAGGGTATCTCCAAGAGCGATGATCGAGTCATGGTTGGCCATAGCCCCAAGAACCAGACCGTACATTTCTCACTGCCAGAGGGTACTGTCCCTGAGGCTGTTGTCGGCAAGATGGTAACGGTCCATGTTGATGAGGCGCGTACCTGGTACCTCCGTGGCCCCATGGTCGGTGATCCGAGGTAATGTGCTCCAGGGTATTCTGCATAGTTGGACCTACCGCTTCGGGGAAGAGCGAGATTGCTGACATTGTTGCTGAGGCCCTCGATTCGGCCGTTGTGTCCGTTGATGCCATGCAGGTGTATCGAGGCATGGACATTGGTACCGCAAAGGTTCCAGTCGCCGAAAGACGTGTTCCGTTGCTCATGGTTGACGTTTGTGATCCTGGCGACGACTATTCGGTCGAGTTATTCCAGGCCGATGCTCGCAACTGCGTAGATGCCCTTCTCTCCAATGGACGCACCCCAGTCTTGTGCGGAGGTACTGGCTTATACCTTGATGCCGTAATTGACGAGATGGAGTTTCCTGCAGGTGCTGTTGGGAACGTAACACGCTCGCGTTATGAGGCGATTGCTGCCGAGAAGGGCGTTGGTGCCCTATACGCCATGCTTAACGAGCGAGATCCGATGAGCGCCGAACTGATTCATCCAAACAATGTTCGCAGGGTTGTGCGAGCTCTTGAGCTCCTTGATGAGGGCACGTCCTATGCGGTCAGACATAGGGGCTTAAAGTCACGTTCTCCCCATTACCCGTCACGCATCTTTGCGCTCACAATGAGTCGCGAGCGGTTGTATGGAAGGATTGACGCACGTGTCGATACCATGTTTGAATCTGGTCTCGTTGATGAGGTTGAGACGCTTCTGTCGAGTGGCATAGAGCTTAGTTTGACCGCGAGTCAGGCTATCGGATATTCCGAGTGCATTGACTACCTTCAGGGCAGAATCAAGCTCGATGATGCTATTGGCAGTACGAAGGCGCGTACAAGGCGCTATGCCAAGAGGCAGCTCTCTTGGATTAAGCGAGATGGACGTGCGAATGTTTTGGATATGGATGAGCTTTCTCCTGAAGAGGCAGCTTCCGTCGTTCTTCGTGACGCCCGTACGATTGGACGGGATCGCTGATGGCACGGTTTAAACCTTTTGATACTGCCTTTGTGCCTGAAAAAGCCATCCTCGTTGGAGTTGACCTAGGGTCTTCTGAGTGGCCACTTGAAGACTCAATGGCTGAGCTTGAACGTCTTGCTCAAACTGATGGGGCTGAAGTCGTTGCTTCTCTCACCCAAAGGCTCGATAAACCCGTTTCGAGAACTTTTATTGGTTCAGGAAAGACCGAAGAGCTCGTTCATCTGGTGAAGAGCCTCGATGCCGATGTTGTCATCTTTGACGATGAACTCACGCCGTCTCAGCAATCAAATCTCGAAAAGATTGTGGGCTCGCCAGTTAAGATTATTGACCGTACGGCATTGATTCTCGATATATTTGGCGTTCATGCAACAACGCATGAGGGTCGCTTGCAGGTTCAGCTTGCTCAATTGCAGTATCTATATCCACGTCTTCGTGGAATGTGGAGTCACCTTGTTGGTGAGCAAACGAGAGGCGGCATTGGCTCTAGGTTTGGTCAGGGTGAAAGCCAGCTTGAGGTAGACAGACGTCTTATTCGCAAGCGTATGACCACCCTGCGTAACGAGCTTGCCCGTCTAGATACTCGCCGTTCGACTCAGAGCAAGGCGCGCTGGGAGTCTGGCGTCTATCGAGTTGCCATGGCTGGTTATACGAATGCGGGCAAGTCTACGCTGCTAAATAGGCTGTCTGGCTCAGATGTGTATGCGAAAGACGAGCTATTTGCAACGCTTGATCCCACGACGCGAGCATTGGACTTGGATGAGGGCAGGAAGTTCACGCTTACTGATACTGTCGGTTTTATCCAAAAACTACCTACGACCCTCATTGAGTCTTTTAAGTCGACTCTTTCGGAAGTTAAGAATGCCGACCTTGTACTGCGTGTTGTGGACGCAAGCGATTCTAATCTGTCTCGTGAGCTGAGAACTGTCGATTCAATTCTCAAACAAATTGGAGTGGGGGACACACCGTATCTCGTCGTTCTAAATAAGGTCGATTTAATTCGGTCTGAGAAAGTCGATGAATTGCGCGCACAGTATCCAGGCTGTCTTTTCGTTTCAGCTGCATATGGTTCTGACATTGATGAATTGTTGTTCGAAATCTCGCGTAAGGCATCAGAAGGAGATTCGATTCTTACCGTTCGGATTCCTTATTCGAAGGGCTATCTAATGAAGATGGCTCATGAGCGCTGTAGGGTAATTAGAGAGACCTATGAAAATGAGGGTTTGCTTTTAACGGTCAGTGCATCGAAGCGTATGCAAGCCATGCTACTCCCGTATTCAGTAGGTATATCCAATGACCAAGCGTCATCCGAAGCTTAATGTCAGTAGTATAAGTATCAGCGGCTGATGAACAATATATACGAGAAGGGCATGTCTGCCGAGCAGCTCCAGCGCTTTGCAACGAATTGGCGGATGACTTAAAAGCTCAATTTGATGCTTGATAGGTCTCCCAAAAAACAATCCAGCGAGATACATAAACGCATAAGGCAATATCGGATAGTAATCGCCCGAGGTAAAACCAGGTCCTGGAAATCCCGCCCATGAAAATAGACCACTAGAATACATTGCCCTCGGAATTTGATACGAGCCAAATGGCGTGGTTATATAGCCACTTGGCACATGTAGGCAAATTGCAAAAAGTGTCAGAGATAAGAGTCCAAATAGGAGACACTTACTATCTGCAAGCTCCAATCCGCCGCAACGCTCTACTGACCATGCAATAAAACCGCATAATCCAAGACAGAAGATGATTCCGAAATTAATTGGTGTATCGACAGCCGCTATCGAAGTGGCAATGAATATAAGCGCGGATAGAACGAGAAGTTTTAATGACCTAGCTGCGTTGTTCCTTGAGTAGTGGCACATAATTCCTGCAAGGAATAAGAAGGTCCAGGAAATCGAGTTGCGCCAAATGTCCTGGTATAGACCATAAAACCATGGCAACTCATAACCCCAAAGGAATACGAGGTCATAGGTCAAATGAAAGCACACCATTGAAGCAACTGAGAAACCTCTAATCGCATCAAACAGATAAACCCTGCCCTTGTCGGCTGAAGGGCAGGGGCTATCAGAACGATTGATGTGATGATTTGTCATGCGAAGCATTATGAAATGGAACGAATTAGTGCGGTAACCCGACCGATGATTGTTGGGTTCTTAACGTAAATCGGTTCCATAGTCTCATTTTCGGGTTGCAGCCTGACCCTATTGCGTTCACGGTAGAAAGTCTTTACAGTCGCCGAGTCGTCAATCATGGCAACGACAATTTCCCCATTGTGAGCATCGTTTTGTTCTTTTACAACGATATAGTCACCGTCGAAAATGCCTGCATTAATCATTGATTCTCCGTGTACACGAAGGATGAATGAACTGTAGTCACCAACAATACTGGTGGGAAGGCTCAGGTTCTCTTCTACGTTTTGCTCAGCGAGGATAGGCTGACCAGCAGCAACTCTTCCAACAACGGGAAGGGAAATCAGATTGGCATCCAAATCAAGACTAACTCGAGCAATCTTCTCGGGCTCGGGAAGATCCGACCCCTCTTTCTTCTCCTTCGACACAACCTCAATGGTTCGAGGCTTATTAGAGTCTCTCCTAATTAGACCGTTGTCTTCAAGCACTTTGAGATGCATATGGACGGTAGAGGGGGATGCAAGACCGACCGCTTTTCCGATTTCCCTGACGGAGGGTGGGAAACCATGCGACTGGGAATAGGAGCAGATGTATTTATAGATCTCGTTCTGACGAGCGCTGAGCTTACCCTTTGTCATCGCATTCTCCTTTCGACTATTCAATAGTACATCCGTTCTGAATCCTTCGCAAACATTTGTTCTGATTCATATTGACACGAACAGATGTTTGCACATAATTTAGGTAAGAACAAATGTTCCCTTCTATTAGTGTCTGGTCAAAAACGTATAACAGACAGGACAAACAAGGGGAGCGAAGGAGAATTCAATGATGTCGGGAAGCTACAGGGTTTCAATTGATGGAACGGCCGCCCTTAAGCAGTCTTCTACTGCATTTCGCGTGATCGATTGCTGCTCTTCGCCTCGATCTTCCATTGCTTCGCAAGTAGCTGTCAGGCGCGTTTCTTCGCATGAGGCATTGATGCTGCGCGTATTTATTGCCAGCTGCATTGTTTTTCTCGTATCTCTAGGGTTCGTTATTACTCATGCTGGCATTCTCGAAACTAATTCTTCCCTCAGCAATAGTGCGACTGAAATTGTTCGAGTCCACTCGGGTGATACGATTTGGTCTATTGCTGAAAAACATCCAATCGATAACGTAACAACTAATGATGTGGCTGACTACATCATTGAAATCAATGAGCTTGATGGTGGTCTGATTCATCCAGGACAGACTATTTGCGTCCCTGCTTCCCATTAGAATGTTTAAGTTGCTCTGGTTTTTAAACAGTACTCTTACCGTCGTTGAGTCGCTTCTACCCTTCATTACTTATGATTAGGACTAACGTGAACCCCTTCCAAAGGAGCTTCGATGCGTTGTCCAAAGTGTGGCTGTGATGAGTCGAGGGTTGTTGATTCAAGACCTTCTGAAAATAACGATGCTATTCGTCGTCGACGTGAATGCATTGGCTGCGGCCATCGTTTTACTACGTATGAGCGTCGAGAAGAGGTCCCTCTTCTTGTCCTTAAGAAGGATGGATCGAAGGAGCCGTTCGATCGGCAGAAGTTAATGAGAGGCCTTCTCACTGCTACAGTAAAACGTGATGTTCCGATTGAGAAGCTCGATTCCCTTATTGACAGCGTCGAAGGCGAACTAAGGGACGGTGGCATCTCCGAGTTTCCTTCCTCTGAGATTGGCAGCCTAGTCCTTAAGCGATTTATTGATGTTGATAAAGTTGCCTATGTCAGATTTGCCTCTGTTTATAGAGACTTTAAAGACCTCGATGAATTCAGCGAAGAGCTTAGGAGTCTGTCGCGATGATTGCAGAAAGAATCAGCCTCCCCATTAAGCGTCTTGACGACAGCGTTGAGCTTCCCTCTTATGCCTATGAAGGTGATGCTGGACTTGATCTGAGGGCTAGCGAAAGCGTTGTTCTTAGGCCTTTTGAGAGGCGTCTAATTGGAACTGGTCTCGCAGTTGCTATTCCTGATGGTTATGCGGGGTTTGTGCAGCCTAGAAGTGGTCTGGCCCTTAAGCTGGGTCTGTCTATGGCAAATACTCCTGGTCTTGTTGACGCGCATTACAGAGGCGAGCTGAAGGTTTGTGCGATAAATCTAGATCCAAACAACGATATTCATATATCTCGTGGCGACAGGATTGCCCAATTGGTTATTCAGCGCGTTCCAGTTGTTGATCTGGTGGAGGTCAAAGAGCTTGACGTTACGGATCGCGGAATCGGTGGCTTTGGCTCAAGTGGCGTTTAATTTGATGTTGGCATACTAGCCTTCTCTTGTTGCATTGCTTGTCACCCGACGATTGGGAGGTAGAGGAAATGGGGGAGCGCTTGTATGATCTTGCAATTATCGGTGGAGGTCCCGCTGGATTGTCTGCTGCTCTTTACGCGGGTAGATATGGTCTTGACGTAGTTGTGTTTGAACGGGAATCAATCGGTGGTCAGGCAATTCTGGCTAATGACATCGAGAATTACCCTGGTGTTATTACGGCAAATGGATTTGACCTTACGGATTCGATGCGTGAGCAAGCAGTTACTTTTGGTGCACAAGTTAAAATGCTTGAAGTTAGTAGTATCGAGCAAGGCCCTCGTGATTTGTTTGTTGTAAATGTTGCAGAGTCAAACTACATGGCTTCTAGCATATTGTTTGCAACTGGATCGCGCCCTAAACATGCAAATTTTGACGGGGAGTCAAAATTTGTTGGGAAAGGCATATCGTATTGTGCCACCTGCGACGGAATGTTCTTCCGTAATAAACCCGTATATATCATTGGCGGTGGAAACACTGCTGTTGAGGATGCCATATTTCTTTCGAGGCTTGCTGCGCATGTAACGGTTGTTGTTCGTGGGCAAAAACTTCGCGCCGACAAACTGCTTGTAGGGCGTCTTTCCGAATGTCAAAACGTCAGAGTTCTATTTGAATCTCGGATTGTTGCGGTATCAGGCGATCAGGGCCTTCGTGAACTTACGCTTGAGAGCATTTCCGATGGATCGAGGCGTACTATCAGGCACGACACCACGTTCGGGCTTTTTGTCTGTGTCGGTAGAGTTCCAAACAGCCAGCTTGCAATGAGCCTTTGTAAGCTTGATTCGAATGGTTATATCGAAACAAATTCCGAGCTCAGCACATCCATCCCTGGGATATTTGCTGCTGGTGATGTCAGGACAACCTCTCTACGCCAGGTCGTTACTGCCGTTGGTGATGGAGCAGTTGCTGCTCAATCAGCCTTGAGATATCTAAATGCGCGATAATATATCTTATGTAAAGTAGCTACATTACGTAATAGAGCCGTCTTCCAAGTTGGGAGCACGGCTCTTCTATTAGATAACTGTTCCTCTGCAGACACGCCTGATGCCCTTCTCGGAGTCTGACTCATTTGATTCACTCATGATAATGATGAGACGATCAAGGGCTTGGAGCTTCATTTCTCCCGTGGGTACATATTCTGCGCCACTACGAACGACGGTAACAACCAGGCATTTATCTGGCCATGAGATGTCGCGAATCGTTGATCCATCCGCTGTGGAACCAGCTTCGACGACATGTTCGTGAAGAATTTTCTCGGGCATCCTAAATGACGCCTTTGCATCCTCACCTGTATTGCACAGAAGCTTTGCCAGGAGTCGCTCATAAAAGGGCTCAATGCCAATGAGGTCGGCTGTCACATATGCTGCCATCGTTACGATTGACGCGGAGAGTAGCGAGTCGAGGCTGCCAGTTAGTTCGAATACAAGCACAATGCCTGTGATGGGTGCCCTTACAACGCTTGCAAAGAGACCGGCAATACCCAGAACAATGAAGTTGGTGAGAAACGCCTGGTTGATACCGAAGCAAATCGTGAAGACATTACCGAAGATGCAGCCTGAAAGCGCTCCCATGACTACCAGGGGCAACAGAGTTCCGCCTGGAGATCCCGAACCAAAGCATATGGTGGTGAAGGCGTACTTTGCAATGAGAAGGATGACGAGAAATGCAAGGCTCTTTGCGCTTGAATTTCTGACGACTTCAATGATTCCGTCGCCACCGCATAGTAGTTGGGGAAATGTAAATGCGATCAATCCCGCAAGTGCAAAAGGAATGAGGAGCCTGACGAATGGTCCTCCCCTTCTTATGTGGCTAAAAGCCTCCTGCGCTTTGAACATCCCCTGGTTATGAAGTGCTCCAAGTACGCCAAGGGCAACTCCCATTAGGAGGACAAACAGGTATTGTACGTGCGGAAGGTTCTTTAGGAACACAAATGAGATCGTTGGTCTCACGCCCAGGACTTGTGAGACAAAGCAATCCGAAACGATGGAGGCCATCATCACGCCGACAATGACAGGCGCCGAAAAGATCTTATGAATTTCTTCCAGGGCAAACATCACACCGGTAAGCGGCGCGTGGAAAGCAGCGGCCATGCCTGAGGCGGCGCCGCAAGTAACGAGCACCCGCTCGTCTCCCCTATCCTTATGCAGAAGTTTTGCGACGGCCTTGCCCGCCATTCCGCCGAGCTGTATCGATGGTCCTTCTCGTCCGAGAGATAGTCCGGCAAATGTGCAGAGAGTGCCCTCGGCAAATTTTGCGAACATCACGCGATGCCAAGGCATATCCAACTGGCCCGCGACCTCCGCCTCGGTTTGGGGGATGCCGGAGCTTACCGTATAAGGTTCCCACATCATGAGGGCGCATACAGTCACGAGTATCAAGGCAAGCACGCAAAACCATCCCGCAATTCCAATTGGGGATTGCCCGGCATCTCCAATGGCTCTGTGGAGAAGTGCTTCGGCGTTGCTGAGGGCAAGTCTGTAGAGTGTGACTACACAGCCACCCACAAGTCCAATGAGGGCACCGTCGAAAACCATCGCAAGACGATGCTTCTTGGAGAGGTGTCTTTGCACTGTCGCTACGTCATCGTCAGTGAGAAATCCGCCGAATAGGTGGCCGCGTTGATTGCTCGACATGCGAGAGCGTGCCCCCTAGTCGACCTTCACCAGCGAGAAGACTTCCTTGTCGGAAACCTTGGCGATGGCATCACGCGGGTTGAGAAACGCAAGTTCGAGCAGGTACGCAAAGCCCTCGATTTGTGCACCGGCCTTCTCGACGAGACGCGCGCTTGCAACGGAGGTGCCACCGGTAGCAATGAGGTCGTCGATTATCAGAACCTTATCCCCTGGCTGAAGAGCATCCTTGTGAATTTGAAGTTCGTCAGTTCCGTACTCCAGGGAGTAAGACTCGGAATAGACGTCGCGAGGAAGCTTGCCAGGCTTACGGGCGGGAACGAAGCCGGCGCAAAGCCTGTAGGCGATTGGTGCGCCAATGAGGAAGCCGCGGGCTTCGGCACCAACGACCTTGGTGATGCCACGACCCATGAAGTGATCGCAGATTGCGTCGACCGCGGCGGCAAAACCCTGGGGATCGCTCAGCAGTGGCGTGACATCCTTGAAGATGACGCCAGGCTCGGGATAATCGGGAATGTCGACGATGAGGTTGGAGAACTCGAAGTCAGACATATTGCTTCCTTTCGCTATGAATGCTGTGAGTGTCCTGATTGGTTGTCGGAGCCCAAAACATTGCGTTTGACCAGGGAATCGTGCAAGGCATCGGTAAGTGCGAGCATTTGGTCGAGGGCGGCCTCACGTGCTGCCCTACGGTCTTTCTCGTCAGCGTCTGAGCCGGCGCGCCCAAAGACGATGAGGGCTTGCTCGTACATGGTGGATTCTCGATTGGCGGCCGTAACGTATTGGCGGAGGTTGCGAGGCCCGATGTCGAAGCGCCTGAGCTGGTCAGCGATGCGAATGAGCGGGAAGTCACGCCCGTCAACGAGATCGCGCCCATGTGGCGAGCGCCGGAGTGTAACCACGCCTACCTCGCTGAGCTGCCGAACAAAGCTGGTTGAGACACCCAGAATCTCCGGCATGCGGTCGATTGGATGGAACTTGGAGGCCGTCTGCTCGTCATCCGTAGAGAAGGATTCGAGTATTGAGCCACCGCTTTGGACTACGGTATGGGTGGCATCCGAAGGATCGTCCGCCTTGTCCAACTCTTCTTTGATTACGGAAAGCGGCATGAAGCGATTCTTTTGCAGGTAGAGAATACTTTCGAGTCGCTTGATGTCTCGTGCCGAGTACAGGCGATAGCCGCCGGGGGTCCTGCTTGGAGTTAGCAGACCCTCGTCCTCAAGGTAGCGGACCTTCGATACGGACAAGTCGGGATACTGAGCCTGAAGGCGCTTGACGACCTTGCCTATGGTGAGATAGCCGGCGTCGGCCATGCGCTACGCCCCTGTGGCGATGCGGCCAGAGCGGTTGGCGTGGAAAACCATCCTAAAAGTCCCGATCTGGATGGTGGAACCATCCTGAAGAACAGCCTTATTGACGATGGCGCCGTCAACCCAGGTACCGTTGAGCGAACCAAGGTCCTCAATCGTGGCGAGGCCAGAGCCGTTGTTGGTGACATCGAGACGTGCGTGGTGACGCGAAACCGTCATGTCGTTGAGAAAGACGCTGTTCGAGGGATCGCGTCCGATAGTGATGACGGGATCATCGAGCTCGAAGGTCATCCCAGTCTGGGGACCCTTAACGATGCTTAGCGCGGGCTTGGCGGTTGCCTGGGAGCCAAGCAGGTCGGGCATGGTGGCGTCGGCGGACGGGATGCGGAACATCTCGGTTGCGCCCATCTGAGTCGACTGGTTGTTGCTCTGCTCGTCCATCTTTGCTCCTAGCAAGTATTCGTTCGTCGTATTCACCCATTCTAGCGCGAAGAGTGATCTATCGGCACGCGACGCACTCCAGCTCGACGAGCGCGTCCTTGCGCAGACGAGAGACCTCGACGCACGTGCGTGCGGGTCTCGGCGGGCAAAACTCTTCCGAGAAGACCTTGTCCAACTCGGCAAGGTTGTCGAGGCTCGTCAAATAGCATGTGACTTTGACGACATCAGACTGCTCGAGCCTGGCTTCGGTCAGCACTGCCCTGATGTTGGCGATGGCCTGACGGGTCTGCCCCGCCACGTCATCGGAAACAAGCAGTTGCGTCTGTGGATTGTCGCCGACTTGCCCCGAAACGAACACGTAGCGTCCAGCTGCCGCCCCTTGCGGACAGCAGCCCTGCGGCTTTGGCGCGTTGGCGGTGTTGATTCCGTACGTCATGCCCGATCCCTTCTCGCCCCTATCTTTTACCTACCCGTTCAGGCTGGCGGAGCGCACGCCGCACTTGTCGGCGGCATCGCAAAGACGTGTCAGCGACTCGCGAATGACAGAGGTTGGGGCTGCCAGGTTAAAGCGCTCGAAACCGTCGCCCTGAGGTCCAAAGAGGTGACCCTCGTCCAGGTACAGGTAGGCGCTTTCGCGCATGAACCGCATGAGCTCTTCGGGCGACAGGCCCCATGCGTTGAAATCCGCCCAGGCGAGATATGTGCCCTCCAGCGGAAAGACGCGAATCTCCGGAAGGCGGTTCGAAAGCATGTCGAGAAGAACCTCGTAGTTCGTTTGCACAAGGCCGATGAGCTCATCGAGCCAGTCTCCGCACTCGTTGTATGCCGCAGTCGTAGCCGCATAACCAAATGCATTGAGCTCCAGGAAGCCCAATACGCCTCGGAACTCGTTTTCAAATGCCTCGCGCGATGTCTCGTCTGGAATGTAGATGTTGGACGACTGCAGGCCCGCAAGGTTAAAGGTCTTCGAGGGGGCGGTGCAGACGAGACAGCGATCCCAGTGGGTCTTCTCGACAACGTTGAGGAGCGTCGTGTGCTTGATGCCGGGCATGATGAGGTCGTTGTGAATCTCGTCGCAAATCACAAACAGTCCGTTGTCCAGGCAGATTCGTACCAGGCGTCCGAGCTCCTCCGGAGTCCAGACGCGCCCGACGGGATTGTGAGGGCTGCAAACGACAATCGCCGTGGTGTTGGGGTTAGCAGCCTTACGCTCGAGATCGTCAAAGTCGATCTCGTAGTGCGTGCCATCGAGCTTGAGCGGGTTCTCGACAACCTTTCGCCCGTTCTTTCGGATGGCCATCTCAAACGGGTAATAAACGGGCGGTTGGATGATTACGCCGTCTCCAGGCGCCGTGAGGGCTCGAATGGAGGCGTTGATGGCGGGAACGACGCCAGGCGACAGAGTCAGCCACTCGCGCTTGGGCGTCCAGTCGTGGCGACGACGCTGCCAGCCAATGCAGGCTTCGTAATAGGCGTCGGTCGGTTCGGTGTAGCCGGGTACTACGCCATCGACAAACTCGTGGAGGGCTCGCTTGATCTGTGGTGCAATCTCGAGCTCCATGTCGGCGACAGAGAGTGGGACAACCCCATCCGGCAGCTCCCCGCCCGCCTCGGAAATCATTTCGTCCCATTTGGAGGAACCCTGACCGCTCCTGTCGGGCCTCGTCTTGAAATCGAATTCGGCAGACATGGAATAACCTCCAATAGAATTGGTCTGGCAGACGTTCGTTCGGGGGGTCGCTTCTCAGTCGCTATCTAAACCTCGAGAGACCTTGCGCCGATAAAGCCACCCGACCTTCGAGCCAAGCCCCACCTGTAGAGGGCTTCCGTCGGCAGGGTCACGCGGTCGGATCCGCGCATCAGGCGTGCCCAGCCAAGGGTGCGACCAGCCAGGCCATCGACGCTGGAGGACCCAACGGGTGCTACAGAGCCAAAGCTCATGAGGCTTCGCCATATGACAACGACACTCTTGCTTGGAACAAACGCCAGGTAGGACGGCTCCTTCGAGACTCCGGGGCAAACGATGATTGCGGGTATCCGTCCGTCGAGAAGAGCCTGTGAGCAGATGCCGCTTCGTGGGAGCCTCTCGCCGCCCTTCAGGTAGTCGCCCAGCACCTCGCTTGCCGTAGGGCCATGCAGGAGCAGCGGAACAAGCGAGCCGGTGACCTCGGAGACGCTGGCCCCGGCATAGGGCCTCACGCCATCCTGCTCGAGGTCCACGACCCAGCGAAGCCAGGCATCCATGGCGGACCAACGGTCCTGACCCTCTAGAAGCAGGAACTCGTGGTCGCCGGTCCTCACGACAAGCGGAGTCGCGATCACGGCTGCGTCGCCCGCCAGGATAGCGCCAAAACGGCACTCCCCGACCGCGGGCGGCTCGCAGGCGACCGTTGCCGAGAAGAACGACTCGGCGGCATCGCCTCCGATGAGCATCATTCTCAGGTATGAGAGGTCTGCAATCCCACAGCCATCACGAAGGGCATCACGTTCCGCGGTGCCATCACCATATACGACCGCCTTGCTCGCAAAGCCCTTCTCGCCATTCTCGACTACGGCGCCCAGGAGCATGTGCTCGTTGAGCAGCGGGGTCTCGAATCCGGAGTTTTCTGTCATGCGCATGCCTCCAAGAGCTGTGCTTCGTTAACGAATAGCCTCGTGATGAACGGGCCGAAATCGGGCACGTTTGCCATGGGGCGGCCAGTGGAACAGGTGCTCGAGCCGATTGTGCGATCGCCTTGCGACCATGTGAGTGTTCCGTACGGCACGCCCGACTCCACGAGGCAGGACGGCTTGATCATCTTGTTGGAGTAGGAGATCGCGCCACCGTTCTTCTTGACGAGTCCGGTGGTTGCCTCCCCATAGTAGACGGGGACCTTGAGACGCGCGTCGAATGCGTAGGGTGCCATACGAAATACCAGGCCGCTCGTACCGAAGGTTGCTGTCCTGTAGCTGTCGAAGGCCCAGTCGAGAAGCGCGCGCGTGTCTGCGAACCTGCCGTCGTTGTCCTTGCAGCCCAAGACGGCGGTGTAGAGTCGGACTCCGTCACGCTCGCAGGCTCCCAGGAAGGTCGTTCCCGACTCGACCGAACCCGTCTTGATGCCAAGCATGCCCTCGTAGCTGCCAACAAGCTCGTCTGTCGACTCGAACGTGATCTTCGTCTTTCCCACTTGGGTCGTGACCTCGGGCAATACGACGGTCTGCGCGATGAATGGATAGTTCTCGAGCGCGTAGCGGCCCATCTTGACCATGTCAGACGCACAGGAATAATGCTTGCCCTCTTCCTCGAGGCCGTGGCAGTTCGAGAAGTGCGTGTGCGTCATTCCAAGCTCGGTCGCCTTGGCGTTCATCATCTCGACGAACTTGGTCTCGTCCCCGGTGACGGCACGCGCGACCATGGTTGCGGCATCATTGCCTGAATACACGAGCATTACCTCGAGCAGGCTGCGCAACGTGGTGGTGTCGCCCTTCTTGTAGCCCGCGGTCTGCGAATCGGGTCCCAGGTCGACATCCGAGCAGGTCACCTTTGAGTCAAGGTCCATGCCGGAGTCCAGCGCCACCATCGCGGTCATGACCTTCGTGACCGAGGCCAGGCTCATCTCGTCCTCGGAGTTCTTCTCCCAAAGGACATTTCCCTTGCCGTCTACGATGATCGCGCTCTTGGCCTGCGTGATCTTGGGCTGGTCGTCGGCTAGCGCCACCGCAGGCAAGGCCAGGCTACCGAGAAGGACCATGAGGCAGGTAATTGCAAGGGTCAGTCGCGTGATTGTGCGGGACCGCGTGAGGATGGGACGCATGGCTACTCCGACTTGTTCTCGACTGCGTTCTTGCGGATGGCAAGGCCCTCGCGGGTGTACTTGTATGCGGTGATCGTCGAGCAGATGACGCCTGCGTATACGAGGAAGATTCCAAACGTGGCGGCGTTGACGTTGAGGCCGGGAAGCCAACTGACGCTGACGAGCCCAAGTCCGGGAACGACCGGGAGGCCTAGTAGCAGGTCACAGAAGCCGCTCATCAAGAGTGCGGTGGCAACCTTACCTATGAAAATGACGTCGACTGGCCGACGACGATAGCGCTGCAAAACCTGGGTGCCAACGGCAAGATAGGCGTCTCGGCCGATGACGAAGACGGCAACCCAGAGGGGCAGCTCACCTGTGATTACGAGGCCGAGCACGCCAGTGAACAGCAGGACACGGTCCATGATCGGATCCATGATCTTGCCAACCCAGCTGACGGTTTGCGTCCGGCGGGCAACTTGTCCGTCCAAAAAGTCGGTGACCGCGGCGACAACGTAGCAAGTGAGCGCAACGGCCCTGTTGCCGTGCGTCACGAACAGGTAGAGAAACGCAAGCGTCAGAAGAAGCCTGCAAAACGTGATGACGTTTGCAACCGTGAATATCCTGGTGCAGGGGTTGTTTGGCGTGCCAACGGGGTCGGAGGCCTCGCCCTCGCGCTGAGCTTTTAGCACGTCGTAGTCGACCTGAGTCTTGAGGTCGTTCTTGATGTACTCCTTGGCCTTGCGGCCCTTCTGAACGACCTTTTTGGTCCTACCCGCCACGTGACGCCCTTCTCTGCAAGGGCGTCCATGGAAGGACGCCCCATAAATTCCCAAGCCTTAATTTTAGACCATTGGCTTTGGTACCCAGACGCGCTTCACGCATACACGGTTGCTTCGCATGAGGTCAAAAATTGGCTGAATTGGTAGCGTTAGCAAACAAAAATAGTCAGGCAGACAACTTCTGCCTGACTTCAAATTAGATGGTCGGGAGAACTGGATTCAAACCAGCGTCCCTTGCCCCCAAAATACTGACTTTTGGTCATCTACCTGCGGCTCAGTCAATTCAGAGTGCCGAGTCGCGCGTATCGTGAAATGCGATACAACGCGGTTTCGATGCAGGTCAGCCGAGCCGCCCGCGCTCCTCCATGTCGCGGCGAATCAACCCCTTGATGTAGCCGGCCTTGTTCCCCTGGGCGTTGAGCCACTCCCACACGTCCGACTCAGACGGGTAGAACCTGACGGTCATCTGCCTGACGCTCTCGCGCACGTACTTGCGCTGCGCCCTCTTCTGCGCCTCGGTGAGCACCATTACCTGAGCCTCCTGTAGACGATCGATGCCACGAAGGCCACGACGAACGAGACGGCGCAGATCGCGATTTTCCTTGTATCCATCACTGACTCCCCCTGACATGACTGAGACGGTGGCCCGCCCGCGAAGACGGGTCACCTTGGGACTAGGACCTCTTGAAGTGCCTTGCCGGCCGCTTCGGGGTCTTTTTCTTTTGGGCGCCGAGCCTCTTGGAGGACCAGGCGCCCAAGTAGGCGCCCAGCACCGCGAGGAACAACCTCCAAGCCTTGTCGTTCGACTCAGTAGCCGATAATTTCACTTATGAAATCCTGGACTACCTAAATAGAGTGGGAAGAGCAAGGAAGCAGCCCTTCACGTGGCAAGGCAGAAGGCAGTCGGCGTAATCAACTCCTAATGGAGGGAAGTCCTCCCGCAATACGGGTTCGAGTGCGTGACCAGAAAGAACAAGTACACCTATAACCGCTAGCAAGGTGGTGTGAGATGAGTAACGATTGGACCGATGGAGTTGCCGTGGCCGACGGCGATTTCTTCCAGGAGCTCCGAGACATCGAGCGTGCGATAATCGAAAGCACAGGTGACCCCGAAGCTATCGCAATCCTCGACCGCGAGGACGCCGAATCAGAAGCGGCGTACCAGGCAGAGCTTGCGGCGGACGGCGAAACCGACGAATAGCCGTTATATCTTTCAGGTTATTTCACCAGGCCCCAAAAAGGGGCCTTTTTCATGCCGAGAGGAGCCTACGAATGAGTGACAACAATGGCGACGGCGGCAGCATCGTGTTCTTCGGGCTGCTCACCATCGTCTTCATCGCGTGCAAGCCCACGGGCCTCATCGACTGGCCGTGGTGGCTGGTCCTATCCACGATTTGGGGTTCTGACTGCTGGTCATCGTGCTCGCGGCCGTCGCAAGCGAGATTGAGTGATGTCGATCGAAAAGCCAGGGTCCGTCGCGTGCGACGCGTTCAAGTCCGCCAAGTGGGACGAGCTGACGGCGGGCCGCAGCTTACCGCGGCCGGCCGCACCGACTCTTCAGCTGCTGGTCCAGTGGCACACGGTGGTCATGCAGTGCATCCAGGACCTGGACGACGCGGTAGCCGATAATGTCACTAATGAAATCCTGGACTACCTAGACGATCTCGGGCGTGTCGCCGCCGCCCTCCCACGGGCGGATGTGGTATGAAAGAAATACGGCCGTATCGTACTGGGTTAACTCACAGGTTGCGATGCGGCCTTTATCTCGTGAAGCGCACGGCAGACCCTTCCTCGCCGACGTAAAGCACCTCGCGGATTTCGGGGAAGTCGCGAGTCAACATGAAATCCTCTATTGCAGCGCACATCTCACGGTTCCCCGCATGATTGGCGCAGTTGCTGATTACGAGCTTGTCCGTGCCCTTTCCGATGGCCTTCTTGAACTGGTTCTTTATCGTCTTCTCGGCATTGAATCCGTCTGGAACCTTAGTGGCCGATAATGTCACTTAAGTAATCCTGGGCTACTTTGGCGTGCAACTTGTGGCACGTTTGCGCAAAACGTGCCAATTTGAACCATGCGCCATGGCGCAAATCGGCACAAATGCAGAAATCGTGCCCTCTGGGACCATTTGGTGCGCAACCAGCGGCACGTTTTGCACAAACGTGCCGAATTCGACCCACGGATTAGGTTTCGCGGCGGGGCAGACAGGCGAGGGTGCGACATAATCCCAGTTAAACACCATCGTCCTTCTCGGTATGACGCAGAGGGGCATCCTGGCGATGGCGCGAGACGGCACGAACGTGCAAAACGTGCCTGCCGACACCCTCCTGCTGGGTGACCGATATTGTCACTTATGTAATCCTGGGCTACAGTGGCTGTTCGAGGATGGCGCACCGCTCGCACGGCTGCCGTTCGTGCCGATAAACAGGATGCGCGCGACCTACGCCACGCTCGCCCAGTCGGCGGGGCTAGATGCCACGATCATCAACGCGATGCAGGGGCGCTCCGAGGGGTCGGCGGTGCTTTACAGCAACTACCTCAACCCCTTGCCGCAAACGTTTAGAAACGCCGCTTTATCCATTGCCGCCGAGGCCGAGAGCCACTAGAGAAACCGAGAAAATTTCGAGAAACGTCGGGTAGACGAAAAAGGCCAGGAAGGGCAAACACCCCTCCTGGCCTGCTCATTCTGGTCGGGTGGACTGGATTCGAACCAGCGACCCCTTGACCCCCAGATAACTGACTTTTTGGCCGTCTACCTGCGGTTCGTTTGAATCATGGGACTGCGACGCGACTAACGCAAATTGCAATACAACGCGGTTTTATTGCAATTGGTGACGCTCGCCGCGCTCCTCCATGTCGCGCCGAATCAGCCCCTTGATGTAGCCTGCCTTGTTCCCCTGGGCGTTGAGCCAATCCCAGGCGTCGTACTCCGACGGGTAGAACCTGACGGTCATCTGCTTGACGCTCTCGCGCACGTACTTGCGCTGCGCCCTCTTCTGCGCCTCGGTGAGTGCCATTACCTGCCCGCCTTCCTGTTGCGAAGGAAAATCGCGATTGCGTCGGCGATGACGAAGCCGACGATCCATGCGGCCATCTTCTCGATTGTCTCCATGCTTCCCCCTTGGTATCATCCCGATACGGGTCGGGCGGGCCGTGCCCCGCCTTCCCCGCGAACGTTGGCCGTCCTGCCCTACCTACCTAAGATGCTTTGCCTGCTTCTCGGTATCGGGCTTGGCGGCCTTTTCCATGGCCCTACCAACGCCGTCGGCGACCAGCTTGATTACCAGCGCCTTGGCGAGTTCGGCGAGCCACTCCTTGAATTCCATCCGTATCACCTCCCCTCTTGCTGCCAATTATTATAGCGTGATTGTCATATTGATACAAGCGTGATTCCTATATTTCTCGGCACAAAAAAAGACCCACCCCCGAAGGGGTGGGTCAGTTGGTTATGTGTAACCAAAACCGTTACATCTCGTCGGTGCGAATCCACGCGCCCGCCGCGTCTTTGGCCCAATATCGGCCCTGGACGCAGTAGCCCTCGTGGGTCCTGAACGTCAGCTCGCAGTGGTTGCAGCGATAGACGCGGTCGCGACCGTCCTGCGTCGTGATCGTCGTGGTCGCGTCGGCGGGCTTGGAGCAGCGCGGGCACCTCATCTGAACGGGCGGCGTGCCCGTCTCGCTGAACATGGCTACCCCTTGAGCTTGTCGAGGATTTGCGTGAGCAACGCGTTATTGGCCTTCGCGTTGTCGTAGGTGTCCGCCCAGCGGTTGTAGAGGTTGCTGCGCTCGCGGTCCTTGAGGTGGTTCTTGGTCTTGCCCGTGGTTCCCCAACAGTAGCCGACGATCGCGGAGCGTACCGCCTTGAGGAAACCCTGGTCCTTTGCCAGCTTCTTGCAGACAGCGTCGGCAATCTTCTTGATGTCGTTGTCGGTCACGTCTTCCTCCTTCTTCTTCGCGGGCGCGGCGTTCGTGCGGTACTTGGCCGGAGCCCTAAGAATCGTCTCGTATCCGTACGGGTAGTAGTCGCGCTCGCAGACCTCGCGGCCCGAGCCGTCACCCCTGCGACCGTCCCAGTTGCCCTCCGCGCCGAGGATGCGGCCGTTGCCCAGCCAGATGACGGTGTGGCCGCGCGAGTTAGACAGCAGCACGTCTCCGCGCCTGAGTGCGCCCAGCGAGAATGGGATGATGTGCCAGCCATGCATCGCCAACACACGCTTCTCCGTACGCGTGGAGAAGTCGGACATGGCGTCGACGCTGTGCCCCTCCATGCACGCAACGTAGTAGCGCACCAGGCCAGAGCAGTCGGTCCCGACGCGCATTGCAGCAGCCGAGTGGTAGCCCAGCTCGTAGCCGTGGTTGTTGTCGGCTGCGTAGGCCCTCGCCTTTGCCAGGGCCGTGTCCATGGCGGTCATCACTGCTCGCCCTCCTCGGGGGCCTTGCCGCTCGACGCGATGGGCGCGTCGTACCCCAGGGCTCGCGTCGAGTCGCCGATGCCACGCGTGGTCGGGTCGGTGACGATGCCCAGGCTCGCCAGGATGGTGAGAATCACGCCCACCATGTTGATGACGTCGCTCTGCGCCACGGGCGGGACCACGCCGAAGATGCCCGCGACCTGGTAGACGAATGCCACGATCGCGGCCAGGAGCGCGGCCAAGGTTGCCTTGTTCTGAAGTCGAAGCTTGAAGTTAATCACTGCTGTTCCCCCTTGAGGTTGTAGGCGGTCGGGTCCGATTCCATGAGTTGCTTTGCGTAGTACACACGTGCCGCCGCGAGCTGGTCGGACAGCTCGGACGCCATGAGGTTGCGCACGTCCGAGAGAATCATGTCGACGGTCGTGATGCCCGTCTCAAGCGAGAGGTTCGGCAACACGTTGACGGCACGCTCCACCGCCGCGTCGAAGCCCTCCATGCGCCTAGCGTCGTCGCCCACCAGGGCGTCGGGGTCGTAGGTCTTGATGTCTACCTGCACTTTCCTTCCCTCCTACTCGGTGCCGCCCAGGCGGTCGAACCTGTCGGCTCGGTCCTCCAGGGCGGCGACTCTTTGCTCGACGCGGGTGATTCGCTCCCCGTGGTCATCGAGCTTCCTGGTCATGTCGCGCACGGCGTCGCGCGTCTCCCTGCTCATCTCGTTGTTTCGGTCGAGCTTGTCGTTGATGAGTTGGTCATGTGCCGCCGCCGCCCGCGAGTCCTTGCGCTGGCTCGCAGCGAAGATGAGGCACGAGAGCAGAAGCGACAGCATCGCGACGATGTCACCAGTCGGCATCACTTCCACCTCCCCATGACCTGCACGTGGACCGTGATGGCCTGCGTGTTGCTCGACGTTCGCGACACGACGCAGCCAAAGCCGCTGGCGTCCACCTTCTTGAGGTTGATGAGGTAGATGCCGACGGCCTGCACCACCGACACGTTGGCCGTCGCGCCGTAAATCGTGAATGGCCAGGTGCTTTCTATATCCGGGCCGTAGTAGCAGGCCGCGCCCGACTTGGTCGTGGTCGCGTAGCTGCCCCTGTAGACCTGAATCCAGGCCATGCAGGTGCCGTTGGCGAACTTCACCCAACTCCAGTTGCGGGCGTTGGGGTCGACGTGCTGGTCGGCCACGTCGCCCGCGCCCTCGGTGAGCACCGCCTTGCCGCCCACCGTGAGCGCCCCCGTGAGGTCGGTGTCCATGGCCACGCTCAGTCCCCTTGCGGGGGCCACGCAGCCCACGCCAATGCCGTGGCCGTCCGCCGTGACGTCCAGGACGAAGAACGCCGTCGCCATGGTGGCGGTGGCCGATGCCGAGCCGTCGGACGCGTCCGTGATCGTGACGCGCACGTCGTATGCGCTGTCGGTCGAGAACGGGCCCGCGAGCAGCTCGCTGACCTTTCCGCTGGTGCCGCTCGGCGTGACAAGCGTCGTGGTGGCCCACGCGCCGCTGCCTCGCCTGGAGGTCGCGACGGTCAGCGCCTTCACGGTCTGCGCGGATGCCGCGTCGACCGTCCAGGAGAAGGCGACGCGTGCCTGGGTGCCCGTGTCGCTCTCCGCCCCGTCGTCGTCGCAGCGGGTGACGGTAAGTCCCGTGAGGGTTGGCGGCACGTAGTCGAGCCGCCACACGGCATAGAGCGTCGCCGCCGCGTTGGCCGCGTACGAGCCGCCTGGCTGGTAGGCCACCGCGCCGCCCGCACTGGTCGCCCACCCCATGAAGGTGTGGTTCTCGCGCGTCGGCTTGGACTTGCTCAGCGACAGGGCCTCGCCGCGCCACTTGGTCTGTGCCGTCGGTGCGCCCGTGCCGCCGTTGGCGTCGTATGCCACGGTCCAGGAGTCCAGCTTGGGGATTGTGTAGGTGGCGCTCGCCGTCGAGGTGCCGTTGAGGTAGCCGGACGCGTTGACGACCTTGGCGCTCAGCGTGACCTTGTGGTCCGTATGGCCGCGCTTGACCGTCTTTGTGACGGTCGCGAAGTCCTTCTTGCTGCTCGCGCCCGTGGCACAGCTGAAACCGCCGCTCGCGCTCTTGGACGTGCCGTCAGCCGTCGCGGTCGCGGTTATGCCTCCGCTGATGGAGAAGCCCCAGGACTCGGCCTGGAAGCCCGCGACGGCCTTGAGGTCGACCGTCGTGTCGTGGAGCGTCTCGGTGTGGGTCAGGTACCCGTGCCAGTGGGACACGGAGTTGCCGTTTACGGTTGCCATCACTCACCCCCGACGATCATCAGCGAAACGTGCCCGTTACTGCGCGGCACGAATGCCAGCGAGCCGATTGTCAGGCTTTGCGTCACCGCCGCGTTGGCGATTCCCAGCTCGGCACCGCTCACGTGGGCGACGACCTCGCCGTCGCTCACGAAGTTGAGCCTGTCGCTGGTCATGCGCACGCGCTGCCTGCTGCCAGGAGCGCCGAGCTCCACGCCCTTCGACGAGAAGCTGGCGACCACGTTCGCCGCGTCCGCGCCCGCGCCGTCGTAGACGCTCACGCCCGAGGGGGTGAATGCCGCCAGCGGGACGTCTGCGAGCCGCAGGATTAGGCCGAGCGCAGTCATGAGAAGGTTCGAGCCGCCCGCCGCGTCGCTCTCGTCTGTGGTGACGTGGACGCCGCCCACGTCGCTGAAGAAGTGCTGGTTGGTCGCCGTGGCGACAGCCGCGACCTCCCCCGCCATCTCGGCTGCGTGGGTCGCGTCCTGAGCGGCCTGCTGGACCTCCTCGCGGGTTCGGTCGCCGCCAGCCGCGACGGCTGTCACGACTGGCGAAAGCTGCCCGTCGGAGCCGTAGAGCGACACAAGCAGCTCGTCGCCCTCGCGCACGTCCACGGTGCAGGGAAGCTCGACCGCGACCTCCGGCAGGTCGGTCGGCTGGTCGACAACGTCGGTCTCGTCGTCGGTCTCGTCGGCAACCGTGGTGGTGCCGTCGTCGGCCTGTTCCTCGGCCTCGGTGGGCGGGTGCTCGTCGGGTATGACGGTGTCGCCCAGGATTACGTGCACGGAGCCACCCGCGCTGTCCCCGACGGCCGTGGCGGTCACGGTCTTGGTGGTCGTGGTGTCTGACCCCGTGCCCGTCTCGGAGCGCCGTCGGGAGCCGCCGAACCAGACGTTCGCGAGGTCCTGGAGGTCACTCATGGTCGGTCTCCCCCTTGTCTCCCGACGCGGTCTCCTTCAGCTTCAAGTCCATCGTCCACGTGTCGCAGTCGATGGTGAGGGCCTTCACCAGGCACTTTCGCCTTCCGCGATAGCCCTCCATGCCGTCTGGCACGTCGAGCCAGACCACGTCGCCCTCCCAAATCGGCAGGAACGTGGTCTTGAGGCTCCACTCGACCAGCTCGGCGCTCTGCTCCCTGAGGTACTGGTTTGCGAGCTGCTGCGCCCTCGCCTTGGTCCTGGGCTTCATGTCGCTGACGCTTCGGTAGTCCGTGATGGTGTAGCCGCGCTGTGCGGGGCCGCGATGGTCGAGTGCGCCGACGTCTGCAACCGCGTCAATCTCGCGCTCGACAGACTCCGACCTCTTGCCCCTCTTCACCTGCTCGGTGTATTTGAACGAGACGGCGACGCGCGACGGGGCGCTGAGCCAGTCCGTGGAGCGTGACAGCGTGCCCGCCTGTGAGACGCCTTGACCGTCGGTGAGGTCGATTGTGGCGATTGGCGTCTTGGCGCCTGGCGTGACGTAGGGCTCAATCCTGACGCGGCCGCGCGGGTCCACGTCGAGCCTGTTGTTGGACGCGCGGCACAGTCCGTAGAGGTGGGACAGCATGGACTTGCCCGTCTCCATGACCAGGGCGCTGCCCAGGTTGGAGTCGTTGGCGTCCTGGTCCACGTATCGGCGCTTGCACTGGTCGAGGATGTACCTCATGCCCGCCTTGGCGCTGCTGCCCTTGGCGCGGGTCACGGGCCAGGCCAGGAGGTCGGTGGACAGGGCGTAGAGCACGCCCTGGCACGTGAGGTCGTAGACCCACTCGCCGCCCTCGCCGCGCTCGGCCGCGTCGTTGGTCACGAGGTATGTGCCGACGGGCTCGTGGTAGCCCCACTCGGGCACGTCGTGCCAGATGCGAAGGAAGCTGCCGCGCACCCAGCCCTCGCCCACGACGCGGACCTTCGCGCTGGTGCGGCAGTCCGTGTAATAGCCCGCGTCGACGGAGCAGCCGGACGCGTCGACCCCTCGCAGCCATCCCAGCGACTGCTCGGGGTCGGTCGCGCTGACCATTTCGACGCGCAGCAGGTCGGTCCTGCGGGTGTCGGCCCAGTCGGCCATCAGGCCTCCTCAATCATCGATATCGACACCGCCGCCCACGTCCTGTGGCGGGTGTAGCTCACCGACGTCACGGCCACGTCGCACATCTCGCCCGACGGTGCGCGGTAGGTCGCGTGGTGCGCGTCGTTGAGCGCGTCCAGCACGTCGAGCGGGTCGGCGTCGTCGGGGCCGAGGGGCGTGTCGCCGAGCACGATCGTGCCCTCGGCCGTGAGCTCGCCCTTGGTCGTGGGGCCGAAGAACACGCTTTGCCGCCCGCGCGAGTCCAGGCTGTACGCGTTGTACTCGGGGGTGAGCTTGCGGTCCGTGGCGATTGCCGCGCCCTGGTTGGTCTCCAGGTAGAAGTTCTGGCCGTCGCCGAAGGACCACGCGTGGCACGGCTTGAGCAGGCTCAGGGGCTCGTCGGTGGCCTGGAGCGTGACGCTCGCCACGCCCCAGCGGTCGCCGTCGGCGCTGGTCGCGTCGGCCCACAGGCGCACGCCGCGACCGAACGGGACGGGCACCTCGAAGCGGGCTTTGCCGCCCTCCACGGTGCCACCCAGCTCGCGGAGCCTTCCGCCCTGGTCGAGCCACAGGCGGTTGGTGCCTCCGGCCTGTGCCGCGAACTCCACGGAAAGCGTGCGGCCCTCGCCAACCGAGCACGTGGGCGTGACGGTAAGCCCCGCCGTGTACGCGATGGTGGCCCGCTGGTCGAGCGTGCCAGCCGAGCCGTCGCGCTCGCCCCACTCGTCGTAGCCCACGCCGCCGCGCACGGCGTACGCGCCGCCGTCGGTGGGTGCCGTCGGGGCCATGGACTCGCGGGGCAGAAGGATGGTGCCCGAGTCGTCCAGGCCGCGCACCGTGACGGGCGCGGCCAGCATCTCGCCGCCCGCGCCCCTGACGCTGTCGATTCGGACGGTGGTGGAGCCGTCGGCCCAGTCGCTGGTGTACGCCACGCGGATGCCCTCGGGGCTGAACCCGCACTCGCCGAGAGTGACCGTCGGCGCGTCGTACAGGTACACCGACTTGTCGGCGGCCGGCCCGTGGGTGATGCCCTGGGCGTCGCAGACCACGCATCTGACCTGAATCTCGACCTCTGTGAGGCGCGTCTCGCCCCCTGAGAGCCGCCAGGAGCGCATGTCGGACGGGATGCCCTGCGTGAGTCATGCGCGACCGTTACGGACCGTGACGGGGGCCACGGACCACGCGGACCACTCGCCCCACGCCTGCCATGCCGCCGATGTCGCGGCCTTGTCACGCGAGCGCATCCTGATTTCGTAGTGGTTGGGGCCGCTTGGCGACCAACCCTTGGTGCAGGTCCACGTCGGGATGGGCGTGGTGGTGACCCTCGCCCCGTCGCTTGCGGCCGTGGAGCCGACGGAGTCGGCGAGCCCGATGCCAGTGGGCACGGGGACGAAGCCGTCCATCGAGGTTGTCGGCACGAGGGCGAACTGCTGCGAGAGCGTGGAGCTTGGCTTCTTGAGCTTCATCCACGCCTTGCTGCTGTGCAGCGCGTCGTATGCGTCGAGGTAATAGGGGTCGCCCTTGCCCGTCATCATGGTGCGGATTGAGACCACGTCGCACGCCTTGCCGCCGAGCGTCGCGGTGCCGAGGCGCTGGATGTCCCAGACTTGCCCCAGGCCCGCGTTCCAGTCCCATTGGACCATGCGCTGGCCGTCGTGTTTCTTGTCCCTGCCGCCGTAGCTGTCGAGGTTCTTCCCGCTGTGGAGCGCCCTGAGCGTCCATTGCGCGGGGGTCTCGCCCGCCGCGTCGGCGTGCTTGGTCAAAAGCCACTTCTGGTTGTTGTTGCCCGTGGCTTTGTAAAGCTGCACCGCCGCGCCGTTGGAGGCCGACGACGCGGCCACGTCGAGCGCCATGCCCTTGCTGAGCATCGAGCGCACGTCGTAGATCGCGCCGTCCTCCATGGCCGCGACGGGCACGAAGGCCCACAGCTGGTCGGTCGTGGACTCGTCCGTTTCCTTGGTATAGAGCTGGACGTTTCGGTTCGCCGCGCCGTCGTAGCCCTGAGCGTCGGCGACGAAGGTGGGCGCGGCGTGGAGCTGCAGGAAGTAGGTCGGGTGGCTCGTGCCGCCGATGGTGACGGTCCTGCCCGTGGCGCTCGGGACGATGTCCCAGGCCTGAGCGCGACTGTCGTTGTCGGTGAAGATTTGGACGTTGGTCTTGTTGGCGAACTTGCCGCCCGCCACGTCCAGGCTCTTGCCCGCGTAGACGTTTATGAGCTGCGCGGTGCCGTCTGCGCGGTAGCTGAGCTGCCATACGTCGGCGAACGACGTGTCCCTCTCGGGATCTCCGTTCTTGGACAGCTGGACGTTCGCGCCGTTCTTGCAGCTCGCGTAGTGGACGGTCATGGAGACCGCCGTGTTTCTCGCGTTGTACAGGCGGTAGTTCCCCGGCTCGACGCTAGGCACTGGTCATCGCCCCCAAGCGGTGGAGGTCGTACATGAGCTGCATGAAGTCCTCCCTGATTGCGCCGTGGTCGTTGACCTTGGCCCCGTCGATGATGAGGTTGTACGTGGTGCCGCCCGCCTGCGCGGGGGCCTCGCTGGTGTAGCCCCTCACCCCACGGATGGCCGCGAGACGCGACGACGCGGCCGCTCCGACGCTCACGGCACCGTCGACGGCTATGGCGTCGGTGACGTCCGAGAGCATGGACGCGAGCTGTGGCATTCCGTCGCCGATGCCCTTGACCAGGCCGCCCATGATGAGGCGTCCCGCTGGCACCAGCATGACGCGGTCGTATGAGGGCGGTCCCTTGTGGCTGGTGATGAAGTCGCCGATGCCGCCCAGCTTCTTGCCGAGGGCGTCGATGCCAGACGTGATGCCGCCGATGAGGCCGTCCATGATGGACTTGCCCGCGTTGGACAGCCAGGAGCCGGCCCCCGTGAAGAAGCCGACGATCTTGTCCTTGATGCCCTTGACGGCGGCGACGGCGTTGCCTACGCCAGACCTGACGGCCCCGACGATGCCGCTGAAGGCGCTGGTGACGCCGGACTTTACGGCATTCCACGCGTTGGAGAAGAACGCCTTGATGCTGTTCAGGATGTTCCCGATGGAGTTTCCCAGGCCGTTGAGCGTCGAGACGATGAAGGCCTGGATGCCGCCGAGGATGCCCGAGACCGTCGTGGAGATGGTCTGCCAGATGTTTGCCCAGTCCATGTTGATGATGCCGAGCACGACGTCGATGATGGCCTGGATGACTGCCATGGCCGTGCTGATGATGCCCGTGACGACGGGCGCGACGGTCTGGATGACTGCCAGGACTGCGTAGCACACGCCCTGGATAACCATCTGGATGGCCGGCCACACGGCCTGCACGATGGCGCCGACGATCTGGAACGCCGCGCCGAGCACGCCGCCGATGACTCCCGCGACCTGCGCCACGAAGGCCCCGATTTGGGCGAGCACGGGGATGACAGTCGCCAACAGCTGCCCGACGAAGGGCGCGACCGTGGCCACGACCTGCAGGAACGCAAGGCCGATGTTGCCGAGCGCGGGGAGCAGCGTCCCCGTGACGAACCCGCCGAAGGCCGAGATGACGGGCTGCGCGGACTTGAACGCGTCGGACAGCGCCTGCGCAGCGGGTGCCATGCCCTCGGAGATTGCCCCGACGGCTTGGCCCACGGCGTCACGGAAGCCCTTTGACGTGGTCATCATGTACACGAAGCCGCCAGCGACGGCCGCGATGACGCCGACGACTGCCGTGGCGGGGCCGATGAGCGCGGACAGGGCGCCACCGATGCCGCCGCCCTCGAACATGAGCTGGATTGCGGCCACGACGTCACCGATGGGCTTTGCCGCCGCCTTGGCCGCGCCCGCGATGGCGGGTAGCGCGGACGAGATGCCGCTCGCCGCGTTGGTGACGGCCAATGCCGTGCCGAGCGCGGCGATGCCGCCCGCGATGGCCTTGAGCTGCCCTGGGTCCATGCCGCTGACTGCGTCCTTGACGCGGGTGATGCCGCCCGCGATGCCCTCGGCTGCGGGCACGAACGCTGAGGTCACGCCGTTGATGGCCCCCGCGATGTTCTCCACGCCGATGGACTCGATGATGGCCTGGACGGCCTTGGCGATGCGGTTCTGGACGTTCTCGATGGCCGTGCCGATGCCCTGCGTGGCGTCCTTGGCCTGGTCGCGGAACGACGCGAACGCGCCCGTGCCCTTCCGGTCCAGGTCCATGACGGCCTGGTTGAAGTCGCCCATCGAGACGGAGCCGTTCTGCAGGGCCTGGTACAGGTCGTTGCTGTTCTTGGTCGGGCCCAACAGCGCCTGCGCGACCTGGTTGAGCTGTCCTGGCATGACCTCCTGCAGCGTGCGCCAGTCCTGCAGCTGTGGCTTGCCCTTGGCAAGGATTTGGCTGTACTGCTGCATGGCGCGGCTCACGTCGGCCGTGGACGCGCCCGATGCCAGGCACATGTCGTTGAACGCGATGCCGAGGCTCGTGGCCTGGTCGAGCCCGCCCGCGAGCGGGGCGAGCTGCTGGACCATGGACGTGAGCGCGGGAAGCGACGTGGGCATGCCGTCGATGGCGTTGCTCATGCGCTTGATTGACTCGTTCGCGTCGCCGGCCGAGTACCCGAGGTTCTTCATGACCTTGGGGAAGTTCTTCATCGTGTCGGCTCGCGCGACGGCGTTGCCCATCGAGCTCGCGATGGCGTCGAATCCCCTGCTTGCCAGGTTCTGCGCCACGCCGATGATCGCGCCGAACTTGCCGCTGAAGCCGGCCGTCCACTTTGCGCCCGCGCCCGCGCCCGACTTGCTGAACGGTGCGCCAAGCTGTTGGCTGATGGATGCCGTCAGGTTGTCGAACTTCGGCGTGAGCAGCACCGTTCCGCGTGCGACGTCGGCCATTCACTCACCTTCTTCGGTTGTCTCGCCCTCCCCGTCGGTCGGGTCGGGCTGCTTTCGTGCTCCGAAGAGCAATGCCGCGACGTTCGCGCGGGACACGTCCAGGCGCTTGTGCCTCTTCTTCTTCGGCTTTGGCTTGGGTCGCGGAATCGGCTTGGGCTTGGCGCCCTTGCCGCCGCCCAGCCCGTGGGCGATGTTGGCGAGCGTGTCGTGAATCCCCGCCAGGATGTAGGTCCGCTCGTCCCACGCCAGCTCCGGGCGCATGCTCGTGACCAGGCGTGACCTCGCGGGGAGCTGCGACGCGAGCGCCACGGCCCGCGCGAACTCGCCGCGCAGCATCAGCTCGCCCAGGTCGAGCCCGTAGAACTGCTGAAAGTCGGCCAACATCTCGTCGGCCAAAAGCCCGCCGCCCTCGTCGGTCATCAGGACGGCGAGCACCCCTAGTTTTTTGCGTCGATGCCCTCGAGGATGGCGGTCTCGACGCGCATGATCTCCTCGAAGTCGTCGAAGCCGCGCTTCTCGCGCACGATGTCAGTTACCAGCTCGTCGCACTCGCCGCGGAAGACGATGTCGTAGAGGTCCAGGGTCTCCTCGATGGGGGCCTCGGTGCCGTCCAGCTGGTGGCGCTGGTAGCGGGCGAAGGCGCGGACGAACTCGCGCGACTTGACGCGTCGCATGTCCACGGGGTAGGCCACGCCGTCCACGGTCACGCGCTGGATGTAAGGCGCGTCTGGCCTCGGCTCGGGTTTGGGCGCGTCGAGGGGCGTGGCGGTCGCCAGGCTCGGCGCGTCGTCGCCCATGTACTTGGCCACGGTGGCGCGCTCGGCCCGCTCCTTCTCGATCGCGTACTCGCGCAGCTGGTCGGGGGTCATGTCGCGAACGTCCATGTGATGCTCCATTCGGTAGGCGCGCGGGGGCCGCCACGCGGGACACATCACCCGCCTACTAGGTGATGCGCCCCGCGCGACGGCTCCCGCGCGAACGGTCTGTGCGTTGTGGTTGCTACTTGGAAACGGCACTAGTGGTGGTGTCGTAGATGTACTCGCGCATGCAGTCGCCGTCGAAGAACGTGGATGGCAGGCACTTGATGGTCGGCGAGTAGCCCGCGAGGTCGGAGCTGTTCATCTCTTGGTCGTCGCGCTCGGTGATGACTCCGTTGGGGATGACCGTGCGCTTGACCTTGGTGGCCGAGACCACGGAGTCGAAGACGTAGAGGTGCGAGCCCGTGAAGTTCTGGTTGTGTCGGATGGTCGTGGTGCCGCCCTCGGCGGAGACGTTGCCCTCGCCGTAGACCACCCTCAGGACCGAGTCGCGCGACTCCAGGAACTTGACGCTGACGGACTCGGAGTAGGAGGTCAGCGGCGAGTCGATGGTCTTGCCGGACCAGTCGTTGTGGTCGTCGGAGTCGGTGTCGGTGGTGAGCGTGACGCCGTCCTCCGAGATGTAGCCGAGCGACTTGAGCTTGGAGCTGGTGGCGTCGCACAGGTCCTTGAGGGTCTTGGTCATGTCGATGAAGGTGGCGGGGTCGGTGCCTGCGGGCGCGACGCAGGCGTAGCCGCCCTCGCGTCCCTTGGCGACGCCGATGTTGGAGGCGTCAAACATGAGTTCTGCCATTTGGTTTCCTCTCTAAGAAAAGAGCCGCCACGCTACGGACGCGTGACGGCCTGGACGTCGAGCTGGTACCTGGGTTGCCTGCTGTCTGGGTCTGGGAAGCTGTAGATGCCGCCCACCCTCACCGAGCAGACGCTGGGGATGGTCTCGCGCAGGTCGCAGAGTACGACGCTGGCGGCGAGGGCTAGCGCGTACGCGTCGGACTCGGACTGCGCCCACACCTGTACGGCCAAGTCGGGCGCGTCGCGCCCTGGCTGGTAGTCGCCGCCCGTGCGCTCGACGGTCGCGAACTCGCGCGGCCTCTGGGCGGGCACCTGCGTCGAGCAGGGCACGCCCAGGCGCTCGGACAGCTCGGCGCAGACAGCGGCCAAGATGTCGAACATCAGATGCCACACCCCTTCTTGAGCGTGTTGTTTCGGCGGTTGTCGACCACGGCGCTGGGCGAGTTGACGCGCACCAGGCCGCCCGCCGTGTAACCGCGCTGGACGATTTCCGCGACGTAGGGCGTGACGGTCGGGGTGCCCTTGAGCGAGTACAGCGCGCAGCAGCGGGCGGCCGCCCTCTGGGCCTGCACGCCAAGCATCTGCGCGACGCCTTCGCTCTTGAGCACGGAGCGCACGCCGCCGACGACGGGATGGATGCGACCCACGCGGGCCGAGAAGCCGGGGCTAGCCACGCACGATCACGCACGACACCGCGCGGTTCCAGTCCCCTGGCGTGAGGTCCGCCAGGTAGGGTTGCGGGTCGCCCACGACCTCGTATGTGGTGCCCGCGTAGGTCACCCGCGCCCCTCGCAGCGAGTCGGTGAAGGCCTTGGGGAAGTGGAACTTCATGTCGACGCTCACGCCGTCTGGCCTTCCCTCGCCGAGGTCTTCGGTGGTGGACGGCGCGGGCAGGACGTTTTCGACCACCCGCGCCGCCTGGTGTGCGGCCGTGGCGTTGCCGTGACGGTCCTTTGCGCCGTCTGACGCGAGCTCGACGGTCACGGGCACGCCGTGGAGAAGGTCCATACGCGTCACCCCATCGAGCAGGACGCGACGAACGTGCCGCGCAGGCCCAGCAGGTCGAGCTCGGAGGGCAGCGGCCTCATGTACTGGTCGAGCAGCGAGACGGACGCGGTGTAGCTGCCAGCCGTCTGGCTGTACTGGCTCACGCCCTCCATGCCGCTCGGTGCGCTCATGGCGCGGTGGACCATGGACAGGCAGACGGTCGACAGGTTGAGGTCGAGCACGTCATCGGTGCCGCGCTGGTAGTCGACCAGCTCGCCCATCAGGTAGCCCGTGGCGCGTCTGAGAAGCGCCGTGACGCGGTCGGCGTCGGCTATCGGGCCGTAGGCGGCCTGGTAGTCGGCTACCGTCGCGAACGGCTCGATAGCCATTTAGACGCTCCCCTAGGCCGAGACGGTGCCGTTGTCGATGCGGACGAAGTCGGCCTTGTCGCGCACGACGAAGCCGACCTCGAACTCGCAGCGGACGGCGAACATGTTGCGCTGCCACAGGTTGAGGGTCTTGGAGCCGCTGGTGAGCGTGGCCTGGTCGGAGATGGAGATGTTGATGTCCTTGACCACGCCGTAGCGGGCGGCGTCCCAGTCGCCGCCGAAGCCGATGACCTCGGCGGACTTGGTGCCGGAGGAGACGGCCGCCTTGTGGGCCGCCTTGGTGAAGTAGGCGGGCACGGACAGGACGTGGCCGACGGAGCCGTCGGTCTGGGCGTTGTTGATGAACAGCGGGCGGTTGGTGGTGTCCTTGGTCTTGAGCAGCAGGGTCTTGGCCTGCGGGGACAGGACCCAGGCGTTGAGGTCGCCGTCCGCGTCTGCGACCTTGCCGATGGCATCGACGAACGCGTCGTAGGTCTTGGTGGACGCGTCGACGGAGTTGGTCACGCCCTTGAGGGTGTCGAAGCCGGTGCCGGGGGCGTCGTCGAAGAAGACGGTGCCGTCGAACTTCTTGCCGATGGCGTAGGGAAGGCGTCCGACCAGCTCGTCGAAGAGCGCGGCCTTGTTGTCGCGGAACTGGTTCGAGAACGGCTCGATGATCGCCAGGGTGTAGCTCTTCATCTCCTTGGTCTCAAGCGTGTGCTGCGAGACGGGCTTCTCGTCGGTCTCGTTGACCCACGCGGCGGTCGGCTCGCCCGTGATGACGGGGATGGTCAGGCCGTTGCCGGGCAGCTCGATGCGCTGGGCGAGCTGCATGACGGTGGACGCCTCGAGCGTCTTGGCCCAAATCTCGTCGGAGACGGAGGTGGGGAGGGTGATGGAGGTGTTGTTCATTCCTTCGGCCATGTGTCTGGTCCTTTCGTTTCGGTTTTTTCGGCTATCGGAGCTTGTCCATGAACTCGATGAAGTCGGCCTTGGCTCCCTTGGGCATGCCCTTGTGGTCGGGGTGCGTGGAGTCGCCGAGCACCGTGGGGACGGCCGTCTTCGGCTCTTCGCGCTTCAGCTGGGACGCGATGCTCTTGGCCTTCTCGAGCAGGTCGTCGCCGTCGGTCGCGCCCACCAGGGCGAGCACGTCGGCGGGGACCCCCGTCTCGCGGGCCGCGTCGGCGACCCATGCCGCGTGGTCGCGTTCCGCCTGCAGGCCGTCGGCCCTGGCGGTCGCCTCGGCTAGCTGCTTCTGCAGGCGCTCGGTCTCGCTGAGCTGGGACTCCTTGAGTCGCGCGAGCTCGTCGGCGGCGTCCTTGTTGGCCTTCGCCTTGCGCTCCCACTCGCGGGAGTGCTTCTTCAGCTCGTTGTACTTGGACTCCCAGTCGACCTCCGTGGGCTTGGTCTCGCCCTCGCCGTTCGGCTTGGTCTCGCCCGCCTGGTTGGTGCCGTTCTCGTCGGCCATGCCGACCTCCTTACCGCGCCGTTCGGCGCTGTCGCCCGCCGCCGTTCGGCGTGCGGGGTACGGATGGGTATGAAAAGGGCCGCCCCGAAAGGCGGCCCTAATCAGCGGATTGTGCTTGCTGCCGGTCCTATGAGCCTGCGCAGCTTGAGCAGGCCCGTGTCCTCGTCGCGCTCGTCGGCGCTCACGATCAGGCACGTCTCGTCCGACGCGAGATGTGCCATGACGCGGGCCGCCGCCTGGTCTATGGACTCGCCAGGGCGCAGCAGTATCACCTTGCGGCCTGGCGTCTCGGTGTCGGAGTCGGCGAGGCCCCACACCGCGCCGTTCATGTACAGCGTCGGCTCGTCGGTGTCGCGGACGCGAACGCCGAAGCCGTGCGCCGCGAGGGTGTCCGCCGCCGTCCTGGCATGGGCGGGCACCTTGGCGGGGTCGCGCCTGTACTCGACCTTCACGGGCATGTGGTTCCACGCCCACTCGCGCGTGCGCAGCTCTATCTCGCGGCATATCGCGTTGTAGTCCTGCGTGTCCGCCGTGCGCCTGCTGTCCAGGTACACGTCATAGAGCCAGTCGGGGTCGTAGCCCTCGACAGTTGTGCCCCCCGTGCCCGCGACGACGGTGCAGTCGCAGCGGTCGTGGTAGCGGTTGAACCTGCCGCCGACGTCGCCCGCCGTCTCCTTGGTCGCGTAGACGAACCCTCGGCTTGCGAGCATCAGGCAGAAGCCGCACGTCTCGCGCCCGCTCGGCACTCGCGCGTACCCCACGCCGTGGCGCCTGTCGCGCGTGGCGTTGCGCCACATGGTGCGGTTGGCGGCACGCCTTGGCGCGTCGAACGCCTTGGTCGTGAGCAGTTGGGTGAATTGCTGGTATGCGCCGGGACGCGAGAAGTCGATTGTGCGGGCCGCGTCGTAGACCGTTCCCTTGGCCGTGTCGTAGGTGTAACCGTGCGGCTCGGCGGGCCTGGTGCTGACGCCGAGCTCGGCCATGGTCTGGTCGTAGACCTCGCACGCCCACGCCGCCGCCGTGTCGCCGTAGGCCGAGACCGCGTCGTAGAGCACGGCCACCGCGTAGTCCTGCCAGTCCTGCGCCGTCGCGTCGGGGTTGAGCTGGGCGAACGCCGTGAGCTGTGCCGCGACGTTTCGGTGCGCGGCCTGCTGCCAGCGTTTGACCTTGGCGTTGTACGCGTTAAGTCGCTCCTTTGAGATGCGCAACTACTCCCCCTTGGGCGCGGGCTCTTGCGCTGCCTGCGCGTCCTTGACGGCCGCCGCCGCGATGAGCTGCCGCGTGGACTCCGCCTGGATGGCTCGCATGATGCCCTCGGTGTCGGTCTCGTCGTAACCCAGGTCGCGCCAGAAGTAGGGCGTGAGCGGGTAGGACGGGGCCGCGCTCGCGACCTTGATGGCGAAGTCGGCACGCGCCGCCATGGACGGGCGCACGGGGTTGGCGAATCGCGGTGTCAGCGTCAGGTCGTCGTCGGTGAGCGTGCCGCCTGGGCGCACGCACGCCATGGCCATGCGGCACACGTTGCGCAGCGCTATGCCGTTAAGGCGGTTGATGCCCTCCGCCTCGATGATGAGGTCGTTCTGGGCGGCGTACATGGCCTCGGCGCTCGACGGGTTGTCCTGGACGATTCCCAACGAGTTGAGAGGTACCGACGTCTCGCCCGCGAACTGCTTCGCCAGGAACTGCATGTGCTCGACGTGGGGCTGCATGCTCATCTGCGACAGCTGCCCGTAGTTTGGGATGTCGCCGTTCCTGTTGGTCGAGATGACGATCCACTTGTCCAGGTAGTGGTCAATCTTGCGGTTGGCCAGCTCGCGGGCCGTCTTGTTGTCAACGCCCATCAGGTAGCGCTGCGGCCACGTGTAGAACGTCGCCGACACCTCGGCCCTCGACGCGACGCACATGGCGCGGTCGATGAGGCTGCGAACGGTCTTGTTGATGCGCGACTTGCCGAATGGGCGCGTGAGCGAGGGGCGGTAGACCAGAGGCTCCATGAGGGGCCGTCCCAGCGGGTTCTCGGTCCTGCTGTGGACCCACCTGCCGCTTGCCAGGCGCTCGCACATATAGGTGTGGCTGTCGGTGTACATGACCACGCGCGTCGGGTGGCGCACGCCGTCAGGCCCCTCCTCGATGTCGAGCACGGAGATGCCCGCCTTGATGCGCTTGCGCCTGGTGTCCCAGATTGCCGCCGCGTCCATGGCCGAGTGGGCAGAGACGATCGCGTCAGGCTCGCCATTTGCGCCGTGGCTGACGGTGACGAAGGAGCAGGAGTCGGTGAGCTCGGAGGTCACCGCCTGGTCGTAGAGCCCGACCAGGTCGATGCCGCCCATCACCTCGGAGAGCTCGTCGGCGGACCTGCCGCCCTCGGAGGTAACGCCCGTCAGGACGGAGCGCTGGGCCAGCGAGTCGACGGCCTTCGCGCCCCAGCCGACCACGGCTTCGAGCTGGTCGAGGTCGTGGGGCGCCTTGCCCTCGCCGTCCCAGACGGGACGGACCTTGCCACGGTAGTACGCCTCGTTGCGGATGTTGCCGCCGAGGCAGCGCTGCCAGGTGGCCAGAAGCAGGTTGAAAAGCTCGACCTCCCTGCCGTCCAGCCCCATGTCGTCGGGGCTGACCTGGTAGAGCGTCGGTGTCGGGGCCTGCGTCACAGTACGACACATCCTTCCGTGTCTCGTCGTGTGGTCCGTGCCGCCCAGTAGGCAAGCGACGCGGCCTCGATTGGGCAGCAGTCCACGCCGCCGAAGCCCCACGCGCCGTCGCGCCCGATGGGGCGCTCGACGGCCTTGAGGGCGCTGTCGGTAAGCGCCTGCTGCCTTGGGTCTGTCGTGTGGGCGACCTCGCGCCCCCTGATGCCCTCGTAGAGCATCTGCGCCGCCGCCGCGACGCCGCGAGTGCCAGGCTGCATGAGGGCCTGTCGCGGGTACTCGCCCGCGAGGCGGTTGAGAAGGTCGTCGCCGCCGCGCCTGCCGTCCACCGCGATCGCGGCGACGGAGTCGACGCGGGCGGGGTCGCACAGGAAGTCGGTGAGCCACGAGATGCCGTCGGCACCGCTCGCCTTGCCGATGAGCGACACCAGCGCGGGGCCTTCCTCGGGCATCCTGCAGCCAGCGAGCGCCACGTCCGCGCCGTCGGGCGAGAACTTCACCGCGAACGCGAGCTTGCCGTCTCGCGGCCGCTCGGAGGGGTCGATTGCGCACGCGTCCCAGTCGCCCTCGCGAAGCTTCGCCGACGCGGTCTGGCTCGACCACCAGCCGAGCCGCTCGCGTGCGAAGCCGTCTCGGCTCATGGTCTCGAACTCGGTGCGTGTGAACGACTCGTCCAGCCTGTAGCCCAGCGCCGGGTTTGTCGCGTAGCAGTCGTCGAGCACATCGGCCCACGTCGCCGACTCGCTCGGGGCGTGCTCGACGCTCCACTCGTGCCAGCAGGTGCGCTCTGGGCCGCGCTCAAGAGCGCCCTTGCGGATTCGGGCGAACACCTCGCCGGGGCACGTCGGGCCTGGCGGGGTCCCCAGGTAGACCAGCTGCCTGTACCCCGTCGGGGACGCGGCGATGGTGGACATGAGCGCCTCGACCTGCTCGTCTGTAAGCTCCTGGGCCTCGTCGTAGATTACGCAGCTGTACGTGTTGCCACGGGACGCGCCGCGCGATCGAGCCGAGTACTCGACGAGCCCGCCGTTGGTCAGGTATATCGCCTGCTCGCCGTTGGTCCTTCGGACGTTCTGGACCATGGCGCAGACCTCTGGGTGGGCGGGGTTCGTGAGAAGCGACGCCAGGCGCTGAAAGCTCTTGTTGGCGGTCTTGACCTGGTGCGCCGTGTGCAGGATGCGCTCGCCGCACACCAGCATCTTGTATGCCTCGAACGCCTCCAGCGCGCCGTTCTTGCCGTTCTGTCGCGGGCACGAGATGCCGCACGTCTGGTAGAGGGGCGCGTCGGAGCCGTCGCGGGCGCACCACGCGTCGATGACCGTGCGCTGCCAGGGGTCGAGGGTGAAGCCGTAGGCCCCTATGAGCCGCGCCGCGTCGGGACCGTCCGTGGTGTCGATGCCAGACGGCAAGACGCACAGCCTAGGCTCCTGCCGCCCTCTTCTCGCGCTCGCCACGGACGAGCTGCAGGACGCTTGCGCTGTCAACGGGAGCCTCACCCTCGTCCATGATTCCCAGTTGCTTGTTGAGCGCTCGAATCTCGGCGCTCGCCTGCTTCATCGTGCCGAGCTGCGGCAGCGCCTTGATGTCGCCCACGTCGTTGCTGTACGCGACCTGCCCCGCGTCGTCCAGGTCCTGGATGCACTGCATGACAACCGCGTGCCACTGCACCAGCAGCTGCAGCGTCGGCGCCGCCGACTGCGGGAAGCTGCGGCCAGCCGTCAGCTCGTCCCACTTGGCGCTCTTGAACTCGTCGCACGCGACGGAGTCGGGCTTTTCGAGCTTCGTCACTTGAGCTCGCTTGCCACTGCCGCGACGATCGCGAGCACGACGACGAAGAGCCAGAACCCCCAAATCGGGGACAGGACCAGCAGCCACGGCCAGTCGATGAAGCCCGTGAGCTTGCACGCGATGAATACGATGGTGAGCAGGCCAAAAAAGCCGATGCCGCCGCCGTTGCCGTTGCCGTCACTCATTCGTTGGCTCCTTTCGCATGAAAAAAGCCGCCCTCGCGGACGGCTTGAGGTTGCTTACGTTTTGCAGCGTTGGGAAAACGCGATGCGGAGTATCAGATGACCCCTGGAATCATGCTCATGACGTAGCGCTCGACGATCGTCTCGCTGACCTTCTTGAGCAGCGGGTACGACAGGTCCAGCCCCGATTCCTCAAGAGTCTTGCGGATAAGCTCCCAGACCCTATCGTTCTCTATGTCGCGCACGAATGCCTTTCCCTCGCCCGTGAGGCCCCGGACCCTACCTCCGTTGAACTCGGGCTCGAAGGACATGTCGGAGTCGATGAGCCCCTCTTCGCGAAGTCGGGAAAGCTCTTGCCCGACCGAACGGACATCGCCGAAATGGCAGAAGTCGCTAATGTCGCGCTCCCGGCCGCTGGAGACGAAGACGAGCATGTTGCGCATCATGTTGTAATCGCGCATGGTTAGGCCTTTGCTGACGCCAAGTCGGCTTGGTAGCGCTCTTCAGCACCGCCGACGATATCATCGATCGCCTGCTGCCACGCTGCGTCATCAAGCACGACCACGTCGGCCTCTTCCTGCTCCCTGTCCAGGGCTTCGGCGATCTCCGTGTCCGAAAGGCCCCGCCGCATAAGCTCGATGCTGCGCTTCATGTAATCGAACTGTTTCGCCACGTGGCATCACCTACCTGTTGACATTATATCTGCGGTTCTTTGAGAAATATAGTGCGCCAAATGCCGAATTCTGCTTTGCGGCATCGCTCAGGCTTCGCTCAAGCTTTCCCGTGGCTTGCTGCCAAGCCGCGTGCTTTGCGGCCTCGACCGATTTACCCTGCTTGCGGTGTTTTCGATAGTACCTATCGTAATCCTTCTGGAGCTTTCCGGTTCCACCCTTTGATACCGGAGTCGCATCTCGGTTCACCTTCGCCGCCCAAAGCCTTAGCTGGTTCTTCGCGTATTTCACCGAGTTAGCGGACTGTTTGCCGCGAACTTGGATTGAATACACGAATTCGCCCTTACCGGAGCCGACGGCCCGCATCTCGGCACCCTTGGATGAAGCGAACCATGCTATGTCCGCAGGAGAGAACGTGGCGCCGTACCCCGCCTCACCGCCGGGGTGGTTATGGGTAACGGTGATGCCCTGCTTGCTCTTAAGGCTGGATGGCAGGCGAACGCTGCCGGAATCACCTGAGTACGCGGCGATGACCTTCATGTCTTTATCGAAGACCACCGCCTCTTCATGGTCCTTGATTTTTCGGATGGTGTCCTCCGCCTGTGCGAGCGACATCCCTCGATACTTCGAAGTCACGTCCCTGCTGCCTCCGCCGGCTGACACTCCTCCGTTCGCCCAGGCGGACATGCTCTTCATTCCCCTACCGCCCATGGTCCATCCTCTCGGTCACTCCGTTCTTGTACTCGACGACCTCGCAGCCGCCGAAGTCGAACCCTATGTTCTTGCCGTAAAGGAGCACGCGGGACGGCTCCAGCCGCCTCATCGCCTCACGCATGCCGTCGTGCCAAACCTTCTGAGCGTCCCCGTCACGCGCCACGCCGACGGTGGAGGTCGCCACGGTCGAGCGCCTTGGGATGCCCTTGAAGCAGAACCTGTAGCTCGACGGCTGCGCCCACGAGAGCGTGGGAACGACCGTCAGGCCCTCGCGCGTCCAGTACGCGCCGAGGGCCTGGGCGCGGTACCTGTTCCATGCCTGCATGACGTCTGGCATGTCCATGTAAAGCGAGAAGTCGGGGACCAGCACGCAGTCGTAGCCGCGCAGCGCGTCCAGGTACCGTGCGGGCGAGGTCCAGCAGCGCTCGAACTGGTAGTCGTCTATGAAGAAGTGGCAGCCCTTGCCGCGCTTGTCGGCTGCGGGCGTGCTCTTCGCGTAGTTGAAGCCCTGAAGCTCGGCGGGCCTGGCGTCCACCCTTGGAATGTCAGGGAAGCCGCCCGCCCCGCAGTCCGAGCGGTTGACCAAATCGAGGTTATAGGCTCTGTCTGTCTTGAGCCGCTCCGCGCCGTACGGCAGCCGCTTGGACTTGAAGTCGATGCCGAACTTGGTCATGTCGAGCTTCTTGATGCTCCTGATTTCCTCGCGGAGCATCGACTTGTTGTAAGTGGCGATGTCGCCCGTCTTGTTGTCGGCGATTCGGAACGCCTTGATTTGCTCTGGCGTGAGGTCGTCGCAGAACTCTATCTTCAAGTCTGGTATCTCGGTCCACCCCAACGACTTGCACGCCGCCACGCGGGTGTGGCCGAACACGATCGTTGGGTTCTCGCGCGATTCCAGGCCGATGGTGCCGCGAAGGCCGAACGCCTTGATGGACTCGGCGACCTTGGGTATGGCCCGCTCGTTGTGCCTGGCGTTGCGCTCGTAAGGCCTTATCTCGTCTATTCGCAAGATTCCTCAATTCAACACTTGACCTGCGAAAATTCGTCGGGGGTAAATTGGCCCATTGGCCAGTGGTCGGGCCAGGCGGGACGGGAGGGGATACCCGCCACCCTCTCGGCTAGGCCCACTCGTCCGAGTCGACGAACATTAAAGGTCCACTTGAGCCTGACGGTGCGGGCGAGCCCGAAGAAGAATCTTCATTCGCCTGACCATGCGGCACCCCAGGCGCGGCGAGTGTGAAGCCAAGCCTGCTGCCCTTCATCTGGTTGCAGATGCGGTGCGCGGGTTGAACATTGTTCGGGTCAAGCTCGTCGCCGCCGAGCGAGACGGGCACGATCTCGTCGAGCTCGTAGCTGAGCGGGTGGCCGGCGGGGAGGGTGTAATCGATTGGGTGGCCGCATATGGCGCACGGCAAGCCCATCGCCTTGACCCTTGCCCTGAGCTTGCGCCGCCTGGTGCCGTTGCGGTCGTTGCGGCTCGCCCCCATGGCCCCCCAAACGAAAGGGGGCCGAGCCTGTGTGGCTCGACCCCCTGGGTTACATCTCATTGCTCTTGCGCACTCTACTTATAACACGCCATAGCCGCGACAACGTATGACATTGCATGACATCGTATGACATTGCATGACATGTTCTTGCTATCCCTCGGCATCGCCCTTGCCATCTGCCAGACGCGACACCCCGTAGAAGTCGCACGCGTCCAGGCCTTGCTCCGCCAGGCGCATGCACTGCCTGTCGGAGTACCCGCACGCCTCGGCAACCTCGGACCAGGACAGGGCCGCGCAGAAGCGCCAGAACATGACGTCGGCCACCGCCGTGCCCATCAGGTCACTCAAACCGCCGCGACCGTCGCGCCCGTACAGCAGGGCGCTGCCGTACTCCAGCAGCGATTCGTTGTGGCGCATGCGCTCGGCCGACGCCTGCTCGAACGCCATGCGCTCGATGGTCGGCGCGGTCCTGTCGTAGTCGTCGGACGTGCCCGAGACGCGGGGTTGAATCGACGCGGCCCTCACGCCCTCGCGCGTCCGCATGGCCAGGGCCTGCCGCTCAAGCCTGTCGCGGTCCCTGGCCGCGCCCCTCACCGCGTCGAACAGCTCGCGCGCGTCGCTAAACTCGTAGTGCAAGCGACCCCCAATCGTTCGTGCGTTTCTCGCGCCCTCTGCCGTGCCAGAACCGACGTTGTGGATAACTTATCGCGCGTCGGCAACATGTGCCCTCAAAACGGCTTCTGGGGCTTCTCAGGCACATCCTAGGCGACCAGCGAGACCAGCAACGACAGCGCCTGGCCGACGATCCACACCGAAAGGCTCGCCACCGCAACGACCACGGCAATTGCGAGCATGGCGCCCGCGACCTCGCCCAGGCACCTCATGACCCTATCCAGCATCGGCCATCGCCTCGATCCTGTCGGCCCAGCGCACGACGGCGCTGCATGGCACCCTCTTGCCTTTCCACACGTCGGCGGTGTCGCGCATGGTGTTGGCGAGCTTCACGCAACACCTCTGCATCCTCCGCCGCTCGTCGGGCTCCATCTGCTCGGGCGTGGAGACCATGTCGGCCAGGATCTCAAGCGGGTTTCCGCGAACGTCTGTCGGCTCGACGCAGTACGCGAGGTCCCGCGCGTCGACGCATCCGACGTGGGCGAAGTAGCGCAGCCTGTTGGCGACCTCGTTTCTCGTCGCCTTTGTGTAGACGGCCATCCTCACATCGCCACCCAGAAGCCGCACGGCGCGGTGTCGTCAGAGACCTCGAACAGGTCGCCGAATTCCGCGTCTCGGGCGCACGCGAAGCCCAGCTCGTTGTCGCGTGACCCCTCTTCTAGCCAGATGGTGCAGAAGAAGCGGCAGTTGCCGCACCACCTGCCGCCGTCGGGGCCGTCCACGTCACACTCGTTCCAGGGCGCCCTCGGGTCGCCGTCGAAGGTGCCCGCTGGCAGGTTGGAATACTCGTCACTCATCGCTGCCCCTCCATCCGCCATAGACCAGCCTGTGGGCGTAGTTGTTGGCCTTGCCCAGGTCGGTCGACGTGTCATCCTTCTTGCCCGCCCTGTCGAAGTAGCGCAGCACCTGGCCCAGGGCGTACGCCTGCACGGCCGGCAGGCCGTCCACGACGCGCTCTATCTTCACGATCGTCTCGACGTCGCCCGACGTGTACCAGCTCGGGGAGTCGACCACCTCGGTCGCTCTTGCCGCGAACTTTGCCGCGAACTCACGCGCCCGCTCTGCCGCCTCCTCGGCAGGGATGCGTGGGTCAAAGTCACTCACCGTCGGTCACCTCCCGCAGACCTTGCACACGGACCCAACCCTCACTGCCCCGACGGCGTGGCCGAGTTCGTCGCGGATCACCTTGAGCCTTATGCCGCAGACGGGACAATACCTGAGCTCGCCCACGTGGCGCTGCACCTTGTTTGGGTCGGTCATGAACTTGCTCTGCACCCTGATGCCGCACCTCGGGCACTCGATTACCCTGCTCACCGTCGGTCACTCCTCGCGTCAACGACCGCGACGTGACCGCATTGCGGGCAGACGTAGACGTTGCACAGGCAGTTCCTGTCACTCGGGTCCGTGGTCGCGAAGTCGACCCAGTCGGCGGTAGTTCGGTTGTCGCCGCAGATGAACCACAGCTTGACCGCGTGGCTCGTGTGGCAGTACGGGCATTTGACGACCTCGAACCTTCTCTCCTTGTCGGCCATTAGAAGAAACCTCCCCACTTGAGGATCGCGAAGCTGATCGCGGTTCCGACCAGGGTTGTCCAGACGTTGTAAGGCCCCTGCTCCTCGCCGTGGTGGACGGCGCTCAGAACGACGTTGAACAGGTAGAGAACCAACACCACGACCTGCGGGATCCCGATGCTCAGCTCGAACATCACATGCGCCCCCTCTTCTCGTTGCGCCTCTTGCAACCTTCCATGAACACGGTGAAGTCCGTTACCCCGTAGGCGGCGACCAGGTTGCACGTCGCCTGGATCACGTCGGCGCACTCTGCCATCAGGGATACGTCGTTGAAGCCGTCCCGCCTCTCCTCGCCTTCCAGCTCGTCCCACAGCTGCCAGGCCCCGAAGACCTCAGCGGCCTCCTCGAGCACCTTGAGCGCCTGCTCCTTGCTCGGCTCGACGTGTGCGAACGTGGCGACATGCCCGACGTTCACGATGCTCCCCTTACTCACCGTCGGTCACCCCCGCGAGCGCCTTGGCACGGCGGATGATGTCGAGCGTCATTGCGACGTGGCACATAAGCAGGTTGTCATCGTCGGATTTCGCGTGACAGCCGTCACAGCTGCTGGTACGGTCCAGGCCGAAGTACCCGCACGGGTCCTTGGCCGCGTCGCGCTCCAGCTGCTCCCAGCTGTCGGGCAGGGTGCAGGCTCTAACGTTTACGCGCAACGGCACATCGACCAGGTTGACAGTCCACTGTCCACTCGATGGGTAGTGCTCGATGCTGCAAACGTGGCACACAGTGCCCTCGTACGCCAGCTCCCTCGTGTCCAGCGGCACCTCGCGGCCGTTGGCGTCCACGGGAGCGGGAATGCTGTCATACCAGTTAGCCATCGTCTTCCTCCTTCTCAGTAACCCTCGCGCCACAGTTCGGGCAAAACCTTGGTGCAAATGCAATGCATCCTTCGAGCCACATGGTCGACTCGCCTTCCATGTCGTTGATGTCGACCTCGCACCCGCACTTCGAGCAGCGGAACTGTCTGCCATCGCCAACGTCGCGGCACGTCTGGAGGTCGATGAGGTCGGCGAGCTCGTGGAGCGGGTCTTGCCCGCCGTCAGACGCCTGCGCGATCGCGGCGGCGAGGCCCATTGGCCAGCCGAACGCCTTCGGGTCGCACCTGCGCATGGCCTCGGCGATTTCGTGTCGGCGTTTCTCGTCAATCATTCGTCTTCCTCCGTCTCCACCTCGAACGCTCCCTTGAGCCCGTCGACGATCGCTCCGTACTCGCGAATCGCGCCCGCGAGGTCGACTTCCGCGTCCTCGTCAAGCAGCTCGTGCTCGGCCACCCATAGCATCGCGCCACCGACGCTTTGGAAGTAGAGGCCACAGCTGTGCCACTTCGCGTCGGCGCTCTTGGTGCGCGGGCTCGGCTTCGGCTCGCGCCACTCGTCAAGAACCCAGTTGCGGGAGTCGTACCGCCGAAGTCGGTATCTCCCGAGGTTGATAATCATTGCGTTTCCCCTTTGCCTGTATTCGCGTTTTGCGCTGTCTCAGCGCTTGCCAGAAGGCCGATAGCGCACGTGCCCGAGTAAGTCACCGCGCACGGCCTCACAACGCCTTAAATCGGCTCTGACGCGTCCTGTTCCTCGTCGACGACACGTGCCCCGCAGTTCTGGCAGTACCCCGTGACGCTGTCGGCGTCGGCCCATGGCTCCGCGCCGCAGCGGGAGCAGCGGTACTCGACGATTCGGCGCTCGACGCCGCGCGTGCGCCAAGTGCACCTGACGAACTCCACCACGTGGCACGTCTTCTCCCTGACCCACCTGCTGCCGTCGGCGAGCTCGACCACGTCGGCGCATGCGTTGTGCGGCAGATGCTGCACGCTAGCCATTTGCGACCACCTTCCCCTGCATCTCGTTGGCCCTCTCGACCACCTCGTAGGCGTTGTGGCCCGTCCTTCTCGCGATCGCCGCGAGCTGGTGGAGCAGGTAGGCGTCCTGCTCGCGCGTCCACTTGCCAGACGTAGCGAGCGATTCGCCCTGCTCGCCCCTGCGCAGCTTCCTCACGCCGAGCTTTCTGGCCCTCAGGCTTATGGACTTGTACGTTCGCAACGGCAGCGCCTCGGCCCAGCCGCCCCAGTGCTCCCCCCTCGTCGGGTAGTACAGCTCGACCACCGCGTCATCGCTCGTCGTCCACCTGCTGCTTGGCGCCCTGAGGCCGAGCTTTATCGCCATGGACGATATCGAGCCCTGCGTACGGCCCGGCAGGGCCTCGGCCCAGCCGCCCCACGCCGCGCCATGCAGCGGGTAGAGCTTCCTGAGCGCCCTGGTTTCCTCGTCGGTGTACTTGAGGTCGCGTATCGCGTCGGACTTGAGGCCATGCCGCGCGGCCATGCTGCGAATCGCGTTGCCGTTGCGACCTGGCAAGAGGTCGGCCCATCCGTCCCAGTCGGGTCCGTGCTCTGGGTAGTGCCGCGCGAGCGTCTTGGCCTCGTCATCGGTCCACCTCGGTGCCTTCAGGCCTTCCGCCGTCAACCGTCTCACCTCCCCTCGCGTCGGCCACTCCCCTTGCAAGAAGGGCGACGGCGCACTCGCCGCCGACGCTCCACTTGCAGGCCTCGCCCATGCACAGCTCACCTTGCCCTGGGCTCATCGGGCACCACCTTCTGAGGTGGCGCTTCTCACGGTCCACCCCCATCACTCCTTTCCTGCCAGCACGAGGCTAGAGGCCCCGTACACCCTCACGGGCTGGTCGAAGCCGGCCCGCCCGCTCTTGTTCTTCACCACGTGCATCCGCGCTGGCTTGTAGTTCGCGCCCACCAGCGCCGTCTCGTCGCCTGTGAGCATCAGCGCGGCCTGCGCCGCGTAGCCGATGCCCGAGGCGCCCCTGTACCAGTCCAGCGAGGGCGTGTCGTCGCGGCCGCCGAGCTTGCGCAGGCTCGAAAGCTCCAAGATGGGCATCCTGAGCTCCAGCGCCAGGCGCTGCAGGGCAGCTGCGACCTGGGTCACGCGCGTGTACTCCTGCTGGTCGGCCTGCTGGTCGCCCATGGCGAACTGCTGGACGTAGTCCACCACGAAAAGCGCGGGCGGCTCGTCGAGCCCCCGTATCGCCTCGGCGAGCTCGGGCACGGTGCCTGGGTTGTCCAGGACGGCGACGTTCCGCCCGTCGGTCTCGGCGAAGAGCTCCATGGTTCTTGCCATGCCCTCTCGCTGCGATAGCTGCCAGGCGAGGCGGCTCGGGTCGGAGACGCTCCCGAACTCCCTCCTGATCGCGGCACGCTCGGCGGCGACGCTCGACCAGCGAATCGGCTCTATGCCGTGGCGCTCGCGCACGGACGCGTAACACGACCACGCCGCCGCGCACCTTGCCCAGACGTTGTCCCAGGAGTCGTCGAGCGTCGCGTAGAGCACGCGGCCCCCTCGCATGGCCACGCCCGCCGCCACGTTGCACGCGAGCGCGGACTTGCCCACCGACGCCTGTCCGCCCAGGACGGTCACGCCAGGCATGAGGCCTCCGCCGAGGGCGGCGTCGATGGGCGTGTTGGTCCTGAGCGGGTCGCGCCCGCCAAGCAGGCAGTCGACCACCCAGCCGTGCTCGGGCGCGTCCTTTGCCCTGAGCGCGTCCCAGGCGTCGCTCATGACCAGTCGGCGTCGCCGCCCTCACCGTAGGGTATGGGCCCGTCGTAGTCGGGGTCGTCCCACGGGTCTGGCGCGGGCGTCGCGGGCGGGCGCGAGCCCGCGCCCGCGTAAGCCGCGCCCTCTTCACGAAGTGAAGAGATTTCATTACATTTCATCTCTTCACTTCTCTTTACGTTCGAAGCGGATTTCGACGCGCTTCGATTGCGCTTCGAAGCGTCGCTTCCCGCGCTTTTGCGAGCGCGTGACTTGCCGCTGTTTTTGCCACCCTTGCGCCCAAGCGCGGCCATCTCGACACTTCTTGAAGCCTGCCCCAGCATCACGTCGTAGACCATGCCAAGCATCGGCTCATCGGAGAAGTCTGGTTGCTCATCGCAGAAGACCTCTCGGCACAGCGCCTTGACGAGCCTCCCCGCCGTAGCGTCGTCGACTCTTTCCAGCGCCCTCATGTAGCTGTCCCAGAACTTGAATGAATCAGCCACCGTCTCACCTCCCCCCATGGATGGGGCGGCAGCGCGTCATGCGCCACCGCCCCGTAGGCGTTGTTGTGTTGTATAGGGATTGCCCTAGAATGGGATATCGTCTGCCGCCACGTCGGGGACGTAGGTCGCCGTGGTGGGCGCGGGGGCGGGCTCGGGGGCGGGCTCGCGGTCGTCCTTCGGTTCGAGCCAGGACGGGTTGAACTCGCCCGAGAGCGCGTCGGAGCAGGTCAGGATTGCCGCGAGGTCGAGCGTCTCGCCGTCCTTGCCCGCGTTGGGGCCGCTCTTCTTGGTGTACAGGCGGTGTCGGATGACGAAGCCGACCCACTTGCCGACGAGGGTCTGCTCGGCGCCGTCGGCGTTGGAGTAGGCGAAGCCCTTGTTCTCGGCGCTCTTCTCGACGCACTCGACCAGCATCTTATAACGCGAGACGCCAAAGTCGCTGGTCAGGTAGAAGCGGAACTCGTGGCGCCAGTCGTTGGAGCTGTCGGCGAGGTCGTTCGCGAACATGGTCTGCTTGGTTGCGGGGTCCAGGACGTCGTAGACGACGCTCAGGTAGGGCTTGGGCTCGCTGGTGTGGTCGTTGACCCGAACGATCCTGCAGGCGTAGCCGCCAGCGGGAAGGAGCCCGCCGCCGTTAGACGCGGTGACGCTGTCGTAGTTGGTGAGTGCCTTCATCTAGTTCTCCTTCTTCTCGTTGTCCTTGTCGAGCAGCGGGGCCATTCCCCAGTACTCGCGTATCATGCCGTCGACCTGCCTGAGGTCGTTGTCCATGACGTCTGGCAGCATGTCGATGGGTGCCTTGGCGAGGTTGGTGCCGTCGTTCTTGGTGACGAACACGTGCTTGCCGTCGTTCACCCTGCAGTCGATGACGATTGGGCACGCCCCCTCGATGCAGTACTTCTCGTCGAGCATGCGGCCCACGGTCTTGGGCTTCTCGTGGCCGAACTGGTCGGTCTCGGCGTGCATCATCAGGTAGGTGATGGTGTCGGGCGGTGCCATGGTCGCGGCGTGGACCAGCTGCTGGAAGTTAAGCGCCATGTCCGTGAACTTGCCGTAGCCCGTCTCCCTCGCCCGCGCGAAGTTCTCGTTCGCCATGAGGTAGCCCGCATCGTCGATTACCCAGGCTCGGCGCTTGCCGCTCACGATCACGTCGCGGATTCGCGCGTAGCCTACGTGGTCCATCGAGTCGAGCCGCTTGCGGAACGGCAGCGGCTTTCCCAGGACGTTGAGCACGCCCACCTCACGCGGCTCGAAGTTGCGCAGGCTCGTGGACTTGCCCGAGCCAGACGCGCCGAGCACGAGAACGCAGATTCCCATGCGTTTTCTCCTTTCCTTCAGAACTCGAAAACCCTCTTGGTGCCCGCCCTGCGGCACGTGCCGTGGCAGCCGTTTCTCTTCAGGCAGTCCAGGACCAGGCGGGCGCGGGAGTCGTGCAACACGAGCATCTCCACGCCCGCGCCGAGGTCGAAAAGGCCCATGCTCGGGTCTTTGGTTGGCTTGTAGGCGTACTCGGCCAACACGCCCGCGTCCCTCATGTCCATGAGCGCAGCCAGGACGGCGCACAGCTCGTCGCCCTTGGCGCACGCGACCTGTCTGAGCAGCGTCGGCTCGGTGAGGTGGACCCACCACAGGTGGCCGTGGTACTCGCGGTCGACCTCGCGCTGCTGCTCCAGGTACTCGCGGGTCGTGAGCTTCTTCCTAGCCATCGGCGCATTCCTCCAGCAGGGCGCACGCCGTCTCGAGGTCCATGCTCACCCAATGGTCGTCGCCCGCCTTGCCGAGGAAGCAGCCCATGGCGGCGAGGTCGCCGAGCCGCACGTCCACGCGGGTGCGCTCGAAGCGCTGCATCCCGACGTTGGCCGTCTTGATGACGAGCCACGCGAAGTCCGCGCCCGCGTTGTCCCGCTCGGCTGTTGTCTGACGCCTCCACTCGGCCACGTTCGCGGCCGTGATGGCCTTGACGGCCTTGCACTCGACGATTCCGCGAGCGCCGCCGCCTCCGACGAGCCAGGCGAGGTCGCCCACGTCCCTGTTTCCGTGCAGGGCACGGCGCTCGACTGGGTAGCCCAGGCGGTCGGTGAGCCAGCGGGCGCACTGGGTCTCGAATCTCGTGCCGATGGATTTGCTTCGGTTGGTCACTGGCTCACCTGACCCTGTGGCCGTGCACGCCCTCGATGGCACGCATGGCGGCGACGAACTGTCGCAGCCTGTCGGCTGGGACCGTGACCTCGTAGACCAGGACGGTCTCCGTGTCGGGCTTCGGCTGCGGCTGTGCCTGCTGCTCGGCTCGCTGCTGCTCGGCTCGCCTCGCGTCCAGCTCGGCAACCCTGTCGGCACGCTCGCGGGTCTCGTTGAGCCACGAGAGCACCTCGCCAACGTCCAGGCGCTCGAAGTACTGCGATCGTGCCGCGTCGCGCTCGGACGGGTTGCGGTACTCGACCGCATCCAGTTGCTTCTCGCCGTCGGCGACCTTGGCGACCGCGTCCTCGAGCCCCTCGACTGCCGCCGCGTCCGTGGTGGTGCGCTTGGTCCACTTGCCCTCGACGCCGAAGCGGGAAAGGAGCGTCGTCAGCGGCACCGCGTCGCGGAGCCACGGGGCCATGTCCTGGTAGGTCTGGTCCAGAAGCGCCGTGCGCCGCTCGGTCCAGGCCTGCTCGTATGCGCGAATCGCGTCGCGGTAGCCCGCCTCCAGCTCGTCCAGCGGCTCGGTGACGCCCTTTGCCGCAGCGCGGAAGGCCTTGACGGCTTCCTCGACGGGGCGGCTCATGTCCTTGCGCTCCCCGTCCAGCTCGCCGATGCGCTTTCGCAGCGCCGCGCGGTCGCGCTTGGCCTGCTGGTATTCCTCGCCGCTCTCAAGCTCCTTGCAGGGCATGAACTCGGCCTTGATGGCGTTGACTCGGTCGGACACGTCCGCGAGCCAAATGTCGGCCGCGCTCAGCTCGGCCAACGGCTCGATGGTGGTCGCGTCCACCTCGACGGTTCTATTGTGCATTCCTCGCGCCCCCGTCCTCGATGTAGTTGTCCGAATCATCGGTGCCGTCGGTTGCCTTGACCTCGTCGCCGTTGACGAACTTGCCATTGAGCAGGACGGTCTGGGCGGTGCCGTTCCATGAGGGTGCGACGTCTTGCTTTTCCAGCTGCTCCCTGAGTCTGTCGCGCTCGTTCTCAAGGCGCGTCACGTCGCAGCTCAACTCGTCGTTGAGCTGCGACTGCCATGCGCTGCGGTAGGTCTCTACCAGGTTCTGCGCGTCCTTGAGCGCCTTGCAGACGGACGTGATTGACTCGATGAACTCGTGGTCTGTCATGCTCGTTCCTCCTATCCGAGAAGGCAGTAGATGGCGTAGCCGACGGGGCACGCGTTGATGGCGACGGTGAGGATGGCCGCCGCGATGGCGACGGCCCTCACCAGCTCGCGCACCTCGGCATCCGTCGGGTGCCAATTCAAAATCCGATTTGCTAGACTCATCTCGACTCCTTTCTGAGTCGGCCCGCGCAACTGTCTTGGTCGGCAGCGCGGGCCTTTTTTCGTTTGCGCCAAAGTGCCGCCGCTGGCAGCGGGCGGGGCCCGTAGAGACATGGGCGAGGTCGGGCCGAGTCGCGTGCCCGATGTTCGTTTGCGTGTAAGGGAAGGAGGAGGAATCGCAATGCATGTCACCCCGCCCGCCACCAGTGGCGGCGCTCTGGCTAGTTTCAGGTGCAGGCCTTGCTTTTGCTGTCCCGAGGCCTGCGTAGGGTATTCGGCTGTGAGGGTGCGACGGTGGTTCTTGGTGGTTGGCTAGTGGTCGTGGACCAGCTCGCCGATGGGCTTGTCGACCAGGTCATCGACGGAAACGCCCAGAACGCGGGCGATTGAGACCGCCGTTGACAGGCCTGGCGAGGTGCCACGTGTCATGTAGTTGTTGACTGCCTGGCGAGTGACGCCCGCCCGCTCAGCTAGCTCGACCTGGCTCATGCCACGGTCCGCGAGAAGCACTCGCAGGCGGTGTCCGAAGGAGTCTTCGTACATTTTTCCTCCCCTCAGTTCTACGCTGGGTATAACGACAAGGCCCATAATAGTCCGCGTAGTAGAACTGTCAAGCGTAAAATTCTATTGTCGGTAAAATTCAGGGAGGAAGGCATGGAGACAAGGATTAGGGAGCTGCGCGAAGCCCAAGGGCTAACGCGAGTGGAACTATCCCAGCTCGCTCATGTTGGCTATCAGGCTCTTGCCAAATGGGAAGCGGGAAGCAACGAGATAAGTCTTGCGATGGCCGCCAAGATTGCGAGGGCGCTTGGCGTGAAAGTGTCTGACCTGCTTTGCGGGTCGCCCAAGCGAGACGAGCGCATGGACGAGCTGGCACGGACCTACAGGAGCCTTGACGACGCGGGGCGCGACGCCCTGCTCGCGACGGCGCGGGGCCTGGTGCAGACGTTCGGCAAAAACAGGGGGGGGGGCGCTCGCTGAGCTGAGAAAAATAGCCAACCGCGTGATTTGGCAGTCAGGGCGGTTGGCTTTGCCCACCCATCGGAAGAGGAATAGGCAGGAACATTATGACACGTCGCAGCGGGAGCATGCGCGAGGTGCGCGACGGCGTTTGGCGGTTGCGCGTACTCATCGGCGAAAAGTGCAGGTCGGCCACCTGCTACGGCACTCACGAGGATGCGGAAGACGCGCTGACGCGCCTGGTGGCGGACGCGCGGCGAGACCAGGCCGCCGAAGACATGACGCTGGATGAATACTTCTGGCAGCGGTTCGTTCCTGGGCGCAAAACAAATAGCACGATCGCGAGCGTGAAGACCTACCAGAGCATCTGGCGCAATCACGTCTCCCCCGAGTTGGGCAAGCGCCCGATAGCCGAGGTTGACAACGTCGAGGTGCAGCGGTGGGTGGACCGGCTGCCGCCACAGTCCGCGCCCGCGTACGCGCGTGCCCTGCGTGCGGTGCTCGCGCAGGCCGCGTTCGACCACGTCATAGAGCGCAGTCCGATGGCGGGGTACCGATTCCGCATGCCGCGCGGGCGAGACTCGCGGCCGCTGCCCGTGTGGGGTGCCGCCGAGGTCATGGCGGCCCTGGACGCACCTGGCTTCGTCGGCTCGCAGCTCTACGCGCTGTGGCTGGTCATGGTCGGCGCGGGGCTGTCGCGCTCCGAGGCCTTGGCCCTGGACTGGGAAGGCGTGTCGTGGGCCGACGCGGGCGCGGGCCACGTCGTGGCCGTGGTCAGCGTGGAGAGGGCGTACACCGCCACGGACGGCATGAAGGAGCCCAAGAACTCTAGGCGCTACCGCCGCGTGCCCATGGCGCCGCTGTTCGCGGACAGGCTCGCCCGCGTGGCCGGGTCTGGTCCCATCTGCCAGAGCAGGCATGGCAGCGTGGCCACGGGTCGCAGGCTCACGCCGTGCTACGTGCCGCGACGCTGGAAACGGCTGTTCGAGGATGGCGCACCGCTCGCACGGCTGCCGTTCGTGCCGATAAACAGGATGCGCGCGACCTACGCCACGCTCGCCCAGTCGGCGGGGCTGGATGCCACGATCATCAACGCGATGCAGGGGCGCTCCGAGGGGTCGGCGGTGCTTTACAGCAACTACCTCAACCCCTTGCCGCAAACGTTTAGAAACGCCGCTTTATCCATTGCCGCCGAGGCCGAGAGCCACTAGAGAAACCGAGAAAATTTCGAGAAACGTCGGGTAGACGAAAAAGGCCAGGAAGGGCAAACACCCCTCCTGGCCTGCTCATTCTGGTCGGGTGGACTGGATTCGAACCAGCGACCCCTTGACCCCCAGTCAAGTGCGCTACCAAACTGCGCCACCACCCGTTGTGTTTGCACTTTCGCGCTCGCACGAATTAAGACTTTACCAACAACTCTCTCGTAGGGCAAGAACTATTTTCGGTCATTTTTTGCCTGCCGAGAAGAACTATGTAAAAGCCGAGGTAAAGCGTCATACGGAGACCTAAAAACCTTCCGCCTTACGCTGCTTTCTGACGGCGATTCGCTTTTGCGCCGCTTCCCACTCGTCCTTCTCGGCAGTCGACACAAGCCGGAGCCCATACGTCACGGGGGTTGGCTGACCGTCGGAATTGACGCACACTTCTGTGAGGTAGGCGCTGTTGATGTCGCTATGAATTCCGGTGAAAGTGTCCTCGACGTAGCTGTCGACGCGGACCTCAAGAGAGGTTCGGCCGACATAGGTTACGCGCGCGACAATCACGACGATGTCGTTGAGAAGTGCCGGCTGCTTGAAGGTCAAGGTATCCACGCAGGCGGTGGTGACCGAGGTGCCACAATGCCTGCGCGCCGCAATGCCGGCAAGCTCGTCGATCCACTCCATCAGACGTCCGCCGAACAGGCGATTCTCGCCATTTACGTCCTGGTGCGTGACGATTCGCATGGCCTCGCAAGTCGAATCCGCGACAAGCTTTGTCAGACGACCCCGGGGGTCACGATCTTCTTCTGCCATTGCCTACCCTTCCAAAAGCTCGTCGAGCTCGAGCCACTCGTCCTCGAGCTCCGAGATCTGAGCCTCACAATCCTCGAGTTGTCCCTGCAGTTTCTGCAGGCCCTCGAAGTCGGTGGGGTCGCACTCCCCCATCAGTCGCCTGATGTCGTCGGGCTCGCTCGACAGCTTTTCGAGCTTGCGCTGAACTGCGTCATAGCGCTTCTTGAGCTCGCGGCGACGAACGTTGGACATCTTGGGAGCCTTCGCGGAGGTCTCAGCGGCTCCTTCTGGCACGGCGTCCTGTTGACCCTGAGAAACCACTCGCGAGACAATCGCATTATTCTGCGCGGCATCCGGTTCGTGGTGACGTAGCAGCCTGAGGTATTCGTCGACGCCACCGGGGACATGGCGAATCTGCCCGTCGATGAGGGCAAACTGGTCGTCGGTGACGCGCTCCATGAGGTAGCGATCGTGCGTAACGACCAATAGGGTTCCGGGCCACGTGTCCAGCAGGTCTTCGAGGACGGCGAGCATGTCGGTGTCGAGGTCGTTGCCGGGCTCGTCCAGCACGAGCACGTTTGGCTCGTCCAGAAGCAGGCACATGATGGCAAGCCTGCGGCGCTGGCCGCCGGAAAGGTCTGAGATGCGACTCTTGAGCTCGCGCTTGTCGAAGCCCAGACGCTCCAGAAGGCGCTCCGGCGTGTATGCGCGCCCGTCAATCGTTATCTGACGCTTGTACTCGGAAAGGACCTCGCGCACGCGCTCGTCAGGACGACTGGTGAGGGAGTCGAGGTTCTGGGTGAGGTAGCCAAAGCGGACAGACTTTCCGACCTTGACGTGGCCCGAAGTCGCCTGCAGGCGACCGGTCATGACCTTGAGAAGCGTGGTCTTGCCCACGCCGTTCTCGCCAAGGATGCCATAACGGTCGCCCGGGCCGATAAGCCAGTCGACGCCAGAAAAGACCTTCTCGCCCGACTCGGGCCAAGTGAAGCCTGCGTTTTTCATTTCGATGACCTGCTTGCCGAGGCGAGCGACGGCCATACGCTTGAGCTCGATCTGGTTTCGGAGCGGAGGGTCGTTGGCGATAAGGTCCATGGCAGCGTCGATGCGGAACTTGGGCTTGGAAGTCCTGGCCTTGGCGCCATGTGCGAGCCAGTTGAGCTCCTTGCGCAGCATGTTCTGGCGCTTCTCCTCGGCAACCGCCTGCTGTCGCTCGCGTTCGACTCGCTGCTGGATGTAGGCGGAGTATCCACCCTCGAACGGGTCGATCTGTCCGTCGTGGACCTCCCACATTCGCTCGCAGACCTCGTCGAGGAACCAACGGTCGTGGGTCACGACGAGAAGGGCGCCCGAGCCCGCCTGCCAACGGTGCTTGAGGTGGTTGGCAAGCCAAACGATTGCCTGCATGTCCAGGTGGTTGGTGGGCTCGTCCATCAGAAGGACATCCCAACGGCCAATGAGAACTCGAGCCAGGTCAACGCGTCGGCGCTGTCCTCCGGACAGCTGGCCCACGGGAGTATCCCAGTCGACGTCGGGCAGAAGCTCGCCGACGATTGAGCGCACCGTGGGATCAGATGCCCAGACGTACTCGGGCGTGTCACCGACAACGCACTCCCTCACGCTGGCCTCGTCGGCCATGTGGTCCTGCTGGCCGAGGTAGCCGACGTCGATCCCATGGCGCCAGGTGACGGAACCGTCGTCGGGATCGACCTCGTGGGCGACGATCTCGAGCAGAGTCGTCTTGCCGTCACCGTTTCTGCCGACGACGCCGATGCGATCTCCCTCGTTGACGCCAATCGTCTGGTTGGTAAGCACCCTTTTGCCAGGCCATTCGTGCGAGACATGCTCGCATCCAATGAGAATGCCCATCAGGCATCGGCCTCCTCTCCGAGCCCGCGGAGAAACGCGATCTCGGCTGCATATCCGTCAAGCTCGTTTGGGGTCTCCAGGATCATGGGCAGGTTGCACAGACGCGGGTTGCGCACGATTGCCGCAAAGCAGTCGACACCCAACGTGCCCTCGCCGATCTTCTCGTGTCGGTCCTTATGTGCCCCCAAGGGGTTCTTCGAGTCGTTGAGGTGAAGCGCACGAAGCCTGTCCAGGCCGATCACGCGGTCGAACTCGTCCAGGACCCCGTCGAGGTCACCCGCGACGTCATATCCGCCGTCGCTCACATGGCACGTGTCCAGGCACACGCCGAGAAGCTCGTCGTGCTCGACACCGTCTATGATTCGGGCGATCTCCTCGAAGCTTCGGCCCACTTCGGAGCCCTTGCCCGCCATGGTCTCAAGCAAGACGGTGGTCTTCTGGCCTGCGACCAGGCATTCGTTTAAACCAGCACGAATAAGTTCGATGCCCTTCTCGGCACCTTGGCCGACGTGGGAGCCAGGGTGGAAGTTGTAGAGGTTGCCCGGCAGCCCCTCCATGTTGGCCAGGTCCTCTCGCATTGCCATGCGAGCGAATTCGACAACCTCGGGCTTGGCGGAGCACAGGTTCATGGTGTATGGCGCGTGGGCGACGAGCGGGCCGAAGCCGTTTGCGACCATGAGGTCGGTGAGTGCCTTCATGTCGTCGGCGTCCGGGGCCTTTACCTTGCCACCGCGCGGATTGCGCGTGAAATAGGCAAAGGTGGACGCGTCGATGGAAAGTGCCGTCTTGCCCATGGCAAGAAAACCCTTGGACGCCGAAAGATGGCACCCGAGGGCAAGGCGACGATTGGAATCGGTCATGCTATTCGTCCCTCTCGGAAAGAAGACGTGCGACGTGGGTGACAAGGTGGCGTGCGACCTCGTCCTTGGGAAGGGTGGGCAGCTGCTCGTCGCCGGTCGCGGTAACGAGCGTGACGCGATCGGTCGCGGATCCGAAGGTCGAGTCCGCACGAGAGACGTCGTTGGCCACAATCATGTCACAGCCCTTGCGTGCAAGCTTCGCGTGGGCGTTTGCCAGCAGGTTATTCGTCTCCGCCGCAAAGCCGACGACAACGCGGCTGCCGCGACGGGCGGAGAGCGTCGCGAGGATATCCACGGTATCGACGAGCTCAATGCTGTCGAGGTGGGAACCGTCCTTCTTGAGCTTGTGGTCGGCGGGTGCGGCAGGGGTGTAATCGGCTACCGCGGCAGCAAGAATTGCGGCATCGCAGCCCTCGAAGGCAGAGAGGCAGGCATCGAGCATCTGGGCGGCGCTGGTGACGCTGACGACGTCGACGCCTCCGGGAGGGTCGAGCGAGACGGGGCCGCTCACGAGCGTGACCCGCGCGCCGGCATCGCGCGCGGCACGTGCGATGGCATATCCCATCTTGCCCGAGGACCTGTTGGCGATAAATCGGACGGGGTCGATGGCCTCCTGGGTGGGGCCCGCCGTAATCAGGACATGACGACCGGCGAGTGGTGCGTCCTTCTCGGCCGAGAAGGACGTCGGCTTGCAGAGGTCACCGAGGATGCCCAGGACTTCTGCGGCGATGTCCTCGACCGCAGGCAACTTGCCACTGCCGACGTCACCGCAGGCGAGACGACCGGAGACGGGCAGGATGAGATGGGCACCACGCGCTTTCAGGCAGTGGAGGTTGGACTGCGTCGCAGGGTTTTCCCACATGTGCGTGTTCATGGTCGGGGCCAGTGCGAGCTTGGCGGGACCGGCAGCGAGCAGGGTCGCCGAGACGAGGTCGTCGGCAATCCCGGCGGCGGCCTTTGCCATGACATTGGCGGTGCACGGGCAAACGAGCGCCAGGTCAGCCCACTCGGAAAGCATGATATGCGGAATCGATGAGTCGCCAAACCCGTAGAGGCTCGTCGCGACCTCGTGGCCGCTCAGCGCCTCGAAGGTCACCTTTCCCACGAACTCGAGCGAGTCTTGCGTCATCGCCACGCGGACGTCGCATCCCGCCTTCTGCAGGAGACGGAGGACCTCGCACGCCTTGTAGGCGGCGACGCCGCCCGTGACACAGAGAAGGACCCGCGGCTCGCGGTAGGTTTCGTATTCACTGCTCACGACGCGGGTCCTCCCTGTTGTATTTGAATTGTCTGCCGCCTGTGGACTACGTTACTCAAAGACCTCGCTGGTAACGAGGATGCGGTGGCAGTACGGGCACTCGCAGATGTCCGCGCCCGAGGCGCGAAGGTCCGAGAAATCGCTCGGCTGCAAGGCGACGCGGCAGACCGACGGCTTGTTGCCGTGCAGGCTCTCGACGGCGATGCCGCCAAAGCGCTTGCGTGCGACCTCGTAGCGGTCGACGAGATCAGTGGGGAGCTCGGCCAGAAGGCTGCGACGCTCACGAGTGAGCTCGTCCTTCTCGGCCTTGATGGACGCCGAATCGCGCTCGTACGCCTCTGCCTGAGCCTTGCCCTCCTGCTGGAGCCTGGCACCGACGCCGCGCGCCTTGTCCTCGGAGTCACGGAGCTTTGCGAGGCGCCTCTCGATCTCGGCCTTGTCGAAGTCGAGCTTCTCCATGCGCTTGGCAAGGTGGGAGAGCTGCTCCTCGAAATCCTTGACGACGCGATAGTCGTTGGAGCCCTGCGCGGCCTCGGCCTGGACGCGATCGAGAACCTCGACCATATGGCCATACTCGGCACGGTTGTCGGCAAGGTCGGTCTCGGCATCCTTGCGGGCACCGATGACCTTGTTGAGCTCCGAGACGAGCTTCTTTGCAGCCGCCTTGATTTGTTTGATCTTCTGGGTCTGCGGCAATGCCTCGAGGGCACGGTCGCGACGAAGGAGCTCGAGGTCAACCTGCTGAAGGCGAAGGAGTGCTTCGCTGTGTGTCATGTCTCACCCTCCGGGTAGGCCCCATGCTCTATTCGGTTTGCCGGGGCGTGCTTGCGTACGCGCGGCCGCGGATGTCGGCCGCAGAAGAGTATAGCCGTCAGTCGCCCGCGAGGCGCAGGAGCTCGTCGCAGAACGCGTCAAGTTCCGTCATACCCACACGCTCGTCAAAAGAGATGCGCAACGCACCAAAGGCCAGGTTGCGCTCGATGCCCATGGCAGACAGGACATGGCTTGGGTCAAGCGAGGCCGAGCTGCAGGCAGAACCTGCGGAGACCTCGAAGCCAGCAGCGTCAAGGCGCAGGACAAGCGACTCGGAGTCATGGTCGCGCACCATGACGCTGACCATGCCCGGAAGGCGCGAGTCGTCGACGCGAGCCTGCGTGGTGGGGACGACGCCCGTGCCATCGGCGCAGAGCCTGGCATAGACATGGTTGGCACGCTCGGCGACCTCCTCGCGCACCTCGGGCATTTGGGAGCAGACGAGCTTGGAGACCGCGGCAAAGGTGAGCGCGGCACAAACGTCCTGCGTGCCCGGGCGTCGACCACCCTCCTGGCCCCCACCGAAGGTCTGCGGCCTGAAGGGGCAACGAGCCCTGACGAGCAGGGCTCCGATGCCGACTGGGGCACCGATCTTGTGGCCGGCGACGCTCACCGCATCGGCCTCATCCACCTTCAACGGGATGCGCGCGAACGCCTGGACGGCATCGGTGTGAAACAATGCGCCGGAGGCATGCGCGACCTTGCAGAGCTGGTCCACAGGCTGTACGACGCCAGTCTCGTTGTTGGCGCTCATCACGGAGACCAGCGCGACATCACGACCGAGAAGGGTCTTGAGGTCCTCGGGGTAAATGACGCCATCGCGCCTGGGGCGAACGACGTCTACGTCAAAGCCACGGTCACGAAGGGGCGCCACGAGGTCGAGAACCGAGTCGTGCTCGATTGCGGAGACGATGACACGACGCCTGTTACGGTCCCTCTCGCGGGCGCCCTCGGCGATGCCGTAGAGCGCGAGGTTGTTGGACTCGGTGCCACCCGACGTGAAGACGACGTCAGACGGCCTGAAGCCGCCACCGACGCAACGAGCCAGGTCTCGCCTGGCACCATCGAGCGCCTGGGCGGCCCTGCGGCCGAGCGTGTGGAGCGAGTTGGGGTTGGCACCCTCTATCTCGCTCTCGCGGTATGCCTGCTGTGCGGCGAAGGCCTCGGGCCTCACGGGCGCCGAGGCAGCATAATCAAGGTAGACGAACTTCTCGGTCATCCGACTACGCCCTCTTCGCAAGGGCCGCGTCGGCAACGCGACGCAGCTCGTCGATGTTGGCCGCATGGTCGCCCTTGAAGACGGAGCTGCCGGCGACGAGCACGTTCGCGCCCGCCTCGCAGATCACGGAAGCGGTCTCGGCGTTGATGCCACCATCGACTTCGACCAGGGGGTTCGCTCCCTTGCGCTCGCACAAGGCGCGAACCTCGCGGACCTTCTCGACACAGGACCCGATGAAGGCCTGGCCGCCGTAGCCGGGGTTGACGGTCATGATCAGGACCATGTCCAGGTCGGCAATGATGGCGTCGAGTGTGCTGACCGAGGTGCCGGGGTTCAGGGCGATGGCAGCCTTGCGACCACGGTCGTGGATGTGGGACACGAGGCGATGTGAGTGGACAGCTGCCTCCTGGTGGAAGCAGACGATGTCAGCGCCGGCGTCGATGAAGGCGTCGACCATGGAGTCGGGGTTGTCGATCATCAGGTGGACGTCGACCGTGAGGTCGGTCGCGGCCTTGACCTGCTTGAGGACGGGGATGCCAAACGAGAGGTTGGGAACGAAGTTGCCGTCCATCACGTCAAAGTGGACGAAGTCGGCGTTGGAGATGGACTCGAGGTCGCGGCCGAGCTCCAGGAAGTTGGCGGACAGGATGGAAGGCGCGATCTTCACGCTTTCGGACATGGTGCTCCCCTTTCGTATGGTTGCGGGCCTCATGCCCGCGAATCGTTTCCTATCGAGAAGAACGGGTCGCTAGCAGGCGTTCTTCTCGGCAGCGCACTTCTCGAAACCGTAGAACTCCTCGCCCGGCGTGCGTGCCAGAAGGCTTGCAAGAACATCTGCCATCGGAATTCCCTCATACAGGAACGCATGAACGGCGTCCGTGATGGGAACCTCGACTCCCCTGGCGTGGGCAAGCTCCCACACGCTATGTGCCGCACGAGCGCCCTCGACGACCATGTGCGTGCGGGCCTCATAGTCCTCGAGCGACTCTCCGCGAACGAGCGCCTCGCCAAAGGTGCGGTTGCGTGAGTGCTCGGAAGTGCAAGTGGCTATCAGGTCTCCCATCCCGGCGAGACCCATGCAGGTACGGGGATTGCCCCCACACGCGGCCGCGATTCGACCGATCTCGGCAAGGCCACGCGTCATGATGACGGCAAGCGTGTTGTCGCCCGCACCTGAGCCCACGGCCACTCCGGCGGCAATGGCGATGACGTTCTTGACGGCACCGCAGACCTCTACGCCTTCGACGTCGTCGGTGACATAGGTGCGGAACTGCGGACTCAGGACAAGGCCCTGGAACATGCGCGCGATCTCCATGTCACGCCCCGCGATGACGGAGGCGCTGACCTTGCCAAGGCAAATCTCCTCCGCGTGGTTGGGGCCCGAGAGTGCGCAGACGCGCATGGGGTTATCAAGCTCGTCGGAGACGACCTGGTCCATTGCGAGGCCGGTCTCCGCCTCAATGCCCTTGGTGAGCACGAGGATCGGGAGGTCAGAAGAGACGTAGGGCACCATTGTGCGCGAGGTGGCCCTCAGGTGGGACGACGGCACGACGATGAGGCAGGCCTCGGCTTCGCGAAGGCACTCGGCAATGTCAGAGCTGGCGGTGACATTTGTCGGAAGGTCATAGCCCTTGAGGTAGCGAGGGTTGCGGCCGTTATTGCGGATGCCGGAGGCGACCTCCTCCGAGTGTGCCCACAAGACGACCTCGGTCGCGTGCGGAGCCACCAGGCCCGCGGCGGCGGTACCCCAAGATCCCGCACCGATTACCGCGACCTTGCTCACGGCGTCGACGCTATCGACCATTGGCGCTGCCCTCCCCCTTCTTGTGGAACGAGAAACGCTTCTCCTCGCCCCTCATGAGCTTTGCGATGTTGGTTCGGTGTGCCCACAGGACGACGCAGGCGGTAATGGCAAGAACGACAGTTACGGCAGGCGTGGCGCCACCGAGAAGCGCGCTCGCAACTGGAAGCGCGATTGCGGCGGAGCACGATGCCGCGGAGACGAGCCTAGTCGGGGCAACCACGACAACGAATACAGCGAGAAGCGCGAGTGCGACGACGGGCTCGAACGCCAAGGTGGCGCCTAGGCCGACGGCAATGCCCTTGCCCCCGTGGAAGCCCAGATATGGGCTGAACACATGACCAAGGATCGACGCGAGGACGACGCATGCGACGCACAGTCCCAAACGGGCCGAGGGCTCGCAGGACGTGGCATCACCCACGGCAATTGTCGAGACGGCAATGGCACGCGCCGCGGTCACGCTAACCCATCCCTTTCCGGCATCCAGCAGCAGGGTGAGGGTTGCGGCGCCCTTGCCGACAGAACGGGCAACGTTGGTCGTCCCGATGTTTCCCGAACCGACGCGCCTGACGTCCACATCGGCGCCCCTGCGGGCGACAATCAGACCAAAGGGAATGCCGCACACAAGGTATGCACCAACCATGAGAGCTACCGTGACCAGCAGTTCGTTTGCCTGTAGCACGCCTACTCCTTCTTTCGGAAGCGCAATCGGATCGGGGTGCCGGTAAGAGGGAACGCCTCGCGAAGGCGGTTCTCCATAAAGCGCTCGAAGTTGTCATCGACGAGGTCGGGCGCGTTGCAGAAGAACGCAAACGTCGGCGGCTCCACACTGACCTGAGTAGCGTAGTTGATCTTCAGGCGGCGCGACTTGTCCACGATGGTGTGACCCGTCTCGCGAATCGCCGAGATGAGCTGGTTGAGCTTTGCGGTGGTCACGCGAGAGGAGTGCGACTTAGCGCAGGCTGCGGCAAGGGGCAGTACCTTGTCGATGCTACGACCCGACTTGGCAGAGATGCGAAGCATCGGCGCCCATGCGGCAAACGTCATGCGCTTCTTGAGGGACATGAGGATGTCCTCGCGCTTCTGCTCGTCGGTGACCAGATCCCACTTGTTGAGGAGGATCGCCAGGGCACACCCGCGGTCAATCGCCATGGTGGCGACCTTCTGGTCCTGCTCGGTGACACCGTCGACGGAGTCGATCACCAGCAGGCAAACGTCTGCCTTGTCCATGGCGCGAAGGCCACGGACCATGCTGTAGTACTCGACATCCTCGTGGACAACGTTCTTCTTGCGCATGCCGGCGGTGTCGACCAATCGATAGCGGACGCCGTCCTGCTCTACGACGACGTCGATGGCGTCACGCGTGGTGCCCGAGACATCGCTCACGATGGAGCGGGTGCGACGGGCGAGCCTGTTGGTGAGCGACGACTTGCCGACGTTGGGTCGACCGATGATGGCAATGTTCAGCAAGTCGTCGGGATACTCAGGTTCGTCGTCGCCCTCGGGGAGCACGGCGACGATCTCGTCGAGGAGGTCGCCCGTGCCATAGCCATGAATGGCGGACAGCGCCCTGGGGTCACCGATGCCCAGGCTGTAGAAGTCCCAGATCTCACCATCGTTGGCGGGGTTGTCAAGCTTGTTGACGACGAGAAACACAGGCTTTTTGGTCTTTCGCAGGACGCGGGCGACCTCCTCGTCCTCATCGGTCGCGCCGACGGTACCGTCGACGACGAAGACGATGGCGTCGGCCTCGTCGCAGGCGGCCAGGGCCTGCTCGCGAATGTGGGGTGCGAATGCGTCGTCGGTGCGGTTGGGCTCGACGCCGCCGGTGTCGATGACGACGAACTCACGGCCCGACCAGTCTGCCTCGTGATACGAGCGGTCGCGGGTGACGCCGCGCGACTCGTGGACGATGGCTTCCCTGTCCTGGCAAATGCGGTTGACCAGCGTCGACTTGCCCACGTTGGGGCGACCGACGATGGCGACTATGGGCTTGGGCATGAATCGCTCCTTGTAGCTTGGTTGCGCAGCCAAGTTTACCAGGTGATCGATGTCGACGGCGAGCCGGGGCACAGCCCCCACACATACGCCCCAAGCCACCGCGCCCATGCGGCGAAAGGCACAAGTCGCTGTCGAGAAGAACGCACTTCTCGCCACACAGCCCTATGATTGGGCAAAGACTCCGCAAGCCGAGGAAGGGAGCAAGCATGCCCTTATCGCTCGCAGAATGCACCTACGACGGAACCGCCGGCTTCAAGATTGCAGACCACCCGACGTCCGACAAGGTCGAAAAAATCCGAACGCGAGAAGTACGAGCAGCTCACAGCTGCAAATACCCTCAAAATTGCCGAGTTGCAGGACAGGCTCTATGCCGAGTCGCGCGAGGGCGTCGTTATCTTAATCCAGGCAATGGATGCCGTGAGATCCGCGACTTCGAGCGTTACCTATGGGAGAGCGGATACCGACTCGTCAAGATCTTCCTCAACGAGAGCAAGGGCGAGCAGGCAAAGCGCTTTGTCGCACGTATCGATGACGAGCGCAAGAACTGAAAGTTCTCCGAGTCCGACATGCGTGAGTGCGAGCTTTGGGACGAGTATATGATCGACTACGAGGATGCCATCGGCGCAACGGCCACCAAGAAGGCTCCCTGGCACGTGATTCCCGCCAACCAGAAGTGGTTCGCGCGCTACCTGATCTCGGAGGCAATCGTCGGGACTCTAGAGGACGTCGACCCGCACTATCCCGAGATGCCCGCAGACCAGATGGCCCGCCTCGCGTCATCCCGTGACTCGCTTTGTGGGAAGGAGGGGTAGCCGCCCTCATGACACGATCCCGTAATCAAAAAGGGCGGCACGACCAATCGAGGCCGCGCCGCCCTTTGCATGCGCAAATGCTGCCGAGAAGGACTTAGAGGAACTTGCCGTCCTTGATCTGCTCGACGTACTTGTTGTACTCGTCCTGCTGCTCCTTGGTGACCAGCTTGTCCGAGAAAGTGCCGACGGCGACGCCGCCGTTAGAGAGGTCTCCGTAGATGACCTTGTTGCCGTACTCGCCCTTCTCGACATCCTCCATAGCCTGCTTGAGCATGGACTTGTTGTCGGTGACGACAGAGCAGGCGATGAGCTCGTCGGAGGCGGAGCCAAGGTCGCCGGGCTGGCCGATGTCAAAGCGGTTCTTGGCGGCAGCCAGGGCCTCGCGGGCGCCGGTGTCGACGATCGAGGCGTCACCGAACATGACGTCGACGTCGTTGTTCTTAATCATTGTCGTGGCGAGCTCCTTGCCCTTGGCGGCATCGGAGAACGAGCCGGCGTAGGCCTTGGCAACCTTGATCTTGGGGTTGACCTTCTGGGCAGCCTTGGTGTAGTTCTCGAGCTTGTCGAGGGTAGTGTCGAGCTCCATGGCACCAATGAAGCCGATGTTGTTGGTCTTGGACAGGATGCCCGCCAGAGCGCCGGCAAGCTGGCCGATCTGCTGGGTGTTGGGCATCAGGGACTCGACGTTGTCGGTCTTGACGGTGTCGTTGAGAAGGACGAACTTCATGTCCGGGTTGTCGGCGGCAACCTGCTTCACGGCATCGGTGTACTGGTTGCCGGGGGCGAAGATCAGGCTATAGCCCTCGTCGATGTAGTTCTCCATCGTGGTGGCCCAGTCGGACTGCGGAACCGACTCGGAGTAGGCGGTCTCCCAACCAAGCTCCTTGGCGGCGTCGGTCATGGCCTTGTAGCAAGAGGCACCCCAGCCACCATCGTTGATCGGACCGTCGAGGAAGATGGCGACCTTCTTGGCATCGGCGGAACCGGTGGTGGCGTCGCCGCCCTCAGAACCGCAAGCTGCCAGACCGAGGCCGAGGAACGTGGCGCCGGCGGCACCGAGGAACTGCCTTCTGTTGAGCATGAAATCTGTCCTTTCGAACGAAACCTGATAACGATCCGCAGGACCACCCCGCGAACCGCGATGAGCGTGTTCGCGACCGCCGCCCCGAGTATAAGCAGTGGCCGCGAGACGCGTCACTCGTGATAGTACGGCTGGCCATTGGCCTTGGGCCCGAGACGCTTGGACCCAAAGATGACCAGGGCGATGAGGGTTACCAGATAGGGGATCATCTGGAAGAACTGGTACGGCATTGCGGGAATGCTGACCTGCAACACAATCTGAAGAGCATCGCAGAAGCCAAAGAGCAGGCAGGCCGAGAGCACGCCGCCAGAGGTCCAACGGCCGAAGATGACTGCCGAGAGGGCGATGAAGCCACGGCCGGCGACGATGCCCTCCGCATAGGTGCTCGTATAGCAAAGGGTGAGGAAAGCCCCGCCCAGGCCGGCAAGCGCACCGCAGATGACGCAAGCTACATACTTCGTGGCGATGACATTGATGCCAAGCGTCTCGGCGGCCTTGGGATACTCGCCGACTGCCCTGAAGGACAGTCCGCTGCGGAAGCGGGTAAAGAACAGGGCCGACAGGGGGACCAGAAGATAGGCGAAGTACGCCAGCGGGGTCTGGTTGAACAGCGCGGGCCCGATTACCGGAATCGCGGAGAGACCGGGGATTGCAACGGTTGCCATCTGGGTGCCCTGGACCAAGGTCGATGAGTCGCCGAACGACACCTTATACGCGAAGGTGGCAATGGCCGGCGCAAGGATGTTGATTGCCATGCCGGTGACGACCTGATCGACGCACAACGACACCGTACAGTAGGCGTAGACCATGTTCACAAGGATGCCGGCGGCGATACCGGCGGCAAGGCCAACCCAGGGGTTGTGAGTGAAGTAGCCGGCCAAAAAACCTGAAAGGGCACCGATGGACATGAGGCCATCGAGGCCGATGTTGACAAGCCCGGCCCTTTCGGAGAAGAGCTCGGCGATGGCGACGAGCAGCAGGGGGACGGACATTCGAATGGTAGCCGCAAGAATCTCGGGGGCGGCGGCGATAAGGGCTCCCATTATGCGATCACCTCTGCATTCTTGGCGGCCTGCGCCCTACGGCGGGCCAGGTACTGCTTGATCTTGGGGAGCTTGAGCACGGCAAGGCCGGAAACCGAGAAGATGATAATCAGGGCTCGGATGATCTCCACGATTGCGGTCGGAACCATAATGCCGACCTGCATCGAGGAGGCTCCCGTGGTGAGCGCGCCGAAGAAGATGGCGACGACAAGAGAGCCAATCGGACTCAGCTGGGCAATGAGCGCAATGGCGACACCGTCAAAACCAAAGCCGGCGCCAAATCCGCTCATGAGGCGATACTGCTTGCCAAGCAGTTCGGTGGCTCCGCCCATGCCCGCAATGGCACCGGAGATGATGAACGACAGCATGATGAGGCGCTTGACGGGAAAGCCGTTGACCTTCGCGGCGGTCGAGTTCATTCCGGTCGCACGAATCTTGAAGCCAAAGGAGGTGCGATTGATGACGTAGGCGATGACGATGGCAAGCACGATGGCGAGAATTACGCCCACGTGAAATCGCAGCCCGCCAACCTTCGGCAGCATGAGCGACGTGTCGACGGAGGGCGTCTGGGGTGTGCCGCCCTCACGGAAGGGACCCGTGTAGATGTAGCCCATGAAAAGGGTCGCGACGTAGTTGAGCATGATCGAGGTGATCATCTCGTTGAGGCCGCGACCAACCTTCATGATGCCTGGGATAGCTCCCCAAATAGCACCAGCGACAGCACCGACGAGAATGGCGAATGCGATGCCAAGCGGGCCGGTGACGCCAGTCACGATGCAGAAGATCATCGCGCAGGTGCCACCCATGATGAACTGACCCTCTCCGCCGAGGTTGAACACGCCGCACTTATAGGCGAACGACGCGGCAAGCGCGGTAAAGATAAGCGGGCACGCCGAGACGAGCGAGGCGGCAATCTTGCGCGGGCTACCAAAGGCTCCCGAGAAGAGCAGCTGGTAGGCCCGGATGGGGCTCTTGCCAAGGCAAGCGATGACGATGCCGCCGACGATAAGTGCGCAAAGCACTGACGCAAGCGGTACGAGAATGGTGAACGCGCGACCGGAGCGTGCGGCCTTGTTGGAGTCTGCCACTGGTCCTCCCTCCTACTTTCCCGCCATGGCCAGGGAAATCTCCTTGACCGGGGCGTCCTTGCCGGGATACGTGCCCATGACCTTGCCCTCGAACAGGACCACAATACGGTCGGAGAGCTTGAGCACCTCATCAAAGTCGGCGCTGATCAGAAGAATCGCGCAGCCGTTGTCGCGCTCCTTGATCATGGCATCGTGGACGAAGTTGGTGGCTCCGACGTCAAGGCCGCGCGTGGGGTAGACGGCCACAAGGGCAGAGTGGCTGCCCTCGAGCTCGCGAGCGAGAATGACCTTCTGCTGGTTTCCACCTGACAGGCTGCCCGCACTCTGGTCGACGGAGGAGCAACGGATGTCGTTCTTCTCCCTCATTGCCTCGGCGAACTCGTGGATTGCGGCGTTCTTGAGCCAGGCACCATGCGCCGCAGAGAAGCGCGGCGAGTCAGTCTGCTTGAGGACGAGGTTCTCGGCAATCGACATGTCGCCGACCAGCCCCATCGTGTTGCGATCCTCGGGAACGTCGGCCACACCCTCATCGATGAAACTGCGTGCGGAGTAGAACGCAACGCCCTCGCCGCCAATCCTGACCTCGCCGGAATCGGGCGTGGCAAGGCCGGTGATGACCTGGGCGAGCTGGGACTGGCCGTTGCCGTCGATGCCGGCGACGCCGAGAATCTCCCCGCGGTGCAGCGTGAGCGAGACGTCCGAGAGGCCACCGTGCTTGAGGTGCGGGTTGAGGGAGATGTGCTCGAGCGAGAGCACCTCCTCGCCCGCCTCGGTGACCTTCTCGTAGTGACTCTCGTGAAACTCGTGGCCGATCATGAGGTCCGCGAGCTGTTGTGCGGTGACTTTATCGGCATCTAGCGTGGTGACGGACTCTCCCGCGCGCAGAATCGTGACCTTGTCGGAGACATGCATCACCTCTCGCATCTTGTGCGAGATGAAGATCACAGACTTTCCCTCGGCCTTGAGCGAATCGATGATCTTGAAGAGACCCTCGACCTCAAGGTCGGTGAGAACCGCCGTCGGCTCGTCAAGAATCAGCAGGTCGGCGCCGCGATAAAGGGCCTTTAGAATCTCAACCCTCTGCTGCATGCCAATCGACATCTCGCTCACGCGGGAGTTGAGGTCGACCTCGAGGCCGTATCGCTCGGCAATCTCGCGAATCTTCGCCTCATCGCCCGCGCGGTCCAAAAGGGCGGACTTGCCCTTCGTCCCCAGCACGATGTTCTCGAAGCCGGTCATGGCGTCAATCAGCATGAAGTGCTGATGCACCATGCCGATGCCCATCTCGACAGCGGCACGAGGGCTCGCAATCTTGGCCTCTTTACCGCGATAGAAGATCTTGCCGCCGGTCGGCTGGTACAGGCCCACGAGCACGTTCATGAGCGTGGACTTTCCGGCGCCGTTCTCTCCGAGCAGGGTGTGGACCTCGCCCTCCTGGACGCACAGGTTAACGTCCTTGTTGGCGAAGAAGGTCCCGAAGCACTTGCTCACGTGCTCCATCCGCAGCAGTTCCGCCACGTCGCCCTCCCCCATTCGATGCGTACTCACGAAGGCAAGGCCCACGTGACGTTATGCTTACTAAATGAGCATAACCCAGCAGCGTAACGTATGAATTACAAATTGTGTCAGTTACCGGAATCACACCAAGTCATCGACCATTAGCTGCAAATTCGGCTCAAAGGACACCCCCTCGTCCCAACCAATTCGTGGAACGAGCGGGCATAATGCCAACAAACTATTGCGCTTGCGAGAAGGGCTGCGCCTAGATGCTGTCGGCCATGTCGCCGAACCGCTCCTCCTTCGATTTGGTGATCGCATGCCGCGACAGCCGACTTTCGTTCGCATTCGCGTGGACATGTGGCCTCGCGTTTGCTTGGGGGCATGCTACTAGCCAAACGCCTTCGTGAGCCACGTCGCAGATCCGCACGAGAGCGGCTGTTAGCTACGAGGAAACACTCGGGCAATTTGGCATAGTTTCGCTTTTGCAACGAAACCAATTTGTTTGACACCAGGAAGCAAATGGGAAAACGTCAATCGTCCCTAATCGTTTGCGATTCTGCCGAGAAGTGTTGCGAGTTCGCCGGGGGAGGTCTGGGAGACATGGCAGACGCCACCTCGGCGAGAAATCTCTGCCTCGATGTCCGTACGGGTGAAGTCATCGAGCGTCACGTCGGCAAAATTGAACATGCTCTCTGGAAGCACGACGTCGGTAGAGGCGAGATCTTCCGGCAGCTGTGCCAGAAGGTCACAGCCCACGATCAGCCCCGTGACGTTGACGTCGCCACCGTAATAGTCATTGTGGATGGGGCACTCCCCCACATGCGACGCCAATGCCCACTCCCGGCAAAGCCTGCCAACGACGCCCTCGGCGGCCTCGCCGCATACGAGAAGCACACGGCGACCGCACGCCTCAAGACCGCTGGAAATGGCTGCGACCTCGTTGCCCTTCTCGGCAAGGACGAGGTCGGTCTCGTCGATGAAGCTGCGTAGCATACCGATGCCGTCATAGAACTGCGGGTAGCCGTCATAGGTCTCGGCGGGGGGAACCTCGACACGAGCGTCAAGATAGAACTCGTCGGAGAGCTGGAACAGCGTGCGACCACACCGCTCTCGGGCGCGCTGCTGGAATGGGCGGATGATCTCGATGACCTCGCGCGACGCCTCGACATCCTCCGAGAAGGAGCTCGAGAAGTTCGTGCTGTACTTGGTGTAGCCGAGTGGGACCACGGCGAGCGAGGTTACCTGGGGGTGCGACTCGACCCATTCGAGAGTGCGGCGGAACTCGTCGCCATCGTTGTAGCCCGGGCACAAGACGATCTGGGCATGGATCTCGATGCCGGCATCACAAAGGCGTTCGAGCACGTCCATGCCCCTCTGCGCGTTACGCCCCATGAGGCGTGCGCGGCACTCGGGCGAGACCGCGTGGAGCGAGACGTTCATGGGCTCGAGTCGCCATTGGATGACGCGCTCGACGTCGGCGTCGCTCATGTTGGTGAGCGTGACGAAGTTGCCCTGCAGAAAGCTCAGGCGATAGTCGTCGTCACGTAGATACAGGGTCGAGCGGACCTCCTTGGGAAGCATCTGCATGAAGCAGAAGACGCAGGCGTTCCTGCAGGTCCTGATGCCATCGAACAAGACGTCGGAAAACTCGATGCCCCAGTCCTGACCGACCTCGCGGGTGAGCTCGCAGTAGTACTCCTCGCCGTCGGCATCGGTAAGCTCGAGCTCGACCTCGCCATCGGAGGCCTCCCAGCGCCAGGTGATGATGTCATCGAGCTCGACGCCGTTGACGGTGTCGACGCGCAGCCCTGGGTAGAGCCCCTCCCTCTCCGCGGGGCTTCCAGGTTCGATGGACGCGATCCAGGCACCCTTGCGCGGCGCCTCGATGGGAGCGTAGTCGGCACGGGTGCGCTCGCCGGCGCCGGGCAGGTCGGAGGCCTTGCTCATAGAGTTCCCCCACAGAGAAGCTCAATTTGCTTGCGAACGAGCTCGATCTGGGCGGCAGGGGTGGAGGCACCGGCGGTTATGCCCACGAGCGACACGTTCGTAAACCAAGAGGGATCGAGCTCGTCGGCACGCTCGACGTGGTGCGTGTTGGCACAGGCAAAGGCACAGATCTCGGCCAGACGCGTGGTGTTGGCGGAGTTGCGGCCGCCGATGACAACCATGGCGTCCGCCCGCCCTGCCAGCTCGGCTGCGGCAGCCTGACGCTCGGAGGTCGCCTCGCAAATGGTGTTGAGGACACGAAGGTCCTCGACGCGGCAGGAGAGCTCGGCGACAACCTCACGCAGAAGCGCTCGCGACTGGGTGGTCTGGACAACCACGCCAACCTTTCGCCCGAGCTCGACGCGATCGAGGTCGGCGACGCTTCCGACAACGGCGGCGCCCTGCGCATGACCAAGGATGCCTTCTACCTCGGGGTGCCCGGATTCTCCGACGACGATTACCCGATAGCCCTCACGGCCGAGACGCTCTGCCGCATGCTGAACCTTCTTGACGTAGGGGCATGTGGCGTCAATCACCTCGAGCCCACGCTCGCGGGCACGCTCAACAACCGTGGGCACGACCCCGTGGGAGCGGATGACGACCGTGGGCGCGGTCGCCACCTCGACGTCGTCGGCAACGGTGACGCCATGCCGCTCCAGGTCGGAGACGACGATCGGGTTATGGATGAGCGGACCCAGGGTCTGGACCTCGCCGCCCTTCTCGGCAGCGTCCTTGACCATCTTGAGGGCGCGCTCCACGCCGTAGCAGGCGCCTGCCCGGCTTGCCACCTCGATGCTTACCATGTGCAGACCTACATCTTTCCGGGGTGTTCGTCACGAAGCTCGTCCCGCAGACGGATGACCTCGTCCCAGGCGGTCTGCTCCATGGCGACGACCTGCTCCTTGCGGCCGAGACCCTCGAAGCGGTCGAAGTCGAGCGGCTGCCCAACCTTGCAGTAGACCTTGCCGGGGCGCGGGATGTGCTTGCCGCGCGGGGTGATGTCGCGTGCGCCGACGATGGCCATGGGGATGACCTCGGTGTGGGCCATCTTGGCCATGAGGGCGAAGCCGCCGTGCAGGACGGAAGGCTCGCCAGCCTTGACGCGAGTGCCCTCGGGGTAGACGAGCAGGCTCTCGCCCGCCTGGAGCGAGCGCTGTGCGCGTCGGAGCGCCTTGACGTCAGCAGTGCCGCGCTCGACGGGAATTCCACCAATTACCGCAAGGATCGAGCGCATGATGCCAACCTTGTTGAACTCGCTCTTGTAGATGGCCCTCGTGTTGCGACCCGCATAGAACAGCTCGCAATAGGGGACGATGGGGTCGAGCATCGAGACGTGGTTCATGACGATGACGCAGCCACGCCGCTGCGTTGCGTCGAGAAGGACCTGCCTGTTCTCGGTCTCCCAGCGCCACATGAGCTTGGTCCACAGCCACACGACGGCGACGAAGACACGGAGCAGGAGCCTGGACAGGACCGGGAACTGCGCCATTCGGCTGTCCCAATATGCCTCCGGCTTGTTGCCGATGAACCTCATGGGGGCGTCGGACACGGCGGACTTAGGCATGTGCACCCCCACGGGCCAGGGCATCATCGATTAGGCGCCCGATGCGCTGGCACACCTCGTCGACGCTCAGGTTGGAGGAGTCGATGTGCACGGCGTCTTCGGCCGCGACCAAGGGCGATGCCTTACGGGTGGAGTCGATCCTGTCACGCCGTTCGATGTCGGCGAGGATCTTGCGCTCCTCGTCGGCGTCGACGCGCTCGTCGGCCTTGTCGGCGTCGCCACCCTCACGCTGGACGGCGCGACGATGGGCGCGGGCAGCGGCGTCGGCGGTCAAAAAGACCTTGACCTCTGCATTGGGGTATACGGCGGTTCCGATGTCACGACCCTCGGCCACGACGCTGTCCTTCTCGCCAACGGCACGCTGGAGCGCGACCATGGCAACGCGGACCTCGGGCACAGCGGAGACGACGGAGACGTTCTGGTCGACGCGCGCGGTGCGGATCGCCTCGGTGACATCGGAGCCGTTGACGATGACGTGCTGGGCGTCGCCGTCCTGCACGAAGGAGATGTCCATGGCACGCGCGACGTCCGCCACTGCCGCCTCATCGGTGAGGTCGACGTCGTGGTCGAGACACTCGAGCGCGACGCTGCGGTACATCGCACCCGTGTCGAGGTAGGTAAGACCGCGACGGCGGGCGATCTCGTGGGCTACGGTGGACTTGCCGGACCCTGCGGGTCCGTCGATTGCGACGATCAAGCGAACTCCCCTCGCGAGCTGTCGGCGTTGTAGACGTCCGGGTCGCCGAGTCGGTTGCGAACCTCCTCGGGGGTCAGGCCGAAGGCGGCAAGAGAGAACTCGTTGCCGTCACACGTCATGACCATGGACGCGACGTTGCCGATCTTCATGTGGTAGAACTCCTCGAGACTCGAGGTGTAGGCGGCTGCCAGCGCGGCGCGCATGAAACCACCGTGCGTGACGCAGGCGACCCTGCCCTCGACGCCCTTGAGCGTGTCGAGCATAGATTGTGCCCTCGCGACGAAGCCCTCGAAGCTCTCGCCACCGGGGCAGGGCTTGGACAGGCCGTCGTCGCCGAAGGGCCACGGGAAACGATATCCCATGTCGGCGATCTCGTCATAGTCGACGCCCTCGATAACACCGAAATTGATCTCGGCCAGGCGGTCGTCGATCACGACCTCAATGCCAAGGTGCTCCGCAGCAACGGCTGCGATGGACAGACAACGAGACAGCGGCGAACAGAAGATGTGGTCGGGCTTCCAACAGACAAGCGCGTCGATCGCGCGCCTTCGCTGGGCGTCACCCGCGGGCGACAGGTATACGTCCTTCACGCCCGAATACCAGTGCTGCACGTTAGAGACGGTCTCGGGGTGACGCATGAACAGGACACGGGAGGTTTCGATCTCGGGCACTATCGCTCCTTTTGGGTCGGCCGAAGAAGCGCGTCGGTCTCCCGGTCGTCCAGAAGTCTCCACGCACCCTCGGCGAGGCCGTCAAGCCCCAATGGTCCGAACGCGTCGCGGTGCAGTCGCACCACGGGATGTCCAATGGCCTCAAGCATACGCTTGACCTGATGCTTGCGACCCTCGTGAATGGTGAGCGCGACGATCGAGCGGCCACGGGCCGAATCGCCGTGAAGGACGGGGCGGGCCTCGGCGCAGCGCGGGTTCAGGACGGCCGCCTTGGCAGGCGAGCAGGGACCGTCGTCGAGGGTGATGCCTCGGCGCAGGGGAACGAGCTCGGCATCCGAGACCAGACCGTCCACGAGCGCGACATAGCGCTTCTCGACATGGTGGGACGGATGGAGAAGGGCGTGCGAGGCGTCTCCGTCCGTCGTGAACAGCAGGAGGCCCGTCGTGTCACGGTCCAGCCTGCCTACCGGGAAGAGGCCGGGGTAGCGGTCGCACGGCACGAGCTCGGCGACGCAGGCGTCCGCGTGTGGGTCACGCATGGTGGTGACGTAGCCCGCCGGCTTGTTGAGTATGAGGTAGGTCGGACGGTCGGCTATCGAGAAGACCTGTCCGTCGACGGTGACTACGTCATGGGAAGGGTCCACCTTCGATCCGAGCTCCGTCACGACGACACCGTTGACGCGCACGCGCCCGGCGGTCATGAGGGCCTCGGAGCCACGCCTGCTCGCGGCGCCCGCGCGCGCAAGGAAGCGCTGGAGGCGCATGGGCACGATGCGCTCGTCGGGTTTAAGCATCGACGTCCTCCCAGGTACCACCCATGCCCTCGGGGCCATCCGCATCGATGTCGTCACCCTCGAGCTCGCGCTCCTCGTCGAGGTCGTCGGCGGCATCCTCGAGCGTGGACTCGATCGAGCGACCGCTCAGGCGCTCGCGGATGAACTTGCGGGACTCCTCGTCCGGCGCAAACTGCTCGAGATCGGGAAGCTCACGCAGCGAACGCAGGCCGAACTTCTCGAGAAACGCCTGGGTCGTGCCGTACAGAATTGCCTGACCCTTGTCGGCGGCACGACCGACCTCGCGCACGAGGCCCTTGTCGACGAGCGAGGAGATGACGCCGTCGGAATTGACGCCGCGCACCGCCTTGACGCCCTCGCGGGTCACGGGCTGGTGGTAGGCGACGACCGCGAGCGCCTCGAGGGCCGCCTGCGAGAGCTTGCGCGTGTCCCAGCTGAGGACGAGTGCCTCCACCTGGTCGTGGTACGCGGGATGCGTGAACATGCGCCATCCGCCCGCGACCTCACGGAGCTGGAAGCCGCGGTTGGCGTCCGAGTACTCGGCGGCAAGCTCTGCGAGTGCCGAGGCAACCTCGCCGGGAGTCATGCCCAGAACGCGGGCCAGGTCAGAGGCGCTGACGGGGTCACCTGAGACAAGCAGCATCGCCTCGAGCGCCGGCTTGACGGATGAGGCATCCAGCCTCTCGAGTTCGTTCATCCTCTACTCCTCCCCCACGCTCGTGATTGCCCCGTCGACCTCGTAGGCCGGGGCACCCTCGACGCGCGCGATGTCGATCTCTCCAAAGTTCTCGGATTGGGTAACGCGGATCGAGCCCCTATGGAACAGCTCGAGCATAGCGAGAAACGTCACGACGACGACCTCGGGCGAACTCTGCCCGTCGAGAAGGTCGCTGAAGGTCAGGGTGGCATGTGCCCTGGTCATGCGGTCGACGGAGGCGACGGTGAGCGCGACTGGCAGGCGCTTGGGGGCGATGTGCTCGGCCTCCAGCAGGAAGGTGTCGCGACGGCTGTCGAGGTCGGCGCAGATGACCGCAAGGCCACGTAGGGTGATGCCAGATAGGTAGTCGGGCATCAGGCCCAGGAACTCGGGGTCGGGACCTGCGGTGCGTGGGTGCATGCGACCGGCGGCCTCCATGCGCGCACCGAGAGCGGCGCCTGCGTTCCTAAACTGCTTGTAGGCGATGAGCCTGGCGATGAGCACCTCGCGTGCCTCGTCCGGGGTAAGGTCCTCGAGGTCCTCGTCCCTCTCGGCAGGCTCCGTTCTACGCTTGCCGTAGTCGCTGGGCACAAGGGAGGCCGCCTTGATGTCGAGCAGGGTGGACGCGACGAGGACGAAGTCGCTGGCAACGTCGAGGTCCATGTCGCCCATGCGCTCGACCTCGGCAAGGTACTGGTCGGTCACCTCGGCGATGGAGATTGCGCCGATGTCGACCTTCTGGCGGCTGACAAGCTGCAACAGCAGGTCGAAGGGTCCCGAGTATGCCTGCGTCTGGACGCGGTACGACATGCTATGCCCCCGCAATCAGGTCGATGATCGCGCCGCCGATACCAGACAGGTAGGCGCCAAGGGGGTCGAAGCCCAGGACCATCGGGCCAAAGTAGAGAAGCGCGATCAGGATGGGCAACGAGTAGCGCTGTACCTTGTAGTAGGTCTGGCGTGCCTTGCCGTGCAGGAGCGGCGATATGATCGCGGAGCCGTCGAGGGGCGGCAGCGGGATGAGGTTGAACAGCATCAGCGAGACGTTGACATACACGTAGAGGTAAGCGACCTGCACCACTACGAACTGCCATTCCTGCGTGATGCCAATGAAATCGAAGAGCAGCCGGACGACGAGACCGCCGAGAACCGCCTGGAGCAGGTTGGAAAACGGTCCGGCAAGGGCAACGAGCACCTCGTCGCGGGCCGGCTTGCGCAGGTTGTTCGGGTTGTAGGGCACGGGCTTGGCATATGCGAACACCGGCCCGTTTGACAGTGCCATGAGCAACGGCAGCACGAAGGAGCCAAACGGGTCAAGATGCGCCAGTGGGTTGGGGGTCAGGCGTCCCTGGGACTTTGCGGTCATGTCGCCACACAGGTATGCCACGAGCGCGTGAGCCATCTCGTGCACGACGGCGGACACAAGAAGCAGCGCCGCCATAAGCACCGAGACGAAAACGTGGTTGTCGAGCAGGCCCATGCTAACCCCCGATGTTCCAGGCACGATGGCTGAGCACCCGGTCGAGAGCAAAGAGCACCAGCGCGAATACGGCAAAGTCGCCGCGGAAGGCACCGCCCATGGGCGTCGGGAAGACCAGCGTTCCGCGCAAGGCGGCAGGCTCGACCGACGCAAGCGCGGACTGCACCCCAAAGAGGATGGGGCGCAAGGGGCCTAGCGAGAAGGACAGGGCCACCAGCGCGATGCAAAACGCGACGGCAATCACGCGACAGGCACAGGCCACCGCACGCAGGGCAACCGAGGCGGAGCTACTGCTCATTGGCGCCCTCCTCGAGCTTGGTCTGAAGCTCGAGCCACTCCTCCTCGAGCTTGGGAATCTTCTTCGAGAGGGCCGTGTACTCCCTCATCGCGGCATCGAACTTCGCGGAGTCGTTGTAGAGCTCCTCGGATGCCATGAGCTCCATAAGCTCCTGGTAGCGCTTCTGGGCGGGCTCGAGGGCGGCCTCCACCTCCTTCAGGCGCTTGCGCGTGCCGGCAAGGCGCTTGCTCGCGGCCTGGCGTGCCTGCGCCTCCGCACGACGCTGCTCCTTGGTCTTGACGTTGCGGCCCTGCGACTTGGCCTCAGCCGCGACGGCTGCTACGGGAGTCTTTGCAGTTGCGGCGGCAAGCGCCGCGTCCTTCTCGGCAGCCGCCTTCGCCTCGATCTCGGCACGCTTGAAGAGGTAGTAGTCGTAGTCGCCATCGTAGACGGTCACGCGGCCGTCGCGGACATCGACGACCTTGTTGGCAACGGCACGGACGAGTTCCTCGTCATGGCTGATGAGTACGATCGTACCCGCAAAGTCGACGAGGGCCTCCTCCAGCACCGACACCGAGTCGATGTCCAGGTGGTTGGTAGGCTCGTCCAGGCACAGCAGCGGGTCGGGGGCCACGAGCATCTTCGCAAGCGCCAGTCGCGCCCTCTCGCCGCCGGACAGGACCGAGACGCGCTTCTCGACGTCGTCCCCGTGGAAGAGGAACGCGCCGAGCAGGCGCCTCTCCTCCGAGGTGGTCCAGCCTGGGGCCGCCAGGTCCATCTCGGCCATGACGGTGTTCGACTCGTTGAGGGTCTCGAGCTGGTGCTGGGCGTAGTATGCCTTGGTGACGTTCTGGCCGAGCTCGATGCGGCCTCGGTCGGCCTTGATGTTGCCCGTCACAAGCTTCATGAGCGTCGACTTGCCAGCACCGTTGGGGCCGACGAGGGCCACATGGTCGCCGCGATAGAGCTTGAGCGTGACGTCCTCATAGACGCGGTTACTGCCATAGGACTTGGCCACGTCCTCGATCGACACGACCATGTCGCCGGTGCGCGGGGGCACCGGGAAGCGGAAGTGCACGTGCTTGGACTGCTCGGGCAGGACGACCAGCTCGCTTTTGATCTGCTCGATCTTCCTCATGCGCTCCTGCGCCTGGGCGGCCTTGGTCGGCTTGTAGCGGAACTTGTCGACGAAGACCTGCATGTGGGCGATCTCGCGCTCCTGGGCGGCACGCTTGGCGCGGAGCTGCTCGAGGTTGTCCTCGCGCTGCCTGAGATAGCTCGAGTAGTTGCCCGTGTACGTCATGAGGCGGCGGTTCTCCAGGGCGGCCACGTGGCTCACGCAGGCGTCCATGAAGGCACGGTCGTGGCTGACAAGAAGAACGGCGCCGTCGTAACCCGCCAGGAACTGCTCCAACCACTTGACGCTCTCGAGGTCCAGGTGGTTGGTGGGCTCGTCAAGCAGGAGCAGGTCCGGGTGGCGCAGCAGGAGCTTGGACAGGGCGATGCGCATCTGCCAGCCGCCCGAGAAGTCCTCCGCCGGCTTGTCGAGGTCGGCGACGGGGAAGCCCAGGCCGCACAGGATCGCGCGGGCACGGCTCTCGAGCTCGTAGCCGCCCAGGCGCTCGAAGCGGTCCTGCGCGTGGCCATACTCCTCCAGGAGCGACTCGAGCGCCGCGCCCTGCTCGGACTCGGAGATCTTTGCCTCGAGCTCGCGGCACTTCTCGCCAAGGTGGCGGATCTCGGTGGCGGAGGCCATGACCTCGGCGAGCGCGCTCTGGTGACTGGCAAGCTTTGCCTCCTGCTCGAGGTAGCCGACGGACGTCCCCTTTTGGAAGGAGACGGTGCCCTCGTCACAGGACTCGACCCCCATGATGATCTTGAGCAGCGTGGTCTTGCCGGCACCGTTGGGACCGACGAGCGCCCAACGCTCGCCCGCGTTTAGCTGCAAGGTGGCCTGGCTATAAAGCGTTCGTCCGCCGAACGACTTTGAAATCTTGTCTGCGAGGACTATCAAGGCGCCCCTCGTCCGTTTCTCTCAAACGGGGCCGCCGGCGCGACGTCGGTGGCCCCGTGGTTGTCCGTATGTTCCAGCGCGGCTAGGCCGAAGGGCTTAGCCCTGGGTCAGGTGGATGGCGAAGCCGCCGATCTCCTGCTTGAAGTACACCAGGAACGTGCTGCCGTCGGGGTTAAGGGCACGCGAGTCCTCGTTGACCTCGAATCCCCTCTCGGCAAACCACTTCTCGGCGGTAGGGATGTCGTCGACGTGGAAGCCGATGTGGCCCTTCTGGCCGCGCCCACAGCCCTTCATGATCTCGACCATGTCGTCCGAGAAGTACGAGATGGGCGCAGTCTGCCTACGCTCGAGGCCCATGAGGGCCTGGAACTGGTCCGCGATGGAAGCGGCCTCGGCGTCGTCGGCGGCGTTGATGCCGACGTGCGCGAGCCTGAGGCCAAAGAGTGCCTTGGGGTCGTCGATCATGAGTTACCTCCCTGATGTCGTTTCACCGTCAGATGATAGCGCTTGCCATGCCGCACGCCGTCGGTCGGGCGTCGCGGGCACAGTAAGCGCAGACGCGTCTGCCCCACAAACGTGAGACGGCTCGCTGCCCGACGATTATGTGCCTACGGAGAAGAACGGCGTTGCGAAACTTCCTGTGGACGAAAGGCACGATGTTCTGATATAGTGCCTTCTTGCTAAGGGCGATTGGCTCAGGGGTAGAGCATATCCTTCACACGGATGGGGTCGCTGGTTCGAATCCAGCATCGCCCACCATAGCAACAAAGGATCGGGGACTTCGGTCCCCGATTTTTTATTTCAAATTGATGCTTGACCAATATTCCGTGTCTGGTATAGTAACTCACGCACCAACCCACGGGGAATTAGCTCAGCTGGGAGAGCGCATGACTGGCAGTCATGAGGTCAGGGGTTCGAACCCCCTATTCTCCACCACACATTGCGGGCGGCGGCATTTGCCGTCGCCTTTTTTCTTATATACGGGCCTATGGCGCAACGGTTAGCGCAGGGGACTCATAATCCCTGGGTTGCAGGTTCGAATCCTGCTGGGCCCACCAAAAACAAAAGGCCGGGCACACGCGTGCCTGGCCTTCTTTATTGATGTGGCATGAAGCATCGCGCCAAGAGCCAGCGGGCCTCCCTACGAGAAGACCATGTCCTCGTCGATGTCGGCCAGCGTTGCCGCGCCACACATCTCCATCGTGTCCGCAAGCTCCCTCTGGAGCTGCGCGAGGTAGTCCGATACCCCCTGCTTGCCGGCGGCATACGTCGCGACGACGAAGGGCCTGCACACCATGACGGCGTCGGCGCCCAGCGCGAGCGCACGGAACACGTCGAGCCCGGTGCGGATACCACCATCGACAAGAACGGTGATGTCTCCCCCGACGGCGTCAACGATCTGCGGGAGCACCTCCGCGGTGGCAGGGACGCCATCGAGTACGCGTCCGCCGTGGTTGGATACCACGATGGCATCGGCGCCTGCCGAAACGGCCTTCTCGGCACCCTGCGGCGTCATGACGCCCTTGACCACAAAAGGCCTGTCACACAGCTTCGCGATGCGAGAGAGGTCGGCAACCGACTTGGCGCCCGCCAGCGGCACGCAACCCCTGAGGAATGGCAGGCCCGCGCCGTCCACGTCCATCGCGATCGCCACGGGATTCGCTTCCAGGGCCATGCGAAGCCTGTCCGCGACAACTGAGGCGCCCCACGGCTTGATGGTCGGGATGCCCGCACCACCAAGCCTGGCGATAAGCCCACATGCCTCACGCATGATGGACTCGTCAGGGCCGTCTCCCGTAAGTGCGATCGTGCCGAACTCGGAGGCGGCCTCCAGGACGCAACGATTGTAGGACAGCGTGTCGTAGTCGGGCCCATAGTGGCGACTCACGTCACCCACGGGTGCGATGAGGACGGGCAGGACGAGCTCGCGTCCGAACAGCTCGAGCGAGGTGTCCGCCACGAACGGCTCGTGAAGCGTGTCCATGTTCACACGCAGGTCACCCCATGCGTCATGGTTGCGGATGGCGACGTCGCCAACGCCCTTGGCGCCAGGACCGGGGATATGGTTGCGGCAACCGCGACCGTCGCAGACGGGGCACGCACGGCACCACTCGCCCATCTTGCCGCGAGCGGCGGCAGCAAGCTCAGAATAGTTCACCGTGACCCTCCCCTACGCACGAAGTTCGAGAACCCTCTTGGCGAGAAGGTCGGCAACCTCATCGATGGCAACCTCGGTACGCTCGCCGGTGGCACGGTCCTTCAGCTCGACGTTGCCGTTCTTGACGGCCTTCTTGCCGCAGACGACCTGGAACGGGAAGCCCATGAGGTCGTTATCCGCAAACTTGACGCCAGGGCGCTCCTTGCGGTCGTCCACGACGACCTCGACGCCCTTCTCGACAAGCTGCTCGGCAACCTTCTGGGCGACAGGCCACACGACGTCGTCGTTGACGTCCAGGGGGACGACGGCAACCTCGTAGGGGGCGACCGAGACGGGCCAGATGATGCCATGCTCGTCGTTGTGCTGCTCGACGATTGCGGCAAGCGTGCGAGAGACGCCAACGCCGTAGCAGCCCATGATCAGCGGCTTCTCCTTGCCGTCCTCGTCCATAAAGGTGGCGCCCATGGCCTCGGAGTACTTGGTGCCAAGCTGGAAGACCTGGGAGACCTCGATGCCGCGGGCGGCCGAGAGGGGCTTGCCGCAGTGCGGGCAGGGGTCGCCGGCGACGACGGTCACGAGGTCGGCCCACTCGTCGGGCGTGAAGTCGCGGCCAGGGCAGGCGCCGGTGAAGTGGTAGTCGACCTCGTTGGCGCCGCACGTCCAGCTCTTGGAGCACTCGAGGCTCTTGTCGCAGACGAGACGGATGCCCTCGGGAAGGTTGACGGGCCCGATAAAGCCCTTGTGCAGGCCGTACTTCTCGAGCTCCTCGTCGGTCATCAAGCGGTAGCCCTTGCCGAAGACATGCTCCGCCTTGCAATCGTTGAGCTCGTGGTCGCCGGGGACGATGGCGACGACTGGCTTCTCCTCGGCGTCGAGAAGTGCGAGCGACTTACGAGTGCCGTTCTCGGGGAACCCGAAGAACCTCGCGACGTCCTCGATGGTGCCGAGGCCGGGAGTCTCGACCTTGGTGAGGGTGCCGTCGCCAGGGCCCTCGGAGACGGGGACCATGGTGCTCGCGGCCTCGTCGTCTGCCGCAAAGCCGCACTCGTCGCAGTAGACGAGGCTGGCCTCGCCGGCGTCGGCAAGAGCCATGAACTCGACGGAGGTGTCGCCGCCGATCTCGCCGGAGTCGGCAACGACGGGCAGGGCCTTCAGACCGCAGCGCACGCAGATGTTGGCGTACGCCTCCTTCATCTTGTCGTACTCCTCCTGCAGGCTCTCCTGCGTTGCCGAGAAGGAATAGGCGTCCTTCATGATGAACTCGCGACCGCGCATGAGGCCATAGCGGGGACGGAACTCGTCGCGGAACTTGTCCTGGATGTGATAGAGGTTGACAGGCAGCTGCTTGTAGCTGCGGAGCTCGTTGCGCACCAGCGCGGTGATGGTCTCCTCGTGGGTGGGGCCGAGCACGAACTCACGACCGTGGCGGTCGTCAAAGCGCACGAGCTCCTTGCCGTAGGCGTCGATGCGGCCGGACTCGTGCCAGAGCTCCGCGTCGACCATGATCGGCATCATGAGCTCCTGGGCGTCGTGGGTGTCCATCTCGTCGCGGACGATGTTCTCGATCTTGCGAATCGAGCGCCAGGCCAGCGGCAGGTAGCTGTACAGGCCCGCGGCCTCCTTGCGGATCATGCCGGCGCGAAGCAGCAGGCGATGGCTCGCGAGCTCGGCCTCGGTCGGATCCTCCTTGAGGGTCGGCGCGTACAGCTTGCTCATCCTCATGAACGTCCTCAAAGCAGTTTCCTTTCGCAAGGCCCGCAGCCGCGGGCGAGTTTCAATAAGTAGCGCCTACTATCGAGAAGCACGTCGGCGACTCGGTAAACGTGTAACCCACGCAATGGTAAGGCAAAGGCTTGCCAGAAGAGGCACTTCTCGGCAGGCACTTATGATGTGATGGAGCCGATCAACCGAAGCGCTTCTCGATCTCCTCGAAAAGCGCGTCGACAATCTCGTCCTCGGGGACCTTACGGACAGTCTCGCCCCCGACAAAGACAAGACCCTGGCCGCGTCCGCACGCGACGCCGATGTCAGCGCCACGGGCCTCCCCGGGGCCGTTGACCGCGCAACCCATAACGGCGACCGTGATGGGAAGTGTCAGGTCGGCAAGCCTTTGCTCGACCAGCTGGGCAATCGGGATGAGGTCCACCTGGGTACGGCCGCAGGTAGGGCAACTGACAAGTTCGGGTGACCTGCGACGCATTCCGAGCGCGGAAAGTATCTCCCAGGCAACGGCAATCTCCTCGACGGGGTCCGCCGTAAGCGAGACGCGCATGGTGTCGCCGATCCCCTCCTCCAACAGGGCGCCAAGCCCCACGGCGCTCTTGATGGTTCCCTGGCGCAGGGTGCCCGCCTCGGTCACGCCCAGGTGCAGCGGAACCTGGGGCAGCTCGGAGGACAGCATTCTGTAGGTCCGCAGGGTGGTGTTGACGTCGTGGGCCTTGGCGGAAAGCACGATGTCCGAGAAGCCCCTCGAGTCAAAGTGTTCAACGAACGAAACGCTGCTGGCAACGAGCTTCTCGGGTTGTGACAAATCGTCGCGCTCGGCATACTCACGCGCGAGGGACCCCGCGTTCACACCAATCCTGATGGGAACGTCGAGTTCGGCGGCCACATCGATGACCTGGTCGACGCGATCGAAAGAGCCGACGTTTCCGGGATTGATTCGAAGTCCCGAGGCACCGCGACGCGCAGCCTCGATGGCCAGCCTGTGATCAAAATGAATGTCGGCAACAACGGGCAGCGGTGACTCCTCGCAGATTCGCGAGAAGGACTCCAGCACGCCTTCGTTCGGAACCGCACAGCGAATGATCTCGCATCCCGCCTTGGCGAGTCGCCCGATCTGGGCAAGCGTCGCCTCGGCATCACCGGTATCGGTGTTCGTCATCGACTGGACGGCGACGGGAGCACCGCCGCCGATGGAAACACCACCGACGCTAACGGGACGGGTGAAATTGCGAGGCAGATCCGTTGAATTGATGTCAGGCCGATCCTTGTCCATGGCATAAGTCCCCTAACCGACAAAAAGTCGAACGATATCCTGGCGAACAACGACCACGAACAGCAGCAAGAAGAGCGCAATGCCTGCCATGCTGATGGCGTTTTGCGCACGCATGGACAACGGCCTGCGCAAGACGACCTGAACGACCTCGATGAGAATCTTTCCGCCATCAAGGGGAGGAATGGGAAGCATGTTCATGATCGAGAGTGATAGGGAGACGATCGCGGCAAGAAACGCAAGCGAGCCAGGACCGGAGCGGGCCGCCTGCCCTGCCATGACGGAGATCCCGACGACAGAAGAGGTCTCGCCGACGGCCTGCGCGGCGCTGGAGGGATTGAACAGGCGCCCAACAAGCTGGAGCGTCTGGGAGCAGTACTCTCCCACGAACGAAATGGCTTGCGTCACGGGGACTCGGACAGTCTCGGTTCGGGCGGAGACGCCGAGCGCCTGCTCGCCATGGGGTGTCACCGTAACCTCGTGGCTTACGCCGCCCCGAACAAACACAAGGTCAAATGGCTCATTCTCCTTAAGCGCCTCCTTGATGGCCTTGCCAAGCGAATTAAAGTCATTCACGTCATTGCCGGCAAGCGATGTCACCTCGTCACCAGCACGCAAGCCGACCCCCTCGGCAAGGGAACCCTCGCTGATGCCACCAAGCACGTTGGAGTTCACGGCGTAGTTCTGTCCCAGGAAGCTGAGCGAGACGATGAAGAGAAGGACACCCGCGACGAAGCTTGCGACGGGACCGCCCAGAAGCATCGCCAGACGAGAAAGAAAGCCCTTCCCTTGGTAGGTGCGTGAGCGTTCGTCGTTCAAAAAGGCCACGGCGTCGTCAACGGGACGCGCGACACCAGCAGCCGTGAACCCGTCAGCCTCGAACCTGTGGCCGCGATCGAACTTCGTAAGCATCTCGGCATCGCGTGCGATGGTCCCGAAGTGCCTTGGCCAGTCTTGCTGTCCTTCTCGCTCGCCAAGCTCGGGGTCATAGACGGCCTCGATTGACCCCCAGTCCACAAGCTCGGCAAGAATCGCATAGGCCTCGTCGGAGTCGCAACCAATCTCAAGGGCAAGATCGTCCGCGGCGACGACGCCATGGGACTGCACGCACGCAAGCGCAGGCGCCATAAGTGGACTCTCCTCGCCAGCCATGCCACAAATACGCGTATAGCCGCCGAGAAGAACGGGTGTAACTCCAAGCCTGGTCCCGCACGACTTAATCTCACGAGACGCCGAGAAGCGAGAGGGCATGCCGAGGAAGAGCTCGGTCACGCGGACGCCACATGCACGGGCAGCGCCAAAATGACCTGCCTCATGTGCGAACACAAGAACAGAGAGGACAACCAGCCCCCAGACAACGCATGAAAGAACAAAGCCAAGATCCATTAACGCATCCCCACCAGAAGATCGTTGGCGCGCTCGCGTGCAAGAAAATCAACATCATTGAGCTGCGAGAGGCTCTCGACCTTCTCGACATCGGTGACATCCATGACGCGTTCAACGACTTCGGCAATGTCCAGGAAGCCGCACTCCCCTGCCCTGAAGGCGGCGTTTGCGACCTCGTTTGCGGCGTTCATGGCGCACGGAAGCGTTCCCCCACGGCGACCCGCCTCGTAGGCAAGCGCAAGGCAGCGGAACGTGGATGTGTCAGCGCGACCGAAGGCCAAGGGTTCCTCGGAGCAGAAGTCGACAGGCTCGCAAGGCGCGTCCCATCGCTCGGGATAGCTAAACGCGAGCTGGATGGGAATTCGCATGTCGGAAGGACCAAGCTGGGCAATGACGCTGCCATCACGGAACTGGACCATGGAGTGAATCCTACTGCGGGGCTGCACGAGCACGCGGACGTCATCGACAGGCACGTCAAACAGGTGGTGGGCCTCAATAACCTCGAGACCTTTGTTCATGAGCGTGGCAGAGTCGATCGTGATTTTGGGCCCCATCGTCCAGCTGGGGTGGGCGAGCGCCTCGGTGGAGGTGACATCCGCAAGCTCATTGCGAGTGCGCCCATAGAACGGACCGCCGGAACAGGTGAGCCAGATTCGGGACAAGCCCTCGCGCCTCTCGCCGAGAAGGCACTGAAAGATGGCAGAGTGTTCGGAGTCGACCGGGATGAAGCGACCTGGCCTGGCAAGCGGCATGAGGATGTCGCCACCGGAAATCAGCGCTTCCTTGTTGGCGCAGGCAACAACCTTGCCTGCAACCAGGGCCCGATGGCAGGCCCAGATCCCAGCCTCACCAACCACGGCGACAAGAACGCAATCCACATCGTCGAGGTCGCATAGCGCGCTAACGGCATCGTCACCAATGCCCAGCTCGCAGTCCTTGGGGAGCTGGGACAGAACGGCGTCGTCCCCATGTGCGGGATCCGCGACGGCGACATGGGACACGCCGAACTCACGCGCTGCCCTCACGAGCTTCTCGGTAGACGAGAATACCGAAAGGGCCGTTACGGCAATGCGATCGGGATGTTGGCGACAGACATCGAGAGCCTGCGTGCCTATCGAGCCCGAGGCGCCAAGAATCGCGACGCGAAGAACCTGCGGTCTCTCGGATACAGGATATGCGTCCTCGAAGATCGTCACAGAAGACCACCGACCTTGAGGACAAACGCAGCTGCCATGACACCAAAGAGCATCGAGTCGTGGCGATCGAGAAGACCACCGTGGCCAGGCATGATGTTGCCAGAGTCCTTGACTCCGACGGAGCGCTTGATGCGAGACTCGAACAGATCGCCAATGACACCGAAGATGCCAAGAACGATGCCCGTGAGGATTGCCATGGGGACAGGAACGGGCATCAGGCCCAAAAGCGAGATAAGGACCCACACCAAAACAGAGCCAAGCATTCCACCAAAGAAACCTTCCCAGCTCTTGTTGGGAGAAATCTTGGGGGCGAGCTTAGTGCGACCAAAGCGAGAGCCAAAGATATAGGCAAACGAGTCGTTGACCCAAATCGAGGCCATTACGGCAAACGTAAGGATGCCACCCATGACGCCAGGATCAACCGCACGGAACTTGAGGATGGAGGTGAAGAGAAGCGAGGTGTACATCGGCCCAAAGACGGTGAGGGCAACATCGGAGATGTTGGCCCTGGGAGTCAGGACATACCAGACGCCGGTGGCAATAGCCAACAGGAACGCGACAACACCCGAATACAGGTATGAGATATTCGCAGCAATGGGAAACGCGACAGCCGCAGCAAGCCCAATGAGCTCGTTGGGCATGCGACCTGCCATGCGCATCATCTTGTAAAACTCATTGCAGCACTGCCAGGCAAAGACGCACAGCAGGGCCGTGGTGGCCCAGCGCCCCATGAGCAGGCAGACAAGCACCAAGACGGCATACCCAACACCCACAACAGCACGCGTCATGAACTTGGAGGCTTTGGTTGCCTGCTGGGGAGCGTTGTCCTCCGCGGGCTGGATGTTCTCTTCGTTATCACTCATTTGAGAAGCACACGTCCTTTACTGGAAATACCAATTGTGGGAGCGAGGGAGCGTACGGTTAGGCGCCGGAGCCGTGGACGCCACCAAACCGACGATCTCGACCCTGGAAAGACCTGATGGCACGAAGCAATTCCCACCTACCGAAATCCGGCCACATGACAGGAGTCACATAGAACTCGGTATACGCAAGCTGCCAAAGAAGATAATTTGAGAGCCTGAGCTCACCAGAGGTGCGGATGAGAAGCTCAGGGTCTGGCAAGTCGGCTCCATACAGCTTTGATGCAACGACATCCTGATTGACGTCTTCTGGCTTAAGGCAACCGGCGGCTACTTCCTCAGCGATGAGTCGCGCAGCGCGAGCGATCTCGGCTCGAGACCCGTAGTTCACCGCGAGCGCAAGCGTCATCCCCGTATTGTCACGAGTCTCCTCGAGGCCACGCATGAAGGTAGCGCGAGTCTTCTCGGGAAGCGCGTCGATGTCACCGAGGAATTCCAGGCGCACGTTCTCCTTATGGAAAAGCGGAAGCTCCTTCACGAGAGTGGACGCAAAGAGATGCATGAGAAGGTCAACCTCACGCTGAGGTCGCTTCCAGTTTTCCGTCGAGAAGGCATATGCCGAAAGCACATCCACCCCAAGGCGAACGCAAGCAGTAATCGTCTCGCGAAGAGACTTGATTCCTGCGACATGCCCCTGGCTGCGGTCTAGTCCACGAGCGGTAGCCCAACGACCGTTGCCATCCATGATGATGGAGATGTGAGAAGGGACGCGAGACAAGTCGACGTCATCAAGGCTTACGTCAGCCGGAGGGTTGCAGAAATACAGCCCGAGCTTCTTCTCGTCACGTTCCACCTAGATCTCCATAACCTCGGCTTCTTTGTCCTTAAGCATGGCGTCGATCTTGTCGACATAAGAGTCGGTGAGCTTCTGAATCTGGGCCTGCTCACGCTTGACATCGTCATCAGTGAATTCCTCGTCACGCTCAACCTTGTTGTTGGCGTCACGACGAACGTTACGAATGGCGATGCGCGCCTCCTCGGCAAGGTGACGGCACTCCTTGGCGAGCTCCTTACGACGCTCCTCCGTGGGCCTGGGGAACGGAAGGCGAATGCAGACACCATCGTTGCTCGGGGTGATGCCGAGGTCAGAGGTGGCAATGGCACGCTCGATAGCGACAAGGGCAGACTTGTCCCAAGGCTCGACAACGAGCATGCTGGCCTCGGGAAGCTTCACGCCGGCAAGCTGGGTGATGGGAGTGGGCTGGCCATAGTAGTCGACGCGAATCTCGTCGAGAATGTGGGGGTTGGCACGGCCAGTACGGACCTTGGAGAAGTTATTGCTAAGCGCAGAGATGCACTTCTCCATGTGGGCGCGGGCGTTATCGCAAATCTCGCTCATGGTTAGTTCTCCTCTTCGATGACAGTCGTACCAACGACATCGCCGCGCAGCGCCTTGTCGAAGACGCCGGGCTGGTCGATGTTAAACACCAGAATGGGCATGTGATTGTCATGGCACAGTGCCGTGGCGGTAGCATCCATGACCTTGAGGTCACGCGTCAGAACGTCAATGTAGGAAATCCTGTCAAACTTCTTAGCCTCGGGGTGCTTGACGGGGTCCATGTCATAGATGCCGTCGACCTTGGTCGCCTTCATGAGGACCTCGGCATCAATCTCGCATGCACGCAGGGCAGCGGCGGTATCGGTCGTGAAGTAAGGGTTGCCGGTGCCCGCAGCAAAAATCGTGATGCGACCCTTCTCGAGGTGTCGAACAGCACGACGGCGGATATATGATTCGGCGACCTCATGCATCTCGATAGCACTCATGACGCGACACATCATGTCATGACGCTCGAAGCAGTCCTGCAGTGCCAGGGCGTTCATAACGGTAGCAAGCATGCCCATGCAGTCAGCCTGGGCACGATCCATTCCCGCGGCGGCACCAGAAAGGCCACGGAAAATGTTGCCACCACCGACAACGATGGCAATTTGAGCCCCATTGTCATAAACGGACTTAATCTCATGCGCGAGCTTCTCGAGCATATCGGGGTCGATGCCGTAGTCACCGCTTCCCATGAGAGCCTCACCAGACAGCTTAAGCAGAACGCGCTTGTACTTGTAATCGGACAAGCTAACGACCCCCTTGTATCGTCAGACAAATGATGTAGAGAAGGACTGGAGCTTCAGCCCAGACCTTGTTGATTCTAGCAGAGCCCGGCAACCGCCCCACATATGTACCCGTAAGCTGCCGAGTCCCTGCACATGAAAGGGGGCCAGCGCATAGGCGCCAGCCCCCTCAAACATCACAAAACCAGTTAGGCCTTAGTTGTCCTCACCAAAGGAGTAACGATCGAAAGCAACAATCTCAATGGTGTCGCCGCAGGCCTTGGAAACCTGCTGAGCAAGCTCCTTGACGGTGACGGAGCTGTCCTTGATGAACTGCTGCTCGGTCAGGACGTTCTCCTTGTAGAACTTCTCGAGCTTGCCAAGAGCCATGCGCTCCTGAATGGCCTCGGGCTTGCCAGACTCGGCGGCCTGAGCAATGTAGATGGCCTTCTCGTGCTCAACGATCTCGGAGGGGAAGTCCTCACGACGGGCGGAGACGGGACCCGCGGCAGCAACCTGCATGGCGACGTCGTGGGCAAAGGTCTTGAACTCGTCGTTGGAAGCGGTCTCGGCGTTGGCGAACGTGAAGGACACGATGTCGCCAAGCTTGCCGTTGGAGTGGACATAGCTGGAAAGAGCGCCGTTCTCAACGCTGACACGGTGGAAGCGAGCGATCTTCATGTTCTCACCAATGTTGTGAATCATCTCGGTGAGCTCGGCATCAACGGTGCTGCCATCAAGCGGACAAGCCTTGAGTGCCTCGACATCAGCGGGATCGTTCTCGGCGACAGCCTGGGCAAGCTTCTGGGCGAAGCCAGTGAACTTGGGGTTGGTGCCAACGAAGTCGGTCTCGCAAGTGAGCTCCAGGATAGCGCCAGACTTGCCATCCTCGGCGATGAAGGCAGCGACAGTGCCCTCGTTGGTGTCACGACCAGCACGCTTGACGGCCTTGGCGACACCCATCTTACGCAGGACGTCAACGGCCTTCTCGAGATCGCCATCGGCCTCGACGAGAGCCTTCTTGCACTCCATCATCGGAGAGTCGGTCATCTCGCGAAGCTGCTTAACGAGAGCGGCGGTAATCTGAGCCATGTGTGCCCCTCCTTTGGGGTCGTAGATCAAACGATTCAAACGGGTTTGTACCCGGTGCTACTCGGCCTTGGGGGCCTCGGCGGGAGCGGCCATCTCAGCCTCGGTGATCTGCTCCTTGCCAGTGCCAGCCAGAACGGCGTCAGCCATAAGCTCGCACATCAGCGAGACGGAGCGGATGGCGTCGTCGTTGGCGGGAACGCCGTAGTCGATCACGTCAGGGTCAGAGTTGGTATCCAGAAGGCCGACGACAGGGATGTGCAGGCGGTTGGCCTCGCGCACGGCGAGCTCCTCGCGCTTGGTGTCGACAACGAAGAGAGCCTGCGGGATGGCCTTCATGTCACGGACGCCGCCGAGGTTGCGCTGGAGCTTCTCGAGCTCCTTGGTCAGCACGGACTGCTCCTTCTTGCCGCGAGCGGCCATGCGGCCGTCCTCGACCATGGCCTCGAGCTCCTCCATGCGGTCGATGCGGGAACGCATGGTAACGAAGTTGGTGAGCATGCCGCCGAGCCAGCGCTGGTTAATGAAGGGCATGCCACAACGCTCAGCCTGCGTGGCGATGGGCTCCTGGGCCTGCTTCTTGGTGCCAACAAACAGAACCTTGCCGCCCTTGGCAGCAGTCTCCTTCAGGAAGGAGTAAGCCTTGTCGGCATCGACGACGGTCTGCTTAAGGTCAAGGATGTAGATATCGTTGCGCTCACCGAAGATGTAGGGCTTCATCTTCGGGTTCCAGCGACGGGTCTGGTGGCCATAGTGGCAGCCGGCCTCGAGCAGGGTCTTAATGTTAATCTTGACAGCCATGTTCTAACCTCCGTTGGTTGGCCTCCGCGTGGTATTAGCCCCAGTGGACCACCCGAGGCGTGGCTTTCGCCCCAGGCACCATGGCCACCAAGTAGCCACGCGTGTGAAATGTATGTCGTGCTTCTGCACAACAAATTGGAAGTATAGCAGCACGAACACGCTAAAGCCACGAAAAAGATGCTTCGCAGCGGCTACATATCTGAGCCACTGCGAGGGTGAGCCTGACGAGCGGCATCCTTGAGACGGCCAATCGAGGTGTGAGTGTAGACCTGCGTTGTAGACAGGCTCTCATGACCAAGAAGCTCTTGAACGCTCCGCAGATCAGCGCCCCCGTCAAGAAGCTCAGTTGCAAAAGTATGCCGCATAGCATGCGGAGAAGCACCCGCCTCTATTCCAACAGCCCGAGCCCTTCTTTCGAATACAGCACGAAGCGAGGCAGCGCTCATGTCATTTCCCCTTGTTGATATAAACAACGAACCCGTCGGAGGCACGCCCCCTTTTCTCTTAGCAATCAACCTGGGTCTCCCGCCTGCCAGATACTCCTCAAATGAACTGATGGCACGTGGGTACAGCGGAACGATTCTTTGCTTTGATCCTTTTCCAAACAAAACCACCTGCTGGCGCGCAACATCAACATCCTGGGGGCGTAGCGCGGCAATCTCCGAAATTCGCGCACCGCTCGCATACAAAAGCTCGAAGAAAGCTCGATCCCTGAGGGATACGGGATCATGCCCCTCAATTGAATTTACAAGGGAAACGGCCTGGTCCTCAGTCAAGATATGCGGAATGGTTTTTAACAGCTTCGGGCTCTCTACAGCCGCAGCCACGTCTACGGTGGTGACACCAGATTCGACAAGCCATCGATAAAAAGCCCGGATGGCGGAGAGATGCCTGTTGATTGTCCTCCTCGAGTATCTTGCCCGAGACAGCTCGGTGAGATACGAACGAAGCTCCCGGTGTGACACCGAGACCCAATCGATTCCAACCCGATTAACCCAACGCGCATAGGCATCTAGATCAGTCTCATATGCTCGGACTGTGTTGGGTGAAAGATTTCTCACTTCGGAGAGGTAACTGATAAACGCCCCAGCGGCTTCTTCACATTTCCGAGAAACACGACCCCGACTCGTTACGTCCTTAGTCATTCAGAAACGCCCCAACTTGGCGTGACATCGCCAAACAAGTCGGACCTCGCAGAGATGTACTCAAGAAGCTCTTTCCGCGAGCGCGCTGAATAGGCAGCAAAACGCTCCCTCTTCTTACGCACTGGAGGCTCAAGCGGAGGAAAGATGCCGAAATTGACATGCATCGGTTGATAAGGGTTGGTGTTTGGGTCAGTCGCATACGCAACAAGCGAACCAAATGCACTCGTGCGCGGCAACGCAAGGCGATTCCGCCCATTGACATCGGCATACGTGTTCAACGCAGCGACCAGTCCAGAGGCAATGGCTTCGGTATACCCTTCGGTACCAGTTATCTGGCCCGCAAACCTAACACAAGACCCCGGAAGGGCAAAGGTCTCGTCAAGGGCGCGTGGCGAGTCAATAAAAGAATTGCGATGCATGACTCCATATCGAAAGAATTCGGCATTCTCGAGACCAGGAATCATACGAAACACGCGACGCTGTTCGGGCCACGTAAGATTAGTCTGGAATCCGACGATGTTATACGCGGCATGGTCAGAGTTTTCAGCACGCAACTGAACTGCGGCCCACGGACGTCGGCCAGAACGTGGATCAGTAAGGCCCACGGGTTTCATGGCCCCAAACCTAAGCGAATCAACCCCCGTCCGCGCGACCTCCTCGGCGGGCTGGCAGGCGCAAAACAGATCTGTTTGTTCGAACTCCTTAGACACTACCCGCTTCGCGCTAACAAGCTCATGCCAGAAAACCTCGTACTCGTCACGCTCAAAAGGACAGTTAAGGTAGTCGCCCAACCCCTGCTCCTCATATCGAGACTGTGAGAACACGATATCCATATCGAGGCTAGCAGCGTCCACAATAGGCGCAGCGGCGTCATAAAAAGAGCCACGCTCTCCACCAACGTGAGACAAGATGTCCTCAAACAAGCCGTCGGAACAGAGCGGACCGGCGGCGATAACGCAAGGCTCAGGGGGAATCTGGTCGACCCTCTCCCGCACGATTTCGATATTGGGATCTTTCTCGACGGCAGCAGTCACCGCACCAGAGAACCTTCCTCTGTCTACAGCAAGAGCCCCGCCCGCGGGAACAGAGCATTCAAGAGCTATGGCGAGAAGCTTACTGCCCATAACTAAAAGCTCATGCTTCAAAAGGCCTGCGGCACTATCTTCACGAAGGGACTTCAGAGAGTTGGAGCAAACGAGCTCAGCAAAATCAGACCCATGGTGTGCGGCGGACGCATGAGCGGGCCTTTGCTCAAAGAGCCGGACTTTCATTCCTCTAGCAGCGAGTTGTAGGGCGCACTCACTGCCAGCAAGTCCGCCACCGACAACATTGACAACGACTCCGTCAGACATCCGACTCCCATCAGCTGATTAACAATCCTTCCTATTTTCCATCAGGAGAGCCTCCCTAGACGCCACGTATCTTCCGTCTGGTAACCTTTCCACAAGGCCACGCGCCTCGTAATCCGAGAGAGACCTGACCACCGTCAGGACATCAGAACCCAAACGCGTCGATATCTCGTCGGCCCTCATGGGGCTGGCAACAAGCGCGGACAGGACACGGCCCCTGTCCGGCGTTTCCGTTGGGACAATAATCCTTTGTCTTGAAAAATCGAGCGATATGCGTGATTCCAGCGATAGCTCATCAACTATTACGGCGGCGCCTTGTTCTATCAGCTGATTAGTGCCGCGAGACTCTGGAGAGAATATTGACCCTGGAACCGAGTAGACATTTCTGCCAAGTGAATCTGCCTCCTGGGCAGTTCCGAAAGTGCCAGACGGAACTCCCGCCTCGGTAACAATCAAGCTTGTGCACAAAGCGGCAATCGCACGATTACGCTTCGGAAAAGCATAGCGCCTGGGAGGAGTGCCCCACTTTTCGAATGAGATTATCGCTCCGCCACGGCCTGAAGCCTCCAGAAACACGTCTTCTGATGACCGGGGATATATCACGTCTGCGCCACATCCGGAAATCACGATGACCTTTCCCCCGGCGGCCATAGCAGCCCTGCATGCCGCCGCATCACAACCCATGGCACCACCAGAAACGATTACAACATCACATTCGGCCGCAATCCTTCCAGCCATCTCCGCTGCGGCAAGACCATACGGGGTGGCCCGCCGAGCCCCTATCACCGCAAGGCATGGTTCAAGCAGGACAGAACGCGAGCCAATGCCATAGATCCGACTCATGGCATTTGGCAAACAGTCAAACGATTGTGGCCAGCCTTCTTCGCCGCATCCTATTTCAAACATCTCCCCCTTTATCTCGCATGGCTGCAAGCTCATATGGAATCACCCCCTCTGTTCCTATAGGCAAGCGCTTCAGCGACGTCATCGGGTAAAACGAGCTCGCGCTCAGCAAGATCCGCAATCGTTCTTGCGACAGAGGCACAGCGGATGATTCCACGCCCGCCAAGGCAAAGTCCAGCAGCCATAGACTCCAGCGCTCTCTTTGCCTGCTCAGAAAATGACTCAAATAGGTCATTCTTATTATCGGAACGAGCGTTTCTCCATTCACGGAACAGGAGACCGGACTGAACCATCTCACGCATTGCATCGCTACTGGTACCTCCTCCTCCCCGCACTACCTCACGTGACGAAGGACGGCCAACATCTATGCGCAAGTCAATTCGGTCTCGCAGAGGACCGCCGATTCTTCCCGAATAGCGTTCAACCTCGCTTGGCGAACACTTGCAATCCCGACCTGGATCCCCCAGATGTCCACAAGGACATGGGTTCGCCGCGGCGACCAACAAGAAATCGCACGGGAACGAATAGACACCGTCTACCCGCACGATTCGAACCTCATGCTCCTCCAAGGGTTGCCTAAGACCCTGCAAAGCGTTTCTCGACATCTCTGGCATCTCATCAAGAAATAGCACCCCTTTGTGAGCCAAAGAAACCTCACCGGGAAGTACGGGCCTCCCGCCTCCAAGCAGGCCAGCCATCGATGCCGAATGGTGCGGTGCCCTGAAAGGACGTACCCCCTTTGAAATCCCCTCACTCGGAAGACCGCACACCGAATGAATTAGCATCGTCTCAAGCCGTTCGGCATCCGTAAGAGAGGGCATGATTCCAGGAAGTCTTCTTGCAAGCATGGTCTTTCCCGTTCCGGGAGGCCCGACCATAAGCAGGCCATGCTTACCGGTCGCACTGATCACCATCACACGCTTGGCAATTTCTTGGTCAGCGACGTCTGCAAAGTCGACCATTTCCCCTGAAGCGTCAGGCTGCACCGATTGCAACACCTTTCGAGCGAGCTCGAGACTCATAGGCCTTCTGCTACCAAGAAGATCCCTAAGCGAAGACAGGCCCCAAGAAGGAAGGTTTTCGCCAGCAATGCAGGAATCATCCGCGGAGCAGGGCAGAAGCCCCAGCTCGCGTGCCAAAAGCGCATATGCAATCGAACCGCGAACAGGCCGAACCGTTCCGTCCAACGCAAGCTCACCGAACAACAACGCCCCATCAAGACGCTCGATCGGAACTTGGCCCGTTGCGCATAGAATAGCCGCCGCAATCGGAAGGTCAAAAGCTGTTCCGCTCTTTTTCATATCCGCAGGAGCAAGGTTCACGGTTACATGGAGCCTGGGAGTCTCGAACCCACACGAAGCGATTGCGCACCTGATACGCGATCTTGCCTCGAGAACAGCCCCATCCGGCATTCCAACGATAGTGAGTCCTGGTATGCCTCCAGATAGGCTAATTTCGACGGAGACTGGAAGGGCCTCGATGCCTCGAAGGTTAGCCGTGCTCACAGTGACCCTGTCCATGGTGTCAACTATTCGTCCCATGAGAATGCAGAGACAAGGTGGCGAAGTCGAGCGGTTTTCTCGCCAATGATGTTCAGGGCGATGACGTCAAATCTGATCGACTCGCACTCGGGGTGCAAGGCGAGATACATCAGCGCAAGACGGCGATACCTGAGCTGCTTCCTTCGGTCGACGGCGAGCTCTGGCATCTGATTGGCCTCTTCGAGAGCAAGTCGTGTCTTTACCTCGACGAGGACGACCGAGGACCTATCGTTGGAACACTCCCCTTCCTTTGGGGCAATGGCAACAATGTCAGCTTCGCCAACCTTGGTACGCCAGTTCCTCTCGAGAATCGTATATCCCCTACGAACGAGATACGAGGCGGCCAGTCGCTCGCCCTCACGCCCAATTTCCCTAGACGTGTACTCCTTCACTGACTTGTCGTAGAGCCTTTGGCCACCAAACTCTCCTGATGGCTGCGGCTCACAGGGACGCGCCGCAGGGATGTCGTCGACATCACGATCAAAAGCCCCTCCAGGCTGACACATGTCCTCGACCTCAGATGCAAACGCATCATTCTCCTGTTCAGGAGTTCGCGCCTCATCAGGCTCATTCTCGACTTCAGAATCGGCTGGCCGTGCGGCCATCACGGTAGAACCCATCGGGGTCTCGGCGGGCAAATCCTCAAAAGAGGCGCCTTCCGCAGTGCTGGAAACCGGATAATCCATTCATGCTCCTCTCAACGAACGGGAGACAGAGCATATTGAGTTCATCTAACAGAGTTCCGTGCCTCAACGCTCACCTATCCAACAAGGCCCAGGCCAAACCAGTGGCGATTGCCAATGAAGACCAGCTAGAACATGGCGAATCGATAGGGAAATACCCTCAGCCGGAATCACAGTATTTGAATTGGAAAACGCGCGTTCACCAAATCATCTAAATCAAGTTGAATGCCATGGCGCAAGAGACTCGAAAGGCCGTGTCAATCGATGCGAGGGACTAAAAGAGGGTGGGAGTTTCAAGAAAGTTCCCACAGAAGCTCGCCCTGTGGATTGGCGTGAGGCCGTGGGCCCTAATCGCTGCTATGTGCTCAGCGGAGCCATATCCCTTACATTCAGCCAAGTGATACTCGGGATACTCGGCGTCATATGAAACCATCAGCGCATCACGGGAGACCTTTGCGACGATAGAGGCGGCTGCGATGCAGGCAACCTTGGCATCTCCCTTCACAATGGTCTTTTCCAGGGGATGAGCGTGCACGGGTCGGCCGTCGATAAGAACGGCGTCGGGTTCAACACCCGAATCCTCGATCGCACGCGACATGGCAATCCGAAGAGAAGCACTCATCCCGACGGCATCGATGCTTTCTGGCTCGATGTTCGCGATACCAATTGCAATTGCCTGGTCGGCAATTTGCGCGGCAAGGGCCTCCCTGCGAGCAGGAGATAGCTGTTTTGAATCGTTAATACCCCAAATGGGAGAATCGGGCCTCAAGGCGACGGCTGCGACGGTGAGGGGACCGGCCAAGGCCCCCCTACCAACTTCATCGACACCAATCACGACCCCATCGCCACCAAGCCTCACCATCGTCTCGTACATGCCGATCACTCGGTCACGCTCGCTGGCGACTCTCTCATGACGGCGAAGCGCGACGCCGACAGCGCGTCTCACCTGAGCGCGCGGGTCCTCGGAATATCGCTCGCACAGCTCAACAACCTCGTCAAAGGGAGCGTCGGCAAGAAGGGCGCAAACCTCACGTGCGGTCGCCGCGTTGACTCGCATATTGGAAGCCATGATTAATCCCCCATCCAGATTAAGTCTACGGACTGATATAGCGCCGGCAGCCAACAAAAAAGGCCGCCCCTTGAGGACGGCCTCGTTCGAAACGTCTTTGAGCTTAGCGCTTCTCGGGGATGCGAGCAGCCTTGCCGACGCGATCGCGCAGGTAGTAGAGCTTGGCGCGACGAACGTCACCGTGACGAACGACCTCGAGCTTGGCGATCTTCGGGCTGTGAAGCGGGAAGGTGCGCTCAACGCCAATGCCGAAGGAAATCTTGCGAACCGTGAAGGTCTCGCGGGAGCTGCCACCGCTCATGCGAATGACATCACCCTGGAAAACCTGGACACGCTCGCGATCACCCTCCTTAATGCGGTAGTGAACCTTGACGTTGTCGCCGACCAGAACCGTGGGGATGTCCTCACGGAGCTGCTGACGCTCGATAGCGCGAATGTAATCCATAACCAAATCCTCATCTCTAGAGGTGCCGTCGCATATGGCGGCACATAGGTTTACACACAAGAAAGCAGTCTACACGTCCCCATCAGGAAGAACAAGGGGGCATTTAGTTTCACCAGCTACACACAGAATCCGAAAACAACACCCTGCTTAACGTCGGGAGCGGTGCTGGAGTAAGGGTAGCCCGTCTCCATTACGTTATAGAAAAAGCGCGCATCAAGATTCTCGTAGACGAAGTAGAAGGGCGTACGATACGACCAACTAACGGCCTTGCCATCAAAGTTACGAACAAGGGCGCCATTACCAGGCTCGCGAGGTCCGACGCCAGCCGCGGAGAATAGCTGGTACTGAGAGCCTTCAGCATTGGCAACGCTATCGAGCCAAGCGAAGTCCGCACCATACTCGTGACTGAACCAATCGACGTCACCGCAAACCTCTCGGACGGAAAGAAGCCACAAGTCGTCATCGGTCGTGGTGACGGCAGAGGCATCGCGTGCGGAACCCGTATTGTTGGTTGCCTTGCGAACCTTGACGATCGAGCCGGCAAGCTCGTCGGGAAGGTTGTTCTTCTCGTCAGAATTCAACCAAGAGCGCATCTGGCTGTCCTTCCAGCCACCCGCGTTGTCGCCGTTCTCGTTCATAGCCCTCATGGCCACGGCATCGCTTGTCACAAAGGTGAGGCCGGCTTTGCCGGAACCGTCGGCGCATTCATCCGCACGAATGCCCGCGAGGCGAACGTGGAAGGAGGCGCCGTCCTTGCAAGAGACGCTAATCTCATCGGAAGAAAGGTTTCCGTCGGCGTCGACAAGACCGTACCGCTTCGCGATCTTAACGGCCTCGTCATCGGATTCCGCCGCTTTAATCTTTTCCGAGATCTCGGAAACCTTCGCCCAATCGTAGTCAGCGAGCCTGGTCGCTGCCGCTTGGGCCGACGTCGCGGGCGTGTCGACGGACTCCGCGAGGTTCAGAAAGGGAACTGGGGTCCCAGTCGAAACGATATATACCAAGAGTATGGCCGCGGCGAGCACGACCGAAGCCACCAGGGTGCGAAGCACCTTGAGAAACGTCACAACTGTCCTCCCATTCTCCAGGCCCTGGGAACCTTAATGTCCTGATAGGTCCTGATCGCGTATCTGTCGGTCATTCCGCTGACGAAATCAGCGACCTGAATCTCTGGCTGGTTGCAGGCATGAACTCGATACTCGGAAGGTACCTCGTCTATATGCTTGACGAAATACCAGAAGAGTTCATAGATCAGCCTGTTTGCCTTCGGCTCCTCCACCTTGGCATCGCTCTTCGTGTAGATGTGCCTACCGAGAAAAGCACGTAATCCCATCATCGCATTCCAGACAGGCTTGGACATGCATATGTCTCCCGAGCGGGCGCTTGCCTCGATGACGTCACGAACCATGGTGGAGATACGCTCCGACGCGTTCGATCCAAGCGTCTCCCTAACCTGAACGGGAAGATCGTCCTCGCACAGAAGACCGGCACGCTCCGCATCGTCGACATCATGCGTGACATAGGCAATACGATCGGAGATTGCCACGACGCGCCCCTCCAACGTCATAGCCTTGAGGTCTCCCGTATGGCATTGAATGCCGTCAACTACTTCGCGCGTAAGGTTCAGTCCCCGACCGCCCTTCTCGAGCAAGTCAACGATTCTGGCACTTTGGCAGTTATGACGGAACAGCCCCGTCGAAGCTTTCTCGGGCACTCCTCTATACCTCGCGATGGCTCGAGACAGGGCATCCTCACCCGTATGGCCGAACGGAGTATGCCCAAGGTCGTGGCCCAAGCCAATGGCTTCGGTCAGATCCTCGTTCAGGCAAAGGGATCGCGATATATCCCGCGCTATCTGTGTGACCTCAAGCGAGTGGGTTAAACGCGTCCTGTAATGATCGCCTTCTGGAGCGAGAAACACCTGTGTCTTGTGAGCCAATCTTCGAAAGCTCTTCGAGTGGAGGATGCGATCGCGATCTCGCTGAAAACACGTGCGATACGAGTCGGGTTCCTCGCAGACCATACGGCCGACGGACTCATCCGAAAAGCACGCACCCTGGCAAAGAACCTCGTGCTCACGCAGCTCTATGTCGCGACGAACAAGAACGCCATCCATAACAGGCCCCATCCCTCGCACGCAAGTTTTTCCAAGTCTAACAAGAAAGTCTTTGACATCAGTCAACATGTGACTAAAGGGAGGGCCCACGACACTGCGTGGGCCCTCCCCATGCGTTGCGAATTAACTCGGAATCAGGGCTTAGGCCAGCTTGACGGGGCCGCCATTGGACTTGATCTTGGCCTGAGCAGCCGCGAGGCGCGCGATGGGAACGCGGTACGGCGAGCAGGAGACGTAATCAAGGCCGAGATCGTAGTACATCTGGATGGAATCCGGGTCGCCGCCAGTCTCACCACAGACACCGCAGACGATCTTGTCATTGGCCTTGTGACCACCCTCAACGCCGAGCTTGACAAGCTTGGCGACGCCAGGATCAAGCGTCTCGAAGGGGTTGGTCTTGAGAATCTTCTTGGTGAGGTACTGCGGGATGAAGGCGCTCTCAACGTCATCACGCGAGAAACCGAAGCCCATCTGGGTCAAGTCGTTGGTGCCGAAGGAGAAGAAATCGGCGTACTCGCCAATCTCGTCAGCAGTAACGGCAGCGCGAGGAATCTCGATCATGCAGCCGACGGGAATCGACAGGTCAACGCCAGTCTGCTGAGAGACGGAGGCAATGACGGACTCGATCTGCTCACGGACGACCTTAAGCTCCTCAACGGTCGAGACAAGCGGAACCATGATCTCGGGCCTCGGGTCAAAGCCGCGCTTCTTGAGGTGGGCGGCAGCGCTGGCGATGGCGCGAACCTGCATCTCAGTCAGCTCGGGGTAGATGATGCCGAGACGGCAGCCACGCAGGCCGAGCATCGGGTTGGCCTCCTGGAAGGAGTCCAGGCGCGTGAGAAGGTCACGACGGGCCTTCAGCTGGATATCGGACTCGCCGCGCTCCTCGGCGTGAGCAAGCTCGACCGCGTACTCGCGAGGGTTGTCCAGGAACTCGTGCAGGGGCGGATCGAGAAGACGGACGATGACGGTCTTACCGTCCATCTCCTTGAACATGCCGAGGAAGTCGTCGGTCTGAACCTTGAGCAGCTTGCCAAGGGCCTGCTGCTTGGTGCCGGTACGCTCGGCGAGAATGAAGGACTGAATGATCTCCTTGCGATCGCCCAGGAACATGTGCTCGGTACGGTCGAGGCCAATGCCCTCAGCGCCGAAGTCACGGGACAGCTTGGCATCCTCGGGGTTGTCGGCGTTGGCGCGGACGCCCATGTTGCGGCCGCGGGAGGCGTCGGAACGAACCTCGTCGGCCCACTCGAGGATGGTCTCGAGGTCGCCGGTCAGCTCGGGACGAACCAGGGGCACAGAACCCAGGATGACGTCGCCGGTGGTACCGTTGATGGAGATGATGTCGCCCTCGTGCAGGACGACGTCAGAGCCGGAGATAACGACCTCCTTGGCCTTGGCATCGATCTTGAGCGCCTCGGCGCCGCAGACGCAGGGCGCTCCCATGCCGCGGGCAATGACGGCAGCGTGGCTGGTCTTGCCACCGTGCGAAGTCAAGATGCCCTCGGCGGCAACCATGCCCTTGAGGTCGTCGGGGTTGGTCTCCCAACGAACCAGGATGCAGGGCTTATCCCTCATCTGGCAGTCGACGGCATCGTCAGCAGAGAAGACGACCTGACCCACGGCGGCACCGGGCGAGGCGTTCATGCCCTTGGCAATGACCTTGAAGTCGGCCTTGGGGTCGAACTGCGGGTGAAGAAGCTGGTCGAGCTGGTCAGGCGCGACGCGCATGACCGCCTCCTCCTTGGAGATGGCGCCCTCGGCCTCAAACTGCATGGCGATGGCGAGCGCTGCCATGGCGGTACGCTTGCCGACACGGGTCTGTAGCATCCAAAGCTTGCCCTGCTCGATGGTGAACTCGATGTCCATCATGTCGCGGTAGTGCTCCTCGAGCTTGACGAAGATCTCGTCAAGCTGCTTGCCGGCCTCCTCGAGGCCAGGAAGCTTCTTGAGGTCGGCGATAGGCTCGGTGTTGCGGATGCCCGCGACGACGTCCTCGCCCTGGGCGTTGACCAGGAAGTCACCGTAGAACTCCTTGGTGCCGTCGGCAGGGTTGCGCGTGAAGGCAACGCCGGTGGCAGAGGTCTCGCCCTTGTTGCCGAAGACCATGACCTGGACGTTGACTGCGGTGCCGAGGTCGTCGGAAATCTTGTTCTGCTTACGGTAGATGATGGCACGCTCGTTCATCCAGGAACCGAAGACGGCCTCGATGGCAAGACGGAGCTGCAGCATCGGGTCCTGCGGGAAGGATGCGCGGCCGTCGGGGGCAACCTCAGGGTGAGCCTGGGAGTCGACGTTGACGGCGAAGATGTTCTTGAAGGTCTCGACGAGGTCCTTGAGGTCGTTTGCATCGAGCTCAGTATCGAGCTTGACGCCCTTCTCGGCCTTCTTCTCGTTGATGGCCTCCTCGAAGAGATCGCCGTCAATGCCCATGACGACGTTGGAGAACATCTGGACGAAACGACGGTAGGAATCGTAGGCGAAGCGCTCGTTGCCGGTCTGCTTGATGAGGCCCTGAACCGAGACGTCGTTGAGGCCAAGGTTGAGGACCGTGTCCATCATGCCGGGCATCGAGAAGGGGGCACCAGAGCGGACGGAGACGAGCAGCGGGTCCTCGGCGTCACCGAGCTTCTTGCCCATGCGCTGCTCGAGGTTCTCACGAGCGGCGTCGATCTCGTCGAGGACGCCGTCCTCCCAGGTGTTGCCGGAGTTGGCGTACTTGACACAGGTCTGGCAGGTGATAGAGAAGCCAGGAGGCACGGGAAGGCCAATCTTGGCCATCTCGGCGAGGTTGGCGCCCTTGCCGCCGACGATCCACTTGGCCTGGTCGACGGTCTCGCCGGCAGGCTCGGTGGCGTTGACGCCATCGATGCCGGCACCGAAGCGGTACACATGCTTTTCAGCCATTTGCACTCCTCCTGTCGGGCGTGTCATACGACACGCAATCCTTTCGGGCTCCCCGTGGTATGAAGCCGCAGGCACCGGGTCGCCCGGTCACTTGTTCCATATTCATTTATGAAACCGACAAATTGCATCGTTTTTACGGAAGCGGCCTAAAAAGGACCGTGGGCGGGATAGTGCGTTTTACTCACGGTGCACGACCGCTACAAAGTTGGGGCCGCCCCAAGGGACGACCCCAAAAACACTCGAAAACCGCGAATTACTGACGAGAAGTACTAGGCCTCGGTGCCAAGCGCCTCGATGTGCTCGATGATCTCGGCGGCAATCTCCTCGACGGCCTTGCCCTCGGTGTGAATGACCTTGCATCCAAGCTTATCCATGAACTTACGCGCACCATCCTGCTCGATGTCGATCTCCTGGGGGTCGGCGTACGAGCCGGCGATGGCAAACGCGGCATCGTCGGAGAGCCTGCTCTGACGGACAGACGCAAGCGAGCTTGACGGAGCGACAAGCCCGAACACACGGCCCTTCTCGACATCCTCGAGCTGCGCGGGCGGCTCGACGCCGAGCGCCAGAGGCACGTTTGCGACCTTGTAGCCGAGGAAGGAGAGGTACATGGACAGAGGGGTCTTGGAAGTACGCGAGACGCCCACCAGGACAATGTCGGCATCCGTGAGGCCACCGGGGTTGTGCCCGTCGTCATGGTTGACGAAGAACTCCATAGCCTCGGCGCGGCGCAGGTAGCGCATGTCCACGTTGTGGATGGCGCCGGGGATGTTCTTGGGGGCAAGCCCGGTGAGGGTGGACAGGACCGAAATGGCCGGACCGAGAAGGTCGATCGAGGGGATGCCATGACGATCGAGCTCGCGACGGACCTCGGAGCGCAGTCCAGAATCGACAATCGTATGGAAAACCGCAGTCGGGACATCGGGGTCGGCGTTCTTGTCGAAGTAATGACGCACCTGGTCGGCAGAGTCCACCTTGGCGAGACGCTCGATACGGATAGCACCCGCAGGGAACTGGGCCGCGGCGGCATTGACGACCTCGGTGGCCGTCTCGCCGAGCGAGTCGGAGATGATGTGAATGACGGGAACCTTCTCGTCGGAGCAACCGTCAACGCGATCGAAGTTAGCCTTCACGAATGCCACCCTTTCCATCTTTTGGGTTACGGGAATCGGGACGAACTTTGTTGCACAGTTATACCAGTTAGCGCTTCCTCGCGAGCGCGCCGATATCGGCGACTCCATCGAAGACGCGCGCGAACCTGTTGAGAAGGCGAAGCCTGTTGTTTCGGATCGCCTCATTCTCGTCCATGACAAGGACCTCGTCGAAGAAAGTGTCGATCGGCTCGCGAAGACCGGCGAGGTCGGCCAGCGCCGCCTCGTAGTCCCCTGCGGCAAGGTGCGCCTGGACGCTGGCCTCACCCGCATCGCAGGCAGCGAGCAGAGTGGACTCGGCACCGCCAAGCGAGTCGGCGTCGACGTCGCAGCCTAGCGCGGCATCGCCCAGGTGGGAGGCGCGGGCATAGGCAGTGGCCAGGTCATCGAACAGCTCGGGCTCGTCGGCGCGAGCGTCCTCGAGCGCATGGGCGCGACGGAGGAACTCGGTCGGATCGATGATGTCGGCAGAGGCAAGGGCATCGATGGTGTCGGGACGCACGCCCTCGTCGCGGGCGATGCTCGCAAGCCTGCCAGAGAAGAACGTGGCGACGTCACCCGCGACCTTCTCGGCATCGAACACGACGCCCTGGGCAGCCAGCGAATCAAGCGCGCAGGCAATGAGATCGCGGAGGGCAAACTGGGGAAGCGACCTGAGAAGTGCGATGACGCCAATGGCGGATCGACGGACGGCGAACGGGTCGGAGGAGCCAGTGGGCGGCTCGTCGATGGCAAAGATGCCGCAGACGGTATCGAGCTTGTCGGAGAGGGCCACGAGCTTGCCGACGGTGCCGGAAGGCAGCTCGTCGCCGGCAAAGCGAGGACGGTAGTGCTCGGCAATGGCCTCGCAGACCTCGACGGGCTCGCCGGCGGCCTTGGCGTAATAGCCACCCATGACGCCCTGCTGGCTCGTGAACTCGACGACGGCCTGACTCACCAGGTCGGCCTTGGCGAGGTGGGCGGCACGCACGGTCTTCTCGACATCCTCGGCGGAAAGCCCGCAGAGCTCGGCGGAGCGACGGGAGATGACCTCCATGCGCTCGACCTTCTGCAGGACGGTGCCGAGCTTCTCCTGGAAGACGACCTTGTCCAGACGGGACGCGAACTCGTCGAGGGAGACCTTGAGGTCCTCCTCGTAGAAGAACTTCGCGTCGTCCAGGCGAGCGCGAACGACACGCTCGTTGCCGTCGATGATGGTCGCGGAGCAGTCGGGGTTGCCGTTGGAGACGACGACGAACTCTCGGGTGAGGTTGCCGTCACAATCGTAGATCGGGAAGTAACGTTGGTTGGAGAGCATGGACTCGCAGATGATCTCGTGCGGGACATCCAGGAACTCCTCGTCGAACTTGCCGACCAGCACGGTAGGCCACTCGCAGAGGTTGACGACCTCGTCGAAGGTCTTCTTGGGGGTGTCAACGTGGGCACCGTCACGCTCGGCCTCGACCTGGGCGATCTGCTCGCGAATCACACGGACGCGCTCCTCGGCCGTGCGAACGCCGGCCGCCTCGAGCACGGACTCGTAATCCTCGGGGCAGGCGACGACGTGCTCGCCGGGGCCAAGGACGCGGTGGCCACGGGTGACGTTGGAGCTAGTGACGTCGGCGTAGGAGACGGGCACGACCTCACTGCCGAGAAGTGCGCAGATCCAGCGGACGGGTCGGACGAAGGTGGCATGCTCGGACCCCCAGCGCTGACTACGGTAGTTGGGCCACTGCAGGCCGGCGATGACGTCCTGGGAGACCTTGGTCAGGATGGGGATGGCCGGACGCGACTCGACGTTCTTCTCGGCAAAGACGTACTCGCGACCGTCGGAGTCCTCGCGACGAACGAGGTCGGACGCGTCGACACCGAACTTGCGACCGAAGCCAATCGCGGCCTTGGTGGGGTTGCCGTCGGCGTCAAATGCGATGCTGGCCGCGGGGCCACGCTTGACCTCGTGGACCTCGTCGGTCTGGGTGGCGACGTCGGACACGATGGCGGCGAGGCGACGCGGGGTCGAAAGGACGCGCACGTCACCGTGGGCCAGGCCGGCATCATCAAGGCCCGCAGCGACCATCTTGCCGAGCTGCTTGACGGCGTTGATCAGCGGGGCGGAGGGCATCTCCTCGGTGCCGATCTCCAGCAGGAAGCTCTTGGTCTGTGCCATCTAGGCCACCTCCCCCTTCTTGGCGTCGTCGTCGCAGGCGGCAACCTCGGCCATGTAGGCCTCGCAGCATGCCTTGGCGACGGTGCGGACGCGCAGGATGTAGTTAGCTCGCTCGACCGCGGAGAGGGCACCTCGGCTGTCGAGCAGGTTGAACGCGTGGCTGCACTTCATGACGCAGTCGTATGCGGGAAGCGGCAGGTGCGCCTCGAGACAGCTGTGGCACTCGCACTCGTAGTCGTCGAACTTCTGGCGCATCATCTCGACGTTGGCGACCTCGAAGTTGTAGGCGCTGAACTCACGCTCGTTCTCGAGGAAAACCTCGCCGTAGGTCATGGACGTGCCGTCGGGCAGGTAGCTCCAGACGAGGTCGTAGACGGAGTTGACGCCCTGGGCATACATGGCGATGCGCTCGAGGCCGTAGGTGATCTCGGCGGGAACGGGGTCGACCTCGATGCCGCCGACCTGCTGGAAGTACGTGAACTGCGTGACCTCCATGCCGTTGAGCCAGACCTCCCAGCCAAGGCCCCAGGCACCCAGGGTCGGGCTCTCCCAGTCGTCCTCGACGAAGCGGACGTCGTGGTCGGCGGGATCGAGGCCGATGGCCGCAAGCGAGCCGAGGTAGAGTTCCTGCGAGTCGACGGGCGACGGCTTGAGAAGAACCTGGAACTGGTAGTAGTGCTGCAGACGGTTGGGGTTCTCGCCATAGCGGCCATCGGCGGGACGGCGGCACGGCTGCGGGTAGCAGGTGCGCCAGGCCGCGGGGCCGAGCGAACGCAGCGTGGTTGCAGTGTGGAAGGTGCCGGCACCGACCTCGCTGTCGTACGGCTGCATGACGGTGCAACCCTGCTGCGCCCAGTAGTGCTCGAGCGCGAGAATCATGTCTTGGAACGTCAGGGGCTTGTCGCTCATGACCGAAAATCTCCTCCCAAGAAGCGGGCTAACGTACGTGGACGGGCCTTGCGACACGATGCCGCAGACCCCTAAAGCATACTCGCATCCGAGGGCGGCCAGAAGATGAACAGCGCCCTCGAGCTGACGGAATAAAGCGGAACGGGGCCAAAGTAGCGCGAGTCGAGCGAGTCGGTCCTGTTGTCGCCCATGACCCACACGTAGTCCTCGGGCACCGTGTAGGGATAGCTGATGCCACCTTCGACGGCGCAAACGCCCAGCGGCTCGGAGGGCTCGCCGTTGACATAAGGCTCGTCAAGCTTCTTCCCGTCGACATAGACCGACCCGTCACGCAGGTCGACGGACTGGCCGCCGGTAGCGATGACACGCTTGATGAGCGTGACCCCCGGCTCGGCGGGGCTGTCGAAGGTGATTACCTCGCCAGCCTGCGGAGTGCGGGTAAGGTAGGTGATCTTCTCCCCCACCAGCCTGTCCTCGAGCTTGATGGTCGGTAGCATCGAACCTGTGGGCACGATGTAGGGCTCCGCGACGAACGTGCGGATGAGAAGTGCGACCGCCACGGCAAGAGTGACGACGATGAAATAGCGAACGACGCTCGACACGGTCTTCATCACGCATCGCCCTCCCCCGCGCGTCGGAGGTCAGACTTTGCGGCCACCGTACGGGCGAACTCAACCTCTTCGGGCGTAAGGCCAGCAGACTCGAGAAGGTCGGGCCTCAACGACGCGGTCCTCTCGATGGCGTTTGCGCGGCGCCACGCATCGACCTTCGCGTGGTCACCCGACAGAAGCACTTCCGGAACGGACATTCCGCGATATTCCGACGGCCTCGTGTACTGGGCGTACTCAAGCAATCCCGACGAGAAGGACTCGTCTTTCGCGCTCATCTCGTCACCAAGGGCACCAGGCAGAAGGCGCACCACGGAGTCGATGACCACAAGCGCGGCAAGCTCCCCACCCGTAAGGACGTAGTCACCAAGCGAGATGGTCTCGTCGGCAAGTGCATAGGCGCGCTCGTCGATACCCTCATAGCGACCGCACACGAACAGGACACGGTCCTCTCGCGAGAGTCTCTCCGCAACCGCCTGGTCGAAGGGGGTGCCACACGGGGTGAAGAAGACGACATGGGGACGGGGCCCCTCGGCGGAAATGTCGTCAAGGGCCTCGTAGATCGGCGCGGGCTTCATAAGCATGCCCTGGCCGCCACCGAAGGGCGCGTCGTCAACGGTCCTGTGGCGGTCGTGCGTCCAGTCACGCAAATCGTGCGCCCTGAACTCGAATATGCCCCGCTCACGGGCACGGCCCATGATCGAGGCTGTCAGGTACGAATCGAAGACCTCGGGAAATACCGAGAGGACCTCGTAGAGCTTTGACATGCTTTCCTCCAGAAAGCCGATCGCCTGCGTCAGTCGGACGCGCCGACAAGCCCGTCCGGAAGGTCAACGTGCAAGACGCCCCCATCGTCGATGCCCAGCACAAGATCAGGCACGGCGGGAACGAGGGTCTCTCCAGGCTCGCCGCGAACGACCCAGACATCGTTGACGGGACCCCTCATGACCTCCTCGACAAGACCGATGTCGCCATAGGCCTCATCCATGACAGAAAGGCCAATTATGCCCTCGGCATCAAGCAACTCAATGTCATCAGGCAGATCGGCATTGCGTGCGAGAAGGGTCTTGCCCACAATCGCCTCGGCGGACGTGAGGTCATCACAGCCAGTAAGGCTAACGAGCTGCGCGGTATCCCCGTCGCCAGCGGAGACGACACGCCTCCACCTGGGGCCCTTGAGCTCGGGAGGGACGACGCAAACGTCTAGCCCCTCGTGCAGAAGAAGGGGAAGGCCGCCGACGGGAACCGTCACGACCTCCCCCTTTTTGCCATGTGTCTTTGAGACCGTGGCTATGGCACGAAGCTCCTCGTACACGGATGTGCCCTAGCCCAGGACTTCCACGTCGACAGAGGTGCCGACGCGCTGGCCGAGCGCACGGGCGATCGTGCGAATGGCCTTGATGGTGCGACCGCGACGGCCAATGACCTTGCCGGCATCGGCCTCGTCGCAGCTGACCTCGATCAGAGTGCCATCATCGCCGTCGGTGACGTCGAGCGACACGGAGTCGACATCGTCAACCAAGCCGCACACGACGTACTCGACGAGATCGGCGACCTTGTCGGAGGGCAGCTCGGCCTCGACGGCCTCGTCGGTCTCCTCGGCCTCGATCCTCTCGGGATCCATGCGCTACTCGGCAGACTCGGCAGCAGCGGCCTCGGCAGCCTCGGCGTCCTTGGCGATCTGCTTCTTGGACTTCTTGGCCTTCTTCTCGGGCTCGGGGGCGTCGCCACGGGCGATGTCGATGAGGTGAGAGACGGCGTTGGTCGGCTGAGCGCCCTTGGCGATCCAGGCGTCGACCTTCTCGAGGTCCAGCTCGATGGTCTTCGGGTTGGTCAGCGGGTTGTAGCGGCCGACCAGCTCGATGTAGCGACCGTCGCGGGGCATACGGCCGTCAGCGACGACGACGCGGTAGAACGGACGCTTCTTGGCACCGTGACGGGCCAGACGAATCTTGACTGCCAATTAAAACTCCTCCAGACGTGCGGCGCGAGTATTAGGGATGATCGCCGCGTAGCCACATAAAGCAGCTGATAATGATAGGACAACGGAAGCATGCTGAGAAGTGCGAATTTTGTGGAACGGTGAACGTCCGGACATTCGGAACAGCATGCCCCGCCTTGCTTTAAGAGGTAATTCAGAGATTTGGGTACCATAGTTTTAAGCAACATGAGTATACGTTGGCGGGATGCATCCGCGTCCAACGACCACAACGGAGATCGTGGGGAGCCAAAAGATGAACATTCTCGTAATCGAGGACGAGCGCAACCTTGCCGACGCCGTCTGTCACATCCTTCAAGATGCGGGCTTCCACGCCGAGGCCGTCTACGACGGTCGCGCGGGCCTCGCCTATGCCGAGAGCGGCATGTACGATGCCCTGGTCCTCGACGTGATGTTGCCCGGCATGGATGGCTTCGAACTCGTCCACACGCTGCGAAAGGCGTCCTCCTCCGTCCCGGTCCTCATGCTCACCGCAAGGACCGACACCCTGGACAAGGTCGAGGGCCTCAATGCCGGCGCCGACGACTACATGACCAAGCCCTTCGAGGCCGTCGAGCTCGTCGCGCGCGTCAGGGCACTCACCCGCAGGCAGGGCGACGTGGTGATCGACGAGGTCACGTTCGGCGACCTCACCCTCGACCTCTCGACGCACGACCTCACCAACGGCGACTACACCGTCCACCTCTCCAAGAAGGAGTTCGAGGTCATGCAGATCCTCATGAGCTCCAACGGACGCATCGTCTCCAAGCAGGACCTTCTCACCCGTGTGTGGAGCACCGACGGTGAGACCTCCGAGAACTCGGTTGAGGCATACATCTCGTTCCTGCGCAAGAAGCTCTCCCACATCCACTCGGTAGTGCAGATCACTACCCTTCGCATGCTCGGCTATCGCCTCGAGGCCATCCACCCGGACGCGACGCGCTAGGCTGTTAGGGTCCCAGCCGCGTCCTCGGAGGTCACATGCTCAAGAGACTGAGAAGGTCGTTCACGGCAATCACCTGCACCCTGCTCGGATTCGTCATCCTGGTGATTCTTGGCACTTCGTTGTTCACGTCATACACGACGCTACGAGACAGCGTCACGAACGCACTCGAGAGCTCGGTCGACTCCACGGTTTACGAACCGCCCACCTTGGGAATCCGCGAAAGGGGCGAGCGGGAGCCTGGCTCCACGCATGTCCTTCTCGCCAGGGTCATCGTCTCCCCTGCCGGTGACGTATCGAAGATGAACGAGTTTGCCGCCGACGTCGACGACGACACCCTGTCGGAGATCGTCTCGACGGCCCTCGCCAACCAGAATTTCACCTTCTACTCGACGCACAACCACCTGGCCTGGGCATCGAAGACCCAAAGGGGCGTGACGAGCATCGCCATCGCCGACACGACGGCTGTCGACGAGACGATTAAGCGCCAGCTGCTCAATGACGTCGCCTTGTTCGTCGGCCTCATGAGTGCCTCGTTCTTCGCGTGCTGGGAGCTCTCCGCATGGGCACTGCGCCCCGTCGAGCGCTCATGGGAGCAGCAGCGTCGCTTCGTCGCAGACGCCTCGCACGAGCTTAAGACCCCGCTCGCGGTGATCCTGGCGAACATGCAGATCCTCTCGAAGCAGAACTCGGGCGTCGATGACGAGGCCCGCCGTTGGGTTGAGAGCACCTCCGAGGAGGCAGGGCGCATGCGAAGCCTGGTCGAGGGTCTGCTCGAGCTTGCCAGAAGCGAGGACGCCGCCGAGACTCGCAACCATGCCAGCCAGGAGAGGTTCGTGTTGTCCGAACTCGTCGAGGGGGTCACGCTCCAGTACGATGCGGTCGCCTTCGAGTCGGGAACGTCCATCAGCTCGGAGATCACTCCGAGGATTGCCGTCAAGGGAAGCGCCGAGGAGCTCGAGCGAATGCTCAAGACGCTGCTCGACAACGCCCTCAAGTATGCCGAGAAGGGCACCGAGGTCCACGTTCGGCTCACACGCGAGGGAACTCGCGCGATCTTCTCGGTAACCAACTTTGGCGAGCCCATCCCCGAGTCCGACCTCCCCCACGTCTTTGAGCGCTTCTACCGCTCCGACAAGGCCCGAACCACGGGCGCGCCCGGAGAGGCGGGAAGCTTTGGCCTGGGCCTCGCCATCGCAAAGAGCATCGTCGAGGCGAACGAGGGAACCATCAGGGCCACGAGCGACCGCGAGAACGGCACCACCTTCACGGTTTCGCTTCCCACCTGCCTGTAGACCCGCATATACTCGGGCCATGGATTCGCAAGACCGGACATACCACGACGACAACCAGCCGGAACGACCCTCGCAAGCCATGGGCGACGTCGAGGGGCCGGGGCTGGAGGGCGCGCTTTCCGCACTCGAGTGGAAGGGGCGCGCCGTCGGCCTTTTGGACCTCGACGCGTTCTTTGCGTCCGTCGAGCAACTCGATCATCCCGAATGGCGCGGCAAGCCCGTGATCGTCGGCGGCTCTGCCAACAAGCGAGGCGTGGTCTCGACCGCCTCGTACGAGGCACGCCGTTATGGCGTCCACTCGGCAATGCCCTCGGCCGAAGCCGCAAGGCTTTGCCCGAACGCCATCTGGACACGAGGAAACTTCGCGCGATACCGCGAGATGAGCGATCATGTGATGCGAGTGCTTGGGGACGAGACACCCTTCGTGGAGCAGGTCTCCATCGACGAGGCATTCTTCGACGTGACACCCGGAAGGTATTCGCGCGAGAGTCCCGCGGCAATCTGCGCGCGCATCCAGCGCAAAGTGTCTGACCTTGGCGTAACCTGCTCGATAGGCATGGGCACCAGTAAGACCGTGGCGAAGATCGCATCGGAACGCGATAAGCCCCGCGGCCTTACCGTGGTGCCGCCAGGCTGCGAGGCCGACTTCCTGGCACCGCTTCCGGTCCGCTCAATGAGCGGAATCGGCGCGGCATCCGAGCAAAGGCTGCTCTCGCTCGGAGTCCGAACGCTCGGACAGCTCGCACGCATGACGGACGAGGCGGCACTGCAGGCCATGGGTCAGGTGGGACCCATGATGGTTCGCAGGGCGGCAGGCCTCGAGCAGAGCGACGTTGCCGAGGCGTGCGCCGAACAGGCGCCCAAGTCGGTGTCGAACGAACGGACCTTCTCGACAGACCTGACACGCCCTGACGAGGTGAGGGCCGCGCTCGCACACCTGTCCGACATGGTGGCCATGCGCCTGATGCGACGTGACCTGAGGGGCACGACGATCACCGTGCGCGTCAAATACGACTACTCGCACGCCAGAAGCGCGCGCCGCATGCTGGACGAGCCCACACGTGACCCTAAGACGATTCTTGACACGGCCTGGGAGCTCGCCGGCACGCTCTGGAAGCCCGGCGTCGCGGTTCGGTTGCTGGGAGTCGGCGTGAGTGGGTTCGGCAGTGAGCCAACGGGCCAGATGAGCCTGTTCGGCGGCGATGACGACGGAATCGAGAGGCGCGAGAGCCTCATGGCCGCGACCGAGAGGCTGCGCAAGCGCTTTGGCGACGATGCGCTTGCCTACGGTCACGACCTGAGGTTTAGAGATGCGACCACGGGAACGGCTCCCATGGGCAAGAAGGACTTTTAGGGACGCGCCCCCTACATGGCGCCCTCGAGGTCGAGCTCGATGCGGGGGACGTCGCCCCAAAGCGACTCGAGGCGGTAGTAATCGCGCTGCTCGGGCATGAACACGTGGACGACGACGGGACCGAAGTCCATGAGGACCCAGGTGCCCTCGTCGCGACCCTCGATGGCCAGGGGACGCTCGTCACAGTTGACGCGGACCTTCTCCTCCACCTCATCGACGATCGAGTCGACCATGCGCGAGTTGCTGCCGGTGCAGATGACGAAGTAATCGCAGACGTCAGAGGCCTCGGTAAGGTCCAGGACGCAGATGTCGGTTGCCTTGCGGTCGTCGGCCGCGGTCGCGGCGACGCGGGCGATCTCCAGCGGAGTGACGCTCATTAGCTCTCCTTCTTGTTCGCTCGCTCCAATGCGAGTGAGTTGTAAATGTCAATCGTACCAGGATACAGGTAACGCTCGGTCGCGATGACGTAGGCGACGCCACCCCGGAAGGACTCCCAGTAAAGGTCGTCGAGGGATGCCGTCCCAGCCATGCGACGACACCGCTCGATTCCGGGAGAGCAGGGACGCTCGGGCTCGATACCATCCGCGACGAAGACCACCTGGTCGAGCGGAGTCGGCGTTGCCGAGCCCAGGGTATGGACGCGAATGGCCCGGAGCACGTCTTCGCCCAAGTCGGGAAAGACCGACGGGAGCTCCTTCGCGGCGACAATGCCATGCAGAAGCGGCGCAACAAGCTCGAGGTCGACCCCGAAGTCGATCCCAAGCTCACGGGACCTGGCGAGAAGCGCGTCGTGTGACATGGACTTCGACCAGTCATGCAAGGTGCCCGCAACCCTAGCCTTGAACGGGTCGACGCCATACGCCACCGCAAGCGCCTCTGCCGTGCGGGCAACCGAGTACGAGTGCGACAGTCGCCTGGGCTTGCGCATGAGTTGCTTGGAGAGGGCATCCTCGATGCGCGAGAGGAACTCGCGCTTTTGGGTGTCGTAATCGACGGTTACGAAGCCTATCATTCGTCTTCTCCCCCATCACAGGTATAAAGGCCGCGCTTGGCAATGTAGCCGACGACGGCGTTAGGCGTGAGATAGCTCAGTGACTGCCCTGCGGCACAACGCTCACGCAGATGGCTCGACGAAATCGCAAGGGCGGGAACCTCGAGGTAGGTCACGTCAAAGTCGATTCCCGACTCGAAGATCACGTCGGTGACTGCGTCAAGGTCGTAGCCAGGACGTGTCGCGGCCACGAGGTGGGCGAGACGGGCGATGCGCCTGGCATCTCGCCACTTGAGGATGTCCAGAATCGCATCGGCGCCCGTGATGAAGTAAAGCTCGACGTTATCGGGGTACAGCTCGCGCAGGCCGGCAAGCGTGTCGGCCGTGTAGGTGATGCCCTCGCGGTCGATCTCGTAGCGGCTCACGGCAAACGAGGGGTTGTCCGCGGTGGCGAGCAGCGTCATGGCGTAGCGCTCCTCGGCCGAGCTCACGCGACGATCCTGCTTGAACGCGGGCGAGCCCGCGGGCATGAAGACGACCGTGTCCAGGCCGAGGTCGCCAAGCGCCTGCTGGGCCGCAACGAGGTGACCGTTGTGGATGGGGTCGAAGGTACCGCCCATAATGCCCAGGCGATACGTGCGGGAAGCGTCGTCACCAAGCCTGGGAAGGTCCCCGAAGACGCTGAACTTCTCGACAGGGCTCATCGGATCTGCCCGTCCCCCCTCAAGAGGTACTTGGTCGTGGTGAGCGCCTCCACGCCCATGGGACCACGGGCGTGAATCTTCTGGGTCGAGATTCCGATCTCGCATCCCAGGCCGAAGACGCCGCCGTCGGTGAACCTGGTCGACGCGTTGACGTAGACCGCGGCGGCATCGACACCGGCGAGGAAACGCTCGGACGCGGAATAGTTGCTGGTGACGATAGCCTCGGAGTGTCCGGTGCCATAGCGGTTGATGTGCGCGATCGCCTCGTCGATGCCCGAGACGGCATGCACGCTCATCTTGAGGTCAAGGTACTCGCGACCCCAGTCCTGTTCGGTGGCGGCACCCATCCTGACGCCATTGGCCGTGGCGACCGCCCGGCAGCGCTCGTCGCCCACCAGCTCGACACCGCGCTCGCCCAGGGCGAGAAGGACGGCGGGCAGAAGCTCGTCGGCGGCGGCATCATCCACGAGTAGCGACTCCGCGGCATTGCAGACGCCAGGCCTGCTGGTCTTGGCGTTGACGACGATGTCGACGGCCATCTGCGCGTCGGCGGAGGACTCAAGGTAGATGTGGCAGTTGCCCACACCCGTCTCGATGACGGGAACCGTCGACTCGCGGACGCAGGTCTGGATGAGGCTCGCGCCGCCACGCGGGATGAGGACGTCGACAAGGCCGTCGGCATGCATGAGCTCGCGGGTCTCGGCACGATCGGTCGAGTCGACCAGGCAGCAGGCATCCGCGGGAAGCCCGGCGGCAACAAGGCCCTCACGACAGCACTCGACGATCGCGCGGCACGACATGCGCGCCGCGCTGCCGCCCTTGAGGACGCACGCGTTACCCGAACGGGCGCATAGCGCGAACGCGTCGGCGGTGACGTTGGGGCGAGCCTCGTAGATCATGGCGACGACGCCTAGGGGCACGCTCACACACTCCAACCTGACGCCGGAGGCAAGGGTCCTGCCGCTACGAACGCTGCCGAGGGGGTCGTCCTGTCTGGCAACCTCCTCCATGGAGGAGGCAATGGCCTCGATGCGCTCCGAGGTCAGCTGGAGCCTGTCCACCAGAGGGGCGGCCATGCCGGCTTGCCTGGCGGCGGTGACATCTGCCTCGTTTGCGGAAAGGACATCACCCATGTGCTCGCGCATCGCACAGGCCGCGGCGACGACCGCCTCCCGGCGCACCGCATCGGGGGCAACCCCGATGCACGGGGCCGCCGCATGAGCGAGCGTTGCCTTCTCGATTGCCTCGGACATTGTTCCTCCCAAATGTCGTCCGCGCAGCCACGCGGCACTTCTCGTTAGAAGAGTAGCAGCTCGTCTCGGTGGATGAAGGGCTGTCCGGCAAGCTCGGGTATGAAGCGAGCGATCACGTCGAGTCTCACGCCATGGGCCTTTCGAAGCTGGTCGGACGAGTAGCGCGCAATACCACGCCCCAAAAGCTGACCGGACTCGTCTGCAACGCTCACGACGTCACCGGCGGCGTAGGCCCCCGTGGTAGCGATAATCCCGACGGGCAGCAGGGAGCCGCCCTCGTCGACCAACGCGCGACGGGCGCCCTGGTCGACCGTGACCGTGCCGCGGGGGACACCCGCCAGCCCGATCCACAGCTTGCGCGGGCTCTCGTGGCTCGGGTCGTCCTCGGGACGGGAGAAGATCGTGCCGACGGGCTCGCCCGTGGCGACGTCCGCAAGAACATGCCCCCGCCTGCCACGAACAATCGCCATCGGAATGCCGGCGGCGAGCATCGCGCGCGCGGCACGCAGCTTGGTGACCATACCGCCGGTACCGACCGCAGAGCCAGCGCCGCCAGCCATGGACATGATCTGGGCATCGATGTGGTCGACCCTGGGGATGAGACGTGCCGTGGGATCGTCGGCCGGGTTCGCGGTGTACAGACCGTCGATGTCGGACATGATCACGTAGAGGTCAGCGTCAACCAGCGTGGCGACGATGGCGCCGAGGGTGTCGTTGTCGCCAAAGGAAAGCTCCGAGGAGGACAGCGCGTCGTTCTCGTTGACGACGGGAACGGCACCGAGGTCCAACAACGTGGAAAGCGTGCCCCGGGCATTGAGGTAGCTTTCGCGCTCGACTACGTCACCCCTGGTGAGAAGGACCTGGCCACACGGGATGCCATGCTCGCCCAAGAGCTCCGCATAGGTTTCGGTGAGCGACGCCTGTCCGGCAGAACAGCATGCCTGCAGCGTTGCCAGATCGGTCGGTCGCTTGGAGAACCCGAGTCGGCCCATGCCCGCGGCGGCGGCGCCGGAGCTGACGATGACGACGCGCATGCCACGGGAGACAAGCTCGGCAGCCTGGTCGCACAAGGACTCGATGAACGCGCGGTCGGGACGACCGTCGGAACCGACGACCGTGGACGAGCCGACCTTGACGACGATGGTGCGCGCGGCACCCTCCCCCGCCACTACTCGGACTCCCCGTCGGGAGCGTCGCCCTCAGGCTCGATGTCGAACACGTCGTCAGACGGGTCGGCATCCTCGAACTCGGAGAGAATCTGGTCGTCGGAGTCGCTCAGCTCCGCAAACTCGTCCTCGTCGTCGAAGCCGTCGTAGTCGAACGAGTAGCCGAGGATTCTGACCTCGTCACCGTTCTTGCAGCCCGCCTTGGCGAGGGCGTCGTCGAGGCCCATGCGGTCGAAGCGATGCTGGAGGTAGGTGATCGCCTCATCGTTGTCCCAGTCGGTCTGGACGACCATGCGCTCGATCGCGGGGCCGCTGACGCGGAAGACGCCGCCGCCAAGCGACTTGATCGAGAGGGCGCGGTCACGACGCTGGCGCCTGCTCTCCCAAATCTTGTCCTTGCGCTCGCCCTCGGCCTCGACCGAAATCTGCGCGCGGAGCTCCCGGACCATGTCGGCGCAGGTGCCGACGAGCTCGTCGAGACCCTGGCCGGTGATGGTCGAGATGGCGAAGAAAGGCCTTCCGTCGGCCTCCGCACAGGCGCGGACGCGCTCGACTGCATCATCGCTGCCGGGCATATCGCACTTGTTTACAACGACGATCTGAGGGCGGGCGTCGAGCTCGCTCGCATAGGCCGCGAGCTCGTCGTTGATGACGCGATAGTCCTCGACCGGATCGCGACCCTCGAAGCCTCCTGTGGCGTCGACGATGTGTACGAGAAGGGCAGTTCGCTCGATGTGACGGAGGAACTCGTGGCCGAGCCCCTTGCCCTCGCTCGCGCCCTCGATGAGGCCAGGGACGTCGGCGACCACGAACGAGGAGTCCTCACCCGCACGGACGACGCCCAGGTTGGGGACGAGCGTGGTGAAGGGGTAGTCGGCGACCTTTGGCTTGGCGGCGCTGATCCTGGAGATGAGAGAGCTCTTTCCGACCGAGGGCATGCCCACAAGGGCAACGTCGGCCATGAGCTTCATCTCGAGCTCGATCCAGTGCTCTCGGGCAGGCTCGCCCTTCTCGGCAAACGCCGGCGCGCGACGGGTGGAGGTCACGAAGTGGATGTTTCCGCGACCGCCCAGGCCACCCGGGGCCACGACGACCTGCTCGCCGGGCTGTGTGAGGTCGGCGACCTCGAAGGCGGGGGTCATCGTCTCGGGGTCAAGCTCGCGAACGATGGTGCCAAGCGGGACGCGCAGGACGAGGTCCTCGCCGTCGCGACCATGCTTGCGGGCACCCTGCCCGTGCGTTCCGCGCTCAGCGCGGAAGTGGTGCTTGAAGCGGTAGTCGATAAGCGACGAGAGCTGCGGGTCGACACGAACGATGACGTCTCCGCCATTGCCGCCGTCACCCCCGTCAGGTCCGCCCTTGGGGACATATGCCTCTCGACGGAACGACATGCAGCCGGCACCGCCGTCGCCACCGCAGACGTTGATCCTGGAAAGGTCTGTGAACATCGTGCCTCCTGAGAAGGACCCCTAAGGGTCGGGCGCATCGCGCCTGGATAGACAACGAGGCCCCCGAGCAAATGCCGGGGGCCTCGCAAAACGGTTCCGTTGAGGGCCTAAGCCTCCGTCGGGATGACGGAAACGGTGTGCTTGGCGCCCTTCTTGAACTCTACAGTGCCGTTGCACAGGGCGAACAGGGTGTCGTCCTTGCCGCGACCAACGTTGACGCCCGGCGTGATGTGCGTGCCACGCTGACGAACGATAATCTGACCGGTCTTGATGGCCTGGCCACCGAAGATCTTGGTGCCCAGTCGCTGGGCGTGGGAGTCGCGGCCGTTGCGGGAGGAGCCGAGACCTTTCTTGTGTGCCATTGTGGTACCTGCCTATCTGCTCGAAATGCGAGTCGGTGCTTCTGGTTACTCGGACTGCTCGTCAGAGGCCTCGTCGGCCTTCTTGGCGGCGGTCATGCGCGGGAGAGAAGAGACCTCGAGCTTGGTGAGGTTCTGCCTGTGACCGTTGCAGCGGTGGTAGCGCTTGCGCTTCTTGAACTTGAAGACGAGCTGCTTCTCGCCCTTGAACTGCTCGACCACCGTGCAGGTGACCTTCTTCTTGGCAAGTGCGGAGGCGTCAGCGACGATCTTCTTGCCGTCGGAGAGCATGAGAACGTCAAGCTTGACCTTCTCGCCAGGCTGCGCGTCGAGCTTCTCGACGTCGATGACGTCGCCCTTGGCAACCTTGTACTGCTTGCCGCCAGTCGAAACGATTGCGTACATGTTAGAAACCCTTCATTGCTGGGGTGAGTGCAACAGCTGGATACTTTACCAGCTACCACCAGCTCGGTCAACGAGTTTTACCCGTCACCTGCGCGATTCGTCACAAAAAACGCGGACGGACGCTGGAGATGCCGCCGATGGATAGGATAGCCGCGTCTTTTGCCTGGTCCGCCCTATCCAAGCGGTTCCACAAGACGCCCATCTTCCTCTCCCCACTGACCGCGACGGCAGACCGACAGCACGGTGTCCGGAGAGGCCCCCATTCGGTCGAGTGCGGTCGTGACGAGCAGGCTGGGCCTGAGCGAACCCGTGGGGGTCGTGCGCGTGTCAAGCGTAACAAACGTGCCATCCTCGCGACACTCGCAGGTCCACCCCACGAGCGTCGGCCCAAGGTCGACGGTCTTCTCCTTGGTGCCGCGGAGGTAGGTGATGGACCCCTCGTCGCGCACGGCTCCGATGGCGGCGTCAAGCGGGTCGGGCTCGATCCCGCGGACCTCGACGGTCCAGCGCATGCGCGTGAGCCAGGACTCGATGGCAGGCAGCTTGGTGCTCACGTATCCCGCGCGGACGGGCGCAAGGTCGGCAGGCGTGGAGCCGAGAAGAGCCGAGAAGGCCGCGGCCTCATCGACCTTCTCGCGAAGAAACAGGTCGTACCACTCGCAATCGGACGCGGCCGCCACGGGAAGCGCGGATGAGAACTGCATGCGCATTCGGGGCGAGAAGCCGTTGGTCACGTCGAACGGAAGGCCGCTTCGGCGGACGCAGCGGTCGATGGTGCCGAGCACCTCGAGGTGACCGAGGTAGCGAAGGCGGTCGTGCTTGACGTAGTGGACCCTGAGCCGGGACAGTCCCTCGTTCATGAGCGATCACCCACCAAGACGTTGGAGACACCGAGCGTGGGGCAGACACCGCAGCCCGTGCATGAGGTGCGGGTGCAGTCGGCGGTCGTCTGGCCAAGCGTGGCACGACGCCACTCCCTCTCGAGGTATCCCATGCTGACGCCGGGCGAGGTGTGCTCCCAGGGAAGGCGCACGCCGATCTCGTAGGGCGTGGAGGCGATCGCCTCGAGGTCCATCCCAACCTCCTCGGCGGCAGCCTGCCACTTGGAGTAGTCGAACTCGTCCTGCCAGGCGTCGAAGCGGCTGCCGTGGCGCCAGGCAGAGTAGATGAGCTCGAACGCGGCACGGCCGGAGCGAGACAGGACCGCCTCGACCTGAGAGGTCTCGGCATCGTGATACGAGATTCGGACGGCACGGTCCGGGGCGGAGGCGAGCAGCAGGCGCTGACGCTCGCGGACCTCGGAAAGCGGGAGCTGGCCCGCCCACTGGAATGGCGTGTAGGCCTTCGGGACGAAGACGGCGACCGAGATGGAGACCGACACTCCCCCGCGCTGGCCCTTGGGAACGATGCCGCGCGCGATGTCGAGCACGTGGCCCGCCAGACGCGGAATGGCGACGATGTCGTCATCGGTCTCGGTCGGCAGCCCCATCATGAAGTAGAGCTTCATGCGTCGCCAGCCATTCTCGAAGGCGTTGGTCGCGGCCCTCTCGAGGTCAAGCTCGGTGACGTTCTTGTTGATGACGTCACGAAGGCGCTGAGAGCCCGCCTCCGGGGCGAAGGTGAGGCCGCCCTTCTTGCCACCCGCGACCTCAAGCGCCATGTCGACTCCAAACGAGTCGAGTCGCTGAGAGGGAATCGACATGCGCACGCCGCGATTGCGGACACCCTCGTTGACACGGTGAATCATCTCCGCACAGCAGGAGTGGTCGGTGGTCGACAGCGAGGTGAGCGACACCTCGTCGTAGCCGGTTGAGGCAAGGCCGCGCTCGCACGCCTCGACGACCTGGTCGGCGCTACGCTCGCGCACCGGTCGATAGGTCATGCCGGCCTGGCAGAACCTGCAGCCACGGGCACAGCCGCGAAGGACCTCGATGGAGAGGCGGTCGAAGACCGTCTTCATGTACGGGACGATATCGGTGTTGAGTGGTTCGGTCGCGCCCAGGTCGGCTATGACGCGCTTGAGGACGCGCTCGGGAACGGACGCGTCGCGGGGAACCGCATAGCCCCACTCGGTCGAGGTCTCGTCCACACGCACGTCGTAAAGCGACGGCACATAGAGCCCCTCGACCTTGGCGAGGCGACGCAAGATCTCGTCTCGAGAGACACCCTCGGCACGCGCGTCGCGAATGACGAGGCAGGCCTCGCAGAGAAGCTCCTCTCCGTCGCCCAGGCAGACGGCATCGAACATCGGGGCGACGGGCTCGCAGTTCCACACCGAGGGGCCGCCACCCATGATAATGGCATCGTCTTCGGAGCGGTCGCACGCACGCACGGGGATGCGGGCGAGGTCAAGCGTCTCGATTATGTTCGTACAGGCCATCTCGTGGGCGATCGTAAAGCCCACGACGTCGAAGGACGCCAGCGGGGCCGCGCTCTCGAGGGCAAGCATCGGGATGTCGTGCTCGCGCATGAGGTCCGCCATGTCATGCCACGGCAGGTAGCCACGCTCGCAGGAAATGCCGTCGATGCGGTTGAGCGAGTTCCTCAAGATGGCAAGGCCCATGTTGGGCAACCCGACCTCATAGGTATCGGGATAGACGAGACACACGTGGAACGGACCGGCCAACTCGCGGCAGGACCCCCACTCATGATCGAGATAACGCGTGGGCTTCTCGACACGATCGAGAAGGGGCGCGATCTCCTCGAACCTATCGCGACGCTCAAGCCTCACCTGGTACCCCCTACTCTCTTTCCGAACTCAGAGACGAAACCAACCGCAACTCCGCAGGCCACGGTGCCCGCATAGGCCACCACGGCGCGAACAGCGGGAGAAAGCGGGCCACACGACCTCGTGGCACGTCTTGCCACGGCACGAGAACCGAAGGCGCATGCGAGGACGCATCCCGCGACGCAGGCCATCGAGGATGCGGACGCCGCCCGTTCGCGGGGAACGCAAACGCGACGCAGCCTGGAGGCCATCGCGATCTGGTTGGCGGCCATCACGGGAAGGTCGGCGCCACCCAAAAAGCCAACGAGCCCGACCGCGGCGTTGGTCGTGGCGCAAGAGCGCACGAGTCTCGCGGACTCGGCGGCACGGACGAACGGGAAGGCTGCCGCGACCTCGACGTCGTGACGGCAGGACTCGCTCAGCCACAGGGCCAGCTTGCCGAGAAGGGCCTCGTCGCTCGACCCCGCGATGACGGAGACGGGGGCACCCGCGGCGTCCCCTCCGAAGGGTGCGGGCGCGTCGACGCTCGATTCGACGAGAAGCGCACACGGCACGCCGCAGCCGGACGCGACAGATGCCAGTTGGCGGGCGGCCCCGTCATGCCCGACGACGACCAGGACGGCATCGTAGCCGGACAGAGGCGCCGCACAGGCGAGTTCGCATGTCGTGACGTCGACGTTGGCAAGCGTCGTGTCCGGGACGAATGCATCGCGCAACGCCGACACGAGGGTGGCGGGGGCTCCATCGCCCACGGCCACGAGCAGACAGCACTGCTCGCCAGCGTCACCTGCGGCCCTGTGGACCGCATCGGCGATGCCGAGCGCATCGGAGATGGGCAGCTTCACGTGGAAGTCTCCCTTCGAAATCGAGGTGGCTTGCGGACGCGCGGACGAGGCGGCTACGCCGACTTCGTCCTGTGGTGGTAGACAGACTGTACTATTCCCACCGCCGCCAGCTGGGTGATGAGCGAGGAGGAGCCAAAGCTGATGAACGGCAGCGGGATGCCCGTGATGGGCATGATGCCCAGGCACATGCCCACGTTCTCCAGCAACTGGAACGACCACATGGCAACGACGCCGACAAGGCACAGCCTTCCGAACGGCGAGTCAGTGCGAAGGGCGAGCATGACCGTGGCAAGCAGCAGCCAGCCAAACAGAAGCAGGAGCAATAACGCGCCGGCAAAGCCGAACTCCTCGGAGAGAAGGGCGAAGATGAAGTCCGTGTGCGCCTCGGGCAGAAATCCCTGGCCGGCCTGCGTGGCCTTGCCGATACCCTTGCCCAAAAGACCGCCCGAACCGACCGCGATCTGCGCCTGCTGCAGGTTGTAGCCGTCTCCCGTCGGATCGACCGAAGGATCGACGAAAACGATGAGGCGCTTGAGCTGATACGGCTTGAGGATATTGGGCAACCCCTCGGTCATCGAAGAAAAGATCACAAGCGTGGCAGCCGCCACGATGAGCCCGACCGTGGGCAGGACCCAGCGCATGGGGGCTCCGCCGCACACGATGATCAACGCACCCGCGAAGAAGATGACAAGACCCGTGCCCAGGTCCTGCGTCAGGATCAGCAGCAGCGGGACAAGCAACGTGCCACAGAGGCGGGCATAGTCGCGGAACGTGTCGATCTTGCCGTTGTACTGGGCCACGACCGACGCCATGAGGAAGATGACGACGATCTTGCAGGGCTCCGAGGGTTGGAACCTAAAGCCGATCAGGGGAATCTTGACCCAGCCGGTCATTCCCTTTGCAGTGATGCCCAGACCCGGAATCTTTGGCATCAGGATGAGAAAGACCGCAACGCCAAAAAGGACGTTCGTGTAGTTGGCGAGCACCCGGTAGTCATAGTGCCACAGGACCGTGGCGCCCGCCAGGCCCATCAGGGCACCCACGAGCTGCCTGGGAAGCGAAGCCTCCGCGATGGTGAGCGAGGCCGACCACACGGTGAGAAGGCCATACGCCAGAAGCAACAACGCGGGCAACAGGGTGGGCAGGTTGAGCTTGGCACGCAGGCCCCGCTTGTGCGTTACCTTCGCATGCGTCGGGGACTTGCCGGCATCCCCGCCGAACATCGACGAGATTGCCGCGCCGAAGCCGATGTCAGAAAGCGACGCCTTTGGCGTTTCGTGTGGCATGTTCCTCCCCCTTCGCTAGTTCAGGCTCGTGTCGGATCCGCTCGAGGCGCTGTCTGGCTGGTCGTAGATGGCTCCAAGCGTGTCGCGGACGGCATACATGGCAGACGTCGCGCCGAAGCCGCCCTTCTCGACGACCGCCGCAATGACGTACTTGGGGTCGTCCGCCGGCGCATAGGCGCAGAACCAGCCCGTCGCGGCCTCGCCGGGCTTCTCGCCCGAACCCGTCTTGCCCGCGACGCGGACGGAGAGGTTGGTGAAGTGCGCCGTGGTCGACTCGTCCTCCTCGTAGATCACGCCCTCGAGGCCGGCGTGGACGAGGCTGAAATACGACTTGTCCTCGGACGCGTCGAAGTGCTTCTGCGACTTGGTCGTGACGACCGTGCCGTCACCCGAGCGCGACAGGACGCTTTTGAGGACATGGGGCCTCCAGACGGAGCCCCCATTGGCGACTCCCGCGTAGACGCAGGCCATCTGGATGGGGGTGACGAGAAGGTCGCCCTGGCCGATGGCGATGTTGGTGTTGTCACCGCCCTTCCAGGTGCGGTCGTTCTCGGAGTAGCTGGAGTAGTGCTCGTACTTCCAGTCGGGCGTGGGGACGCGACCCGCGGACTCGCTGGGCAGGTCGACGCCCGTCTTGGTGCCAAGGCCCCACTTCTCGAAGGTCTCCTGCATGCCGAGCTTCTTGTCGTCGTCGGCATACCAGAAGCCCTTGCCGATCTCGTAGAAGACGACGTCGCACGAGAAGGTGATTCCCGTCTGCAGGGTCATGTAGCCATGGCCGTTGTGGTTCCAGCACCACTGCCCGGACGCCTTGCCAAAACCCGTCCAGAAGCCCGTGCAGTTGTAGCCCGAGTCGACCGTGGCGATGCCGTAGTCGAGCGCGGCAAACGTCGTGAGCGGCTTGATCGTGGAAGCGGACATGTACTGGCCCGCGACTGCACGGTTCATCATGGGGTAACCGCTGCCCTCGGAGGACAGGGCCTCCCAGTCGTCGTTGGAGATGCCGCCGATGAAGACGCTCGGGTCAAACGTGGGGGCGCTCGCCATCGCGAGTACCTCGCCGTTCGTGACGTCCATCACAACGACGGCACCAGAGTTGCAGTCCGAGTTGCCCTTCTCGCGAGACGCGGAGATGGCATGCGCGAGGCCATCCTCGGCACCCTTCTGAATCTTGGAGTCGATCGTGAGCATGATGTCGGAGCCGCCCACGGGAGGGATTGAGGTCGAGTAATCCAGGATGTTGCCGTTGGCGTCAACGTGCACCTGCTGCTGGCCGCGCACGCCCTGCAGGATGGACTCGTACTGATACTCGACTCCCGCCTGGCCGACGATGTCGCCCATCTCGTAGGCAATCGCCGAGTCGCCGGTCGACTTGTTCGCCTTCTCGCGCATCTCCTGCGTGATGCTGCCCGTGTAACCCAGGATGTGCGCCGCAAGGTTGCCCTTGGGGTAGTGGCGCTGCGAGCGCTCCTCCACGCTGACGCCGGGAAAAACGTCGGGATGCTCGCCGATGAACGCGACGGTCCTGCGGTCGACGTCGACACACACCTCACGCGCGCTCTGGGCGCCCGCGCTGCTGTCCTGGATCTTGCGCTTGACGGCAATCTTGGGCATGCCGAGCAGGTTGGCGAGAAGTTCCATCTCCAGCTCGTCGTCAAGAACCGAGGACTCCGCGACGACGGTGAGGCTGGGACGGTTGTTCACCAGCTCCTCGCCGTTGCGATCAAGGATTCGGCCGCGAGTGGCCGCGAGCGAGATCGTCCTGGTGCGGTTGCTCTCGGCCATCTTGGTGTACTTGTCGCTCGAGACGAGCTGCATGCTCCAGACCTTGCCCAGAAGCACGGCGACGACACCGGCGGAGAAGGCCGCGAGGCCATAGAGGCGACCCCTGACATTCGTCTCCGAGGACGTGTCGTCCCCGCCTGCGGCACGAGGCGTGGCACCGCCGATGTCAAGCTTGAACTTGCCCGGGGTGCCATGCAGCACGAAGGCCGCCGCGACGAGGGCGGCGACGACTGCGACTATGAGGATGATGACGACGATCTGGCCAAGACTCAAACCGACCGCCCCTTAGAGCCCCTTGGTGCTGAACCTGGCACCACGCTTGCCCGGCTTGCCGCCACCAAAGCCCCCGCCGGACGCCGCCCTGCGACGAATCACAAAGCCAACCGCGACAAAGGCAAGCACGTCGAGAAGAACCGAGGGGATGGTCCTGAGGCCAAGCACCTGGAAGAATCCACCCGCGCCGCCGACGGCCACCATCGCGATGCCGTAGACAAGCTCGACGACGACAATCGTGGCGGCGGTAATCTGGGCGGACCCGACCTTGTCCTCGGCAAGTCTGTTGCGCCCCTCCATGCCAAGCATGAGGGAGGCAAGCGTGAGCTCGAAGGACATGAGGCCGACTGGCCCCGTGGTGACGAGGTCGTAGAAAAGTCCCGAGAAGAACCCGAACACGACGGCGGGGGTCCCGCCGGTAGACAGTGCGAAGCACGCCGCGGCGACGAGGCACAGGTTCGCCCTACCGTCACCAAGGCCGATGTTCGGGGCGACGGCAAGCTGCAGCACCGCACAGGCCAGCGCGAGGGCAATCAGGCTCCTACGGCTCTTGTGGCTGTCCTTGACCTGCATGCCCGCACCTACCCTTCCTGTGAGCCACTGTCGGCCTCGGCGGCAGTGGCCGCGTCGGAGGCCTCGTCGGTCGTGGCGACCGTGCCCGCGCTCGTGGAGGCGGACGTGTCTTGTTTGTTGGCTGCTGCCGCATCGTCGGCGGTGGCCTTCTGGTCCTGCTTGAGCGCGGTGATCACGAGCACTTCCTCGAAACTCCCGGTCGAGGAGAAGGCCTTCACGGTGATCGTGTAATACATCGAGCCGGACGTCCGCTCGACGTTTGTGACCTTGCCCAGTGGCAAACCCTTGGGAAAGACTCCGCCGAGACCGCTGGTAACGACGAGGTCACCCGTCTTCACGGTCTGGTCCGTACGGACGAGCGTGAGCCTCAGGGTGCCGTCGGCAGAGCCGCGGAGCATGCCCTGTGCCCTACTCGACTGGACCATGGCAGAGACGGACGAGGACTCGTCGGTGATCAGGCGCACGGTCGAGGAGCTGACGCCGCACTCGATGATCTGTCCGATGACTCCGGCGGAGTCGGTCACGGGCATCCCGACGGTAAGGCCTGAGGACGTGCCCTTGTCGATTGTGACGGTCGAGGTCCACGTATCGGTTGATCCCGAGATCACGTGAGCGGCAGTCGACTCGAGGCTATAGGTGCTCTGGAGGTTAAGAAGGTCCTGCAGGCGCGAGGCCGTCTCGTCGGCCTCCTTCAGCTTGGCGTTCTCGGCCGTGAGCTTTTCGTTCTCTTCCTTCAACTCGGACAGGGTCTTCTCGTCAGCCGTAAGGTTGCCGAACACGTTGGCGAGGCCCGAGAATGGCGCGCTCACCACGGAGCCAGCGTAACGAACGGGCGTGGTGACGACGGTAAAGGCGCCCTTGACCGAAGAGATCGGGCCAGTGCCCGCCTCTCGGCAGCTCAACGTGAAGAGAATGACGGACAGCACGCACAGAACCGCGGCCACACGCCCGGCTCCCACACCGGACCTGCGGCCGAGTCCCGACCCGCGACCGGGCATGCTTGGCATCTGGGGCACGGTCTACTGACCCGCGCTCTGGACGAAACCACCGGACAGCGCGTTGGCCTCGAGAACCTTCGCGCATCCCGCCACGACGTTCTCGAGCGCCGTGGGGCTGACGTTGACGGGAACGCCGGTCTCGTCGCGAAGCCTGGCGTCGAGGCCGCGGAGAAGACCGCCACCGCCCGTGAGCAGAATGCCGTAGTACATGAGGTCGGAGGCAAGGTCGGGCGGGGTCACGTCGAGGGCATCCTTAACTGCCTTGGTAACCTCGTCAAGCGGCCTGTCGAGGGCACGACGAATCTCCTCGGACTCGATGCGGACGGTCTTGGGGAGGCCGTTGATGACATCGCGACCGTTTACCTCGACATCAAGCTCCTCGCGCAGGGGCGCGGCGGAACCCACCTTGATCTTGATGTCCTCGGCGGTGCGCTCTCCGATGGACAGGTTATATGCGTCGCGGACGTGCTCGAGAATCGTTTGATCGAACTCGTCGCCGGCGGTGCGGATGGACTGCGAGACCACGATGCCGCCCATGGCGATGACCGCGACCTCGGTGGTGCCGCCACCGATGTCGACGACCATCGAGCCGGTCGGGTCCTCGATGGGCAGGTCGGCACCGATCGCGGCAGCCATAGGCTCCTCGATGAGGAACGCCTGGCGCGCGCCAGCCTGAATCGTGGCCTCGAAGACGGCACGCTTCTCGACGGAAGTGACGCCCGAGGGGACGCAGACGACGACACGAGGGCGCGGCGACCACGGATAGCGCCGCTCGCGGGCCTTCTCGATGAAGTAACGGAGCATGACCTCGGTGACGTCAAAGTCGGCGATGACGCCGTCCTTGAGAGGGCGGACGGCCATGATGGAACCAGGGGTACGACCGACCATGCGCTTGGCATCGGCACCGACGGCGAGCACGCGCTCGGCATCCTTGTCGATGGCCACGACCGAGGGCTCGTTCAGGACGATGCCCTGGCCGCGAACGGACACCAGCGTGTTGGCGGTGCCCAGGTCAATCGCGAGGTCTCCCCCGTATTCGCCGAATATCGAGTCGAAGAACGACATTGTTTCCTATCCCCGAGTCAGCCGGAAAAAACCTTCCGGCTCATGTTCGTCTTGCAAGGCGGCGCAATGTTGCGCACACCAGTCTAGAGCAAAGCCGACGCGGCGCGCGTCGGCAGGCAACACTTACTCCGTAGCCTGATCGGCCGCGGCGCCGTCGGCAGAGGCGGTGGTCGCAGCCTCATCGGTAGTGGCGGCATCCTCGTCCGTGGTGGCGGCCTGCTGGGTGGTCGCAGGCTCGTCGGTCGTGGCGGAGAGGGTGCCGGTAGACGTCGTGGTTCCATTGTCGACCTGCGAGGGGTACTCGACGGTCAGGCCGGAGACCTTCCAGCCAAAGCCCACGCGTACCATGTCGATGGTGTAGTTGGCGGTGCCACCGGCGGAAAGGGTCGCGGTGGCAAACACCGTGGACTTGGACATGCTGCGGTTGACACCGTCGACCTTGACGGTGGAGCCGGTGGGGATCGAGGCGACGATCTCCTTGGCAGCCGTGTCGGAAACGGAGTCGGCGAGCACCGAGGAGGCATCACCGTTGTTGGACACGGACGAGAAGAGCTCCTCGGTGACCGACTCCTGGGTCGGCCAGCCATAGCCCTTGTAATACGCGAAGCCGGCGGCGCCACCAATGACGACAAGCAGGAACAGGATGAAGAAGAACACCTTGAGACCGGTGTGCTTGTGCTTGCGGCGCATCTTGCGGTCATCCGCCTCGGCCTGCATGAGGTCGGACTCGGTGACGGAGAAGAAGCCCGTGTCCTCGGGAGAGGGCATGAGCTCGCCCGACTTGCCAAGCGGGTCAAGAGGGTCGAAAGAGCCCGTGCCGGTCGCGCCGTCACCAAAGCCGGCGGCGGCGAGCATGGCATCGGTCTCAGAGGGCTGACGAGCGGAAATGGCGGCGACTGCCTTCTGGGCAGCGTTGTAGGACGCCTGCTGCTCGGCGGTCAGCTGGAAGGAACCGTCGGCAATGGCCTTCCCGAAGGCGTCGATCGCCTCGTTCATGCGGTTGGCGGCGACGTAGGCGCTGCCAAGGGAGGCGTAGATCCGGGACTGGTTGGCCAGCGGCGTCGAGAAGTCCAGGGCGGTGCGAAGGGCCTCGATGGCATCGACGGGACGTCCCAGGCCCATGAAGCAGTCGCCCAGCTTGAGAAGGGCCTTGGCGGGCTCGGGGTTGGACTCGTCGATGGCGGCGTTTCGATAGGCGATACCCGCCTCGCGAAGGTCGCCGAGCATGGTCTTGGCGGTGCCCAGGGCCATCTGCGCCTTGTACGGCGTGGCGTAGTCGGCATCGGCGGTGGCGGCGACAAGCGGCGCAACGGCGTCAGCCGGACGACCGGCGGCGAGAAGCGCGCGACCCTGGTTGCAAGAGAGCGCTCCGCGCTTGCCATACGCCGTGTCAAGGAGGGCGTCGGCGTACGCCTCGGCAGCGTCGGAGTAACGGCCGAGCTTCATGAGCGCGTTGCCCTTGAGGTGGTCCGACGCTCCGCAAACCTCGCCAGGCTGCCTGACGACGGAGGCGGCGGAGACGACGGCCGCCCAATCACCGTTCTGATAGGCGGCGCGCGCCGCCTCGAATGCCTGCTGATCCATGATGCTCCCTCTCTCGGAGACCTGCGCTACGCGCGGTCATGCTCGATTCGCACGGAGTTGATGACGTCGCCGGCGCGCAGCTCGGAAATGACGTCAAAGCCCTCGACGCAGGTGCCGAAGACCGTATATCCGCTGTCCAGGCCATGCTGGGGACCCAGGCAGAAGTAGAACTGCGAGCCCGCGGAGTCGGGCGCGGCGGAGCGGGCCATGGCCAGCGCGCCGTCGACGTGGCTGTTGCGCGGGTTGGTGTCGTACTCGTGCTTGATGCGATAGCCGGGGCCACCGGTTCCAGGCTGGCCGAAGGGCCCGGGCTTGCCCGCGGCAACGTCCGCGGGACTCATCTCGCGAGTGTTGGGACAGCCGCCCTGGATGACGAAGCCGGGGACGTAACGGTGGAACTTGAGGTCGTCATAGAAGCCGGACCCCGCGAGCTCGCAGAAGTTGGCGACATGAATGGGCGCACCGTCGCCATCGAGCTTGGCGCGGATGGTGCCCTTGCTCGTATCGAAGACGGCGACCTCGTCGCCAGCGACCTCGTAGGTCGGGGTATACATAGGCTCACCAAAAAGACCCATGCGCGATCATCTCCCAGGGGCCGGGACGGGCCGGCCGTCTCAACTACGTATCAACCCAAAGATTCTACCGGGATGGCGTGCTTTTCACAGTTTGAGCAGAACGCTCGGCATGCGGGCGGATGGATGCACTAGTCGGACGAGCCCTTCTCGGCAGGCTTCCATGCATCGTAGTTCTGGTCGAACAACGCCTTGTAGGTATTGGTTCCGTTGGCATTCTCGGCATCCTTGAGCGGTGCCTCGATGCCGGAGCGGTCGGAAGACGGGTCGTCGGAGGCAACATCGGCCTGCCATGCCTCGTTGAGGGCGTCGACGCGATTGCGCAGCCAATTTCCGAGGGTCTGGAGATGCCCGAGATCGTCGGCGTACGTACCGGAGGTGACGTCGATGCCGGAGATGTCGTCGATGAGGTTGGAGACCTCGTACGAGAGGGACTTTGCCGTCGAGGCGCCCTTCTTGCGCTGCTCGAGGCTTCCGGAAAAGGCGACGTCGTCAAAGGTGTCGGCATTGTCGTCGATCTTCTCGGCAAGCTTGCCGAGTTTCTCGTAGGCATCCGAGAGGTCCGAGAGCGTCTGCTCGTCACCGGAAATCTGGGCGCCTGAGTCTTCCGTGGAGCTATCCTGCCCGGTGAGCTTGTCGCGCTCGCCCGGGAAACCCGCCTTCGAGGTGTCGCGCTCGGTGGTGTTATGGGTCACGTAGGCGTTCGGGTCCCAGGGGTGCGAGATGAGAAGCACCGAGCCACCCACGAGCACGAGCGAGGCGAGGGCACCCGCGAGCACGGCCTTGGTCCTGGGAAGCCTGTCCTCGGAATGGGCGCTACGCGACTCCGAGGGGATAGCGCTCTCGATGCGCGGCATCGAGTTGGTCTCCTCTGCCGCGGACGGCTCGATCTCGGCAGCCGGGCAATCGCCATCCGGCTTTGGGTCGGGCCCGATGTCGGGCAGGTCGAGGACGCGAATGTGGCGCGGCGGCGCGGGTTCGGTGGGAGCGGGATCGGTTGTGGGGCGCTCGACCTCGAGGCCCTTCTCGGCAGCGATGCCGAAGGGGTCCGATACGGGCTTGCCCGCGGCGACGGGCATGCCGCAGGCGGGGCACGCGTCGGCCCCGGCAGGCAACATCGCGCCGCAGTTCGCGCAGTAGCTGACGTCAATCCTGCTCATGACCTGCGTGAGGTCGAGCTCCGCGTGGCATGCGGGACAAACCTGCGCGCCATCGTCGATGTGAGTTCCGCAGTACGGGCAGACCACGTGCCCCTCTCCCCTCCTTGAGGTGCCTGCCGCGCCCAGCGTAAAGTCCGCCAGGCGGGCGAGCGCTCTAGACCTCGAGCTGCTCCAGGACATAAGGGAGTATGCCCCCACGGCTGAGGTAAGCGCCCTCGGTTGGGGTGTCAACACGAACTGTGCACTCGAAGTTCACGACCGTGCCATCGGCACGGGTCGCACGCACGGCGCAGGTACGGCTCGCAGGGAGCCCGGCGGAAAGGTCGACCGGCTCGATGTCGTAGGTCTCGGTCCCGTCGAGGCCCAGGATCTCGGCGGTCTGACCGCCGCAAAACTCCAGGGGCAGGATGCCCATGCCGATGAGGTTGGAGCGGTGGATGCGCTCGAGGCTCTCCGCGATGACGGCACGCACGCCCAGCAGCAGCGGACCCTTGCCCGCCCAGTCGCGCGAGGAGCCGCTTCCATACATCTTGCCCGCAACCACCACCAGGGGGATGTCCTGCTGGGCATAGTGCTCGGATGCGTCGAAGATGCTCTTGACCTGGCCGTCCAGAAGGTCTCGGGTCCAACCGCCAAGACGACCCGAGGCCAGGGCGTTGTCCAGGCGGACGTTGGCAAAGGTGCCGCGGGCCATGACCTCGTGGTTGCCGCGACGGCTGCCATAGGTGTTGAAGTCAGCCTTGCGAACGCCCCTCTCCAGAAGGTAGCGCGCCGCGGGGGAGTCGTCGGCGATGGCGCCTGCGGGCGAGATGTGGTCGGTCGTGACGAAGTCGCCGAGACGGACGATGGCGCGGGCACCCGAGACCTCGAGGGTGTCGGCGCGCTCGGCGATCTCGAAGTAGGGCGGACGACGGACGTAGGTCGAGTCGGGATCCCAGTCGAAGGTGGCGGACTCGCCGGCGTCGATGGCGGCCCACTCGGCATCGCCGTCGAACAGGCCCTCGCTGCCCTTCTCGAACAGCTCGGGATCGAGGACGGAAGACAACACGGCATCGATCTGGTCACGGCTGGGCATGATCTCGTCGAGCATGACGGGACGGCCATCGCGGCCGATGCCCACGGGCTCGCTCGAGAGGTCGACGTCCATGGTGCCCACAAGCGAGTAGGCGACGACGAGGGCGGGCTGGCAGAGGTAGTTCTGCGCGACGTCGGGGCTGATGCGCCCCTCGAAGTTACGGTTGCCGGAAAGAACGCTGGTCAGCTCGAGGTCGGCGACGTACGGCTTGAGGCAGTCCAAAATCGGGCCGGAGTTGCCGATGCAGCTCATGCAGCCGAAGCCACAGGTGTAGAACCCGACGTCGCGAAGGCTGTCGAGAAGACCCGCGCGCTCGAGGAGCAGCTCGGTGGCGTGGCTGCCCGGGGCGAGCACGCGCTTGACCCAGGGCTTGGGAGCAAGGCCTCGCTCGGATGCCGCCTTAGCCAGAAGGCCGGCGGCGACCATCATGGCCGGGTCGGTCGCGGTCGTGCAACTGGTGACGGCCGCGATGGCGATGGTGCCGTGGCCGAGCTCGTGGGTCGAGCCGTCCGCACAGACGACCTCGGCGACCTTGGTGAGGTCGCCGTTGCCGTGGGCGGCCGCGGAGGCACGGAAGCGCTCGCGCAGGCCGGCGGGCTCCAGGCGGTCGTGCGGGCGAGAAGGGCCGGCAAGGCAGGGGCGCACGTCCGACAGGTCGAGGTCCAGGACCTTGGCGTAGGTTCGCTCGGCGTCGCCCGAAATGCCCTGGACGCGAAGGAACTCGCGGGTGAACGCGACCTCGGACGGGTCGCGACCAACCAGGGACAGGTAGTCGAGCGCGACGTCATCTGCCGGGAACAGAGTGCAGGTCGAACCATACTCGGGTGTCATGTTGGCGACGCAGGAGCGCTGGGTGGCCGACAGGGTCGCCACGCCGGGGCCAAAGGCCTCGACAAAGCAACCGACGACGCCCTCGGCACGCAGCAGCTGCGCGACCGTCAGGGCGACATCCATGCCGGAGGCATCGCAAGGCAGCTCGCCGGTCAGGCACAGGCCAATGACCTGCGGAACGAGCATGGTGATGGGCTGGCCCAGGGCAGCCGCCTCGGCCTCGATGCCACCGACGCCCCAGCCGAGCACGCCAAGGCCGTTGGCCGTCGTCGTGTGGGAGTCGGTGCCGACGAGCGTGTCGAAGCAGGCGGTCTCGAAGTCAGCCGGCTTCTTCGCAAGGGCATCGACAGTCGAGACGTCACAGAAACGCTCGACGTTGAGCTGGTGGCAGATGCCGCCGCCGGGCGGCACGATGCGAACGTTGTCGAACGAGCGGCTCGCCCACTTGAGGAAGGCGAAGCGCTCGCGGTTGCGCTCGGCCTCGATGCGACGGTTCTCGCAGGCGGCGGACTCGCTGCCCACGCAGTCGGCGGCAACCGAGTGGTCGATCACGAGCGTGCAGGGGATGTGCGGGTTGACGCGGGCGGGGTCTCCGCCATGGGCGACCATCGCGTCGCGCATGGCGGCGAAGTCGACGAAGACGGGAACGCCGGTGAAGTCCTGGAACAGGACGCGCGCGGGCATGAACTCGACCTCGCCGCCCTTCTCGCCAGCGAGGCCCGCGGAGATGACCTCGGAGGCGTAGGCGACGGCCTCCTCGTCGTTGCGGGCGCGTCGCACGACGTTCTCCAGCAGGACCACGAGGGCGCGCGGGATGCGCTCGGCCCCGGGGATCCCGGAGACGTCCGTGACGAGGCGCGTGATGCCGCCTGCCTCGACGGCGACGGGCACGCGGGCGGCGCGGACGGCGTCAACGAACTCGGGCGTGGTTTCTCTCATGTTCCCTCTCCTCGATGCGGTCGACCAGACGCGAGAACGCTCCGTCGCTCGACTCGAGGTCGGCGGCGAACGCGGTAGACAAATGATTAAACGCAAAGACGCCCAGGCAGGCGACAAGCACGAAATGCAACAGCATTGAAACGCTCGGCGTGGCCATCGAGAAGAACGGGCCCGCCCACGTGAAGCCCGACGCCATGAATGCAATCACGAAGCAAAGGAGCAGCTTTCGCAGCGCCGAGAGGGGCACCGAGATGCGGACGATGAGGGCGATGCCCACCACCGCCGCAAGCATGGTGCACACCGTCGATATTTGGCGGAAGTCCCAGCCCACGAAATGGCGTCCGACCAGAAGGGTCAGGGCGAGGCACCCCAGGATGGCGATGGAGGCGGGCATCGAGCGCGACAGCACGTTGGCGAGGAAGCGGCCACGGACGCGGTCGTGGTTGGGTTCGAGCGCCAGGACGAACGACGGGATTCCGATGATGCCGGCGGAGACGAGCGCCATCTGCACTGGCAGGAACGGGTAGGGCGGGAAGAACACGCACACGAAGGCCAGTGCCGCCGAGAAGACCGTCTTGACGAGGAACAGCGACGCCGAACGCTGCAGGTTGTTGATGGAGCGACGACCCTCGGCGACGACCTCGGGCATGTGGGCGAAGTCGTTGTCGACGAGGACCACCTCGGCGACGTTGCGCGCGGCGTCCGAGCCGGACGCCATGGCGACCGAGCAGTCGGCGCGCTTGAGGGCTAGCACGTCGTTGACGCCGTCACCCGTCATGGCGACGGTGTGTCCGGCCTCCTGCAGGATGCGGACGAGCTCGCGCTTCTGCTGGGGGGTCACGCGTCCGAACACATGGCAGTCGGCGGCGGCGCGGACGAGCTTCTCGGGGGTGTCCAGGGTCGTGGCGTCGACCCAGCGCTCGGCCCCGGGGACGCCGACGCTCGCGGCGATGGCCGAGACGGTGGCGGGGTCGTCGCCCGAGATGACGTTGAGGGTGACACCCTGCTCGACGAAGTAGGCGACCGTCCGGGCGGCGGTATCGCGGACCTGGTCGCGGATGCCAACGAAGCCGACGACGCGCGGGGCACCCACGATGGCGCCGCCGTCGTCGAAGCCGTCGACCTCACAGGCCACGAGCACGCGCTCGAGCGAGTCGAACGAGCGCACTGCCGCCTCGTGCGCGGCGAAGGCGTCGCCGAGCACGAACTGCGACGCGCCCATGACGAGGCACGTTCCATCGGCCAGGACGCACCCCGAGTACTTGCGCGCGGACGAGAAGGGCACGACCCGAACAATCTTCTCGCCAGCCAACAGCTCGGCGGGGACACGGGCCGCGATGGCGCGGGAGGTGTTGTTGGCGTCGGCCTCGTTGGCCCGGGCCACAAGACCCAGAACGCGCAGCAGGTCGTCCTCGACGTTTGGCATCTCGGGAAGAAGCGAGCTGACCTCCATGGCACCCGTGGTGATGGTGCCGGTCTTGTCCAGGCACAAGACGTCGACGCGAGCCAGCGTCTCGATGCAGTAGAGCTGCTGCACGAGGACGCTGGAGCGGGCGAGCCTGGTAGTGGCGATGGCAAGCACCGTGCTGGTGAGAAGGACGAGCCCCTGCGGGATCATGCCGACGACTGCCGCGACCGTGGTGAGCGCCGCGCCCTGGGGCGTCGCGCCGTCGAGAAGCGTCCTGGCGAACAGCGCGCCGCCCAGGGGCAGAAGCACGCTCGTGCCCAGGCGGATGATCATGCGGAGTGTCTCGAGGATCTCGGAGCGGACTGGCTTGACGTACTTTGCTTCGGCGTTGATCTTGGCGGCGAAGCCGTCGGCGCCGACGCGCGTGACGCGGGCGAGCAGGCTGCCGCTGGACACGAAGCTGCCGCTGAGCAACTCGTCGCCCGCCACCTTTCTGACCAGGCGGCTCTCCCCCGTGAGCAGGCTCTCGTCCATCAGCACGTCGCCCGTCAGGATGACGGAGTCGGCGGGCACCTGGTCGCCGTGTGAGAGGCGCACGAGGTCGTCGAGCACAAGCTCGCTCGCCGCGACCTCGGCCTCACCCGAGGCGCGCACGACCCTCACAGGTCGTTCCGCCAGGATCGAGAGCCTGTCGATGGTCAGCTTGGAGCGAACCTCCTGGAACACGCCGATGACCAGGTTGGCCAGGACGACCAGCATGAACAGCAGGTTTCGGTACTGGCCCGTGGAGGCGACCACCAGCGCGAGGAAGAGGTTGACACCGTTGAACAGTGTGAGGACGTGCTCGCGCACGATGGTGGGCACGCTCTTGGTGCGCACGTCGGTGTTGACGTTGGCGCGGCCGTCGGCAAGCCTCTCGGCGACCTCGCGGTCGGTCAGGCCGCGCGGGGCGGCTTCGGCCCCGCCGTTCTTCTCGGCATCGTCGTTCGTGGCGTAAGGCATGGGAGGGTCCTCCCCGCTCGGGTCCCGGCGACCGCGATATAGAAGAGGGCCCCCGCACGACGGCGGGGGCCCGTCAAGGTCCTGGTGCCCTCAGAGGGATTCGAACCCGCGGCCTTTCGCTCCGGAGGCGAACGCTCTGATCCACTGAGCTATGAGGGCAATCGCGTCGATTATAGCCCATGCGTTTCGTTTCGTTGCATGCATCCGGAAAAACAACCGCGATGTAGTAGGATTATCCGACTTGCATAGGCATATACGTGCAGGACGCGACTCGGAAACGGACACGAATCACATGATTGTTGCACTCAACAGCAGCGCCACCGACGGCCAGATCGACCAGTTCGTCGACTGGGTCGAGGCCAAGGGCCTCAAGACCGACGTCTCCAAGGGCCAAGACGTCACCATCGTCGGCCTCATCGGCGACACCACCAAGATCGACCCCTACCTCATCGAGAGCATGGACATCGTCGACCACGTCCAGCGCGTGACTGAGCCCTTCAAGAGGGCCAACCGCAAGTTCCACCCCGCCGACACCGTCGTCGACTGCGGCCATGGCGCCCTGATCGGCGGCGGCCACTTCCAGGTCATCGCCGGCCCCTGCTCGGTCGAGGGCGACAACCTCGCCGCCATCGCACGCGCCGTGCGCGCGTCGGGTGCCACGATGCTTCGCGGCGGCGCCTACAAGCCCCGCACCAGCCCCTACTCGTACCAGGGGATGGGCGAGAAGGGCCTCGACCTTCTCTGCGCCGCGCGTGACGAGCTGGACATGCCCATCGTCACCGAGATCATGGACGCGCGCGACATCCAGAAGTTCGTCGACCGCAAGATCGACGTCCTGCAGATCGGCGCCCGCAACTCGCAGAACTTCACCCTGCTGAAGGAGGTCGGCAAGTCCGGCATCCCCGTCCTTCTTAAGAGAGGCATCTCGGGCACCATCGACGAGCTGCTCATGGCCGCCGAGTACGTGATGAGCGAAGGCAACCCCAACGTCATCCTGTGCGAGCGCGGCATCCGCACCTACGAGACCCGCACGCGCAACACATTCGACCTGTCCGCCGTGGCCGTGCTGCACCACCTTACGCACCTGCCCGTGGTCGCCGACCCGAGCCACGCCACCGGCTACACCCGCTACGTCGCCCCCATGGCGCTCGCCGCCACGGCCGCCGGCGCCGACGGCCTCGAGGTCGAGGTCCACGACTGCCCGAGCCGGGCCTGGTCCGACGGCGCCCAGGCGCTCACGCCCGACATGTTCGACGACATGATGGGTAAGGTCCGTGGCATCCGCTCCGTCATCTGCCCCGAGCCCGACGTCGAGGGCGGTCGATAGCATGGCTGACGAGAAGGACCTCGAGCCGGCGGTCATATACGACCCGGAGCCCTGCCCCACATTCGTGCCCGGACGGGTCGGCATCGTCGGCCTGGGCCTCATGGGAGGCTCGTTTGCCAAGGCCATGCACGAGGGCGGGCGCGAGGTCTATGCATGGAACCGCACGCGCTCCACGCTCGAGCTCGCCATGATCGAGACCGTCGACGGCGAGCTCGACGACAGCACCATCCCAACCTGCGAGCTCATCATCCTGGCCGGCTACCCCCAGGTCAGCATCGACTGGCTCGCCGACATGGCCGACAAGATCTCGGGCGGCGCGATCGTCATCGACGCCGTCGGCGTCAAGCGCGTCATCTGCGAGCGCTGCTTCGAGATCGCGAGGGGCCGCGACTGGACCTTCGTCGGCTGCCATCCCATGGCGGGCACCCAGTACTCCGGCTACGGCCACTCGCGCGCCAACATGTTCCACAGGGCACCCATGGTCGTCGTCCCTCCCCAGATGGAGGACATCAAGCGCCTCGATCTTCTCGACAGGCTCAAGGGCCTGCTCGAGCCCTGCGGCTTCGGGTCGTTCACGCTTGCCACGGCCGACTTCCACGACCGCCAGATCGCATACACCAGCCAGCTCGCGCACGTCGTGTCCAACGCCTACGTCAAGAGCCCGGCCGCGCAGGAGCACAAGGGCTTCTCGGCGGGCTCGTACAAGGACCTCACGCGCGTCGCACGCCTGAACGCGCCCATGTGGACCGAGCTGTTCCTCGACAACGCCGACCACCTGTCGCGCGAGGTCGGGACCCTCATCGACAACCTGCGGGCGTACAAGGACGCCCTCGACGCACGCGACGCCGAGCGCCTCGAGGCCCTTCTTGCCGAGGGTGACAGGCTCAAGAGGGAGGCCGAGGCCCGATGAGCGTCGTCGAGACCGTGCGCGTCTCCACCCCCTCCCGCTCCTACGACGTGCTCGTTGGCAGCGGCATCCTCGGCGAGGTCGGCCGCGTCACGCGCGAGTCCTGCGCAGGCACCCGCTGCTGCGTCGTGAGCGACTCCAACGTCGCCCCGCTCTACGCTGACCGTGCCATGCGATCGCTTCGCGACGTCGGGTACACGGTCACTCTGCGCACCTTCGAGGCTGGCGAGAAGAACAAGCGCCTCGTCACCCTCTCGGGCATCCTCGAGGGCCTCGCCACCGACGGCCTGTCCCGCGACGACTGCGTGGTCGCCCTCGGTGGTGGCGTCACCGGCGACATGGCCGGCCTTGCCGCGGCCCTCTACCTGCGCGGCATTCGCGTGGTACAGGTCCCCACGTCGCTTCTTGCCATGGTCGACTCCTCCGTCGGCGGCAAGACCGCCGTCGACCTCGAGGCCGGCAAAAACCTGTGCGGCGCCTTCTTCCAGCCCAACGCCGTCGTCGCCGACGTCGACTGCCTCGACACCATCTCGCGCGACCTGTTCACCGACAGCTGCGGCGAGCTCATCAAGCACGGCGTCATCGCCGACCCCGAGCTGTTCGACCTGCTGGCGAGCGACCCCATCAACCGCGAGGGCTACGACCGCGCAAGCCTCGCGCGCGTCATCGCCCGCAACGTCCGGATCAAGCGCGACGTGGTCGACGCCGACGAGTGCGAGCGCGGCGTGCGCCAGACGCTCAACTTCGGCCACACCCTCGGCCACGCCGTCGAGGCCGCGAGCGACTTCTCGCTGGGCCACGGCTCGAGCGTCGCCTGCGGCATGTGCTGCATCGCGAGGGCGTCGCACGCGCTCGGCTGGTGCGACGCCTCCGTCCCCGCCCGCATCGAGGCCGCGGTCGCGGCATACGGCCTGCCCGTCGACACCGACCTCGACCACGACGTCATCTTCGAGTACGCCACGCACGACAAGAAGCGCCACGGCGAGACCGTGAACGTGGTCGTCCCCCGCGCCATCGGCGAGGTCGAGGTCAGAAACGTCGACTGGGGCACCCTCCGCAAGATCATCTCCGCAGGCTGCGGCACATACGCCCGCTGACCAGGCAACCGAAAGGGAACAGCACCTTGAAGGCAATCGTCACCCCGTCGCCGCTCGGCGGCTCCATCCGCGCCATCGCGTCCAAGTCGGTAGCGCACCGCCAGCTCATCTGCGCGGCGCTGTCCGACACGCCCTGCGAGGTCGCCTGCGCCACCACCTCGCAGGACATCGAGGCCACGGCGGCCTGCCTTCGCGCGCTCGGGGCCGGCGTCACCCGCACCGCGCGCGGCTTCCGCGTGCGTCCCGTGCGCCGCGGCCCGCGAGACCCCCGTTGGTCGGGCGCACCCGCCCTTCTCGACTGCGGGGAGTCGGGCTCCACGCTGCGCTTCATCCTGCCGGTCGCCTGCGCCCTGGGCGACGAGGTCCGCATCACCGGCCACGGCAGGCTCGCCGAGCGACCGCTCTCCCCCCTCTACGAGGAGCTCATTGCCGCTGGCGCCGATATCTCCGAGCAGGGCCACTTCCCCCTGCGGGCGCGGGGCCCCATCCGCCCGGGTCGCTTCATCCTGCCGGGCGATGTCTCCTCGCAGTACGTGAGCGGCCTGCTCATGGCCGCGCCGCTGCTCGGGGGCCGCACCGAGATCGTCGTGACCGACCCGTTCGAGTCGCGCTCCTACGTCAACCTGACCATCGACGCGCTCGCGCAGTTCGGCGTCGGCGTCCGGGTCACAAAAACTGTCGAGAAGGACGCCGAGGCAACATGCCTCACCGTCGAGTCCGCGGGCTACTCGTCCCCCGGCGGCGTCAAGGTCGAGGGCGACTGGTCCAACGCGGCCTTCTGGCTTGCCGCGGGAGCCCTGGGCAATGGCGTCAGCGTCACGGGTCTCAACCTCTCCAGCTCGCAGGGCGACCGCGTCATCATGGGCGCGCTGGCACGCCTTGGCGCCCGCGTCTCGCGCTCGGGCGACACGGCCACCGTCTCCCCCGACATCCTCAGGGGCTGCATGATCAACGTGAGCGACTGCCCCGACCTCGTGCCGCCCATCGCCGCCGTCGCCGCCCTCGCCCATGGCACGACCGCCATCACCGGGGCCGAGAGGCTTCGCCTGAAGGAGTCCGACCGACTCCAGACGGTCTCCGCCGCCATCAACGCCATGGGCGGACGTGTCCAGGTAACGAACGACGGCCTGGTGATCGATGGCGTCGAGTCCCTTTCGGGCGGCACGGTCGACGCCGCCAACGACCACCGCATCGCGATGATGTCGGCCGTGGCCGCCTCCCGCGCGACCTCCCCGGTCGCGATTCGGGGCGCCGAGTGCGTCCGCAAGTCCTACCCCGCCTTCTTCGAGGACCTTGCCGGGCTCGACGGCATGGTCAGGATGGAGGAATAGCGATGGCATCCACCTTCGGCAACACCCTTCGCGTGAGCGTCTTCGGGCAGTCGCACTCCCCCGCCATCGGCTGCGTGGTCGAGGGCCTGCCCTCGGGCTTTCGCGTCGACACCGACGAACTCGCCGCCTTCATGGCGAGGCGCGCCCCCGGACGCGACCCCTGGTCAACGCCTCGCAAGGAGGCCGACGCGCCCAGGATCGTCTCGGGCCTCAACCCCGACGGCCGCACGTGCGGAGCGCCCCTTGCCGCGACCATCGATAACACCAACACGCGCTCCCACGACTACGACGAGCTGCGGCGCGTTCCCAGGCCTGGCCACGCCGACTGGACCGCGCAGGTCAAGTGGTCTGGCGAGCAGGACGTGGCGGGTGGCGGACACTTCTCGGGAAGGCTGACCGCACCGGTGTGCGTGGCCGGGGGCATCGCCCTGCAGATGCTCGCAAGCCGTGGCGTGCGCGTCTCGGCACACCTGCTCGAGGTCGCGGGCGAACCCGACGAACCCTTCTGCGCGACCGAGCTCGACCCCGCATCGCGCACCAGACTAACCTCCCAGATGGACGCCCTCGCCGACGGGCGCACCTTCCCCGCGATCGACCCCGAAGCAGCCACTGCCATGCAGGCCGAGATCGACGCCGCCCGCAAGGCGGGAGACTCCGTCGGCGGCGTGATCGAGTGCGTCTGCTGCGGCCTTCCCGCGGGCATCGGCGGCCCCATGTTCGACGGCATCGAGTCCGTCATCGCACGCGCCGTCTTCGGCATCCCCGCGGTCAAGGGCCTCGAGTTCGGCAGCGGCTTCGACGCCGCGATCATGTACGGTTCGGAGAACAACGACCCGTATCACATGGTCGATGGCCGCGTGGAACCCACCAAAAACGATGCCGGCGGCAACCTCGGCGGCATCACCACCGGAGCCCCACTGCTCTTCCGCATGGCGGTCAAGCCCACCTCCTCGATCGCCCGCGAGCAGAACTCCGTCGACCTCACGACGCACACCGACGCCCGCCTGGGCGTTCGTGGCCGCCACGACCCCTGCATCGCCCCCAGGGCGGTGCCCGTGGCAGAGGCCGTCATGGCGCTTGCGGTCCTCGACAGCTGGCTTTCCTTCCCGCCCGACGCCGGCTGGACCCGCTAGGACCACATCAAGACAAAGGGCAAGAGCATGAGCGACATCACCGAGATCCGCGACAGGATCGACCACATCGACAGCCAGATCTGCGACCTGTTCAAGCAGCGCATGGACTGCGCCCTTGAGGTTGCCGAGTACAAGCGCGAGCACGGCCTGCCCGTGCTCGACAAGACGCGCGAGCGCGCCAAGCTGCGTCGCGTTGCCGACTCGATGCCCGAGGACCTACGCGACTACAGCCAGGTGCTCTTCTCGCTGCTGATGGACCTCGCCAAGTCCGGCGAGGCCAGGCGCCTGCAGACGGACGACGGGCTGGTCGGCCAGATTCGCTCGGCGCGCAAGGCCACGCCCGACCTCTTCCCGCCCTCGGCCAAGGTCGCCTGCCAAGGCGTCGAGGGTGCCTACTCACAGGCCGCGGCCGATAGGCTCTTCCGCCACCCCGACATCTCCTATCACGAGACGTGGGAGGAGGTCTTCGCCTCGGTCGTCGACGGCACGAGCCGCTATGGCGTGTTGCCGGTCGAGAACTCGACCGCGGGAACCGTCAACAAGGTATACGACCTGATGATGCGGCACGACTTCCACATCGTGCGCACGCTGCGCCTCAAGGTCGACCACAACCTGCTGGCCAAGCCCGGCACCCGCGTCGAAGACGTGCGCGACGTCTACAGCCATGCCCAGGCGATCCGCCAGTGCTCCGACTTCCTCGACGGGCTGGGGGGCGTCAACGTCCACGTCGTCGAGAACACCGCCGTCGCGGCGAAGATGGTCGCAGAGTCCGACCGAACGGACGTCGCGGCACTCTCCAGCCGAATCTGCGCCGACCTCTACGGCCTCGACCTGCTGTCCCGAAGCGTCCAGAACAGCTCGAGCAACTACACGCGCTTCGCCTGCATCGCACGCGACCTCGAGATCTACCCCGGCGCCGACCACACCTCGCTCATGATGGTCGTCAACCACGAGCCCGGCTCGCTGTACAAGGTGCTCGCGCGCTTCTACGCCCTGGGAATCAACCTCATCAAGCTCGAGAGCCGCCCCATCCCCGACGAGGACTTCGAGTTCATGTTCTACTTCGACATCGACTGCCCCGTCGCCGCCCCCGAGTTCGAGACGCTCCTCTCGTCGCTCGACGACGTTTGCGAGGAGTACCGCTACCTCGGCTCCTACTCCGAGATCATGTAGAGAAGGACTTTTTAGCGGAACCGCCCAATTTGGGCAATTCAGACCACAAGCGCGAAGCGGGTCCAGAGAACTCGTCCCTGGACCCGCAACGCAAGAACCTTATCGAGAAGCGCTTACTGCTGCAGCGCGCGAGACAGGAAGGCCCTGCCCTCGTCGTTCGCAAAGGCGACCACTCGGTCACCCGCAGCGAGCTCGGTGCCACCGTTGGGGATTACGAGATCCCCCTCATGCTCAATCGCCACGAGTACGAGGCCGTCGGGCAGCTCCAGCTGCCTCACGCACTTACCAATCACGCCCGAATGCGGGCGCACCTCGCCCTGGACGATGGCATGCCCATCCCTGCCAAGGCGCATGATCGTGAAGACGTCCTCCATGTCGAGGCCTTCCTCGACCGAACGGGTGATGAGCTCAGCCTGGTTGATGGCAACATCGACACCCATGGAAGCATCGAACATCCAAGCGTTCGCGGGGTTGTTCACACGAGCCACGACCCTGCCTACGCCGTACTCCATCTTCGCAAGCATCGACACGACCAGGTTGACCTCGTCGCTGCCCGTGACGGCGATGACGATGTCGGCACGGAGCACACCTGCCTGCTCCAGGACGTCTGGGCTCGAGCCCACACCCCGCAGCACGGTACCAGTCGGGAGCTTGTCTCCGATCTTCTCGGCAACGGACTTCCTGGATTCGATGACCTTGACCGAATCTCCCCTGTCGCTCAAAAGCGACGCAAGGTAAGCCCCGGTCTTCCCACCGCCGACGATGATGATGTTCATGTCTGCCTCCTTACTCGGTCAGCCCGAGCATGGCGCGGAACTTGCCCGCCGCGCTCGACGCGACCGCTGCGTAGATGATGTCGCCATGCTGGAGAACCGTACCCTGAGTGGGGACGTTGGTCTCGTTGTCGTGCGAAACGGCCACGACATTGACCTCGCCCACAGCCGTGAGCTCACGGACGGTGCTGCCCTCGAGAAGCGCCGGGAGGTCGACGCGCACCAGGCGCACGCCACCACTCCCAAGCTCAGCCACGTCGTCGAGCTCGTTGAAGGTCAGAAGCTCGCTCACTCGACTGACGCCCCACTCGGTGGTCGAGATGCTCTGGATACCGAGCCTACGGTATGTCTCGGCGTTACTAATCTCGTAGAGACGGGCGATGACACGGGGGACTCGGTAGGTCTGGCGTGAGATGCGCGCAACGACGATGTTGGTCTCGTCCGATGACGTGCATGCGACCACGGCACTGGCCCGTTCGATGCCCGCGGCCTCGAGAACGCGGCGATCAAAGCCGATGCCCTCGACGGTTCGGCCGCCAAAAGACTCGCCCAGTGCCTCAAGGCGCTCGGGCTCCTGGTCGATTGCTACGACGTCATAGCCCTGTCTGTCGAGCTTGCGGGCAAGGCTCGTGCCCATGCGACCCATTCCGACAACGATGATGTTCATGGCTTACCTCTTTTCCGGCGTCTGACGGATCGCGACGCCATTGCGATCGATGTGGTTGCGCTTGCGCACGATGGCCTTGCGACACTCCTCGAGCAGCAGGATCACGGGCGGCAGAAGGACCAAGAACACGTAGTCGTTCAGGAGCAGCGGGCTCGTGTGAAACACGCCTTGGAAGGGCGGGAACAGCGTGATGAAGACAATGAGCGCGACTTCGAACAGAATACCCCTGTTGACCTGCTTGTTGGAGAACAGTCCGACCGAGAAGACCGAGGCCAGCTCGGTGCGGCAGTTCCACACCTCGCCAATCTGCGTGAACACGATGGCTGCCAGGGCCATGGTCGTAGCACGCACGTAGACCGGGTCGAGGTCTGCGCCCACACCGAACATGGGAACGCCAGGGTGCCAGCCATTCATGGCCTGGCAGAAAACGAACGCCGCGAACGAGAAGAGCGCGCCGAGAAGTCCGTACCACAGGAACGCCTTGCGCATGACCTTCGCCGACAGCAATGGCTCGTTGGGGTCGCGCGGCGGACGGTCCATGACGTCTGCCTCGGGAGGCTCGGTGCCCAGGCCCAGGGCGGGAAGCATGTCGGTACCCAGGTCGATTGTGAGAATCTGCATCGTAGTCAAAGGCAGTGGCACAGCACCGCCGGACAGCAGGTAGATGGCAGAGGGGACGGCTTCGGGGACGTTGGAGTTCAAGATGTAGAGCATGAACTTCTTGATGTTGGCGTAGACCGCGCGACCCTCCTCGATGGCATGCACAATCGAGGCGAAATTGTCGTCGGTCAGGATCATGTCCGCGGCCTCCTTGGCCACGTCCGTTCCTGTGATACCCATGGCGACTCCGATGTCTGCCCTCTTGAGGGCCGGGGAGTCGTTCACGCCGTCGCCGGTGACGGCGACAATCTCGCCCATCTGCTGAAGGTTCTCAACAACGCGCAGCTTTTGCTCGGGCGCCATGCGAGCGAAGACCACTTCGCCCTTGAGGGCCTGCTTGAGCTCTTCGTCGGAGGTCTTCTCAAACTCCACGCCCGAGAAGACACGCGGGTGGGCGCCCTGGATGATGCCGATCTTGCGTGCGATGGAGACGGCGGTCAGGCCGTAATCGCCCGTAATCATGATGACGCGGATTCCGGCACGACGGCACTCGGCCACGGCGTCGGCGACCTCGGGACGAGGCGGATCCTGCATGACCAGCAGACCGACAAAGGTGAGATCGCGCTCGATGTTTTCGGGCGTGTAATCGCTCATCGAACGCGGGATCGAGGGATCGTCGTCGTGAATCGCACGGTAGGCAAGGGCAAGCACGCGAAGGCCGTCGGCAGCGTAGCCATCGTTGGCCTCCATAATGCGCCGACGCATGTCATCCCCCATGGAGACGACCTTGCCGTTGATGCGCGCGCCGGTGGACAGGCGGACGACCTCGTTGGGGGCACCCTTGACAAAAGCCACGCGCTTAGCCCCATCGAGCGGCTTCTTGAGCTGATGGATCGTCGTCATGCGCTTGCGGCGGCTCTCGAAGGGAAGCTCCCTCACGCGGGGCATCTCGGCTTCGAGGCCCTCGAGGGTGAGGCCCGACTTCTGGGCACTCACAAGCAGGCATGCCTCGGTCGGGTCGCCAAGGACGGTGTAGCGGCCGCCCTCCTCGTCGGGCTCGACCAGACGGGCGTTGGAGCACAACGCGCCACCCGCGACCAGCAAGCGAAGCTCTTCGTCGTCAGCGGCAAGCCACTTCTCGCCAGCGGACACGACGTCACCTTTGGGAGCATAGCCCACGCCCGTGACCTCGTACTCGCGTTCGCAGGTCCACAGGTGGTTGACGGTCATCTCGTTCTGGGTCAGGGTGCCCGTCTTGTCGGTGCAAATGACACTCGTGGATCCCAGGGCCTCGACCGAACTGAGCTTCTTCACCAGGGCGTTGCGTTTGCTCATGCGCTGAACCGCCATAGCCAGCGAGAGCGTCACCGTGGGCAAAAGCCCCTCGGGAATGAAGGCGACAATCATGCCAAGCGCGAAGATGAACGACGCGGCCAGACCGTTATGGACGAACAGAACATCCAACAGGAAGAACACGACGCCCATGCACAGCGCGAACAGCGTGACTTGCTTGGTCAAACGGTCGAGCTGACGCTGGAGCGGACTCTCGGACTCCTCCATGTTCTGCGTGAGACTGGCAATCTTGCCGAACTCGGTGGCCATGCCGATGCGCGTGACCACGACACGTCCGTTACCCTCGGATACCGAAGTGCCCGCGAACACGAGGTTGGGAGTCTCGGCCGGAGTGAGGTCAGGCTCGCTAACGACATCGGCGATCTTGCGGACGGGGTTCGATTCGCCAGTGAGGGTCGACTGGTCAACCTGCAAGTCGGAAGCGCGAATCACGCGGCCGTCGGCCGAGATCTTGTCGCCCTCGGCCAGGACCATGACGTCACCAGGAACCAGGTCTTCCGCAAGGACCTGGAGCTGCTCGCCATCGCGGATTACGTTGACGTAGGACGGGAGCATCTTTCTGAGGGCCTCGGTCGCCTTGTCGGCCTGATGCTCCTGCCAGAAGCTAAAGCAGCCATTGATGAGGTTGACCAGCCACACGGCGACGCACAGCTCGGGCATGCCCGCGATTAGGGCAATGAAGCCTGCCGCCCATAGCAGGATTGCCATAAGATGCGTGAAGTTGGAGAGAAACGCAATCACCGGTGACTTCTTCGCGCCTGCCTGGATGAGGTTCTTCCCGAACTTGCCCTGGAGCTCTGCCGCTCTCTCATTCGTGAGGCCAGCCGCGCTGCTGCCCATGACGCGCAGCACGTCATCGCCGGAGAGCGCCGCGATGTCGGGTAGCTCACCGCCGGTGGTGTTAGACGGGGTGTCCAAGGGTCCTCCCTTCGTTGTCGCTTCGACGCACGCCCGCAAGGACGCGCGGCCGGCGGCATACCCCCGTCGGCGACAAAGGAGGATAGGCGCTTCGCACGCCCAGACGCCCCAGATGGGCAGACATGCGCGATTCAACACCTACGAGGCATAAAACACCTGTTAACGCTATATAAAGAAGGTCTAAAGACCCGAGGTTGCGGGCATCACGGAGCCTTTATCCGCGCAGACACGCAACATGCGGTAACCAACGCCCACGTGCGTCTGGATATAGCGAGGGTGCACTGGGTCAGGCTCGATCTTCTTGCGCAGCGTCCCCATAAACACGCGGAGCGACGCGAGGTCGGCCTGCCGCTCGCTCCCCCACACCTCACGTAGGATGAAGCTGTGCGTCAGGACCTTGTCCACATTGTGAGACAGAAGGCACAGGAGCTTGAACTCGATGGGCGTCAGGTGCAGCTCGCGGCCCGAAAGCCGGGCAACGCCAGCAGCGTAGTCAATGGTGAGCTCGCCGTTTTCGAAGACTGAGGACTTGCTCGCGGTTGCCTCAGTCTGGTAACTCAGCCGACGCACCGTCGTGCGAATGCGCGCCAACAGCTCTCCCACCGAGAAGGGCTTGGTAAGGTAGTCGTCGGCACCGGCGTCGAGCGCGCCGATCTTGTCGGCATCCTCGCTTCGGGCAGAGACCACGATGATGGGCATCTGCGACCAGGCGCGGATGGCGCGCACCACCTCAATCCCGTCGATGTCGGGAAGTCCCAGGTCAAGCAGGACGACGTCGGGCATGCTCATGGCCGCCGCCGCGATGGCAGCACGACCGGTGGACTCGCTCACATGCGCGAAGCCGCCCGCATCAAGGGTTGTCTGGATGAGGTTACGCACCGCGCCATCATCCTCGACCACCAGGATCGTCGGTCGAAGCGCGCCTGCGCCGTCACTTGTCACCGCCATGCCCATCCTCCCGTTCCTCTCCCTCGAGGTCGTACAACGGCAGCGTGAACTCAAACCTGCAACCGTGCGGCTCGACAGGCTCCAGACAAATGGCGCCGCCATGTGCCTCGACAATCGACTTGCACAACGCCAGGCCCAGTCCCACGCTCCTCTTGGAGTCAGCCAAGGCGTGGCCCGCCGTGTAGAACGACTCAAACACATGCGCGCGGTCGACGGCCGCGATGCCAGGGCCATCGTCAGTGACCCGCAGCACAGCCATGCCATCGCGCGAACAAGAGGATATATGTATGTGTGATCCCTCGGGTGTGTGGATGATGGCATTGTTCACGAGGTTGACAACGACCTGCACCACAAGGCGCGCGTCCACGTCGACCAACAGCATCTGTTGGCTCGGCTCGACAGCGATCTTGTGTCGGGAGACGTCAGGGTTGACGTGGCGAAGCGCCTCCTCAACGATGTCGTCAAGTAGCTCGGCCGTGGTGGCGAGGCTCATGCCGCCATTCTCCAGCCGCGTGATGGCAAGCAGGTTCTCCACGGTCGAGTTGAGCCACGTCGCATCGGAGCGTATGCCCTTCAGAAGGCTCTCGCGCGCCGCCTCGCCCAAGGCATCACCGTTGGACAGGAGCACGTCGACATTGCCCGAAATCGCTGTAAGCGGCGTACGCAGGTCATGCGAGATCGACCTGAGCAGATTCGCCCTCAGCTGCTCGTTCTTGGCCATGACAGCGGCACGTTCGCGCTCCTCGAGGGCCTGCACGCGATCGCAGGCAAGCGACGCCTCGCCGACAACTGCCTCCGCCTCGTTTCGCTCCGCGGGAAGCGGGGCGCGTCCCATGAGGCATATGCCCATGATGCCGATGACCCTTTTACCTGAGAAGAGCGGCAGGTAGAGGCCCGATGCGGAGGGGAAAAGGTCCGTACCCACCCCGACACACGTGCCGTCCTCCAGGGCACGGCGCGCCATGGGCAGCTCGATCACGGGTACGCCGGACGCCATGCCTTGAGCCCGTGCCTTGTCATGGGATTGGTCTTGGCTCTCGGAACTTATGGCTCCACCCGAAAAGAAGTACCTCCGCGCGCAGAACCCGTCGTCCTTCTCGGCACTTGGCTCGACACCAGAGCCCGCATACCACACCACCGCCACGCCCAAAAGCTCGGACAGACGCTCGCACGCGGCCTCGATCACCTGATCGTGCGTCGTGCAGCGGCGCAGCGCCTCGTCAGCCTCCAGGATGACGCGAGTCCTGTTGTAGGCGACACGAGACGCGTGGAGCTCGCTGCGCAGTGACATCGCCACGGCGCTCGCCACAAAGCCGACCACGAACATGACCGCGAAGGTCGCCGGATAGGCCGTGCCCCAAGCAGTCAGCGAGAACCGCGGTGTCGTAAAGAGGTAGTTGTACAGAAGGACCGAGACCGCAGAGGCGAACAGGCAATGGACGCGCCCCACAGTAAGAAGCGACGCGCACAAGACTGCCAGGACATACGTGATAACGATGCAGGCCTCCATGTCGAACGCATGGAACACGAAGCCTACCAGAGTCGCTACCACCATAAGTAACAGCGTGCAGAGAAGGTCGCGCGCGTTTCGGGCGGGCGTTGGCTTGTCAGACCACTCGAACGCCTTGTTCTTGAGCCATCCCACGCCCATGGTACCCATGCTCCCCACAACGCCCCCCAGATTCCGCACGCCAACCAGACGCGCTCGCGGCCCCTTCCGGCTTGGCGATCTGCCTAGCCCGGGCCCATGCCCAAAACGGCTCCAGTATCCCACAGACGAGTTGCGCGAAGCCGCATCCCACCCCACGCCCTGACGCAGATGCCGACCCTCACCTGAGAGAAGCGAGGGGCCGGAGCCGCTGCGTGACGGCACCAGCCAGCCACGGCTGGCGCTAATCATCGAGAGCCACGCCGCGAAGGCTCAGGTCCGCAGCATCGTTCGCGTCTGCCCGTGCGCTTGGAGCGGTGGGGCGTGCCACCCGCGACGCCGCCAGCGACGGTCGAGGCCGTCACGGCACCGAGAGAACTCAGGGCAGCCGAGCCGCATCCCCAAGGCGAGTCAGCTGCCAGTTGAATCGGGCGGTTGACCGAGTGAGATAATATTCGCAACGAAGCAACCGTCCGGTAAGGAGCACGCCATGTCCCTCTTCAAGCGCCTGTTCGGCCCCGACGAACCCGAGGAGGCGCCCAGCGGAGAGACCGCCATCGAGCCCGTCCAAGACCAGTCGCTCGCCCTCATGTCTCCGGGCGAGCTCGCAGTACTCGAATCGTCGTCGAGATCCGTAACGCTCCCCTCAATCGAGCGGGTTGCCGCCGCCGCAGACGCCCTCATACCGCTCGCAGCGAACGCCACCCAGACCGCCAACGAGCTCGGCATGGCGGTGGTTAAGTTCCCCGAGGGCGTTGGCTGGGCCGACCTCTGCGCCCGCAAGGCGCCCGAGTGGAACGGCTGGAAGCTTCTCTCGAGCTTCGATAAGGACGGCAAGTTCAACGAGATGGCGGGTATCAGGCAGGCGGGGCTCCAGCCCGCGGCAGTGGCCAACCTCGCGCTCCAGGGCATGGCGGTCGCCGTCGGCATAGCCTACATGAATCAGATCAACGAAAAGCTCGGCAACCTCCAGTCGAGCATCGAGACGATTCAGCGCGACATGGAGCGCGAGCGTGACGCCGAACTCAAGGCAGCATACGACGCCCTCGCACGGCTCACCCTAAAGTACGAGGAGTACGGAGCCAGCGCCGAGAAGCACCAGGTGGGCCTCCAAATCATCGAGGACGCCACACGCGAGGCCACCAAGGCGTGGAACTACCAGATCGGCTGCATAAAAGACTTCACCGCCGAGGTGCAGGGCAAGAAGCGCCTCTCGGCCGAGAAGATTGTGAGGGAGGCAGAGAGGCTCTCGTCCATGGAGGCCCTCGCTGCGGTGGCGTTTCAGCTCGTCGTCATGGCACAGCAGGTCGGCATGCGCTTCGAGGGCGACTACACCGAAAAGCGGATAGAGACCGATGCGCAGATAACGGATCGGATGGCCGAGGAGTTCTCCTCCGCGCGAGGCGACGCCAGGCTCAAACTCTCCGCGAAAATCTCAAAAGTCGGCGGAAAGCCCCTCGCGCTCGCTGATCCCCAGGCGGACGATTACGTTGCCAAGAACGCCGCCCTCGCCATCCTCCACGAGGTAGGAGAGAACGCGAACAGGCTCAACCCCGTGCGCATGCGCAGCAAGGCGAAAGCCGACATCTCCGAGAAGCGCGCCAAGCTGCAAGACGCCGTGTCCACGGAGAACGCGGTGCGAGAGATTTCGGAGCGCAACAAGAAAGAGCTTGAGACCCTTCGCTTCGCCTTCAACGAGGCCGATACGCTCGTGATAAAGACCGATAGCGTCATCCTGTTCAAGAGTGAGGAAGCGGGTCCAGAAAATGACGACGGCCCAGCGGAGAAGACCGCATAGCGGGTTCTACCGAGAAGAAACCTTTCACGCCACGACCCCTACGCAGACGCCTCGCCGCTCCTCCCGTGTCCCAAGGCGATATCCAGCAGCGCCTCGATGCCTCCGCGCAGCTGCACGTCACCGCCCAGCCCCGTGGCTATTCCGCGCTCCTCGCGTAGCCGCGCGAACTCGGCGGAAGACGTGAGCGCTGCCATCTCATCGTCGGTGGCGAAGATTAGGGGCCAGGCTCACTCGCCGCACGCATCGCGCGCGACGTCCCGGCATTCCCCAGCTGGCATCTCGTCGTGCATCTCGACCCGATCACCACACCAACGCCCGCTCCATTCGGACGGGCTCGTGCGGGGCGTCAGCAGGACCACCAGGGGGTCGAGCCTCTCCCAGGAGTAGGCACCGTCGATGAGAAGGACGCACCTGACAGGCCCGGCGTCGCGGTCCACGTACTCGGCCCTCGTCTTGTCGAACGCATAGCGGAAATGGCGCACCTCGGTGTTGAAGGCGCCCTCGTAGGGGACGTCGTCGCCATCGCGGTCGTCGCCGTCCTCCCACGGTGGGCGCAACTTACCCTCCGCGCACCTGAAGATGCCGCCGACGTTTTTGAAGTTGTCAAAGATGTCGTCCTGGGGGTACCCGTCGAAAAGCCTTGCGAGCGCTGAACTCTCACCAGGGTTAAAGTAATCGCCGACGAACATGACAGGATCTCCACGCCACGGCCCCGCCAGGAGCGTACAGGCGGCGTCGGTGTAACGGTTGCCCAGGTACGAAGCGATGTTGAGCATGAACCCTAAGTCATCGAAGGGATCGCAGTCGATCCACTCCCGCTTCCCGGGGTTGGCCCAATAGAAGCTTTCGCCCATGCACCGCCACCGCCTTCGCGCCATCGACTACAATAGCTCAAATAATACCGCCACCTCACCAACTCCTGGACACACCCCCCTGGTCGCCTAGCGACGGCGGGCGGTGAGGCGGTCCAAGGAGAAGATTGCATAGCCCACGACCATGAACGCCGCTGTAAGGATGGCGACCCACGTGGCCACGCCGGCGGCACCGAGCTTGCTCAGATTCAGGAAGAAGTACGGGTAGAGGTCGTCACCCACGAAGCCGAGCGCAGCAGCGCGCACAAAGATGAAAGTCATATAGGCAATGGGCACCAGCGTGCCGATCAACGGATAGGTAACCCCGACCTGACCGCTGCGGTAGAAGACGACCCAATCCGCCACGTAAAGCACGGGCAAGACCTGGTGACACAAAAAGACTCCCTACCGAAAGGTTCTGCTTGACCGTGCGCGTGGGCATGAGCATGATGTTGAAGACGAAGAAAGTCAGCAGGATGGAGAGCATCCCGACGAACTTCAGCAAAGGTGAAAAGTCCACAGGCGAGTCGTTGCGCTTACGCGCGGTCTGGACGAACTCTGCCACCATGATGGCCAGACACAGATAGTTGCTGAGGTTGGTGAACTTGGTTGTAGAAGCTCGCATCAAATTGCGCCTCGAACGTACCGAAGCTGCCGACAACAGCCACCAAGCCAAACGCACAGTACATAGCCTGAACAACCAGCTATGCTGTTCTGCTCACACTCATTCGAATCACGATCCCCTTCGCTAAACCAGCGTGCCTATCCAGACAGACGGTACTGACGAGGGTCTGTTTTACTCTCATGTTGTTGATGTGTCAACATTAAACACTAAACGCTACTACGAGGGCTGGTGCCAAACACGACAACGGAACCGACACCGCACTAAGCAGCATCGGCCCCACATGGCAAAACAAATCGAGCAAAGGCCCTAGAAACGCAACGACATGCAGCTCAGGCCTCCATCGACCTTACGGTACTCGGAGGTGTCGACGACCAGGGTCTTGTAACCCAGGTCCTGGACCGCCTTCAGGACGGTCGGATAGCCCTCGGCCACAATCACCGTGCCGTTGACCCAAATGCAGTTGGCGCCATATGCCTCCTCGGCAGGAACGATGACCTTGTTGTACTGGGCAAAGTCGGGCTTGTCGACGAACTCGCCCGAGACCAGCATGTTGTTGTCCTCGATGTAGTTGACGCCCGTCTTGAGGTGCAAGACCTCCGACAGGGGAACCTCGGAACCTTCGAGGCCCCAGCCAGCCAGAATCTCACAGAACTGGCGGATGCCCTCTTCGTTGGTGCGGGCGGAACGGCCGATGTAGAAGTGGTCGCCGACCATCATGACGTCGCCACCCTCGAGCGTGCCGGGAGCCTCGATGTAGGCGACGTGGTCGTCATCGAAGAAGCGACGGACGGCAGCCTCGATCTCGTTCTTCTCGCCATTGCGGCTTGCCGCGCCGGGGTTGGTGATGATGGCACCGCAACGGGTGATGACCGCGGGGTCCTCGACGAAGACGCTGTCGGGGTACTGCTCGAGCGCGGGCAGGACGGTGACGTCGACGCCGCACTTCTCGAGGGCGTGCTCGTAGTCGTAGTGCTCCTCGATGGCGCGCTCGTAGATGGGGCGGCCGAGTTCCGGGGCGCTGGTGATGCCGTCAGAGAGCGACTTTCCGGGACGACGGATGATGACGTGGCTGAACTTTGCCATTGCGCTGCCTTTCCCAAATGCGCCCCCGGCCTGCGCGTCATTGCCATGCGCGCCTTTGGGAGACGACTTGTTGCCTTGTCGCGGTCGCTTCCGTCAAATGCCGAGAAGGACCTCGGGTCGAGTATCCCCCATTCGCGGGTCGACCGACTCCCCGTAACACACGGGTTTCCCGTTTCGATTCACGGCGGTTACACAGCGGCCCTTCTCGGCACCCAAATCGCGGGCATTTGCTATCTTCGACGTCATACGACTGCGGGACGCGTGGCATCGCCCGCCCCGCCGAAACAGGAAACGGACACAAGGACATCATGCTCGCCAGCCCATCCGCCGACACCGACTGCGCCCCCTTCGGCCTTCTTGGCCGAAAGCTCGGGCACAGTTGGTCCCCACAGATCCACGCAAGCCTCGGAAGCGTGCCGTACGAGACCCATGAGCTCGAGCCCGACGAGCTCGAGCCCTTCGTGCGTGGGCAAGCATGGCGCGGGCTCAATGTGACGATTCCCTACAAGACCGACGTCATCCCCCTCGCCGACGAGCTTTCGCCTGCGGCGAGGAGGCTCGGCGCCTCCAACACGCTCGTCCGTCGCGAGGACGGCTCGATCTTCGCCGACAACACCGACCTCGCCGGCTTTGCCTGGATGCTGCGTCGCTTCTGCGTGCGCAGGCTCGGCCTCACCGACGCGCGAGACCTGTTGCGTGGAAACAAGGCCCTGGTGCTTGGGTCGGGTGGCGCAAGCAGGGCCGTCCGTGCGGCCCTCGAGGACGCAGGCGCAAGGGTGGTCGTGATCTCCCGCCGTGGGAGCGAGACATACGAGACGCTGGCAGAACGCCATGCCGATGCCGTGCTCGTCGTAAACGCCACGCCGCTTGGCATGTATCCCAACATGGACGCCTCCCCCGTGGACGAGAAGACCCTGGCCGGCCTGACGGCCCTGCGTGGCGTGCTCGACATCGTCTATAACCCCAGAAACACCAAGATCTGCCAGCTGGCGGAACACCTTGGCATCCCCTCGGAAAGCGGGCTTGCCATGCTCGTGGCGCAGGCAAAGTGCTCGAGCGAACTCTTCCAATCCCGCAGCCTCGACGACTCGCTTGTCGACTCGATCGAGTCTGCCATCGCCGCACAGACCCTCAACGTCGCACTCATCGGCATGCCGGGCTCGGGCAAGACGACGGCGGGCCGCAGGCTCGCGCGTCTGACCGGACGCCCCTTCGTCGACCTCGACGACGCGAGCGCCCTCGCATGCGGCATGCCCGTCGCCGACTACATCACGCGATACGGGGAGCCCGCCTTCCGGGAGGTCGAGACCCGCGTCCTGTCCGACTACTCGGGTCGCTCCGGCCTTGTCATGGCGTGCGGCGGCGGCGTGGTCACCCGACCCGAAAACCACGACCTGCTCAGGCGCAACTCGGTCGTGGTCATGCTCGACAGGCCGATTAGCCAACTATCCTGCGCCGGACGACCCGTCTCCCAGAAGAAGGGCGTGAAGCAACTCGCGGCAGAGCGGATGGACCTCTACAAGGCTTGGTCGGACCATATCCTGCGCTGCACGGGCTCGGCGGCGGGTGACGCCAAGGCGCTTCGGGCGCTATTGGGCATCTAGGCCGTTGACCACGAGAAACAATACAGAACCGCTCGTGCGCCAATTGCGCCATCCACGGAATGAGAACGTTTTCATAAACCCATTTTCAGGTTCTAATTAATAATTGAGTCATGCGCAAACAGACCGACATGCACACCGCGAAAGCACACTAAGGAGCCTCCCATGAGCGAGTCGCAAATCGCACAAGACGTCATCGCAGCCATCGGTGGCGCGACAAACGTCATCGCGAGCGCAAAGTGCATGACGAGGCTCCGTCTCACGCTGCACGACGCCAGCCTGGCGGACAGCGAGGCCCTCGCCTCCATCCACGGCGTGCTGGGCTCCGTCCCACGCGGCGCCCGCGGTCTCGAGGTCGTGTTCGGCCCCAGCGTCATCGACGGCGTCTACGACTCCTTCAAGCAAATCGTCGTAAACAGCAAGGACGAGGAGACTCCCCTCGAGCGTCCCGAGGGTTCGATGCGCGTACTCATCTCCCCCGCAAGAAAGCGCAGCTACGCTGCCCAGGCCGATGCCAATTCTCGTCGCCTCGCCCTCAACGGAGAGGACGAGGCGGACATCCGGGCGCTAGCCGAGCTCCTGGGCGACACCACACCCAAGCCAGCCGCCAACACCCCGGGAGCAGCCATCCCCCCGCACATTGCTACCGAGAAGGACCACGAGACAGACGACTCCGCCAAGACGTCCGCCCCCGATGCCGGCCCCAGGCTGCTGGTGGTCAACGGGCCCAACATCAACATGGTCGGCATCCGCGAGCCGGGCATCTACGGGACCAAAACCTACGCCGACATCGTCTCCACCTGCAAGCAGACTGCCACCCGAGAGGGCTTCTCCGAGTGCGTCGTCTACCAGTCGAACCACGAGGGCGAGCTGGTGGACAAGATCCAGGAGGCATACCGGGCCTTCGACGGCATCGTCATCAACCCCGGCGCCTACACCCATACCTCGATCGCGATTCTCGACGCCCTCAAGGCCGTCGCCATCCCCGCCATCGAGGTCCACATCTCCGCGGTCGAGAGCCGCGAGGACTTCCGCCAGGTGTCCTACGTCAGGCTCGCCTGCTTCGAGACCATAACCGGCGAGGGCATCGACGGCTACGCGCATGCCGTCCGCGACATGGCCCGGCACCTGGAGCTCCTTTAGCCCCGCAACAGGCATACCGCGATGGATACCATCGGACCAAGCCAAACGCTTTCCGTCGACGGCCTCACGATTGTCCTGCGCAGAAAGCGGATCAGAAACGTCAACCTACGTGTTACCAGGGACTGCCGGGTCTGCGTAAGCGCCCCGCCACATGTCCCCACCCCACACATCGAGGCCTTCGTCCGCGACCGGCGCCCCTGGATCGAGCGACAGCTTGCCCGACAGGCCTCCCTCGATGCCACCCTCTCTGCCAGGACTTTTTCGACTGTCGAGAAGACCTATGTCTGGGGTACCCCATATGACCTGCGTCTTATTCGCGACGAATCGTTGCGCAAGGTCCACGCGTCGATCGGGACTGATGCCTGTGTCGAGATAGTCGGCCCCAGCCCGATGCTCGATGACACCCTCTCCTCAATCGACGCGCGACGCGAGGCGCTACGCGAGATGCGCCTCCGCCTTATGCGCGACGAGCTCGACGCCATACGCGACGAGGCCCAGGGCATCACCGGGCTTGTTGCGACGGAATGGAGGCTTCGCCGGATGACGAGCCGTTGGGGAAGCTGCTCGGTCGCGCGCGGGCGCATCTGGCTTTCAACCGAGCTGGCGAAATACCCGCGCGAGTGCGCCTCCTACGTGTCCATACACGAGCTATGCCACCTGGTCGAGGCAAACCATGGGGCCAGGTTCCATGCGTTGCAGGAACGCTACTGTCCCGACTGGCGCAAGTTCAAGACGATATTGGACGAGGGGTCGCGCAGCGGCATCTAATGCCCAGGCGCGGCAGCCGACACGAGTGGGGCAAGGCACCGAGAGTGCCTGGCGATATGCCCACCACGCACAGACGAGGCCCCGTCACGACACGCTCGGGTGACGGGGCCTCAGATTGGGTTGCGCTGGCAGAACAAAGTCAATGCGCGCGAACGGCTAGTCGACCTTGACCTGGAGCTTCTCGGCAGCGCGAGCCTTGAGGGCGGCAAGGCCCTCGTCCGTCGCGGCCTCGAAGCGCATGGTGAACGCAGGCTCGGTGATCGAGCGACGCAGCAGCGCCCAGCTGCCGTCGGCGAACTCCAGGCGGACGCCGTCGACCCGTACGGGCTCGATGCCCTCATCGGCCGCCCAGGCCTCCATGCGCTCGAACACGGCGTCAATCTCGTCGGGCGTGGCACGCACGCGGATGTCGGGAGTGATCGAGGTGTAGGTGACATCGGACAGCTCGCCACGGATGCTACGGTCGCTGTTGGTGAGGATGTCGGCCATCACGACGGTCGCGTACAGGCCGTCGTCTCCATGCAGCTCGTTGAAGAAGTAGTGACCCGAGACCTCGCCGCCAAGCACGGAGTTCGCGCGGATGAGGTGGCCGCGGATGAAGCCGTGACCCGAGCGCTCCATGATGGGCTCGCCGCCGTGGGCCAGGACGGCGTTCTTGACGATGGAGCTGCACTTGAGGTCGTAGACGACCGAGTCGCCAGGCTTGACCAGGTGATTGACGTAGATGACAAGGGCTTCCTCGGCGATCAGAGCCTTGCCGTTCTCGTCGACGAAGATGGCGCGGTCGCCGTCACCGTCGAAGGCGACGCCGAAGTCAGCCCCGACCTCGGCGACCTTCTCGCACAGGGGCACCGTGGCCTCGGCAAGCGCCGGGTTCGGGTTGCGGTTGGGGAAGGTGCCGTCATACTCGCAGAACAGGGGCACGACGTCGAAGCCGAGCTTTGCCATGACCTCGGGGGCGACGACGCTCATCGCGCCGTTGCCGGCGTCGACGACGACCTTGAGCTTGCGGCCCATGCCTCCGAAGCGACCCATGAGCATCTTCTCGTACTCGTCGGTGGTGTCGACGGTGTGCAGCGTGCCCTCACCCGCGGGGAACTCGCCCTTCTCGGCCAGCTCCCGGACGCGGTCGATCGTGTCCGCAAGGGCGGGCTGCTCGCCGAACATGAGCTTCACGCCATTGTACTTGGCGGGGTTGTGCGAGGCAGTCACCTGGGCGCTGGCATAGGTGCCCAGGAAGCGCTTCGAGAAGTACAGCTGCGGGGTCGAGACCTGGCCGACGTCGTACACGTCGGCACCGGCTGCCAGCAGCGCGTCGACGAAGGCCTTCTTGAGCTGCGGGGTGTGCGTGCGGTAGTCGCCACCCACGACGATGCTCCTGCCCTCCAGCATCTGCGCGACGGCACCGCCAATGGTGGCGATGACTTCCTCCGTAAGGTCCTCGCCGTAGACGCCACGAATGTCGCAGTCCTTATAGATTCCCATCGATGTATCCCCTCTCGACACATTCGGACTTGAACTCTTCATACAGCTTGTCGTAGGCGGCATGCGCCACCGGATCGGGCTCGAACATGCGCTCGTAGCGCACCATCTCGCGAGCCGAAGCGGTGAGCGTGCGGTCGAGCGCCACAGTGCCCGCGACGATGGCCGACCCGAACGCCGCCTCGACGATCCTGGGTTCCATCAGGCGCTTGCCCAGGATGTTCGCCCTGATCTGCGACCAGACGGGGGCCTTTGCGGCACCGCCGGCAATCGTGATCTCGTCGCCGACCTCGCAGCCGAGCGCGGCAAGCGTGTCGAAGCACAGGCGCTCGTAATAGCCGACTCCCTCCATGGTGCCCGCGTAGCGGCTCGCCTCGTCGTCCTTGCGGATGATCTCGAACTTCTCGGCATCGGGACGGACGAACGGGAAGCGCTCGCCTGTGGTGGTGAGCGGGTAGACGATGTTGCCCGTGGGGGTGACGCCGGGGACGAGCTCGTTCAGGCGGTCGAAGTTCTCCTTGCCGAACCACAGGTTGAGGCACAGGCCGCCCACGTTGCCAGCGCCGCCAGGGTACCAGTAGCCCTCGGGGTGCTTGTGACAGTAGACCCTGCCAGCCGCGTCGCGGATGAAGCCCTTGGAGACGCCCTTCATGACGAGCGTGGTGCCGATGGTCGAGTTGAACTGACCGGGCGCGACGACGCCAGAGGCGATGCAAGACGCATAGCCGTCGGTCGAGCCTGCGACCACCGTGGTGTTTGCGGGAAGGCCGGTCTGGTCGGCGACGGACGACAGGATGCGCGCGATGGGCTGGCCGGGGCGCACGACCACGGGCAGCAGCTCAGGCTCGATCCCCACGGCGCGCAGAACCTCGCTCGGCCACTCGTCGTCGACAAGGTCATAGCCACTCTTGAGGGCGTTCGAGTAGTCGCTCACGCGATACTCCCCCGTCAGGGTGCCCACGATGAAGTCGGTCTGGTGCGAGAAGAGCCTCGTCCTCTCGAACACCTCGGGCTCGTTCCGGCGAATCCAGACCATCTTGGGCAGCGCATACGAGGCGCCCATGCGGTAGCCGAGCTTCTCCTCGAGGTCGGCCGTCCTCTCGTGAACCTCGACGACCAGCTCCTTGGCGCGCGAGTCGTTGTACATGATCGCGTTGCGCAGCGGACGCATCTCCTCGTCCAAGGCAACGATGGTTCCGCTCGTGCCATCGACGCAGAGAAGGACGCGTCCGGCCGACGCCGACGCGGGAAGCCCCTCGGCAAGCCTGGTCAGCACAGTCAACACCGCGGCACGCCAGTGGGCGGGATCCTGCTCCTTCAGCGGGTCGACGACGGCGTTGATCGCCTCGTATGGCTCCGACGCGCTGGCAAGCACCTCGCCCGTGGGAGTCGAGGCAATCGCACGCACCCCCTGAGTGCCAAGGTCCAGTCCGATGAGCGTCACGTCTTCCATTCTCGGCCATCCCTTCCGGTACGTATGCGGGCCGTAGCCATTGTGGCGCTTCTTACCCACCTTTGGGCGCTCGAAAACAAATAGGCCCGGATTGCCCTTGCCGAGAAGTACCAGCCCCTTGCGACCCACAGACATAGGGACGTGGCGCACGCCCTTCTCGGCATGCGCCACGTCCCCCGATACGCCATGCGGTCTGCGATGTCCCTAGTCCATCGTGTGGGTGGAGTAGACCCGCTGGTCGTGCCACTCCACGACCTCGCCGGCGGCAAGCGAGGCGGCGACGTCGATCAGGCGCTGGTTGGACGATCCCCTAAAGCGCAGGGTGATGTCGTGAAGGTCGCGCTCGAAGGCACCATCCACCAACACGTCGATGCAGGCGAGCATGCGGTCGGTGACCTCGGTGTGGTGGAAGCCGCCCTCCAGGAATTCCTCCCAGACGTCGCCCGTGTAGCACCAGACATCCTTCTGGGGCAGCTCGCGCTTGACCCGCTCCAGAAGGTCGACGAGGCCTCGCTGGTTCTCGGGTTCCATCGGCTCGCCGCCCAGAAGCGACAACCCCTCCACATGGTCGGGCCTCAGGCTCTCCACCACGGCATCGGCGACGTCGTCATCGAAGGGCTCGCCGTAGTCGAAGGGCCACGCCACGGAGTTGAAGCACTCGGGGCAATGCCTGCGACAGCCCGAGACAAAGAGGCTGGTCCGCACTCCGGTGCCATTGGCGATGTCGCAATACTTGATGTTCGCGTAGTTCACGGCTCAAGCCCTCCTCGACCGCTACAGGTGCATGACGCGGTCACGGATCTCCTCGGTGCGGCCCTGGTTCCAGAACTGGGTTCCGATGTAGCCGCAGGTACGCCTCGCGACGTTGAGGGTGGCCTGGTCGCGGTTACCGCAGTGCGGGCACTCCCACACGAGCTTGCCGTCGTCCTCCACGATCTTGATCTCGCCGTCGTAGCCACACACCTGGCAGTAGTCGCTCTTGGTGTTGAGCTCGGCGTACATGATGTTGTCGTAGATGTAGCGCAGCAGGCTCATGACCGCCTCGAGGTTGTCCTGCATGTTGGGAACCTCGACGTAGGAGATGGCACCACCCGGCGACAGGCGCTGGAACTCGCTCTCGAACTTGAGCTTGGTGAAGGCGTCAATCTCCTCGCGGACGTTCACGTGGTAGCTGTTGGTGATGTAGCCGTGGTCGGTGATGCCGGGCACGATGCCAAAGCGGCGCTGCAGGCACTTGGCGAACTTGTAGGTGGTCGACTCGAGCGGAGTGCCATAAATCGAGTAGTCGATGTTCTCGGCCTCCTTCCACTCCGCGCACTTGTCGTTCATGCGCTGCATGACCGACAGGGCGAACGGGGTGGCCTCGGGGTCGGTGTGCGAGTGGCCGGTCATGAACTTGACGCACTCGTACAGACCCGCATAACCCAGGCTGATCGTGGAGTAGCCTCCATACAGGAGGGAGTCGATGGGCTCGCCCTTGGGCAGGCGCGCCAGGGCGCCGTACTGCCACAGGATGGGCGCCGCGTCGGACAGCGTGCCCTTGAGACGCTCGTGGCGGCAGCGCAGGGCGCGGTGGCACAGTTCCAGGCGCTCGTCGAAGATCTTCCAGAACTCGTCCATGTTGCCCTCGGACGAAAGCGCGACGTCCGGCAGGTTGATGGTGACGACGCCCTGGTTGAAGCGGCCGTAATACTTGGGCTTGCCGGGCTCGTAGTTACCGGCGTTGGCAACGTTGTCGTAGCCGTTGCCCGTGCGGTCGGGCGTGAGGAAGCTGCGGCAGCCCATGCAGGTGTAGCAGTCGCCGTTGCCCGCAGTCTCCCCCTTCGAGAGCTTGAGCTCGCGCATCTTCTTCTCGGAGATGTAGTCGGGCACCATACGCTTGGCAGTGCACTTGGCGGCAAGCTGCGTGAGATAGTAGTAAGGCTGACCCGGCTCGATGTTATCGTCCTCGAGGACGTAGATGAGCTTGGGGAACGCGGGCGTGATCCAGACGCCCTTCTCGTTCTTGACACCCTCGTAGCGCTGGCGCAGGGTCTCCTCGATAATCAGCGCGAGGTCGTGCTTCGTGCGTTCGTCGGCGGCCTCGTTGAGGTACATGAAGACGGTGACGAACGGTGCCTGACCGTTGGTTGTCATGAGGGTGACAACCTGATACTGGATCGTCTGGACGCCGCGACGGATCTCGTCGCGCAGACGACGCTCGACAATCTCGTCAAGCTTGCTCATGTCGGGTTCGATGCCAAGCTCGTTGGTCTCGTCGATGACCTGGCGACGGATCTTACGACGACTGACCTCGACGAAGGGCGCCAAGTGTGTGAGCGAGATGGACTGGCCACCATACTGCGACGAGGCCACCTGGGCGATGATCTGCGTGGCAATGTTGCAGGCGGTGCTGAAGCTGTGGGGCTTCTCGATGAGCGTGCCGGAGATGACCGTGCCGTTCTGGAGCATGTCCTCGAGGTTGACCAGGTCGCAGTTGTGCATGTGCTGCGCATAGTAGTCGGCATCGTGGAAGTGGATGATGCCCTCCTGGTGGGCGCGCACGACCTCCTCGGGAAGAAGCATGCGCATGGTCAGGTCCTTGGAGACCTCGCCCGCCATGTAGTCGCGCTGAACCGAGTTGACGGTCGGGTTCTTGTTGGAGTTCTCCTGCTTGACGTCCTCGTTGTTGCACTCGATGAGCGACAGGATCTTGTCGTCGGTGGTGTTCTTCTGGCGCTTAAGGCTCTGCACGTAGCGATAGATGATATAACGACGCGCGACGTCATAGCGGTCCAGGGCCATGATCTCGTCCTCGACCATGTCCTGGATCTCCTCGACCGTGACGGTGTGACCCGCGGCCTCACAACGGTCGCGGACGTTCTCGGAGGCGTAGGCAATCTGACGCTGCGTCAGCCTCTCGTCGACAGGCGCCTCGGCGTTGGCCCCCGCGATGGCGTTCGAAATCTTCTCGATATCGAAGGTAACCTCGGAACCGTTGCGCTTGATGATCTTCACGTATCTCACCCATTCTTCGGAGTACGTACTCAGTACGACTTCGCCTATTAAAGGCGACGTGCCGAGAAGTACCGTCACGTCGCCGTCTCTACGGGAATCAACTGTACCAGTACTGGTGGACCAAAATGGCGAGGACATTAAAAATACCGCTAGAGGTTGGGCCTGTTCGATATGCGGCCACAATATATTGTGGCTAATCTACCTGCAGCATTACAAGCAGGCGCAGGTAGCAGGCTTACCCGCAATTGCGGTCCTGACGGCTCGAAACACAACGTATGGTATTTCAGCCTACGCGACTCCCCAATCACCAGAGAGACGGGCCGTCAACCAAACCTACACGACCCGCTCGCGTACAATAAATATATCTGTGGCGGCGCGGTGCCGCACATGACGAAAGGAACCCCATGCCCAACGAGGGAAGCTACGAGGCTGCGCTGCGCCGCAGCAACGAAATCCAGGCCGACCTGCCCAACAACCCGGGCAAGTACACCATGCTCACCGGTGACCGTCCGACCGGTCGCCTTCACCTCGGCCACTACTTCGGCACGATTCGTGAACGCGTCCGCCTGCAGGACCTCGGTGTCCACAGCAACATCATTATCGCCGACTACCAGGTGATCACCGACCGCGACACGACGAAGAACATCGCCGACAACGTCCACAACATGGTTATGGACTACCTTGCGTGCGGCATTGACCCCGAGAAGACGATGATCTTCACCCACTCCGCCGTTCCCGCGGCAAACCAGCTCATGCTCCCGTTCCTCTCGCTCGTCTCCGAGGCGGAGCTCCTGCGCAACCCCACCGTCAAGGCCGAGCAGGAGGCCTCGGGCCACACGATGACCGGGCTTCTGCTCACCTACCCGGTCCACCAGGCCTGCGACATCCTCTTCTGCAAGGGCAACATCGTCCCCGTCGGCCGCGACCAGCTTCCCCACATCGAGATCACCTCGAAGATCGCACGTCGCTTCAACGAGCGCTATGGCAAGGTCTTCCCCGAGGTCGCGGGTCTTCTCACCTCCACGCCTCTCCTGCCCGGCCTGGACGGTCGCAAGATGAGCAAGTCCTACGGAAATGCCATCTCGCTGTCGATGAGCGCCGAGGAGACCGCCAAGCTGATCAAGAAGTCCAAGACCGATGGCGAGCGCAACATCACCTTCGATCCCGAGAATCGTCCCGGCGTCTCCGCCCTTCTCACCACGGCCGGCATCTGCTCGGGCAGGGACCCGAAGGAGATCGCGGACGAAATCGGCATGGGCGGATCCGGCCAGCTCAAGAAATATGTCACCGAGCAGGTCAACGAGTACCTCGCCCCCATTCGCGAGCGCAGGCAGCAGTTCGAGAAGGACCTCGACTACGTGCACGACGTCCTGGCGGACGGCAACAGGCGTGCCAATGAGATCGCCAACGAGACCCTTGCCGAGGTCGCTGACGCAATGGGAATGCGCTACTAGCTCTTCCTCCCATCGCATATGCAATGCGGCCCCGTCGGACGCTCGACGGGGCCGCACTTTATTTGTCGACCATAAGGCGACAACACACGACGCAAGATATGAGAAAGGGCCGCCCCACAAGCTGTAGGACGGCCCTTCTCAAGGGGTTGTGCTCGCGCGCCGCTTGCTTAGAGGGCAAGCATGGCGACGGTGAGGATGATCATGCAGACAACAGACATGACTGCAACGACCTTGAGCGCGAACTTGACCCAAGTGCTGTACTCAACACGGGACAGGGCCAGGCCACCCATGATGGCGCCAGAGGTCGGGGTGATCAGGTTGACCACGCCAGAGGCGGCGGAGAAGACCATGACCATGACAGCCGGGTTGAAGCCGAGCTTGAGGGCCAGCGGTCCCATGATCGGCATAGAGACGGTAGCCATGCCAGAGGTGGACGGAATGAGGAAGGACAGGACGAAGTAGAGCAGGAAGCTGCCAATGGCGAAGACCGGGCCAGAGGTGCCGGCAAGAGCGGCGGCCGCGGAGTTCAGGAAGTAGTCGGAGAGGCCGGTGGCGCTCATGACGACGGAGACGCCACGGGACAGGGCGATGATCATGACGACGGACATCATGTCACCAGCACCGAGCATGAACTCGTCGACAATCTCACGCTCGGAGAGGCCACCGACGATGCCGATGACGATGGCGAGCAGCAGGAACCAGGTGGTGGACTCGGCGAAGTACCACTGGCCGAGCGGGGTGCCGGTCAGGTACTCAGACCACGCGGGAGCGGTCTCCTCGCTGGAGACGAGGGTGCCGGTGACGGTCTCGGGGTCGAGGGTCAGGGTGCCATCGTCGGCGTACTTGCCAATGATGTCGTCAGCAGAGACCTCGGTGGTGACATCCTCGAACTGCTGGCCGGCGACGAAGGCGTTGACGCCCAGGTCCTCCCAGGGGATGAAGGAGATGACCATGACGATGAAGGCGGCGGCGAAGATGCCGAGGCAGGCCTTCTGACGACCGGTGAGCTTCTTCTCCTCGTGAACGGCGGCGGAAGCCTCGCCGTAAGCCTCCTGAGAGTGCTTGATCTCGGCAGCGCTCAGCAGGGTGCGGTTGGGATCGGCCTTGACGCGCTTGGCGTACTGCAGGACGAAGAAGACCGCGACGAGGTAGGAAGCGACGAGCAGGACGGCACCGAGGCCGATGACGACGCCCTGGTCAACGGCGATGCCCATGTCGGTCAGAGCCGAGGAGGCGATGCCGGTGGCGAACGGGTTGACCGTGGAGCCGAGGCAGCCGACGCCAGCGCCCAGAAGGACGATCATGGCGCCGGTGAGGGTGTCGAAGCCAGCGGCCATCATCGTGGCGGACAGCAGGGCGTAGAAGCCAACGGTCTCCTCGCACATGCCGTAGGTGCTGCCGCAGAAGGCGAACAGGGCCATGAGGATGGGGATGAGGCGAGTCTCCTTGCCGCCCATCTTCTGGACGAGCACGGCGATGCCGTCAGACAGCGCGTTCGTCTTGTTCATGATGCCGAGGAAGCCACCGAGAACCATGACGAACAGGCAGACGTCAATAGCGTCCGCGAAGCCCTTTGCGGGGGCCATGAGGAAATCGGAGAGCGAAGCACCCGTAACCTCGGTGGTGATACCAGAAACGATGACCGTGATGACACACACGATCGCGAGCAGGATGAAGATGATGGAGAATGAGGTAAGCATTCCCCTCTTCTTCTTGCCCTGGGCCTGATCAGACATTTGACCGCTCCTTTCAATGCGACGAGCCATTTGTCTTTTACTGGGTCAGTCCGCCGCAACGGACCACTAGCTCGGCAACTAGCTTACGGTTCCTTGCATCACACTGTTTCCATTTCGTGGCGAACGGTATTCAATATTCGGAGAAACGGTGCAAGAGTCAATCCACGTTCGATTAGCTACCGTTCGCGGTTTTCTCGTTAACATACAGACATATTGCTGATTTGTTACGCCGCAGGTAAGAAAAGTGAATCAACAAGACATGCGCAATATTAGACCGAATTCTGCAAAGAATGAATTGTGACCTGTGGATACGTGATAATTCGCATGATGGAAATAGATGTATTCAATTTTTCCAGATGTGTATTCATTCCAAAATTAGCTTAGAAAGCAAATCGGCCAGCGCCTTCGGAAGAGGCGTTGGCCGAAGCAAAGAACAAGTGGCAATGAATATGCAGAGCGCTACTTATCGAACTCGGCAAGCGCATCGGCGAGAAGCGACAGGCCCTTCTTGAGAGTGTCGGTAGGCGCGCAGTAGCCAAGGCGAGCACCGCAAGGCAGCTCAAAACGGCTGCCGGGAACCAACAGGACGCCACGATCCCTCAGGAGGCGCAAGCAGAAGTCTTCATCAGGCTCCGGAATATCAAAGCGAATATATGAGGTCGACACGCCCTGGGGCGCAACCCAACTCACACGAGACTGTGAGTCAATCCAGGCCTGGGCGATCCGTGCGTTGTTCTCGACGATTGCTCGGTTCCTTTCCAAGACACGCTCGCGATTCTCAAGTACGTAGGTGGCGGCAATGTCATTTGCCACGCCCGCGCTAATCATCGTGTAGTCACGCATCGTCCTGATTCGATCGGAAACCTCACGGTCAGCAATAACCCAGCCAGCGCGCGTGGCAGGCGCTGAGAAAGTCTTGGAGACCGAATTTGTAACGATGGCACGATCATACGCATCAGCCATCGAGAGGAACTCCACGCCCCTCTCGAGAGGCATATATACCTCGTCACTCAGAACGTAGGCTCCGACCGACTTCGCAATCTCGGCGATAGCACGAACCGTCTCGGGGTCTAGAACGGTGCCCGTGGGGTTTGAGGCGTTGTTGATGCAAATCAAACGGGTGTCAGGGCGAACTAGCCGCTCGAGATCAGAGATATCCGGCCTCCAACCGAGCTCCTCCTTCAGCTCCCAATACTCAACCTCCGCGCCAAGCGAGCGAGGAATCTCATACAGGGGAGCATAGGTCGGCCACTCGGCAATGACATGGTCCCCTGGACGCACGACAGCCATGACCGCGTTGAGGTTGGCGCCGGTACAGCCGTTGGTCTGCAAGATGTTGTAGGGGTCGATCTCATGGCGGTAGAGAGAGGAGACCTGGGACTTAAACTCCGGGGAGCCCTCGATCCAACCGTAGTTCAGGCGCTCGTCCCTCAGCTTGGAAAGAAGCGTCTCTCCCCCACGACCGTCAAGGGACAGAAGCTCGTCAACGGACAGTGAAGCCACGGTTGACTGGGCGATGTCCCACTTCGCATCCCTCTCCCACGTGTTAAGCCATTCCTCGACCCCGATGACGCTGATGTCCATGAGCATGCACTCCTATCAAAATTGACGCGCTCATACGCCAGGCCGTTCATTAAGCCAGATGGTATATGAGACGCGACCTCACTTGCCACTCATAAAAGAAGGGTCACCCCGAACGCATCGGGGCGACCCTTCGAAAGGCGCTATATTAAGCTGAATTTACTTCAGGGTAGCGTACATGACAGCCTTGATGGTGTGCATGCGGTTCTCGGCCTCGTCGAAGACCTTGGACTGCGGGGACTCGAAGACGGCGTCCTCGACCTCCATCTCGGTGATGCCGAACTGCTTGGCCTTCTCGGCACCGATGACGGTGTTGGTGTCGTGGAAGGAGGGCAGGCAGTGCAGGAAGATCGCCTCGGGCTTAGCCATGGCCATGACCTCGGTGGTAACGCGGTACGGGGTGAGAGACTCGATGCGCTCAGCCCAGACCTCGTCGGGCTCGCCCATGGAGACCCAGACGTCGGTGTAGATGACGTCGGCGCCAGTGCAGCCGTCCTTGACGTCGGAGGTCAGCTTGATGGTGCAGCCGTTGGCCTCGGCGATCGGGGTGCAGGCGTCGATGACGTCCTGGGCGGGCATGCAGTTCTCGGGGCCACAGGCGACGAAGTTCATGCCGAGCTTGGCGCAGACGACCATCAGGGAACGGGCAACGTTGTTCTTGCAGTCGCCCATGAAGACCAGGGTGCGGCCCTTGATGTCGTAGTTGAAGTTCTCCTGGACAGTCAGGATGTCAGCGAGCATCTGGGTCGGGTGCCAGAGGTCGGTGAGGCCGTTCCAGACGGGAACGCCAGCCTTGGCGGCGAGCTCCTCAACGTCCTCCTGGTCGAAGCCACGGAACTCGATGCCGTCATACATGCGGCCGAGAACACGGGCGGTGTCCTCGATGGACTCCTTCTTGCCCATCTGCGACGAGCCGGGATCCAGGTAGGTGACGCCCATGCCCAGGTCCATGCCGCCGACCTCGAAGGCGCAGCGGGTGCGCGTGGAGGTCTTCTGGAAGAGAAGGACGATGTTCTTGCCCTCGAGGTAACGGTGGGGAACGCCGGCACGCTTCAGGTCCTTGAGGTTCTTGGAGAGCTTGAGCATGTACTCGATCTCCTCGGTGGAGAAGTCGAGAAGCCTGATGAAGCTACGGCCGCTGAGGTTAACACCCATGTTGCAGTTCCTTTCTGTCTATGCGTGCTTGTGGGCACGCACTAGCTTACCCGGCCACGACCGGTGATTGCAAAAGAGAACAGGTCCGAGGGCGATTTTACGCCCTCGGACCAGACGCGGAAAACCTAACGCAGGATTAGATGTCCTCGCGGACGAAGGGCATGCTCATGCAGCGGGGGCCGCCACGGCCACGAGAGAGCTCAGCGGAGGGAACGACCAGGAGATCCAGGCCCTCCTTGTAGAGCACGTCGTTGGTGACGTCGTTGCGCTGGTAGACGCAGATCTTGCCGGGGGCAACAGCGAGGGTGTTGGAGCCGTCGTTCCACTGCTCGCGGGCAGCGGCCACGGGGTCGCCACCGCCGCAGGGGATCAGCTTGACGGCGTCAAGGTCGAGAGCCTTGGCGAGAACGTGCTCGAGGGTATCGTTCATCTCCTCGATGTTAATCTGGCCCTGCTCAGCGCCCTTGGTCAGCTTGAAGACCTGCAGGGTGCCCATGATGCCCGGGTGGATGGTGAACTTGTCAACATCAATCTGGGTGAAGACGGTGTCGAGGTGCATGAAGGCACGGGACGACGGGATGTTGAAGGCGTAGATCGTGTCGATCTCGCACTCGTCACCCTTCTCCCAGAACATGTTCTGGGCGAGAGCGTCGATGGCGGCAGCCTGGGTGCGCTGCGAGATGCCGATGGCGAGGCTGTGGGCGTTGAGGTTGAGGACGTCGCCACCCTCGGTGTGGAAGGCGCTGTCGCGGCGGTACCACAGCGGAGCGTCGTTGTAATCGGGGTGATCGCGGAAGATGTACTTGCCGAAGAGGGTCTCGCGGTTACGAGTGACGGAGTACATGCGGTTCAGGTTGACGCCACGGCCAACGATCGCGAACGGGTCGCGGGTGAAGTAGGTGTTGGTCATCGGGTCGATGAGCAGGTCGGTCTCGCCGTCCTGGTCAGCGCCGACGAGCTCGGAGAGGACGCTCGAAGAGGCGTGCGGGATCTCCAGCTCGGTCTTGCGGATACCGGCGATGCACTTGTCGATGAAAGCGCGGGTGTCGGTGATGGAATCCATGAACTCCTTGACGGCCGCACGAGCGGCGGCACCGTGGAGACCGGACTCGTCGAGCCACTGGTTGGTGAACTCCTCGCGGGAACCAGCGGCGTCGAGGGCCTGAGCAGCGAGGTCCTCAAGGTAAACAACCTCGGTGCCGTTCTCACGGAGAAGCTCGGCGAACTTGTCGTGCTCGGCCTGAGCAACCTCGAGGAAGGGGATGTCGTCGAACAGAAGGCGCTCGAGATCGTCCGGCGTGAGGTTGAGGAGCTCCTCACCGGGGCGGTGCAGGCAGACCTTCTTCAGGGCGCCAATCTCGCTGTGGACGTAAAGTCCGTTAGCCATGGTTCCTCCTTCTAATTCTCCCGCGCCATTTAACGCGAGTCGATCTTTGCATGCCTTCGGGCATGCGCGCTGGTGTAACACGAGAGCGCCTCTGGAACTTTTTCGGCGGCACTCGTTCTGACGCGTTCAATATATCCGAGATATCCAATAAATTTTGGCCCACGGGTGAACGGTCCATTTAGTTCCGTTAACGGTTACGAAACACTTAGAAATACGTATCAATCGTGAATTGCAAGTATGAATTCGGTGGATTTACCTGGTCATTTACCGAATTAATACTTGTAATTTCAAAGAAGTCACTCGTTATTGGTACAGAAATGCTATAGACATACCGCCCTTCATGTTTTTTGAACCACTTCTAATGTTTATTGGATAACAATCACCTTTTGTAAAGTCTTATGCATATATTGCTTGCAACGTTATTCAGGTCCTTATATACGCGGTACTATCTTTTCAACTAGTACCAGACACGGGGAACGGAATACGCATGTCGAAGAAGCAAAACGAGAAGGACGAGCGTCACGACGACTCCGGGGAACTTGAGGGATCCGCACGCGAGCACGACCTTCAGGGCGTCGCAAGAAGAGAGGCAAAGTACTCCGACAAGAATCCCGACGGCACTCGACGCACTCGTGACTACGAATATACGCAGAATCGCGAGATAAGCTGGCTTCGTTTTGACGAGAGAGTTCTTGACGAGGCGCTCGACGAAAACGTGCCCCTGTTCGAGCGCATGAAGTTCGTCTCTATCTTCTCGAGCAACCTGGACGAGTGGTTCATGATCCGCGTGGGCGGACTGTCTGAGCTTGCGGACCTCAAGCGCCAACCCCGTGACAACAAGTCAAACGAGACCCCCACCGAGCAGCTCGATGGCATCTATGCGACCCTGCCGGCACTTCTCGACAGGCACCGCAAGGCCTTCCACGACATCGAGGACAAGCTTGCCGGATGCGGGCTCATCCGTGTGACCGAGGCAAACGCGACCGATGCCGACAGGTCCGCCTGCGCCAAGTACTACAGGCAGTCGCTCTCCCCCATCATCTCGCCAATGATCGTCGACCCGCGCCACCCCTTCCCCAACCTGAGGAACGGCATGCTCTACGTGGTGTGCTCGCTTGAGGGCGCTGACGAGACCGGCCTTCTGGGCATGGTCGAGGTCCCACCTTCGCTCGATCGCGTGGTCAGGCTCTCCTCCACCGCCGAGCAGACGCGCTACGCGCTGGTGGAGGACATCATCGCCTCGAGGCTCGACGGCTGCTTTGGGCAGTACACCCCAACCGATGCCGCCGTCATCCGAGTGACGCGCAACGCCGACATCGATCCCGACGGCGAAGGCGTCGAGGAGGAAGAGGACTACCGCCAGCACATGAAGAAGGTGCTCAAGCGCCGCCAGCGCCTCGAGCCCATCAGGCTGGAGATGTCGGGTGTGCTCGACCCGTCGCTCACCAAGTTCATCCGCCAGGAGCTCGGACTGTCACGCAGGGCCGTCTGCGCCACCGACATCCCGCTGGACCTGTCCTATGTCTTCGCGTTGGAGGGCATGCTGCCCAAGCCCGTCAAGTCGAAGCTCGTCTTCGAGCCATTCGAGCCACAGCCGTCCCCTCAGGTCGAGCCTGGCATCCCGATGCGTCGCCAGGTCGAGGACCACGACATCCTGCTGTTCTATCCCTATGAGTCGATGTCGCCGCTTCTGGACCTCGTCCGCGAGGCCTCGACCGACGACAACTGCATCTCGATCCGCATAACGCTGTATCGAGTGGCGCGCCAGTCCCGCCTGTGCGAGAGCCTGGTTGCCGCCGCCGAGAACGGCAAGGACGTCACCGTGCTCATGGAGCTGCGCGCCCGTTTTGACGAGCAGAACAACATCGAGTGGGCGGAGCGCCTCGAGGAGGCAGGCTGCACCGTCATCTACGGCTCCGAGGGCTTCAAGTGCCACTCGAAGATCTGCCAGATTACCTATCACGACCAGGGACAGATCTCACGCATCACGTGCCTGGGCACGGGCAACTTCAACGAGAAGACCGCACGTCTCTACAGCGACTTCATGCTCATGACCGCTCACGAGGGCATCGGCAACGATGGCAACGCCTTCTTCCGCAACCTCTCGATCGGAAACCTCAAGGGCAGCTACGACTACCTTGGCGTGGCGCCCGCGGGCCTCAAGCCGCTCGTCATACGCGGCATCGACCGCGAGATCGCACGCGCGCAGGCAGGCGAGCCCGCGCAGGTCTTCCTCAAGATGAACTCGCTCACCGACCGCGACGTCATCGACAAGCTCGCAGCGGCCTCGCAGGCAGGCGTGCGCGTCGTCATGATGATCCGTGGCATCTGCTGCATGCGCCCCGGCGTTCCGGGAAAGACCGACGGGATCGAGATCCACCAGGTCGTCGGCCGTCTGCTGGAGCACTCGCGCGTCTATGCGTTTGGCGCCGATGTCGACACCATCTACCTTTCGAGCGCCGACATGATGACGAGAAACACCGAGCGACGCGTCGAGATCGCATACCCCGTGCTCGACCCCACCTGTCGCAAGATGGTCATCCAGGCCATGAACCTGCAGCTTGCCGATAACGTCAAGGCACGCCTGCTTGCCGAGGACGGCGCCTGGCACAAGGTGCAGACCGCCGACGACGAACCCAGGGTGGACTGCCAGGACATCCTGATCTCGCTCGCATACCGTCGCTCCGCCGACGCGCGAGCCGGCCACAGGGCCGCCCTGTACCCGCTCTCCTCCGTGCTGCCCGAGCTGTCCCACTCTGCCCTCAGCGGTCTTCTCAACATGTCGACCTCGGCCGAGACGCACCCCACGCTTGCCGGAGGGGAGTCCGCAGCCCCGGACGACGCCAAGCCCGCGTCACCTGCCGAGAAGGACGCCCAGGTTGTCATCGCGACCATCATCGAACCTGGAGCGAAGGACGCGAATGCCGACGGTGCCGTCGGGCACCGACAGTCCGCCGGCACGGCCAAGCCTTCCGACGCCGCCAACCGACCCGCCTCGACTACAATCAGTGTGCGCAAGCCCGGCAGGATCGCCACCGGCTTCGCGCTCATCGGACTTGGAATCAAAACGCTAATTAAGGGGCGTGACGCCCTCGGGAGGTAACGGCAAGGCATGACGACTGACGCAGGCAAACGCACGCTCGAGCTCACTGTCGAGAGGATGGCCTACGGCGCCGACGCCGTTGCCCACACACAGGACGGAAAGGCCGTCTTCGTAACCGGGGCAACGCCTGGCGACCGCATTCTTGCCCAGGTCACCTCTGACGGCGCGAGCTTCTCGCGAGCCCACGTCGCAGAGGTGCTCGAGGCTGGCCCCGACCGCGTTGCGGCGTCCTGCCCCTATGCGGGCGCCTGCGGCGGCTGCCCCTGGATGTTACTCTCCCGCAAGGGACAGCTGGCAGCCAAGCGCGCCAACGTGGTCGATTCCCTCACCCGGATCGGCCACTTCCCCGCAGAGGTCGCGGAGTCGCTCGTCACGGAGTGCGAGGCGCCGAGCGGCCCGCTTGGCTACCGCAACAAGGTCGAACTCGCCTTCGAGCGCAACGGAAGCGCCGCGTCCTTTGGCATGCATGCCGCAGGCGGCGCCGGCATCTTCAAGGTCAAGTCCTGCCTGCTTCTGGAGAAGCGCTTCGCGAAGCTCCCACGCTCTATCTCGGGTGCCCTGGGGTTCGTCTCCGGGTCTCACGGCCTGGACTTCGAGCGCGTGGGCATTCGCGCCTCGAGCCGAACCGGTGACGTCGAGGTCGCGCTGTGGGACACGCCTGGCCCCTTCCCGCGCGCGCAGGTGTCTCGCGTGCTGAACGACGCCGCCAAGGTCTCCTCGGTCGTGCGCGTCATGTCCAAGGGGCCGGCCAAGGCCCGTCGCATCGCTGGCGTCGAGCGCCTTTCCGGTGCGGGCAGTTGGTCAGAGCGCATCGCGGGTGGGACCATGCGCCTCTCCGCACCGTCGTTCTTCCAGGTCAACACGGCAGGTGCCGAGAAGCTCGTCGAGCTCGTTATGGCAGCCCTCGACCCGCAGGACGATGACATCGCCATGGACCTGTACTCGGGCGCGGGCACCTTCACGCTGCCCCTCGCCCGCCGCTGCGCCTACGTCTCGGCAGTCGAGAGCTATGCCCCCGCGGTGCGCGACCTCAGGCGCAACCTGGAGACGGCAAACCTGGAGAACGTCGACGCCGTGGGCGGCGACGCAGGTCGCGAGTTCCCCGACGACGAGGCCGACATCATCGTGGTCGACCCTCCCCGTGCGGGCCTCGCCCCCGAGGTTGTCGACCTGCTGTGCGCCCAGCCCGCACGCTCCATCGCCTATGTGAGCTGCGACCCCGCGACCCTTGCACGCGATCTGCAGCGCTTCGCTGCGGACGGCACCTTCGAGGTTCGCTCCATCACGCCCGTCGACCTGTTCCCCCAAACCTTCCACGTCGAGACCGTGACCCATCTCGCTCGCGTTCGCGCGTAGCCAAAGGACACGCCCGCTTCTGGCGTTAACGCAGAAAGGCACCACCATGATTCTCGCGTCAGGCTCGCCTCGCAGGCGCCAGCTCCTCGAGGAGGCGGGCTTCTCGCTCGCCATCCTTCCCGCCGACGTCGATGAGACGCCCCTTCCCGGAGAGCCACCCGAGAGCCTGGTGGAGCGGCTTGCCACCCTCAAGGCAACTGCCTCGCTCGCCGTCGCCCAGGCCGATGCCGGCACCATCGTCCTGGGCGCCGACACCATCGTCTGGATAGATGGCGAGAAGCTCGGCAAGCCCGCGAGCGACTCCGACGCAAGGGCCATGCTGCGACGTCTCTCCGGTCGCTCCCACCACGTCTCGACCGGAGTCTGCCTGCTTGTGGCCGCAGGCGACGGGTCCGCCGCCGCAAAACGGTCGTTTGTCGAGACCACAAAGGTGACCTTCCATAACCTGTCCGATGCCGAGATCGACGCCTACGTCGCAAGCAAAGAGCCTGCCGACAAGGCAGGCTCCTACGGAATCCAGGGGTTGGGACGCCTCTTGGTCGACGGTATCGACGGCGACTACTTCAACGTCGTGGGGCTTCCCGTGGCACGCGTCGCCCGCGAGGTGGCCGCACTGACGGGACACGACGGGCTCGACTACCTGCTGGCGGGCAACTAGTTGAACTTGACCAGGCGCTGTGCCACACGATAGATGAAGATCGTTGCCTTCTTGCCCGCCTTCGTGGGCAGGTTGGTAAAGGTACCCACGACTCCCCTGCGCGCACGGCGGAACATCCTGTCGTCATAGGCCTTGAGTTCTGACCAGAGGTCCTTGAGGTTGTCCATGGCGTCGGGTTTGTCGCTCATGCGCGAGTAGACCGAGCACACCGCCATCATCAGAGTGAAGTGGTTGCACATGTAGCTGCGCAGCTTGGCGCACTCGATGTCGTCATACAGGTGGTACGCGTGCATCATGACGCGCGTGACCCTGAGCTGCTGGTCGATGCGACTGATGGCTACGCTCTCGTTAATCGACTGGTCTTCTCGCCCGATAAAGTAACGATACAGGTCGACGTCCAGGTAGAAGAGCGTCTTGCAGCGCGGAAGCGGCACGTAGGCGTAGATGTTGTCGACGTAGAAGGTGTGTGCGGGCATGGGAACCCCGCCGTCGCGAAGCACCTCGGTGCGATAGCACAGGGCATGCATGAGCAGGTTCTGTGCCATGTTGAAGTGGCCGATCTTCTTCCACGTGATGACCTTGTTGCGGGGCAGCGCGTAGCGGAAGTCGACGGTGTTCTGCTTCCCGTCCTCCACATGCTCGTAGACGTAGTTCGTGATGACGAGGTCAACGTCCATGTCCAGGCTCTTGAAGCGCCGGAGCTGGGCGAGAAGTGCCGTCAGGGCATCGGCGTCGACCCAGTCGTCAGAGTCGACGATCTTGAAGTAGCTACCGTCTGCCGCATCGAGCGCCGCGAGAACCGCCATACCATGGCCACCGTTCTCCTGGTGGACGGCTTTGACGATGCCCGGGTGGCGAGCCTGCCACTCGAGCGCCTTCTCGTACGTGTTGTCCTTGGTCGAGCCATCGTCGACTACGACGACCTGGACGTCCTCCGCATACGACGACCCCTCGAGAATCGAAGTGATGCAGTGGTCCATGTACTCGGCAGAGTTGTAGCACGGGATGCCGAACGTGATCGTCTTCGACATGGGCTTGGTATTCTCCATATGGGAGACGGCGCCTAGTGCTGCGAGATGATCTCGTCGCTCAGCTCCAGGGCGGAGGCAACGACGGCATCCATGTCGTAGTAGCGGTACTCGGCCAGGCGACCCGCGGGGTGGAAGTTGAGAAGACCATCGACGCGGCTGCGGTAACGCTGGTACAGGGCCTGGTTCTCGTCCTCGAGAATGGCGTAGTAAGGCGTCTGGCCGCTGCCGGGCTCGTAGGCCTTGGAGTACTCCTTCATGATGGTCGTCTTGCCGGGAACCACCTGACCGGTCATGTTCTTGAACTCGGTGATGCGCGTGTAGTCCTCGCTGGTGGTGTAGTTGACCGTGCCGACGGGCTGGAACTGGTCCTCGTCGAGGGTCTCGAACACCATGTCGAGCGTGCGATACGGAAGCGCGCCCATGTCGAGGTCGAACAGCTCGTCAAGCGGGCCGGTATAGATGACCTCACCACCGTAGGGACGGTCGCGAACCAGCACGTCGGTCTCGGTGACACCCATGATGTCACGAACGTCGACACCCAGGAAGACGTCGATCAGGTCGTGGTCGAGCATGCGCTCGAACAGCTTGGTGTAACCCTCGACAGGCATGCCCTGGTGCGGGGCCTGCGGGAAGTAGCGGTCGTCATCGCCCACGAAGACGGGGACACGGCCGGTGATGGACTTATCGATCTGGTCGGGAGTCTTGCCCCACTGCTTCATGGTGTAGTGCAGGAAGACGTTCTCGTACACATAGTCGGCGACCTCAGAGAGCTCGGGGTCGTTCTTCTCGCGAAGGTCCATGATGGGGACCTTCTTGTTCTCGCCGAACGTCGAGACGAGCTTCTGGTAGAGGCGCTCGCCCTTCTCGTCCCCAAAGGCAAGCTTGAGGGAGGCGTGGTTGAACGGGACGGGCATCAGGGTACCGTGAATGTTTGCCAGGACCTTGTGCTGGTAGTTGGTCCACTCGGTGAAGCGCGAGAGGAACTGGTGCACGCGATCGTCGAAGGTGTGGTAGATGTGCGGGCCATACTTGTGGACGAGGATGCCGGCGGCGTCCTCGTAGTCGTAGGCGTTGCCGGCGATGTGGGGGCGACGCTCGATGACGGCGACCTTGAAGCCGCAGGCCTCGGCGAGGCGACGGGCACAGGTGGCACCAGCGTATCCCGCGCCGACGACGATGGCGTCGTAGGCGTCGGCGTTGAAGTTGACGGGCAGTCCGTTCTCCATGGTCATCTTTCGCATACCTCCAGCTCGCGGCACATGTCCGCATGGCTTAAAAGCGAGCTCGGGACTTTTGTCCCCCTGCTCGGTCTCGCGGATGAGTTTATCATGCCCACCTATAATAGGTTTGCCGCGTGCGAGGGATGCGCGGAGCACGCGATATGCACACCATCTGCGTTTCGCGTTTATGGGAGGGCGCAAAAGCCCAGCTAGCAACCGTTGTTTGGGAGATGGAGCAAAATGAGTGACTTTCTGCAGCGTATGAAGGACGCCGCCAAGGCGGACAAGAGGACGATCGTCCTCCCCGAGGGTGAGGACCCGCGCACCATCGAGGCCGCCAAGAAGATCGTGGCCGAGGGCCTTGCCAACCTCGTGATCCTCGGCGACCCCGCCAAGATCGACGTCGAGGGCGCCACCGTCATCGACCCGAAGACTGCCGAGAAGCACGACGAGTATGCCGCCAAGTTCGCCGAGCTGCGCGCCAAGAAGGGCGTCACCCTGCCCGAGGCCATGGAGCAGATGAACGACGCCACCTACTTTGGCACCATGATGGTCAAGATGGGCGATGCCGACGGCCTGGTCTCCGGCGCCTGCCACTCCACCGCCAACACCCTGCGTCCCGCCCTGCAGATCCTGAAGACGGCCCCCGGCACCAAGCTCGTCTCGGCCTTCTTCATCATGTGCACCAACACCCCCGAGTACGGCGACGACGGCACCCTATTGTTCGCCGACTGTGGCCTGAACATCAACCCGAACGCCGAGGAGCTCTCCGAGATCGCCCTGGCCTCCGCCGAGAGCTGGAAGGCCTTCATGCCTGGCCGCGAGCCCAAGGTCGCCATGCTGTCCTTCTCGACCATGGGCTCCGCCAAGGGCGACGTTCCCACCAAGGTCCAGCAGGCCACCGAGCTTGCCAACGAGAAGAACCCCGAGCTCGCCCTCGACGGCGACCTGCAGCTTGACGCCGCCCTGGTCCAGAGCGTCGCCGACCTCAAGGCCCCGCAGTCCAAGGTCGCGGGTAAGGCCAACGTCCTGGTCTTCCCCGACCTCGAGTCCGGAAACATCGGCTACAAGCTGGTCCAGCGCTTCGGCGGCGCCCAGGCCTACGGCCCGATCCTGCAGGGCATTGCCAAGCCCGTCAACGACCTGTCGCGTGGCTGCTCTGCCGACGACATCGTGGGCGTCGTCGCCATTACCGCCGTCCAGGCCCAGATGGCCGAGTAGGGCGAAAGCCACTCCCCCACGCCTTGCACGCAAGGCATTCGCCAGTAGTAAGAAATGCCCTCCCAACCGAGCTTTGCTTCGGTTGGGAGGGCCTCTTCTTTTGGCAGGCACTTCTCGCCAGATGCGCCCCGATTCCAATAATCGTAAGAATCCGTGGACCGCGGGCCTACAGACCAAGCACGCCTAGCGGGCGAGGGGGTGCGGACCGGCCTCGCGGACCTCGTCGGCCATGTCGGGGTGACGCGTGCGGGCGTTCTCCTCGAACATCGCCGCGAGCTTCTCGGCCTGCTCGTCGTAGGCCGCCTGGTCCTTCCAGGTGTTGCGGGGGTTGAGGATCTTGCGGGAGACGCCCAGGCACAGGTTGGGAACCTCGACGCCAAAGCGCTCGTCGTGGGTGAACCCGCCCGCCTCGATCATGCCGGACATCGCGGCATTGACCATCTTGCGCGTGAGGGAGAGCTTCATGCGGTGGCCGACACCGTAGGGACCGCCCGTCCAACCAGTGTTAACCAGGTAGACGCGGGTGCCACCACGCTCGATGCGCTCGCCGAGCATACGCGCATAGACGTTGGGGTCAAGCGGCATGAACGGCTCGCCAAACAGGGCCGAGAACGTGGGCTGCGGCTCGGTGATACCACGCTCAGTACCCGCAACCTTCGACGTGAAGCCGGTGAGGAAGTGGTACATCGCGGCGTTGGTCGTGAGCTTGGAGATCGGGGGCAGCACGCCAAACGCGTCGGCAGTCAGGAAGATGACGACGTCGGGCACGCGGGTCGCGACGCCATCGAGGACCGCGTCGGGGATGAACTCGACCGGGTACGCCACGCGGCCGTTCTCGGTGAGCGAGACGTCCTCGTAGTCGGGCTTGCGGGTCGCGGGGTCGACGACCACGTTCTCGCTCACGCTGCCAAAGCGAATTGCCGAGAAGATCTGCGGCTCGTTCTCCGGCGTGATGTTGATGGTCTTGGCGTAGCAGCCGCCCTCGATGTTGAAGACGTGGTCGGCCGACCAACCGTGCTCGTCGTCGCCGATGAGCTTGCGGCCCTTGGCGGCGGACAGGGTCGTCTTGCCCGTGCCGGAAAGACCAAACAGGACCGTCGTACCACGGGAATGCGGGTTCATGTTGCACGAGCAGTGCATCGGCAAAACGTCGTCCTCGACGGGGAGCAGGTAGTTCATGACCGAGAAGACCGACTTCTTGATCTCGCCCGAGTACGAGGTGCCACACACGAGGATGACTCGCTCCTCGAAGTTGATGACGACCGCCGCCTCGGAGTTGGTGCCGCAGGTGGCAGGGTCACACTTGTAGCCAGGCGCCGCCAGAACCATGAAGTTCGGCGAGTAACGTGAGGCCTCCGCGGCGGTCGGCCGGATGAGCAGCTGACGGACGAAGAGTGCCTGGCTGGCAAGCTCGCAGACGACCTCGAAGTTGCGCGAGTGGGGACGCTCGGCGCCGGCAACCATCTGCATGACAAACAAATCGCGTTCGTTGAGGTAGCCGATGATGCCGTCACGAATCCTCTCGTAGTTCTCGCGCGAGATAGGGACGTTGACGTCACCCCAGGCAATGCGAGAGTGGACGTCGTCCGTGTCGACAATGAAGCGGTCCTTGGGCGAGCGGCCGGTGTACTTGCCAGTAGTCACGCACAAAGAGCCCGTCTCGGACAAGACGCCCTCGCCGCGCTTGACGGCCTCCTCAACAAGTACCGCAACGCTCAGGTTCTGGTGCACGCGGGACGCGTCGTAGGCAAGCCCAAGGCGCGCAAAATCGTCGGTGACCATAGTGGCCTCCTCACAGCCAGTCGCAGGCATGGCAGCCCGCTGGTTTATGTGGCGATTACCTTTTCCGCGACGTCTCCGCAGGTGACGCGCAGCTAGTGCTGGAAATCCTTTGCCCTTGCATCTTCACGGCATATCCATCAAGCCCACATTCTTCCGCCAAGCGGTATTCAACGCGCGGTAATCGGTCCGCCATGCCGCATTTCAGTCGAAATCAACATGCCCAACCAAGCAGACGGCACTTCTCGCAAGGGATATATTCGAATGAGAAGTACCGCGGACAAAGGGGGTCTACATGCTCCGCCAGATTGGCAACACGCGCCTTACGGCGACGCTCGACACGATGGGTGGCTGTCTCACGGGACTTTGCCTCGATGGCAACCAATATCTTTGGCAGGGCGACGAGCGTTGGTGGTCGGGTCAGGCGCCCGTCCTTTTCCCCATCGTCGGCAACCTGAGGGATGGGCATGCCACCTGCGCGAACGGCGAGGCGAATATGGGGCGCCACGGCCTGGCCCGCAGAAACGAGCACAGGGTGGTCGATGCCGACGACACCCATGTCACCTTCGAGTTCGCATCGACCGACGCCACTCGTAAGGCCTTCCCCTACGACTTTACGCTGCGCATGACCTATTCCGTCGTGGGCGAGACGAGCCTTGAGCAGCACTTCGAAATCGAGAATATAGGCGACACGCCGCTTCCCTACTGCGTCGGCGGTCACCCCGCGTTCAACGTGCCCTGCCCAGGCTCTGACACCCCGTTCGGTACGTGGGAGCTTCGCCTGGCAAGGCCCTGGACCTACTCGGCGCCAAGCCTCGACCTGTCTGCGGGCACCCTGGACTTCCAAAAGCGCTGGAGCATTGTCAACGACTCCGACAGAATCCGAATGGACCACGCCATCTTCAACGAGCACGATACCATCGTCCTCGAAGGCGTTCCCAACAACACCGCGACACTTCTCGACCCCATCTCGGGGCATGGGGTGCGGCTGGACTTCCCGGGCTTCGACTACCTCGGCGTCTGGTCCGCAGCAAACGACGCGCCCTTCGTAGCAGTGGAGCCCTGGACCGGTTGTGCCACCGCCGCCGACGAGGACGACGTCCTCGAGCACAAGCGCGGGATGGCATCGCTCGCACCTGGCGCAATCGCGACCCACGCCTTTACGATCACGCTCCTCTAATTACCGAGAAGTACCTCCAGCGAGTACTGAGGCTACCTTTTTAGCAAGAGCACAATTCGCCCCCCATCCCTCGCGTAAGGGATGGGGGCGTTTTCATGGCTTTATAGGCTCGTCGGAAACTGACTCGCCACCGAGACGGGGCGGGAGCCGGGCGAACCCGGGCTCCCGCCCCGAGGCGTGCCTACCTGCGCGTCACGCCAGGCGTCGCGGCCTAGTTCTGCTGGCGGCGCCTGTAGTAGAGCGTGCCGCCGAGCGCGAGGGTGACCGCGCCGGCGAGCGCCATGCCGGCGCCGCTGTCGGTGGCGTCGCCGGTCTGCGGCGTCGAGCCGTTGCCGGGCTTGGCGCCGGGCTTGGCGTT